>CAZLRF010000022.1:0-80392 GCA_964561785.1 uncultured Acidobacteriota bacterium | reverse complement strand
GAGGGCCGTCGCGGCGGGCCTCTTCCGTGGGCGCGCCGCCGGGGTTACACTGACAGGGCGCGGGGGGTTCGAGGCATGAGCGAAGGCAGCGACCGCACGGCGGACCCGGCCGGGACGCGCCCGGCCCGGCGGCTGCCGTACGAGAAGCCGGCCGTGACCTGGGAGCAGCCCCTCGAAGCCCAGCCCAGTCTGATGAGCGGCTGCCAGAAGCAGCCGGCGGGCGGCCCGGACTGCACCGCCGTCGGCCCCGTCTCCAGCTGAGCGTGGCCCTGCGCCGCCACCCCGACGTCGCCTGGCAGAGGATCGGCGAGGAAGCCGTGCTCATGAGCCTCGCCGAGGGCCGGGTGCTCGGCCTCAACCCGACGGGCGCCCTCGTGTGGTCGCTCCTCGAGGAGCGGGACGAGGACGCTCTCGTGGCCGCGGTCGTCGAGCGCTTCGACGCGGAGCCCGCCCGGGCCCGGGACGACGTACGGGACTTCGTCTCGTCCCTGCGCGAGCGCGGGCTCGTGGTCGAGGCCTGATGGCCCTCTCCTGGACGCCGTCCGCCCGGCTCAAGCAGGTCGCGATGGAGCGGGCGCAGCCGCTCTCCGCGAGCCTCGAGCTCACCTACCGCTGCAACTGGCGCTGCGTGTTCTGCTACAACCCCCGCCACCACGACCGGCGCGGCCTCTCGGGCGCCGAGTGGCGCGGCGTCCTCGACGATCTGCGCGCGCTCGGAACGCTCTACGTCGCCCTCACCGGGGGAGAGCCCCTCGCGCACCCCGCGTTCCTCGACGTCGGGCGGGCGGCGCGCGAGCGGGCGTTCGCCCTGCGCATCCTGACGAACGGCGCGCTGGTGACGGAGGCGCTCGCGGCCGAGATCGCCGCCCTGCGCCCGCTCGCGGTGGAGCTGAGCCTGCACGGGGCGGGGGCGCCGACCCACGACCGCGCCACCGGCACCCCCGGCTCGTTCGAGGCGATGAGGCGCGGTCTCGACCGGCTCCTCGCGCGGTCGGTGAGCGTCGTCCTCAAGACCCCGCTCACCCGGCTCAACGAGGACGAGATGGACGCGATGCGTCGCTTCGCCGAGGAGCGCGGCGTGCCGTGGCGGGCCGACCCCGTGCTGACGCCGCGCGACGACGGCGACGAGGCCCCCCTCGGATACCGGGCCTCGCCCGCCGCGGTCGAGCGCCTGTTCCGGGCGGCGCGCGAGGCGGGCACGCTGCCCCACGAGGAGCGCGCGGCGGGAGGGACGAACTGCGGGCTCGGCCGCACGACCCTCGCGGTCGACCCCGAAGGGAACGTCTTCCCGTGCTTGCAGTGGCGCCGCGCGGCGCTCGGCAACGTGCGAAAGACGCCCCTGCGGGAGCTGTGGGCGCTCGCCCCCGAGCGCGTCCACGCCGCCGCGGTCGCCCGCGAGGCCAACGACGCTCTCGTCGCCGCGGGCGGGGCCCCGGCGAGCTTCCCGTTCTGTCCGGCCCTCGCCCTGCAGCGCACCGGCGACCCCCTCCGGCCCGACCCCCACCACCGGGAGCAGGCCGAGATCAAGGAGCGGGTGCGCCTGTCCGCCCCGTGAGGTTCCGCGCGGGCGGCGTCCGCTTCTCCGTCACCCCGGACGAGGCGCTCCTGCCCGGCGAGCGCGAGGCGATCGCCCGGCTGGACCCCGACGAGGGCGCGGCGACGGGAGAGCCCTTCGCGATCGACCTCGTCCCCTCCCCTCCCTGGGCGAGCGACGAGCGCGCCCTCTACCCGCAGTGGGAGCCCGCGGTGCAGCGGTGGTCGTCCGGACGCCTCCTCCTGAGCCACCGAAGCCTCGTCGCCGAGATCGACCCTCTCGCGGGGTGGGCGCGGCTGTTTCGCCGCGAGGAGCGCGCCTACCCGCTCGAGGCGGTCGTGCGCACGGCGATGATGGCGCGCCTTCCTCTGCTGGGAGGCCTGCCCCTGCACGCGGCGGGGGTCGCGGTGAACGGCAGGGGCGTCGGCTTCTTCGGCGCCTCGGGCGCGGGCAAGACGACCCTCGCAGGGACCTCCCCCTTCCCGGTCCTGTCCGACGAGCTGGTCGCGGCGGTCCCCGGCGCGCCCTTCGACCTCGTGCGCTCGGGGTTCTGGGGCGAGGGCCGGGGGACGCGCACTCGCCCCGCGCCGCTCGCCCTCCTCGTCGACCTCGCGAAGGGCGAGACGCTGCGGCTCGAGCGGCTCTCCCCCGCCCTCGCGGCGGGCCGCGTTCTCGCCTCGACGCCGGTCCCGCTCGCCCCCCCGCTGTGGTCGGCCGCGCTTTGCGTCGTCTCCCGCCTCGTGGAGGCGGTGCCCGTCTACCGGATGGAGTGGAGCCCCGCCGAGCCGCCCTGGGAGCGGCTCGGCGGGATGCTCGCCGCCGCGGCTAGTCGGCGTACTTGACGCCGCACCCGTACGGCGCGCTCGTCGCGGTCGTCACCGGCTTGCCCGCGAGGACCTCGGCGAGGGCGGCCGAGACGTGGTTCTTCGCGGTGGCGACGTCGGCCTGGTCGGTCGACGGCTTGTCGTCGATCCCGCCCGCGTAGACGAGCTTCCCGCGGGGGTCGATGACGAACATGTGAGGGGTGGTCTTCGCCCCGTAGGCCTTGCCGACCTTCCCGTCGTGGTCGAGGAGCACCGCGGTCGAAGCGCCGCCCTTCTCCTTCATCAGCGCGTTCGCCTTCGCGCCGTCGACGTGGCCCTGCTTGCCGGGGGCGGAGGAGCTCACGGTGAGCCACACGACGCCCTTGCCCGTCCACTCCTTCTGCAGCTTCTGCATGTTGCCGCTGCCGTAGTGCTTGGCCACGAACGGGCACTCGTGGTTCCACCACTCGAGCACGACCGTCTTGCCCTGGAACGAGGCGAGCGAGTGGCTCTTCCCGTTGCTGTCCGTGAGCGTGAAGGCGGGGGCGGGCTGGCCCACCACCGCGTCGGCGGGGGCGGTCGAGGCCGCCGCGAGCGCGGCCGCGGCGGCGAGGGCGACGAAGGCGATCTTCCTCATGGCTTGCTCTCCTTGTGACTCGGATTCGCGGTTCGTGTCGCGCCGGCGAGGGGCACGTCGACCTCGAGGGCGCGCGTGCCGGCTCCCGTCTCGGCGACCAGCACCCCGGTCAGACGCTCCACGGAGCCGTTCGGGTCGCGCGGCACGGCGAGGCGGTGCAGGGCCCCCTCCCGGGCGAGGGCCTGGGGACGGGCGTGGTCCACGACCCGCGGGACGACGGCGTAGAACCAGGCCCCCCGAAGCGTCGTCCCCCGGGGCGGGCGCACGTCGAGGAGGAAGCCCTCCCCCCCGGGACGCGCCGCGAAGGCCCAGCCGGCGTCCTTCACCGGCAGCCGGCGGCGCGCCTGTTCGAAGAGCGCGGCGTGGGGGCCCGGAGCGGAGGCCGTCCGGACCGGCAGGGTGAGCGAGAGCTCCGCCCTGCCGGGGATGCACGCCTCGAGGCACTCGAGCCAGTCGACCCGTCCCGCGAGCCGGACCTCCCGCCCGGGCACGGCGGGCGGCGTCTTCACCTCGACGAGGAGGAGCACCTCGCGCTCGTAGCCGTAGCTGACGAGCGGTCCGGTGGAGAAGCGCCCCGGCCGCGGCCACTGGATCTCCCCCGCCTCGAAACCCGGGGGGAGCCGCCAGCGCACGCGGGTCGCGAGGCCCGAGTCCCCCGGGTTCCTCCAGTAGGTGTGCCACCCCTCCTCCATCTCGAGGCGGATGCCGAGGAGAAGCGGCTGCCCGGGCCGGACGGCGTCCGCCTCGGCGAGCAGCGTGGCCCTCACGTGCGAGCGGGGGGGCTCCTGCGCGAGCGCGGACAGACCCGCGACGAGGGCGAGGGCGGCAGCGAGGGACACGTCTCGAGTCAGGCGAACCGGGGAGAGCATCGACCCCGAAGGATACGACGAACCGGGCCGGGCGCGGGCGTGAAGAAACGCAAAAAACGGGCCGGCCTAGAGGCCGAGGATCGCCGGGTCGAGGTGGAGGATGCCCGAGCGCGCCTTCTCGTCGAGGATCTTGCGGACCGCCCCGTACTCCGAGGGGGGCACGGGCAGCTTGTAGGACGCTCCGCCCCGGCGCGGGCGCAGCAGCAGCACCACCTGCTCCCCCTCCACGAAGGCGATCCGCGCGACGGCTCCCCACGGGAGGAAGCCGCGGTGCGCCCACACCCCGTCGCGGTACAGCCCGAGCCGGATCCCGCGGGCGAGCGGCACGAGCCCGAGGAAGTACGCCGCCATCAGGGAGAGGCCGACCACGTGGAGGATGGGCCTGCCCATCGCGGCGTTGATCGCGGCCACGACCGCCCCCGAGGCCCCGAGCAGCACGAGCCACGGGTACAGCGCGGGCCGCGGCCCGGGCCAGGTCACGAGGGCGGTGGCGGCCAGGCGCCGGTACCGCATGTAGCCGGCGAGCCCCCGCACGACCTGCACGCCGAAGTACAGGCCCAGGCCCACGAGCCCGAGGCTCAGCAGCTGCTGCTGGAGCGGGGGCAGCATGCGAGGGCCTCAGGCCGAGAGCGCCTGCTCCACGTCGCAGACGAGGTCGGTGACGTCCTCCACGCCGACGGACAGCCTCACCATGCCGGGATCGATCCCCGCCTCGCGCAGGCGCTCTTCGGTGAGGCCGTAGTGGGAGGTGTGGACGGGGAGGCTCGCGAGCGTCTCCACCCCGCCGAGGCTCGCGGCGCGCGCCACGAGGCGCAGGCGGTCGTAGAAGCGCTCGGCCGCGGCGAGCCCGCCCTCCAGCACGAGCGTCACCATCCCGCCGAAGGCCGCCATCTGCCGCCGCGCGACCTCGTGGTCGGGGTGCGACGGCAGCCCGGGATACAGCACCCGGCGCAGGCGGGGGTGGCCCTCCAGCCGGCGGGCGAGGGCGAGCGCGTTCGCCGACTGGCGCTCGAGGCGCAGGTGCAGCGTCTTGAGCCCCCGTCGGACCAGGAAGGCGGCGTGGGGGTCGAGGCACCCGCCGAGGTCCTTCATCGTCGCACGGGCGGCGAGGACGGTGTCGCGCGCCCCGGCGAGCGCGCCCCCGATCACGTCGGAGTGCCCGGCCAGGGCCTTGGTGAGGCTGTGCACGACGAGGTCGGCCCCGAGGAGGAGGGGCCGCTGGAGCAACGGCGTCGCGAAGGTGTTGTCGACCACCACCGCGAGCCCGCACGCGCGCGCCCGGGCGCAGGCCGCGGCGAGGTCGAGCACCTCGAGGGCGGGGTTGGTCGGGCTCTCGAGGACGAGGACCCGGCTGCGCTCCCCCGCGACGTCGGGGAGCCGCTCGATCTCCTCGCGCCCGAGGAAGCGGGACGAGACCCCGAACCGGGGCAGCAGCCCGGTCAGGAGGCGCACGGTGCCGCCGTAGAGCGAGCTGCTCGCGAGGACCTCGTCGCCGGCGCTGCACAGCGACGTGAGGGCCGTCGTCATCGCGGCCATTCCCGACGAGAGCGCGAGGGCCGCCTCCGCCCCCTCGAGCGCGGCGAGGGCCTCCTCCAGGTCGCGCACGGTCGGGTTCGCGTAGCGGGTGTAGAGGAAGAGCTCGTCGTCCCCCTCGAGGTGGCGCCGCATCTCGGCCGAGGAGGCGAACGCGAAGGTCGAGGACTGGACGACCGGCGCGGCGAGGGCCCCGGGGGCGGGATCGCGCCCGCCGTGCACCGCCGTCGTTCCCCGGCCCCGCTCGCTCATCGTCTCCCCCGGCTGCCGCGCGGGCGGCGCGGCTACAGCCCCACCGGCTGCGTGTCCCGGTACTTTCCCTCCTCCCGCTGCGGGAGGGGCGACTGGCCGACCACGGGCTCCACGAACTGTGCGTAGGCGTCGCGGTAGCCGAGCTCGACGAGGTCCTCGGTCGTCTGACGCACCTCGGTCGCGGGATCGCTCGCCCCGTCGAGCTCCATCGGCCCCAGCGACCGCTTGCGCGGCCGCACGACCCAGACGTCGACCGAGGCGCCCGCGCCGGCCCACTCGATCTCCTCGGAGACCCGGCGCTCGAGGGTGCGGGCCACGGCGTCGAGCCGTGCGAGCGGGCCGCGCCGGCGCACCGGCGGATCGGCCGCTTCCGGCACCCCGGTCACGACCACGACCTGCTCCGCGCCCGCGGCCAGCGCCTCCTCGACCCCGCTGCCCCCGGCGAGGGTGGCGTCGGTCAGGCGGTGGGTCTCCCCGGCGAGGGCGGATCCCCTCGGGAACGTGATCCGCCGCAGCTCGGTCGCGGTCGGGCACAGGAGGCCGGTCGCGAGGGCGTCGAGGAGAAGCTCGCCGTGCCCTTCCGCCCGCAGGTCCACCGCCCCGCGGAGCGCCCCCCGGCCCGCCGCCCTCGCATCCTCTCCCTCCTCGCGCAGCACGGTGAAGGCGAGCGCGCTCCCGCGGTCGAGGTCGGCGGTGCGCAGCACGAGCTCGCGGAAGCCGGGCTCCCCGAGGTTCTCCGCCAGGAGGGTGACGTACCGGCGGCCGAGCTCTCTCTCGCCGGGCACCGCGCCCGAGAGGGCGGCGCCCCGGGCCACGCTCCAGAGGCTGCGCTTGAGCCTCTCGAGGCCCGGCCGGGAGTCGAGGAGCGACTCGAACGCCTCGGCGAAGCGGCGGCGGTCCCGGACGAGCGCGGCCGTGGCGACCGCGATCGCGAGCATGGCGAGGGCGAAGACGGGCACCGCCTGGGCCGCGAGGTAGGGGCCGCTCAGCGCCTCCGGCGTGACCCAGAGCGCGCCGAGAGCGCGCGAGGCGGCGCCGGGGGCGACGCGGTCGGCGATGAGGAGGAGCGGAAACGCCATCCCGAGGAGGAGCCCGAGCAGCACGGGCAGCGCGAACACCGCGAACGAGACCGCGAGCAGGGAGAGCGCGAGGCGCAGCACCGGGCGCACGCGGTAGAACGCGCCCCAGCTCACGCCCGTCCAGAAGCCGCCCGGCCCGTGAAGCCGCGCCCCCCCGCCGACGGCCGCGAAGGCCGCGGCCACGACGCCGACGCCCGATCCGACCACGAGGTCGATCTTGACCCCGCTCTCGTCGAGGGCACGCAGCGCCCCCGCGTGGTAGGCGCCGCTCGACCCGCTTCCCGCGAAGACGACCGCGGTGCGTCGCTTCGGCGAGTAGTCCCTCACGTCCCCTCCGGGGCCAGCCCTACGTTACCACCCCGGACGGGGGCGGCGAAGCGCGCGGGAAGCGCCGCGCGCACCGCGGCGGCGAGGTCGGCTCGGTCCGCGCGGGCGGGCACGAAGCCGGCCCGCCCCCTGGGCGAGCGCAGCCACGCGGCGAGCCACGGCCAGTCGTCGGGGCCCTCGGTCTCCGGCCACGACAGCGCGGCGACGGCGTCGTCGAGCCCGGCCGCACCGACGAGGACCGCGGCCGAGTCGAGAACGCGGCCGGCGCGGACCGGGTAGAGCCCGACGGTCAGGCGGCCCGCGTCCACGACGACCGCTCGCGCGGCGTCCGCGGCGGCGACGACGGCCGGCACGGCCGCCGGCGCGCCCTCGCGCGCGAGGGGGTCGGCGAGCCAGGCCGCGGCCCGCGCGGCGAGCGCGCGGTAGTCCGCCTCGCTCACCCGGGCGAGGCACGGCGCCGCGCACGAGCGCACCTGCGCGTAGAGGCACGCGAGGCCGAGGGGGAGAGCGGGGTCCGGCTCGAACGCGAGGTCGCAGGGGCGGAGCGGGAAGAGCCGGTGGAGCGCGTCCCTGGCCTTCTCGGCCGCCCGGCGGTCGCGGAAGGGGCCGAACAGAGCCCCGGTCCCGGCCGGCCGCACGCTCACCCGCGGGAAGCGCTCGGCGGGGTCGAGGTGGAGGAAGGCGGGAGGCTTGAGGTCGCGGCGCGCGGAGAGGGGGACGAGGCCGGCCAGGAGCCGTTCGTAGAGCAGCCTCTGGCGGAACGGCCCGTCCGCCTCCGCCCAGCCGATCGCGGTCGCGATCCCGGACAGGTCGGTCTTCGGCCGGCGCCCGGCGAGAGGCGGCCGCCCGAGGCCGAGGCGGGAGGAGGCCCAGCGCCGGAGGTTGGAGGCGGTCGCGAGCACCAGGCTCTTCTCCCCGGGCCCGAGGATCTGCCCCACGCCGGGCCTCGGAGGAACGCGCGCGAGGGCGCCCGCGGGGTCGCCGGCGAGGGGGACGAGCGCGAGCGCGGGGAGGCTCACGCGGAGGGCGACTCGGCCTCCGCCTGGTCGTGGATCGTCACGAGCTTGACGATCTCGTAGGCCTTCGTCCCCGCGGGCACCTTGACCTCGACCGCGTCCCCCTCCTCGTGGCCGAGGAGGCACTTGCCGATCGGCGAGGAGGGCGAGATGCGTCCGGTCGCGGGGTCGGAGTCCTCCGGCACCACGATCTCGTAGACCACCTGCTCGCCGCTGCCCTCGAGCCGGAGCGTGACCACCGAGCCGAGCCCGACCTTGTCGCGGGGGATGCGGTCGAGGTTCACCATGTTGAGGGCGGCGAGGCGGCGGTGAAGCTGCGCCACCCGGGCCTGGAGGAAGCCCTGTCTCTCCTTCGCCGCCTTGTACTCCGCGTTCTCCCGCAGGTCGCCGTGCTCGCGCGCCTTCAGGATCTCCTTCGGCAGGTGGACCTTGAGCTCGTACTCGAGGGTCTGGATCTCCTCCTGAAGCCGCTTCTTGAGATCGATCATGTGTCCGTGGAAGCTCCCGCCCCGGGCGAGGCGAACGCCCGGTGATACTATCACGGCTCCTCCGGCGATGGCCCCCCCGCAGACGCTCACGAGCCGCGCGAACCCGGTCTACCGGCGACTGCGCGCGCGGCGGGACCGCGGCGGCGAGCTGTGCCTCCTCGAGGGGCCGCGGCTCGTCGCCGAGGCCCTCGCCGCGGGCGTCGCGGTGGTCGAGGCGGTGGCGACGCCCGAGGCCGAGCGGTCGCCGGCCTCGCTCGGCGTCGTCTCCGCGCTGCGGGACCGGGGCGTCCGCGTGCACCGCATGGCCCCGGCCCTCGTCGCCTCGCTCTCGGAGCTCGAGACCTCCCGGGGCGTCCTCGCCCTCGCTCGCCGGCCGCAGTCCGACGCGGCGAGGATCTTCTCCGGCACCCCGCTCGTGCTGGTGGCCGACGGCGTGCAGAACCCCGGCAACGTCGGCGCGCTCGTCCGCACGGCGGAGGCCGCCGGCGCGACGGGGGCGATCCTCGCCGCCGGGTGCGCCGACCCGTTCTCCTGGAAGGCGCTGCGCGGGTCCATGGGCAGCGCGTTCCGGCTCCCGGTGGCGCGCGGGGGCGAGGTCGGGGGCGAGATCGAGGCGCTTCGGGAGCGGGGGCTGCGTGTCGTCGCGACCGCGGCCGACGGCGAGCTCCGCTACGATGCGGCCGACCTCCGCGGCCCCGTGGCGGTGGTGGTCGGGAGCGAGGGGCGCGGTCTCTCGGCCGCCGCGATCGAGCGAGCCTCCTCTCTCGTGCGCATCCCCCTCGCCGGAGCGGTCGAGAGCCTGAACGTGGCCGCCGCCGCCGCCCTCGTCCTCTTCGAGGCCGCGCGCCAGCGGGGGTTCCCCGCGGGGGGGCGCTGAGCGTGGCGCGTCCGCCCCGCGACGCGAGCGGCTCGCTCTTCCCCGACGCGGGACGGCCGGCGCCCCGCGGCGAGGAGCAAGAGCCGGGGGAGCCCCGAGCCGACGCGCCCCTCGCCGACCGCCTGCGCCCGCGCACGCTCGACGAGATCCTGGGCCAGGAGGAGGTGCTCGGCCCCGGCCGTCCCCTTCGGCGCGCCATCGAGCAGGACCAGCTCCGCTCGCTCATCCTCTGGGGCCCGCCCGGGTCCGGGAAGACGACCCTCGCCCTCGTGATCCGCCGGCTGACGAAGGCCCGCTTCGTGGCGATGAGCGCCGTGCTCTCCGGCGTCAAGGAGCTGCGCGAGGTCCTGCGGGCGGCCGAGGAGCGGCGGCGCGGCGAGGGCCGCCGCACCGTCGTCTTCATCGACGAGATCCACCGCTTCAACAAGGCGCAGCAGGACGCGCTGCTCGCCCACGTCGAGAAGGGCGACATCGTCCTCATCGGGGCGACGACCGAGAACCCCTCGTTCGAGGTGAACGCGGCTCTCCTCTCCCGCTCGCGGGTGGTGGTCCTGCGGCCGCTCGGGACGGAGGACCTCCTGCGCGTCCTGCGCCAGGCCCTCGCGGACGTCCCCCGCGGCCTCGGCTCCTGGCGGGTCGAGGCCGACCCGGACGCGCTCTCGTTCCTGGCGGCGGCCGCGGACGGCGACGCCCGCACCGCCCTCAACGTCCTCGAGCTCGCCGCGACCACCGCGGCGCCGGGCGAGGACGGCGGGCGGCGGGTCGACCTCGCGACGATGCGGCAGGCCTTCGCCCGCAAGGCGCTCCTGTACGACCGGGCTGGCGAGGAGCACTTCAACGTCGTCTCGGCGCTGCACAAGTCGATCCGCAACTCCGACGCCGACGCCGGGCTCTACTGGCTCGCCCGGATGATCGAGGCGGGGGAGGACCCGCTCTACGTCGCCCGCCGCCTCGTGCGATTCGCCTCCGAGGACGTGGGCCTGGCCGACCCGCTCGCCCTCCTGGTGGCGGTGGCCGCGCAGCAGGCCGTGCACTTCGTGGGGCTGCCCGAGGGGGCGCTCGCCCTCGCCGAGCTCGTCGTGTACCTCGCCGCGGCGCCGAAGAGCAACGCGCTCGACGTGGCGTACGCCGAGGCGGCGAAGGACGCCCTCGAGACGCGAGCGGAGCCCGTGCCCCCCTCGATCCGCAACGCGCCGACCGGCCTCATGAGGGACCTCGGCTACGGGAAGGGCTACCGCTACGCGCACGACGAGCCGGAGGGCGTCGCGGCGATGGAGTGCCTGCCCGAGGCGCTCGCCGGCCGCCGCTACTACCGGCCGACGGACCGCGGGCGCGAGAAGGACGCGGCCGCGCGGCTCGAGGCGGCCCGCCTCATCCGGCTGCGGAAGGCGTCGTCGCGCTGAGGTCGAAGGTGTCGAGCGGCGCGGGGCGCGCGAGCAGGTAGCCCTGCCCGAAGTCGATCCCGAGCTCCGCGCAGGCCCGCTTCTCGCCCTCGCGCTCGATGCCCTCGGCGATGATCTGCGAGTCCATCTTGTCCGCGAACGTCTTGAGGGCGCGGGCCATCTCGCGCTTGACGTGGCTCTCGTCGATGTCCCGGACGAGCTGCATGTCGAACTTCAGGTAGCGCGGGTTGAGGTGGGCGATCTTCTCGAGCCCCGAGTAGCCGGCCCCGATGTCGTCGACCGCGATCGAGAAGCCCATCTGCGTGAAGTTCTGGAGGGCCTCGACGAAGAGCGTGTAGTTCTCGATCGCGTACTGCTCCGAGACCTCGAGCACGATGCGCCCGGGGGAGAGGCCGAGGCCCTCGAGGAGGCGAATGAGGGCGGCCCCCTGGAAGTCGGGGTCGTACATCGAGGCGGGCACGACGTTGACGAACAGCCGGTGGGGGGAGGGGAGGTCGCGGGCCGTGCGCAGGGCGCGGCGGCGGCAGTGGCGATCGAGCTCGAACACGAGGTCCGTGGCCGCCGCGGCCTCGAAGAGGTTGAGCGGGCTGTTCTGCTGGGTGCCGGCCGGGCCCCGGGAGAGGGCCTCGAAGCCCAGCAGCCCCCCCCGCTGCAGGTCGACGATGGGCTGGAACACCGTGGAGATCTGCTGGCCGAGGAGGACGTCCTGGAGCCGGCACCGCGTCTGGAACTCGAACTGCATCCTCTGGATGCGAACGCTCTCCCACGCCTCTCCCACGAGGCGGGCCACCACCCGCTCCGCCATGATGAGCGGGTTGTGGAACACCACGGCGAAGCCCACCGTGACCTTGCGGCGGCCCCGCAGGTACGGGGAGCGCAGGGCGGCGAGCTTGCGGTTCATCTCGTCGGCCACGCGTCGGGTGATCGCCTCGAGGTCGTGGATGCGCGGCCGGCCCTCGTCCTCGCCGCGCCGGGGCGCGAGGAAGAGCAGGAAGGCGTTGCCGCCCCGCTCGTTGAGCGTCAGCAGGTCGCAGCTGCGCACCTCGCGGCCCTGCAGCTCGGCCACGAGGGAGCTGACCGCGGTGAGCACCTCCTCGAACGCCCGCGAGCCGTAGTCGTGCTCGACCTGCGCGAGCTCGGAGGCGTCGATCAGCATCAGGGCGAGGTGCCCCACCTCCCGCAGCTGCGCGGTGAGCTGGTCGAGCCGCTCGTGGTAGGTGGGAATCGCCGAGTACAACGCGCCTTCTCCCAACCGGTTGAAGCGCCGCCGGTTGCGCGATTATAGCCGGGCCCCGCCCCCGGAGCGAGGGGCCCGTCGCGGTCAGCCGCGGCGCCGCGCGAGGCGAGCGCCGGCGGCGCCGGCGAGGGCGCCCGTCGCGAGCGTCCACCCCACCCAGGCGGTCAGCTGGGGCAGGGCCAGCCACAGCCACCGCTTGAGCGGCGGCATGGCCGGGAAGCCGGGGGGCACCGCGTCGTAGTGCGTGCCCCAGGCCCGCCAGGCGGCGACGGCCATCACGAGGACCACCGGGACGCGCGCGGCGAGCGCGTAGACCACGAGCGCCCGTCCGAGCGCAGGCCAGGCGGCGAAGGACGCCGCGGCCACCGCGAGACCCGCCCCCGCCCACAGCACGTAGCTCGCCGTCCACGACGGCTGAAAGGCCCGCTCGGCGAGGCTCGCGAGCAGGAAGCCGGCGGCGAGCGCTCCCGCCGGAAGCCCGAGCCCCCTCCCGGGAGAGGGCGCGGCCACCCCCGCCCGGGACAGCCGCCACCCGAGGTAGAGGCCGACGAGCGGGGGCAGCCAGGTGATCCCGAGCGGGGAGAGGCCTCCGCCGGGCAGGCGGCTCCACCACGCGGGAGACCACTCGCGCAGCTCGCCCACGAGGCGCAGGAGCGTCACCGCGAGGGTCAGGGCGGCGGGCCCGAGCACGAGCGAGACGAGACCCGGGCCGCGCGAAGCCGGCCTCGCGGGCGCCGGGCGGGGGGAGGCCCCCGCCGGTCCGGGCCGTCGCCGGATCTCGGCCACGGGGCGCCCTACCGGGCGAGGTCCTCGACCGCGGGGCAGGTGCAGAAGAGGTTGCGGTCGCCCCAGGTGTTGTCGATCCGCGCCACCGACGGCCAGAACTTCGACTCCTTGACCCACGGCGCGGGGAAGGCGCCCTGCTCGCGCGTGTAGGGCCTTCCCCACTGCTCCGCGGTCACGGCGCGGGCGGTGTGGGGGGCGCGCCGCAGCGGGCTCTGCTCCGCCGCGATGCGTCCCTCCTCCACGTCCCGGATCTCCCGCCGGATCGCGATCATCGCGTCGCAGAACCGGTCGAGCTCGGCGAGCGACTCGCTCTCCGTCGGCTCGACCATCAGCGTGCCCGCCACCGGCCACGACATCGTCGGCGCGTGGAAGCCGTAGTCCATGAGGCGCTTGGCGATGTCCTCGACCTCGATCCCCGCCTTCTTGAAGCCGCGTCCGTCGAGGATGAACTCGTGGGCCACGCGGCCCCTGGCCCCGGTGTAGACGATCGGGTAGTGGGCTTCGAGCCGCTTCGCCATGTAGTTGGCGTTGAGGATCGCGACCTCGGTCGCGCGCTTGAGGCCGGGTGCGCCCATGGTGCGGATGTAGACCCACGAGATGCAGAGGATGGAGGCGCTGCCCCACGGGGCCGCCGCGACCGGCCCGCGGCTGCGCTCCCCGCCCGTCTTCACGACGGGGTGGCCGGGGAGGAACGGCGCGAGGTGCGCGGCCACCGCGATCGGGCCCATCCCGGGCCCCCCGCCCCCGTGCGGGATGCAGAAGGTCTTGTGCAGGTTCAGGTGGCAGACGTCGGCCCCGATGTCGGCCGGCCGGGTCAGGCCGACCTGGGCGTTCATGTTCGCCCCGTCCATGTAGACCTGGCCGCCGTTCTCGTGGACGACGGCGCAGATCTCGCGGATCGCCTCCTCGAAGACGCCGTGCGTCGAGGGATAGGTGACCATGAGCGCGCCGAGCGCCGCCTTGTGCTGCTCGGCCTTCGCCCGCAGGTCGGCGACGTCGATGTTGCCGTGGGCGTCGCAGGCCACCGCGACGACCCGAAAGCCCGCCATCACCGCGCTCGCGGGGTTCGTGCCGTGGGCCGAGACCGGGATGAGGCACACGTCGCGGTGGACGTCGCCCCGGCTCAGGTGGAAGGCGCGGATGGTCAGGAGCCCCGCGTACTCGCCCTGCGCGCCCGAGTTCGGCTGGAGCGAGACCGCTGAGAAGCCCGTGATCTCGGCGAGCCAGCGCTCGAGGTCGGCGAAGATCTCGCGGTAGCCGGCCGCCTGGTCGGGGGGGGCGAAGGGGTGCAGGCGCGACAGCTCGGGCCAGCTGACCGGGATCATCTCGGACGTGGCGTTGAGCTTCATCGTGCACGACCCGAGCGGGATCATCGAGTGGGCGAGCGAGAGGTCGCGCGACTGCAGGCGCTGCAGGTAGCGCAGCATCTCGTGCTCGGCGTGGTAGCGGTGGAACACGGGGTGCCCGAGGAACGGGCTCGTCCGCGCGTGCGCCGCGGGCACGGCCTGCGCTTCGCCCGCCAGCTCGTCGACGGTCCAGGAGAGGGGCTTTCCCGCGAAGCACTCGAGCAGGAGCGAGACCTCGCCGGGGAGCGTGGTCTCGTCGAGGGCGATCCCGACCGAGCCGTCCTCGTAGGACCTGAGGTTGAGCCCCTTCTCCCGCGCCCGCGCCACCACGGCGGCCCCCTGCTCGGCGGTGGTGCGCACGCGCAGCGTGTCGAAGAAGGGCCCCTCGCCCGCGTCGAGCCCCAGCCTGCGCAGCCCGGCCTGCAGGGCGCGGGCGAGGCCGTGCACGCGCCGCGCGATCGCGCGCAGCCCCTCCGGTCCGTGCCACACCGCGTACATCGAGGCCATGATCGCGAGGAGCACCTGGGCCGTGCAGATGTTGCTCGTGGCCTTGTCGCGGCGGATGTGCTGCTCCCTCGTCTGCAGCGACAGCCGGTAGGCCGGGCGACCCTCGGCGTCCTTCGAGACCCCCACCAGGCGGCCGGGGAGGTGCCGCTTGTGCTCCTCCCGCGTGGCGAAGAACGCGGCGTGCGGCCCGCCGTAGCCCATCGGCACGCCGAAGCGCTGGGCGGAGCCGAGGGCGACGTCGGCCCCCATCTCGCCGGGCGGGCGGAAGAGGGTGAGGGCGAGGAGGTCCGTCGCCACGACGAGGAGGGCCCCCGCGGCGTGGGCCCTCCCCGCGAGGGCGGAGACGTCGCGGACGAGGCCGTCGGTCGAGGGGCTCTGCACCAGGACCCCGAAGAGCCGCTGGGCCTCGAAGTCCACGGCCTCGACCGGGCCGACGTGCACCTCGATGCCGAGCGGCTCGGCCTTCGTCCGCACGAACGCGATCGTCTGCGGGTGACAGTCCTCGGCCACGAAGAAGCCGTCCCGGCCGGGCTCCGCCACCGCATGGCACAGCGTCATCGCCTCCCCCGCCGCCGTCGCCTCGTCGAGGAGGGAGGCGTTCGCGAGGGGCAGGGCGGTGAGGTCGGCCACCATCGTCTGGAAGTTCAGGAGCGCCTCGAGGCGGCCCTGGGAGATCTCGGCCTGGTAGGGCGTGTACTGGGTGTACCAGCCCGGGTTCTCGAGGACGTTGCGGAGCACGACCGCCGGCACGTGGGTGTCGTGGTAGCCCATGCCGATGAAGGGCCTCGCCACGCGGTTTCGCTCCGCCTTGCGCCGCAGCTCGGCGAGCGCCTGCTCCTCGGGGAGCGGCGCGGGCAGGTCGAGCGGCCGCGCGAGGCGGATCGCAGCCGGGACGGTCTCGGCCACGAGCGCGTCGAGCGAGGCGACGCCGATCGTCTCGAGCATCCGGGCGACGTCGGCATCCGTCGGGCCGACGTGGCGGCGCACGAAATCGGAGGGCGGGTCCAGGCGGGAGCCGGCCCGGGAAGGGGCGGCGACGGGCGCGTTGTCGGGCACGGGACTCCTTCGGCGGCTACTTGGCCTCGCTGTCGACGAGCGCCTGGTAGGCGGCGGCGTCGAGGAGGCCGCTGAGTTGGGCCGGGTCGGCGATCTCGAGGACGATCATCCAGGCCGCGCCGTGCGGGTCCTTGTTGATCGTCTCGGGCTTCGAGGCGAGGGCGGAGTTCACCTCGACGACCTTCCCGGCCACGGGGGCGTAGAGCTCGGAGACGGCCTTCACGGACTCGACGGTGCCGAACTGCTCGCCGGCCGCGAACGCCTTGCCGACCTCGGGCAGCTCCAGGAAGACGACGTCCCCGAGCTGCTTCTGCGCGTATTCGGTGATCCCGACGCGGCCGCGGTCGCCCTCGACCTTGATCCACTCGTGGTCCTTCGAGTAGCGGCAGTCCTGGGGGTACATGGAGCCTCCTAGCGGGGTCGCTTGTAGAAGGGGGTCGGCACCACCCGCGCCGCGGTCCTCCGGCCCCGGATCTCGACCGCGATCTCGGTCCCGACCGCCGCGCGCGGGGTGGGCAGGTAGCACAGGCCGATGCTCTTCCGGAGGAAGGGAGCGAAGGTGCCGGAGGTCACCGCCCCGACCACCTCGCCGTCGAGGGCGACCGGGTAGCCGTGGCGCGGGATGCCGGGCTCCGTCATCTCGAAGCCGACGAGCTTGCGCGGCGCCCCCTTCGCCTTCTGCTCGGCGAGGATCGCTCGCCCGTTGAAGTCGCCTTTCGCCTCGTGGGTGGAGACGATCCACCCGAGCCCCGCCTCGATCAGGGTCGTCGTCTCGTCGATGTCGTTGCCGTAGAGCATCATCCGGGCCTCGAGACGGAGCGTGTCGCGAGCCCCGAGGCCGGCCGGGAGAAGGCCGAAGGGCGCTCCCGCCTCGATGATCCGCCGCCACAGGCCGGGGGCGGTGGAGGGGGCGACGAAGATCTCGAAGCCGTCCTCCCCGGTGTAGCCGGTGCGGGCCACGATCGCGTCGTGGCCGTCGACCGTGCCCTCCGCGAAGCGGTAGAACCCGATCGCGGACAGGTCGAGCGGGGTGAGCCCCTGGAGGATCGCCTCGGCCTTCGGGCCCTGCAGCGCGAGCAGGGCGAACCGGTCGGAGAGGTCGTGCAGGCCGCAGCCGGAGGGCTTCTGATCGAGCAGCCACCGCCAGTCCTTCTCGACGTTCGCGGCGTTGACCACCACGAGGTAGCGGCGCTCGGATCGGCGGTAGACGATGACGTCGTCCACCGGGCAGCCGCTCGGCATCGGCAGCGAGGAGTACTGGGCCTGCCCGTCCACGAGCTTCGCCACGTCGTTCGACGTGACCCGCTGGAGGAAGGCGAGGGCCGCCTCCCCCTCCACCTCGAACTGGCCCATGTGGGACACGTCGAACAGGCCCGCGGCGGACCGGACGGCGCCGTGCTCGGCGATCAGCCCCGAGTACTCGACGGGCATGTCCCACCCGCCGAAGGGAACCATCTTGGCCCCGCTGTCCCGGTGAACGTCGTGAAGCGGCGTCTTGCGGAGCTCGGCCATCGGACGAGAGGCCACGCTATCACAGGCGCGCGAAGAGGGTCAACGATCGCCCGCGCTTCGCCCGCTCCGCGCGCGCCCCGCCCGCGCCTTGATTCCCGGGGGTTTTGCGCCTAGCCTCGCAGCGTGAGCGCGGGCTACCTCGTCACCTGCTGGAACTGCCTCGGCGAGTTCGACGCGGTCGGGGCGGTGTGGTGCTCGGACGACCCCAAGAACCCGACCAAGCTCTGCCCGTTCTGCCTGCGCTGCTTCTGCGACGCGACCGCCGAGTACAAGCAGCAGTTCTGGCGCCACGCCCCCCCCGTCCTCGTCGAGGAGCTGCAGACCCTCAGCCGGAGCCAGGACCGCCTCGGCGACATCCTCATCCGGATGAAGAAGATCACCACCCCGCAGCTGCTCGAGGCGCTCGTCGAGCAGCGCGACACGGGGGCGAAGCTCGGGGAGGTTCTGGTCGCGCGGCGCTTCGTGAACCGGCAGGACGTGGACGCCGCCCTGCGCTCGCAGGGGGTCAACCGGCTGAGCGACACCGCCGGCGGCGCGGACGGGGCGGCCGTCTACTGGCAGAACAGTAACCCGGACTCGATCCTCGACTACCTGCTCGCTCTCGGGGCGCGCAAGCGGGCCTCCGACCTCAGCCTCGAGCCGCAGGCCGACCACGTGGCCGTCCGCTACCGGATCGACGGGTTCTCCTTCCGGGTCGAGTCCATCCCGAAGTCCTTCGAGGCCCCGCTCGAGCGGGCGGTCTTCGCGATGTTCGGCCTCGACGCCGCGCGCCGCGGCCGGCCCCAGTCGGGCCGCGCGACCGCGCGGCTCGGGGAGGACGAGTTCGACCTCGTGGCGCAGACCGTGCCCGGCACGCAGGGCGTGGGGACGACGATCAAGCTCGTCAACCGCTCGACCTTCATCAAGGACTTCGCGACGCTCGGCCTCGAGCTGGAGGACCGGGTGCGGCTCGTCGAGGAGATCCGCTCCGGCACCGGCCTCGTGCTCCTCGCCTCCCCGCCCTACAACGGGGCCATCACCACGTCCTACGCGATCATGAGCTTCCTCGCCCAGGGCCAGCGGGACGTGCTCTCGATCGAGTCGCCCGTGCACTGGACGATGGACGGCGTGCGCCAGGTCGAGGCGGAGGCCGGACCGCGGGGGCCGCGGATCGAGGAGACCCTGCGGGCGATGGTCGCGGTGCGCCCCGACGTGCTGATGCTCTCCGCGCTCCCCGACCACGGGACGGCCCTCGTCGCGAGCCAGCTCGCCTCGAGCCTCCTCGTCGTGGCCCAGGCGACGGCCCCGAGCGCGGCGCGGGCGCTGGTCGGGCTGCGCGATCTGGGTGTCCCGCCGCAGCTGCTGGCCGGCTCGCTCGGGCTCGTCCTCGGCCAGAGGCTGGTCCGCACGATCTGCCGCATCTGCCGGGTCACCGCCGAGGCGCCCTCCGCCCAGACCCTTGCCGCCCACGGCATCGACCGCGACGAGGCCCAGAACCTCGCGTTCTTCCGGGGCAAGGGGTGCCCGAGCTGCAACACCGTGGGCTACCGGGGCCGGCGGGCGGTGTTCGAGGCCCTCCCCGCCACGCCCGAGGTGCGCGCGGCGCTCGAGGCGGGCCGCCCGGCGGCCGAGGTGGAGGCGGCGGCGATCGAGACCGGCATGATCTCGGTCCGCGAGCGCGCCCTCGCCCTCGTGAAGGAGGGGGTCACGACGTTCGACGAGTTCGCGAGGCTCCGGCTCTAGGACGATGGAGAGGCGCGCGCTCACCCTCGACCTGCTCGACGGCCGCTTCGCGGTCTGCCGCCTCGACGCCTCGGCGGAGGTTCCCGGGTGGGCGCTTTGCGGCGCCTTCTCCTCGGCGACCCGGACCGAGGCCGAGCTGTCGGTGGTGTGCCCCGAGGCGGGCGTGCCGCCGGACGTGCGCTCCGAGCCCGGCTGGCGCTGCCTGCGCGTCCGCGGGCCCCTCGGGTTCGGGATGACCGGCGTCCTCGCCGGCCTCGCCTCACCCCTCGCCTCCTCCGGGGTCTCGATCTTCGTCGTGTCGACCTACGACACCGACTACCTGCTCGTGCAGGAGAGGGACCTCGACCGGGCGAAGGACGCGCTCTCCCGGGCGGGACACACGGTCGCCCCGCTTCCGGCCTGATCGGCGCGCTACCCTTCGGCGGCGGCCGTCCCCTCCGCGGGCGCGAAGAAGGCGAGGATGAGCAGGTCCTCGCTCACCGAGTGGAAGCGGTGCTCGACGCGGGCCGGCACGTCGAAGAGCGACCCGGGGGACACCGCGAAGTCCTCGTCCCCCATGCGGAAGCGCCCTCGCCCCTCGAGGACGAGGTAGACCTCCTCCTCGAAGTGGGGCTTCTGCTCGTCCTCCTGGCCCCGGGAGAGCCGGTAGAGCCCGACGCTCAGGCCGCTCGTGCGCAGGGCCTCGAGGTAGCGCCGCGACGAGCCGCGGTGGGCCTCGGCGAGGCGGCCGAGGTCGACCGGCCGTCCCTCGCGGGCCCTCACCGCGGCCAGCATCCGCTCCACGACCTCCTCGGGGGAGAGCCGTGTGGTGTCGAGGGTGAGCGCGTCCCACGCGCGGACGAGGGGCGACTCCCGCCGGTGCGAGTCGGTGTAGTCCCGCTCGCGGACCTCCTGCTCGACCGCGTCGAACGAGACGTCGGCCCCCGCCGCGCGCAGCTCGCCGAGCCGCCGCTGGGCGCGCTCGGCGTGGTTCGCGTCGAGGAAGAACTTCACCTCCGCGTCGGGAAAGACGGCGGTCCCGATGTCGCGCCCGTCGAGGACGACCCCGCCCTCCCGGCCCATCTCCCGCTGCCGGGCCACCATCTCGACCCTCACCCCGGGGTGCACGGAGACGAGCGAGGAGGCGCGGGAGATCTCCCGGGAGCGGATGTCCGCGGTCACGTCCTGGCCGTCGAGGAGGACGCGCCGCCCGCCGTCGGTGAGCTGGATGCTCGCGGCGCGCACGAGCGAGGCGAGGGCCTCCTCCGAGTCGAGGGACACCCCGGAGCGGCTGGCCTTGAGCGCCGCCGCTCGGTACATGGCGCCGGTGTCGATGTAGGTGTAGCCGAGCTGGGCGGCGAGGGCGCGCCCGGCGGTGGACTTGCCGGCCCCGGAGGGGCCGTCGATCGCGACGACGAGGCCTTTGGGTCTCAAGGCGTCCTCCCGGGGAGCACGGCGTCGAGGGCGTCGAGGAACGCGCCGTTTTCCGGCGGCGTCCCGACCGAGACCCGCAGCCAGGTCCCCATCGCGTACGGGTCGAGGGGGCGGACGATCACGCCCCGGGCGAGGAGGCGGCGAAAGACGTCGCGGCCCTCCTCCCGGGTGTCGAAGGTCACGAAGTTCGCGAGGCTCGGCAGCACGAAGAACCCGCGGCCGGCGAGCGCGGCGAGGAGGCGGGCCTTCTCCGCGCGGTTCGTCTCCACCGAGCGGCGCACGAACTCCACGTCCCCGAGCGCCGCCGTGGCCGCGGCCTGGGCGACCGCGTTCGTCCCGAACGCCTCACGGATGACGAGGACGGCGTCGAGCACCTCGGGCGCGGCCACCGCGTAGCCCGCGCGCAGGCCGCCGAGGCCGTAGACCTTCGAGAACGTGCGGGTCACGAGGACGGGCGCGCCCCGCCGCACGAGGTCGATCCCGTTCGGGTAGTCGGGGTCGTCGGCGTACTCGAAGTAGGCTTCGTCCAGGACGAGCAGGCAGCCGGGGGGGATCGCCTCCACGAGCGCCTCCACCTCCCGGCGGCGGTTCCAGGTCCCGGTGGGGTTGTTCGGGTTGGCCACGAAAACGAGGCGCGTGCGCGCGTCGATCGCCTGCGCCATCGCGCGCAGGTCGTGCGTCCACTCGCGCATGGGCACGTGGCGGACCCCGTGGTTGTGGGCGGCCACGATCTGCCGGAAGCGGACGAAGGCGTGCTCCGAGATGACCGCGTTGTCCCCGGGCCCGAGGAAGGCGCGGGCCACGAGGTCGAGGATCTCGACCGACCCGTTGCCGGCCAGGACGTGGGACACGGGCATCCCGACGTGGCGCGCGATCGCCGCGCGCAGCTCGGTGGCCTGCGGGTCCGGGTAGCGGTTGACCTCGGCGATCGCGGCCCGCGCCGCCTCCACGGCGCGAGGCGACGGCCCGAGGGGGTTCTCGTTCGAGGCGAGCTTGACGACGGACTCGAGCCCGAGCTCGCGCTGCACCTCGCCGATCGGCTTGCCCGGCTCGAAGCGGTCGAGGCCCTCGAGGTGGGGCGGGAAGACGAACCAGGCCGGCTTCGTGGCGTTCATCGGCGACCTCCTCGCGGGCCCGCGCCGCCCTGCGCCTCGCGCCGCGGGCGCTGCGCGGGACGAGCCCCGGCTTCGCGGGGACGAGCCCCGGCTCCGCCGGGACGAGCGGGTGGCTTGGGCCGCCGGCGTGGCGCGTGCCGCGTCGCCTTCACCCGCGCCCCCTCCCCGCGCAGGAGGCCCGCCACCTCCTCGGGGGTCAGGGACCGGAACTGGCCCGGCTCGAGGCCCCGCGTCGTGACCGGCCCGAAGGCCACGCGCTTGAGCTTGGACACGGGATGGCCCACCGCCTCCAGCAGCCGCTTGACCTCGTGGGTCTTGCCCTCGTGGAGGGCCACCTCCACCCAGGCGTTGTTGTCGGCCTCGATGACCCGCGCCCGGTCGACGGCCATGAAGTCGCCCTCGACCCGCACGCCGCGGCGCAGGCGGCCGAGCGTCTCCGCATCGGGCACGCGGTGCACCTTGGCGTGATAGACGCGCGGGACCTCGTACCGGGGGTGCGACACGCGCTCGGCGAAGGCGCCGTCGTTGGTCAGGAGGATCAGGCCCTCGGTCGTGACGTCGAGCCGCCCCACCGGGAACAGGCCGGCCACCGCGGGCACGAGGTCCATCACGGTGGGACGCCTCTCGGGGTCGCTGCGGGTCGTGACGTAGCCGCGGGGCTTGTTGAGCACGAGGTAGACGGGGGCCCTCGGCGCCTTCACTCGCACCCCGTCGACGCGCACGTCGTCCGAGGCGAGGTCGGCCTTCGTGCCCAGCTCGCGGACCGGCTCGCCGTTCAGCGTGACCCTGCCCTCGAGCATGAGCTGCTCGGCGCCGCGGCGGGACGCGAAGCCGGCGCGGGCGAGGATCTTCTGGAGCCGCTCCTGCACGGAGGGATCTTATCTCAGGCCGTCTCGGGGTCCTTGTCTCCTCCGGCCTCGTCGTCCCGGGCCCCCGGCTCCTCGGCCGTGGCGGCATCGCCCTCCCGGTCGTCGTCCGCGGTCGCCTCGTCGCCGCCGGTCTCCGCGTTCCCGCCCTCCGCCGGCGGCGGCTCGAAGAGCGGGATCTGCTCACCCTCGGGGTCGGAGAGGCCCACCTGCACCGGCAGCGGCGACTCGATCGCCCGCTTGAGGCCGGCCACGTCGACCTCCTCCCCGAGCACCTCGGCGAACTCCTCGATCTTCGGGAGGTCGTCGAGGCCCTTGAGGCCGAAGTGGAGCAGGAACTGCTTGGTGGTGCCGTAGAGGATCGGCCGGCCCACCACCTCCTTGCGCCCCATGATCCGGATGAGGCGCTTCTCGAGCAGCGTCTTCACGACGCCCCCCGACTTCACGCCGCGCAGCTCGATGATCTCGGGCAGCGTGACCGGCTGCTTGTAGGCGATGACGGCGAGGGTCTCGAGGGCCTGGATCGAGAGGCGGGTGGGGGTGCGGGGGTCGAGCAGCTCGCGGACCCAGTCGTTGTACTCGGGCCGCGTGGTGATCTGCAGGCCGCCCGCGATCTCGACGACCTGCAGCCCCCGCTCGTCGCGCGCGTAGTCGGAGCGCAGCCCGGCCAGCTCGCGCTCCCAGTCCTCGCGCGGCACGCCCTGCAGGACGCGGGCGATCTCCTTCGGGGTGATGGGCTGCGGGGAGGCGAAGATGAGCGCCTCCAGGATGGCCCGGACCTGGGCGGGGGGCAGGACGCTCCCCTCCTCCGGCTCGGAAGCGCCCTCGACCGCGGGCACGACGCCGACGTCGTCGGGCTCGCTCACGGGCGGGCCCGGGACGTACGCCTCGAGGGCCGACGGCCGGGGCTCCCCCGCGGGCGCGCCGCCCTGCGGCTCCTCGTCCCCCGGCGGCTCGTGCTTCTCGTTCTCGTCCAACGCTCGCTCTCCTCGCTACGGGGCCGGGACCGGCGCCCCCTCCGCGGGGGGTCCCACCGGCCGGAACACCCGGATCGGCCCGAACATCCCGCGCTGGTACACCCGCACGCGCTTGAGCCGGACGAGCTCCAGCAGGGCCAGGAACGTCACGATCATCTCCGCCTTGGTCTCGAGGGACGCGAACAGCTCCAGGAACTCGAGCGACGTCCCCTCCGCGATCATACCCAGCAGCTCCTCCATCCGCTGCTCGACCGGCGGGCCATCGCTCTCGACCTCGTGGGCGAGGAGCGTCTTGCGCCGCTCCAGCAGCTCCTTGAACGCGGCGATGAGGTCGTAGAGGCCCGCCTCCAGCATCTCCTCGCCCGCGTCGTCGAAGGCGGGGACGACGGTGTCGGGGCGCGTCCAGGTCGCGGCGCGGATCTGGGCCTGTTGGTGCAGGATGCCCGCCGCCTCCTTGTAGCGCTGGAACTCGAGCAGCCGCTGCACGAGCTCCTCGCGCGGGTCCACGTGCTCCTCGTCCCCCTCCGCCTCGGTGGGCTCGATCGGGACCAGCATCTTCGACTTGATGTGGATGAGGGTCGCCGCCATGACCAGGAACTCGCCGGCCACGTCGAGGTTCAGCTCCCGCATCACGTCCAGGTACTCCATGTACCGGCGCGTGATCGGAGCGATCGGGATGTCGTGGATGTCGATTCTCTCGCGCTTGATGAGGTAGAGGAGGAGGTCGAGGGGCCCCTCGAACTCGGGGAGCTGGATCCTCGGCGCGTCCTCGGGGAGCACCGACTCCATCCCCTCGGGCACGCTCACACGCTCGGGGGGCGGGTGGGCGGCGGCGGACGGGTCCGCCGGCGTGTCGTTCTCTTCGCTCACGGCCTCGTGTAGCGGATCTTCATCGCGGCGCGGACGTCCTCCATGGTGGCCTCGGCCACCTCGCGGGCCCTCTTCGAGCCCTCGATGAGGACGTCCCAGACGGTGTCGGGGCGACGTGCGAACTCCGGGCGCCGCTCGTGGACGGCGGCCAGGCGCTCGAGCATGTGATCGCCCAGCCTCGCCTTGCAGTCGAGGCAGCCGATCGAGGCCGCGCGGCAGCCGGCGGCCGCCCACTCCCGGGTCGCGGCCGGGGAGAACGCGCGGTGCAGGTCGAACACGGGACACACGTCGGGGTCGCCGGGGTCGGTGCGCCGCTTGCGGGCAGGGTCGGTGACCATCGGCCGCAGCTTCTGCCGGAGCGTCTGCGGGTCGTCCTTGAGGTCGATCGCGTTCTGGTACGACTTCGACATCTTCCGCCCGTCGGTGCCGGGAATGCGCTTCGACTCGGTCAAGAGCGTCTGCGGCTCGGGGAACACCTCGCCGTAGAGGTTGTTGAAGCGGCGGACGATCTCGCGAGCGACCTCGATGTGGGGGGCCTGGTCCTCCCCCACCGGCACCGCGTCGGCCTTGTAGATGATGATGTCGGCGGTCTGCAGCAGCGGGTAGCCGAGAAAGCCGTAGGTCGAGAGGTCCTTCTCCCGGAGGTTCTGCTGCTGCTCCTTGTAGGTCGGCACCCGCTCGAGCCACGGCACGGGCACGATCATCGAGAGCAGCAGGTGCAGCTCCGCGTGCTGCGGGACCAGGCTCTGGATGAAGACGGTCGAGCGGGCGGGGTCGATCCCCGCCGCCAGCCAGTCCGTCGCGACCTCGATCACGTTCTCGCGGATCCCCGACGGGTCGGCGTAGTCCGTGGTGAGCGAGTGCCAGTCGACGATCGAGAAGAAGCACTCGTATCGGTCCTGGAGGCCTACCCAGTTCTCGAGGGCCCCCATGTAGTTGCCGAGGTGGAGGGCGCCCGTCGGGCGCATTCCGGAGAGGATTCGGGGTCGGGACACCATACGGGGCGGGCTCCTCGGTTCGGACGAAACCGTGATCCTAGCACACGGCCGGCCAGGGCCCGCGGCCGGCGCCCCAGCGGGTAGAATCCGGCCGTGCCCGCCACCCCGTCGCCGGCCCAGATCGCCCAGGCCCTCGAGAAGCGCGTCGTCGGCCAGAAAGAGGCGGTGCGCGAGATGTCGGTGGCTCTCGCGAAGAAGCTGGCCCGGCTCCGCGTCGGCAACATCCTCCTCATCGGCTCCTCGGGCTCGGGCAAGACGACCCTCATGCAGGCGGTCGAGGGCCTGCTCGCCTCCACCCCCGCCCTCGCCCTGCGCTCCACGGTCGTCCGGGTCCACGCGAACGTGCTCGGCGAGGAGGCCGAGCAGGGCCACCCCGCGGAGAAGCTCCTGCTCCGGCTGCTCGAGCGGGCCCGCGAGCAGCTCGGCGAGACCGCCCCGGCCGAGAGGCTCGTGGAGCAGGCCTCCCACGGGCTCGTCTTCGTCGACGAGGTCGACAAGATCCGCAGCCAGGTCGGGGGCCAGCCGAACGTCTCCGGGATCCGCGCGCAGGAGGCCCTGCTCACCCTCATCGAGAACGAGTCGGTCCCGCTCACCCTGCCCGCCTGGGCCGGGGGCGGAACCGTCCACGTCGACTCGAGCGGGCTGCTCTTCGTGTGCGCGGGCGCCTTCGAGGGGCTCTACGACGCGGTCTACTACCGCGTGACCGCGGGGGCGGACCAGGGCGCGCTCAAGCCGGTCACGGTCGTGGACGAGGACGGCCGGGCCCGGGAGGAGCTGCAGTTCTCGCTGCGCGACTGGCTCAAGACCGAGGACCTCTTCGAGTACGGCGTGAGCCCCCAGTTCCTCTCCCGCTTCGACGCGGTGGTGCTCCTCGAGCCGCTCGGCGAGGAGGCGCTCACGAAGATCTTCGTGGAGGGCCCGGACTCGGGCCTGCGCCAGGCCCAGGCCTACTTCGCGAGCTTCGGCTGCCGGCTGGAGATCACGAAAGACGCCGTGGAGCGCATCGTGCGCGAGGCGGCCCGCCAGCCCCGCCTCGGGGCGCGCGCCCTCAAGGAGGTCTTCCGGCGGGTGGTCTCCCCGCTCGAGTTCGACCCCCACGCCGCGGCCGGGGAGAAGGGGGTCGTCCGCATCGACCTCGAGCGGGTGAGAGAGGCGCTCGCCCGCAGCGCCCGCGGCACGGGCGCCTCGACCACCTCCGGCTGGGACCGCAGCTTCAGCGGCTGAGGAGCGCCCCTACCACAGCGTCCGCACCGGGTACTGCCGGACCCACTCGTCCGGGGTGACGAGCGCCAGACCGCCCACGATCGCCTGCGCGATCAGCATGCGGTCGAACGGATCGCGGTGCAGGTCGGGCAGCTTCGCCACGTGGAGCGCCGACTCGTCGTCCACCGCGAGCGCCTCGATCCCGTGGGCTTCGCGCTGGGCGGGCACGAACGACTCCGGGGGCTCCGGCAGGGGCAGCTTGCCCAGGCGGTGCTTCACCCCGATCTCCCAGGCCGACGCCGCGCTCAGGTAGACCTCGCTCTCGGGGTCGACGAAGACCTCTCGCGCGCGCGCGGAAAGGGCCGGGTCGCCGCCCACGATCCACAGGAACGTGCAGGTGTCGAGCAGGATCCGCACGCCTCAGCGGCCCTCGAAGGCCGAAAGGAGGTCCTCGGGCAGAGGCTCGAAGAAGGACGGGGGGACCCGGAAGCCGGACACGAGCCCCACCGGACGGCGCGTCCGGCGCGCCTTGCGGACGGGCCGCAGCTCCGCCGCCGGCACGTTGCGCCGGCAGATGAGCACCGTCTCGCCCTCGGCCACCCGGTCGACGAGGGTCGAAAGGTGCACCTTGGCCTCGTAGATGTTGACCTTTTTCATGGTCTTATACTAGACCAACTTTCAGATCAAGGCGAGACACCCTCTCAGGCGCTTTGGTCGAAGTGGCGGCGGACCCGGGCGGCCGTGGCCTTGCCCACCACCGCCGCGAGCTCCGCCTCGGTCGCGCCCCGCACGCCGCGCACCGACCCGAAGAACGAGAGGAGCTTGCGGCGGGTGACAGGGCCGACGCCGTCGACGTCGTCGAGCTCGGAGCGCAGGGTCCTCCTCGAGCGGGCCTGGCGGTGGAAGCCGACCGCGAAGCGGTGGGCCTCGTCGCGCACGCGCTGGACGAGCTGGAGGACGGGCGAGGAGCGCGCGAGGGCGATCGGCTCGCCCCCTCCGCGCACGAAGAGCAGCTCCTCCTTCTTGGCGAGCGACGCCACCGGCTGGTCGCCGAGACCCAGCTCGTCGAGCGCCTCGGCCGCCGCCCCGAGCTGGCCCTTGCCGCCGTCGACGAGGACGAGGTCGGGCAGCTCCTTGCCCTCCTCGAGCAGGCGCCGGTAGCGCCGGCCCACGACCTCGCGCATCGAGGCGAAGTCGTCGGGGGCGCCCGCGAGGCCCTTCACCCGGAACTTCCGGTAGTCGGACTTCTTCGGCAGGCCGCCCTCGAAGACGACCATCGAGGCGACGACGTCCGCGCCCTGGATGTTCGAGACGTCGAAGCACTCGATCCGCTGCGGCTCGACCTCGAGGTCGAGGACGTCGCGCAGCGCGCGCAGGATCTCCTGGGACTGCCGGCGCGGGTGCTTCCACTCGAGATCGAAGGCGAGCCGGGCGTTTCGCTCCACGAGGTCGAGGAGCCGCTTCTTCTCGCCCCGCCGGGGGACGTGGATGGACACCGCCGCCCCGCGCCGCGCGGCGAGCCAGGCCTCGAGCAGCTCGCGGTCGGGCACCTCGCCCGGCACGAGCACCTCGCGCGGCACGTAGCGGGAGGAGGCGTAGAACTGCTGGAGGGTTGCGGCGAGCACGGTCTCGGGCTCGGTGAGGCGGTCGAGGAGGAAGCCCTCGCGCGCCACGACCCTGCCGTCCCGCACGCAGAACGCCTGGACCGCGGCGCGGTCGCCCTCCACGTGGGCGGCGAACAGGTCGCGCTCCTCGAGGTCGGTGGTGGTGATCTTCTGGGGCGCCTCGAGCCGCTGGAGCGCCCTCAGCTGGTCGCGCAGGGAGGCCGCCTCCTCGAACCTCTCGCCCGCCGCCGCCGCCTCCATCTGCTCGCGCAGGCGCCTCACCACGTCCTCGGTGCGCCCCTCGAGGAACAGCCGCGCGTCCTCGCAGGACCGGCGGTAGCGCTCGGGCGAGCACACGAGGGCGACGCACGGGGCGAGGCAGCGCCCGATCTGGTGCTGCAGGCACGGGCGCGGCCGGCGTCCGTCGAGCGTCTCCTTGCACGAGCGGATGCCGAACAGCTTGCGCACGAGACCGGCGGTCTTCCTCCCGAGGCTCGCGGGGATGTACGGCCCCCCGTAGGCGCTGCCGTCCTCGGAGGGGCGGCGCACGACGTAGAGGCGCGGATACTCCTCGGCGAGCGTGAGCTTCAGGTAAGGGTGGTTCTTGTCGTCGCGCAGCCGCACGTTGTACGGCGGCTTGTGCCGCTTGATGAGGTTGTTCTCGAGGGCGAGCGCCTCCATCTCGGAGTCGGTGACGACCAGCTCGAGGTCGGCGATCTCCTCGACCATCCGGGCCTTGTGGAGCTCGGTCGGGCGCGAGGCCTGGAAGTACGAGCGCACCCGGTCGCGCAGCACCCGCGCCTTGCCGACGTAGAGGATCGCGCCCGCGGCGTCCTTGAACAGGTAGACCCCGGGGCGGCTCGGCAGCTGCTCGAGCTTCTCGGCGAGGGCCATCCGGCTACCCGTGCGGGTAGCGGCGCAGGGCGACGATCGTCAGCAGCGGCGGGACGACGAGGGCGACGCCGTGCAGGACCGCGTGCCGCCAGTCGCGCAGGGCGGAGAGGAGCACGATGACCGCCGCCGCGAGGAGAAGCAGCGTGTTGGCGAGGAGGGCGATCCGCCGCAGGCGCAGGACGAAGCGCTCGCTGACCGCGCCCCGGCGGGGGATGGTCAGCGAGGCGGAGTTGAGGATGGCCACCGCCGCCACCGCGCCCGCCGACCACAGGTCGTGGCGGTCGCGAGGGTGCGCCTCGAAGTACAGACCGGTGGCGAAGAGGACCCCGTTCAGAGCGACGGCGACGAGCCGCAATCGGCGCCGCGCGAGGGTCCGGGCGGACGGCGCGGGCCGGGCGCTCTCGACGGCGGGGATCGCCTCGCGGTGCATGAGTGCCGAGTATAGTCCCGAGGTCGCACGCCGATGGCTCATCGAGACTATTCCGCCGCGGCGCGGTCCGGGGAAGACTGCCCTACCGTCCCGCGCCCGGCGAGCGGACCCCGCCGCTGGTCTCGCCGCCCATCCCCCGGGCGAGACGACGTCGACCGGGCGCGGGGCGAGCCTGGCCCGAACGGGCGATAATTCCGCGGTGCGAACGCTCGTCCTCGGGCTCGGCAACCCGCTCCTCGGCGACGACGCGGTGGGGCTCGCGGTGGCGGCGCTCGTCCGCGAGCGGCTCCGCGGGGCGCGGGGCGTCGACGTCGAAGAGGACGAGGCCGGCGGCCTGCGCCTCATGGAGCGCATGACCGGCTACGACCGGGCGATCCTCGTCGACGCCGCGATCACCGGCGGGACGCCGGGCGAGATCCGCATCCTCACGCCCGACGACGTTCCGACGCAGCGCACCGCGAGCGCCCACGGGATCGACCTGCCGCGCGCGCTCGCCCTCGGCCGGCAGCTCGGCTACGCGATGCCGACCGACGTGAGGATCGTCGCGATCGAGGCGCAGAGCGTCCTCGAGTTCCGCCGCGACATGACTCCCGCGGTCGCCGCCGCAGTCGAGCCGGCGGTGGCGGCCGTGCTCGACGAGCTGACGAGAGAGCCCTAGCGGGCCTCCTCCGCCTTCCGCCTCTCGATCTCCTTCTCCGCCTCCTCGCCGACCGCCACCGCCACGCGCGCGCCCAGCCAGATCATGTCCTTCGTGATCGCGAGGTCGCCCACCCGGATCGAGAGCGCGACCGGCTGGCCGCGCACCTGCATCGTCGGCTCGATGCCCACCGGGACCGCCATCGGCTTGATCTTGTCGGTGGGCAGCCGGACGTTGAAGCCCTTGTCGACGAGCCGCTGCACGATGCCCCGCACGTTCACCTTCTCGATCACGTACCCGCAGACGCCTCCCTTGTCCCCGAGGATCCGGTCGACGGCCGCCCAGGACTGCTCGGACGGGACCACCTTCAGGTTGACCCTGAGGCGCGGGAACGTCGGCCGGGCCAGGATCTCCTGGTAGGTGGCGGACAGGACCAGCCCGCCACGGACGGGGTACGTGTCCGGACGGACGCCGCCCGAGACCTCCTGGGACACCTCGATGTCGCCGCAGGTGGCCCCAGCCACGTTTCTCCCGTCCCACTTGAAGTGGATCGTCGCGCGCCCGGTCCCGGACGCGACGGTCACCGGGAGGGCCAGGGCGACCTTGTCGCCCCCGAACGTCACCTCCGGCTTGCCGGTCTTCAGGCGCCCGCTCACCTGGTGGATATCGACCCGGAGGTCGTAATGGCCGAGGGTCACGACCTTCCTCACCGTGCCGCTCTTCTTGACCTTGAGGTTCTTGAGCTCCAGCGTCACCTGGTCGACGAAGCCCGCCACGAGCCGCTCGACGAGTTCCCGGGCGAGGCTCGTGGGGACGCCCACCCGCACGGGCGTGTCGGGCATCCTCTCGACCCGCTCGTCCTTCACCATCAGGTCGTCCACCCGCTGCCGGAGCGCGTCGCGCTCCTTCTCCAGGGCCCGGATGTCGGCGCGGATCTGATCGGGCGTCCGGCGGTCGCCGCGACCGCACGAGAGCGACGCGGCGAGGAGCGCGGCCCCGAGGACGACGAGAGCGGCGGGTCGCTGGCGCACGCTCACCTCCCCTGCCCCTTCGGCGCCGTCCTGCCCCCGCCGCCCTCGTCGTCGGCGCCGAGGCTGACGCCGGCCTCCTCGGCGCTGGCGTCGCCCGCCGCCGGCGCGTCCTTGGTCTTGACGAGCTCGCCGGGCCGGACGCTCACGCCGATCCACAGGCGCCCCTGGCCCGCGAACACCCGCGACACCGCCACCTGCAGGGGCATGCTCGCCCCGTCGATCCGGACCGGGCCCGTGGTCACCGCGGGGAGCTCGATGCTCTGCTGCACCTTGACCGGGATCTGGATCGGCGGCAGCCGGCCCTCGAGCTGGACCCGGACGAGGCGCGCCACCTCGTCCATGGCCGCGCCGCCGAGCACCTGCTCGACCCCCGCCGCTCTCTCGATGTCGATGTGGTCGACGGCGATCCTCGCCCGCAGGGTGGAGGTCTCCGGCTCGACCGCGATGTCCTCGAGGGCCCCCAGGACCGACACGGCCGCCGTGAGGTCCGCCCTCTCCTGCGGCTGGATCTCGCCGCGGAGCCTCACCACGGGGCTGCCGCGGAACTGCGCCTCGGCCGCGGTGAGGACCACCCGGAAGCGGTCGACCTGCGCCTCGAACGGCAGCTGGGCGGCGATGATGTCGCGCACGAGCGCGTCGTCGATGGCGACCGCCACGTCCTCCACCGGCAGGAGGGGCTCGCCCCGCTCGAGGCGCGCCACCGTCTCCCGGAGCCCTTCGACCTCGCGCGAGAGGACGACCCGCTGGGCCCGGAGCTCCCCCCCGCCCTCGAACCGGCGGCCGCACGCGGCCAGGGTCAAGAGGGCGAGCGGCAGCACGAACCGGACGACCACGGCATCTCTCATGGGTTCTCCGGGATCCGAGCGCGGCGGGAACGACGGATAGTATAAGTCTAGCTCGGAGGAACCCAATGAACGATCCGGTGCGCGGCGCGACCGCCGCAGGCGCCACCGCGCTGCTGCTCCTCGGCCTGCTCGCGCCCGCGTGCGGGCGCTCGCGCCCCGCCGAGACCGGGGAGGGCCCCGCCCCGGCCGAGGCGGTCCGCGCGGCGGCCGAGCACGACCTGGAGCCCGCCCCCGAGCCGACGCCGCTCCCCGCCGGGCTCGCGCCGCTCGTGCGGCCCTTCACCGGCGACCTGGACGGCATGGTGAAGCGGCGGGTGGTGCGCGTGCTCACGGTCCAGAGCCCCGTCTTGTACTTCGTCGACCGGGGGCGGCAGGCCGGGCTCACCTACGAGCTCGTCCAGGCGTTCGAGAAGGAGCTCAACCGCACGCTCGGCAACACGGTGGTGAGGGTCTACGTCGTCCTGATCCCGGTCGGGCGCGACCAGCTCCTCCCGATGCTGGAGGACGGCCGGGGGGACATCGCGGTGGCCAGCCTCACGATGACGCCCGAGCGGCGCAAGCGGGTGGACTTCTCCGAGCCGGTCGCCACCGGCATCCGCGAGCACCTCGTCACCGGACCCGGCGCCCCGGCGGTGGAGGGCCTCGACGACCTGTCGGGCCGGCAGGTGTACGTCCGGCCGTCGAGCAGCTACGCCGAGCACCTCGCGGCGCTCAACCGGCGCTTCGCCGCGGCCGGCCGGCCGGGCGTCGAGGTGCTTCCGGCCCCGGAGGTCCTCGAGGACGGCGACATCCTGGAGATGGTGAACGCGGGCCTCGTGCCGGCCACGGTCGTGGACGGGTTCATGGCCGATCTGTACCTGCAGGTCTTCCCCGGCCTGCGCAAGCACGCGCACGTCGCGAGCCCGCCGGGCGACATCGGCTGGGCCTTCCGGAAGAACAGCCCGAAGCTCGCCGCGGCGGTGAACGCCTTCCTCAAGACCCACGAGCAGGGCACCCTGGCCGGCAACGTGCTCATCGACAAGTACCTCAGGACGACCAGGTGGCTGCGGAGCGCCCGCAGCGACGAGGACCGCCGGCGCTTCCTCTCGATGGTCGAGCTGTTCCGCACGTACGGGACCCGCTACGGCCTCGACCCCCTGCTGATGGCCGCCCAGGGGTACCAGGAGTCGGGCCTCGACCAGACGAAGCGCAGCCGGGCGGGGGCGATCGGGGTGATGCAGCTCCTGCCCTCGACCGCCCGCGACGAGGCGGTCGGCATTCCCGACATCGAGAAGCTGGAGAGCAACATCCACGCCGGCATCAAGTACAACCGCTGGATGATCGACACTTACTACGACGAGCCCGGCCTGCGGCCTCTCGACCGGATGCTGCTGGCGTTCGCGTCGTACAATGCCGGCCCGCGCCGGGTGGCGCTCCTGCGGCAGAAGGCGAAGGCCCAGGGCCTCGACCCGGACCGCTGGTTCAACAACGTCGAGCTCGTGGCGGCGAAGGAGATCGGCCGGGAGACGGTCACCTACGTCAGCAACATCTACAGGTACTATCTGGCCTACCAGATGGTGGTCCAAGGCGAGAAAGCGCGCCGCGAGGCGAAGGCCGCGCGGCAGGGCTGAGGAGGACGACATGAGCTGGATCGTGACCCTGATCGTGGGCGGCGTCGTGGGCTGGCTGGCGAGCCTGGTGATGAAGACCAACAAGCAGATGGGCATCATCGCCAACGTGATCGTCGGCATCATCGGCTCGAGCCTGGGCTTCTGGCTGGCCGGGCTCCTCGGCCTCGCCGCCTACGGGGCGATCGCCCGGTGGGCGGTGTCGGTGGCCGGCGCCGCGCTCCTCATCTACATCCTGAAGGCGCTCGGCTTCTTCAAGTAGACGCGCCCGGCACCCCGGGGACGAGAGGGCCGCGGCTCAGCGAGCCCCGGCCTCGACGCGCGCTCGGGAGAAGACCGCGGTCTCCGTCCAATCGGCCTCGTGCGAGCAGACGGTGAGGCCGGCGTGCGTCTGGCTCGGCAGCGCCAGGCGCACGGAGGCGGCCCGCTGCGGCGGCTCGCCGGGGCGGCCGGCCAGCATCACGAGAAGGTCCCCGCGGCGGCTGAGCGCGAGGACGGCGGGCACCGCGGCGAGGCGCGCCTTCACCTCCTTCGTCTCGCCCCCGGGGGTCTCGCGGTACTGCAGCGACACGAGGCCGTCCCCGTGCACCACGGCGTGCGCGTAGGGGGCGTCGGCGGCGAGCGAGGCGCGCAGCATCAGGCCGGCCTTGCGGTGGGCGTTTCTCCCCTCGCCGACGAACCGCACCTGCGCCGACAGGTCGGCGTCGCCGCTCGCCCGGCGCCAGGCGAAGTGGAAGCCGTCGGCGGCGCCCCAGAGGTTGAAGCCGGCCCCGGTGAGCCGGTACTCGCCGCGCCCCGCGTCGAACACGGTCGCGCCGGGGATGAGGACGTCGCCGACGTCGGTCGCCGTCTCGAAGGCCCCCGCGATCGCCGAGCGGATCGGCTCCACCGCCGGCCGGGGTCCGAGCAGCGCCGCGGCGAGCCCCTCGTCCACCCGGCGCTCGCGGTCGACCAGGCCGAAGCCGCCCTTCCAGTCCCACGTCGCCCAGCCGATCCCGTACTTCTCGAGGACGTGGCGCACGTCGGCGTACCAGCGGAGCCGATCGGCCCGCGGGAGCGAGGGCAGCGCGCCCCACTCGCCGCAGTAGAGCGGCAGGCCCGTCGCCCGCGCGAGCGCGATCGGCTTCGCCATCCGCTCCTCGAGGACCGAGCGGTCGAAGTACCGCTCGGCGCGTCCGATGGCGCCCACCAGGTCGTCCGGCAGGCCCGCGAGGTCGCTCTCCGCGACCACCTCGCCGGGGTAGCGCACCGCGCCCCGGTACTCCCCCACCTTCGTCCAGCCCGCGCCGTAGTGGGTGAGCGGCATCGGCGTGTAGAAGTGGAAGCTCAGGAGGACGTTGCGGTCGCCCGGGGGGACCTCCAGGGCGTCGAACGTGTCCGCGCTCTGCCAGCGGTTCGAGCCGATCACGAGGGTCCGCGCGGGCTCGCGCTCCCTCACCGCTCGCGCTGCCCGGGCGAGCAGCCGGTTCCACTCCGCGGGGTCGTCGGCCACCGGCTCGTTCATGAGCTCGTAGGCCACCTGGTCGACCCTCCGGCGGGCGAGCCGCGCCGAGAGCTGCCGCCACAGCTCGGGGAACCGCTCCTGCGCCGCCGCTTCCGTCCACAGCGGCTTGCTGGCCTCGTTGAAGTGGTGGGAGCGCAGGATGTGCAGGTCCACGATCGCCCGCAGCCGGTGCTCGGCGCACCAGTCGAGCGCGGCGTCGAGGAGGGCGAAGGCCTCCTCGACCGGGCGGCCGGACTCGTCGAACAGCTGCTCCTCGTCCACCGGGACCCGCAGGTGGTCGAAGCCGAGCTTCGCGGCGAGCGCCACGTCCTCGCGGGTGAAGAAGAGGCGTCGCTCCTCGCCGCGCCGCCGGCTCTGGGACAGCCAGTGCGAGACGTTCGTCCCGCGCCGGACGACGAAGCCGTTCGGGGTGCCGGCGGCGAGCGGCGCGGGGGACGTCTGGGCGGGCAGCTCGGCGGCGCCGACGAGCAGGGCGAGAAGGCCGGCGAGGGCGAGCATCAGGCCTTCTTGCCGCCCTTCCGGCCGAGCCACAGCATCACGACGCCGAAGAGGAGCAGGACCGCGCCCCACTCCAGGTTGATGTTGTAGCCGAGCGAGCGCTGGTACATGTCGGAGCCGCGCGTCACGAGGCCGTAGCCGGCGAGCAGGACGCCGAAGATCGAGAACATGAGGCCGATCGGGGTGCGGATGTCGAGTCCCATGGGTGCCTCCGCCTACCAGAAGATGACGTTGAGCGCGACCGCCAACAAGAGCACCAGGACGCCGAAGCCCTCCGGCGTCTTCCACAACGGCAGGTGCTCCTCCTTCGGCCGCGGCGTGAGCGAGTAGACGAGGCCGGTGAGGTCCGCGTCCGTCTTCTTCTGCGCGGTGAGGAGGGAGATCGCGATCGTGGCGAGGAAGCACACGGTCCACGCCCAGATCGCGGTCCAGAAGTTCTGTGCCATCTCGCTCGGGTACACGTGCATCGGGGTGGCGGCCAGCCAGCCGCCCTTGATCCCGGCGACGGCGCCCGCCGGCAACGTCAGGCCGTGATGCAGGGCGGCCGCCGCGGTGCCGAGCACGAGGCCGAAGAAGGCCCCGTGACCGGTCGAGCGCTTCCAGAACATCCCGAGCAGGAACGTCGCAAAGAGCGGCGCGTTCACGAACGCGAACACGAGCTGCAGGAAGTCCATGATGTTGTTGAACTGCGTGGCGAGGTACGCGGTGCCAAGCGAAGCGAGGATCCCGAACACGGTCGTCATGCGGCCGACCCAGAGCAGGTGCTCGTCCGAGGCGTCCTTCCTGACGTAGCTCTGGTAGATGTCGTAGGTCCAGACGGTGTTGAAGGCCGTCACGTTTCCGGCCATGCCGGACATGAACGACGCCATCAGGGCGGTCAGCCCGAGGCCGAGGACGCCCGGCGGGAAGTATTGAGCGAGCATCGCCGGGATCACCATCGTGTAGTCCCAGCTGCCGTCCGCCATCCTGGGCAGGGCGAAGCCGCTGCCCGACTCGGCGAGCGCAATGGCGATCATGCCGGGGAAGATGATCAGGAACGGGAAGAGCATCTTCGGCACCGCGGCGATCAGGGGCGTGCGACGCGCGGCCGACATCGAGTTCGCCGCCATCGCGCGCTGCACGACGAGGAAGTCCGTGCACCAGTAGCCGAACGAGAGGACGAAGCCGAGGCCCATCACCATCCCGAACCACTCGACGCCCATCGGGTTCGCCTGCGGGCTCGTCATGTGCGCCCAGGAGGAGGTCCAGGCGTCCGCCTCGAAACCCTTCGACGTCGCGACCGGCTGCAGCTTCGCGACGAGGCCGTCCCAGCCACCGACGTTGCTGAGCCCGAGGTACACGAGCGGGGCGAAGCCGAGGACGATCAGGAAGAACTGCAGCACCTCGTTGTAGATCGCCGACGTGAGCCCGCCGAGATAGATGTAGGCGAGGACGATCAACGCCGAGATCCACAGCGAGACGTTGAAGTCCCAGCCGAGGAGCAGCTCGAGGAGCTTGGCGAGGGCGTACATCGAGATGCCGGAGGAGAACACGGTCATCGTCGCGAAGGAGATCGCGTTGAACGCGCGGGTTTTCTCGTCGAAGCGCAGCTTCAGGTACTCGGGCACGGAACGGGCCCGCGAGCCGTAGTAGAAGGGCATCATGAAGACGCCCACGAAGACCATCGCGGGGATCGCCCCCACCCAGTAGAAGTGGCTCGTGGCGATGCCGTACTTGGCGCCGGAGGCGGCCATGCCGATCATCTCCTGCGCCCCGAGGTTCGCGGAGAGGAAGGCGAGGCCCGCGATCCAGGCCGGGATCGAGCGGCCGGAGAGGAAGAAGTCCTCGCTGGTCCTCGTGTAGCGCTTGAGCGCCCACCCGATGCCGATCACGAACAGGAAGTAGACGACGAGGATGACGTAGTCGATCCCGCCGAGCTGGATGCCGTCTTGCACGCCTCACCTCCGGGTGGAACGCCGAAAGCCGACAGAGCGGGGATTATGGCCGCTCCGGCCGGTCCGGCGCCACCCGGCGTCTGCCCCCGGTCGGGCGCTGCGGAGGGATCGTTTGCATCAGGGGGCCCTCGCGGGCGCCGGGGTCTAGAATGGCCTTCGGGGGACGATGGTGGCCTCGCGACCCGGGGACTGGCGGACGGCGGTCGTTCTGGCCCCGCCCCTCGTGGCGCTGGTCGCCTGGATCGCCCACGGGTCGGTGGATGCCGGCGCGCCGCAGCCGTCGCCGGCCGGCCCCGCGGGGGTCTGGGCGGGGCTGCCGCAGCACCGGGCGGACCTCCCGGCCGAGCGGCTCGAGGAGCGGCGCGGGGGCGCGGCCCCTGCGCTGCGCGCGGCGGGCTGCCGGCGGCTCGTGCACTGGCGATTCGAGCGGCCGCCCGCCGACGCCGAGGCCCTCTTCTTCGCGACGGACGAAGCGGCGCGGGCGGCGCTCGCCCGCGAGGCGGGCCCGGCGCGGACCCCGGGGCCGGGCGACGAGGCCCAGGCCTCGCCGTGGGCGGTCTCCTTCCGGCGCGGGAGCGTGGTCGTGAGGGTCTCCCTCGACCCCGGCGCGGAGGCCGACGGCGGGGCCCTCCTCGCCCGTGCGAACGAGATCGACCGCTCGCTCGAGCCTTCGCCCGCCGCGCGCATCCGTCCGAGCGCCCTCGCCGGCTCCTGGTACCCGGACGGCCGCGCGCGCCTCGTCGCCGGGGCGCACTTCCTGATGCGGCTCGCCGACGGCGCGCCGCGCCCGCAGGGACGGCTCGCCGCCCTCGTCGTGCCGCACGCCGGGTGGAGCTACTCGGGCGTCGCCGCGGCCGCCGCCTTCCGCCTCCTCCACCCGGGTGACTTCGAGCGGGTGGTGGTCGTGGCGCCGTCGCACCACGGCTCGTTCCGCGGCTACGCCCTCGACGACGCGGCGGCCTACCGCACCCCGATCGGCGACGTGCCGCTGTGCGAGGGCGCCCTCGACGCCCTGCGGGGGCCGGAGGCGCGCGAGGTCGCGGGCGTCGACGAGCGCGAGCACGCGGTCGAGATCGAGCTGCCGTTCCTCCAGGCGGCGCTCGGCCGCTTCTGCCTCGTGCCGGTGCTCGTGGGCGACACCGACGAGCCGGTCGAGCGGGCGTTCGCCGCCCGCCTCGCCCGGCTCGACGACGCCCGGACGCTCTTCGTCTTCTCCTCCGACTTCGCCCACTACGGCCCCCGCTTCGACTACCAGCCCTTCGGTCCCCTCGGCGACGAGGCGCGCCGCCGGATCCGCGCGATGGACGAGCGGGGAGCGACGCTCCTCGCGCGCGGCGACGCCCGGGGCTTCCGCGCGTACCTGCGGGAGACCGGCAACACCATCTGCGGGCGCAACGGCCTCGCCACGATGCTCGAGCTCGTCCCGCGCATCGCGCCCCTCGCGAGCGCCGTGACCCTCGCCCACTACTCCTCCGCCGACCTGCCGGGCCTGAAGGACGACTCCTCGGTGTCCTACGTGTCGATGGCGTTCCTGCGCGGGGGGCCGCCGGGGGCGCCCCCCGCTCCGCCGCTGGTTGCGATCCCCGCTCTCGCCGACGCCCGCCCCGACACCCCGGCTCTCTCCCGCGAGGACGGCGAGGCCCTCGTCCGGCTCGCCCGCGCGGCCCTCGCGACGCACCTGCTCGGTGGAGACGATCTGGGCCGGGAGCTCGCGGCCTGGCCCGCCGGGCCCGAGCGGGAGATCCGCCAGGGCGTCTTCGTCACCCTCAACCGCACGGACCCCGCCGAGGTGCGCGCGCAGGGCCGCCTGCGCGGCTGCATCGGCCAGGCGGAGCCGACCTATCCTCTCTATTACGGCACCGTGCAGGCGGCGCTCGACGCGGCTTCGCGGGACCGCCGGTTCGCGCCGGTGGCCGCAGCCGAGCTGCCCCGGCTCGCGGTCGAGGTCAGCGTCCTCTCGCCCCGGCGCCCCGTCGCGTCGCCGGAGGAGATACGCCTGGGCACGCACGGGATCGTCCTGCAGAAGGGCGACAAGGCGGCCCTCTTCCTGCCGCAGGTCGCGCCCGAGCACGGGTGGACGCTCGAGCAGACGCTCGGGGAGCTGTCCGAGAAGGCCGGGCTGGCGCGCGACGGGTGGCGAGAGGGCGCACGGCTCTCCGTGTTCACCGCTCAGGTGTTCGAGGAGCGGCGGTGAGCAGCCGCCGGGCCTTCCTCGCCCGTCTCGCCGGCGGGGCCGGGTGCGTCCTCGCCGGAAGGGCTCCGCGCGCGGCCGCGGAGGGCGGCCTCCCGGCGACCCCGGCCCGCTGGTGGACGGCTCTCCCCGGCGGCCTGACGCAGTGCGGCGTGTGCCCGCACGCCTGCCGCATCCCGGAGGGCGAGCGGGGCGCGTGCTCGACCCGCGAGAACCGGGGCGGGCGGCTCTACACCCTCGTCCACTCGCGGCCGTGCGCCCTCGCGATCGACCCCGTCGAGAAGAAGCCGTTCTTCCACGTGCTCCCCGGGGCGAAGGCCCTCTCGCTCGCCACCGTGGGCTGCAACCTCGAGTGCAAGTGCTGCCAGAACTGGGAGATCGCCCAGGCGCGGCCCGAGCAGGTGCCGAGCCGCCGCCTCCCCCCCGAGGACGTCGTCTCCCTCGCCCGCCGCGAGGGCGTCCCCCTCGTCGCGTGCACGTACACCGAGCCCACCGTGTGGTCGGAGTACGTCCTCGACATCGCGGCGGCGGGGCGCCGCCGCGGCGTGCGCACGGTCGTGGTGTCGAACGGCTACATCCAGGAGCGGCCCCTCGCCGAGCTGTGCCGCGAGATCGCCGCGTACAAGGTGGACCTCAAGGGCTTCGATCCCGCCTTCTACCGGTCGCACACGGGGGGCGAGCTGCGCCACGTCCAGGACACGCTCTTGCGGCTGCGCCGCCACGGCACCTGGGTCGAGATCGTGACCCTCGTGATCCCGACCCGGAACGACTCCGAGGCGGAGGTCCGCGCCCTCGCCCGCTTCGTGCGCGACGAGGTGGGGCCCGAGACCCCGCTGCACTTCACCCGCTTCCACCCCTCCTACAAGATGCAGAACCTCCCCGCGACCCCGGTCCCGACGCTCGAGCGCTGCCGCGAGGCGGCGCTTGGCGAGGGCTTGCGCTTCGTCTACCTCGGCAACGTGCCCGGCCACCCCGCCGAGAGCACGAGCTGCCCGGGCTGCGCCCAGGTGCTCCTCCGCCGCTCCGGCATGGCCGTCGTCGAGAACCGCCTGAAGGACGGGGCCTGTCCCGCCTGCCGCCGCGCGATCCCCGGCATCTGGAGCTGAAAGCGGTATCATCCAGGCTCGCCGCCAGCGGGAGGATCATGCCGCCGGAGAGGTTCGGACGCTACGAGGTCATCGACGAGATCGGGGACGGGGCCATGGGCCGGGTGTACCGGGCCTTCGACCCCGCGGTCAGCCGGGTCGTCGCGGTCAAGACCGTCAAGACCGAGTACCTCACTCGCGACACCGCCGAGGAGTACCTGAAGCGCTTTCGGCGCGAGGCCCAGGCCGCGGGCGGGCTCAACCACCCCGCGATCGTCCGCGTCTTCGACCTCGGCGAGGACCACCTGGTCATGGAGTACGTGGAGGGGCGCACCCTCCAGCAGGTGCTGCGGGAGCGGGGACGCCTGCCCCCCGCGGAGGTCCTGCGGCTCCTCGGCCCCGTGGCCGAGGGGATCGACCACGCGCACCGCCAGGGCATCGTCCATCGCGACATCAAGCCCGCGAACATCATGGTCCAGCCCGACGGCCAGCCCAAGCTCATGGACTTCGGCGTCGCGCGCATCGAGGCCTCGGTCATGACCACCGCGGGCCAGGTCCTCGGCTCCCCGAGCTACATGGCGCCCGAGCAGATCGCGGGCGAGTCGGTCACCGCCCGCTCCGACGTCTACTCGCTCGCGGTCGTGGCCTACGAGATGCTGACCGGCCAGCCGCCGTTCCAGGGCAACACGATCACCCAGGTCATCTACCGGGTGATGCACGATACGCCGGCGCCCCCGCGCAAGATCAACGCCGCGCTCCCCGAGCGCTACGACGACGTGTTCGCGCGCGCCCTCGCGAAGGACCCCGCCCGCCGCTTCGCGTCCGCCCTCGAGCTCGTCACCGCCCTCGACGTGCGCGAGCTCGAGCACGCGCTCTCGGCGTTCGAGGGGCCGCCGGCGGCGCCGGCAGCGCGCGTGGACGACGCGCCGACCCTCATCGCGCCCGCCCCGCGCCCGGAGCGCTCCCCGCGAGCGCTCCCCGCCGGCCTCGCGGCCGCGGTCGTGCTCGCCGTGGCGGGCGCCCTCGCCGTCCTCGCGCTGCGCGGCGGCGGAACGCCGGGGACGGAGCCCGCCGCGCCGACGCCCGCGGTGGCCGAGCCCGCTGCCGGGAGGGCGGCGAGCGTGCCCGCGGAGCCCGAGCCGCCTCCCGTGGAGCCCGCGCCCGCGGCCGAGCCCGCGCGCGCGGCACGGCCCGAGCCGGCCCCGAAGACGGCGCTCCGGCCGACGCCCCCCCCGACGCCGGTCCCGGTGGTGGAAGGCCAGCTCGTCGAGATGGGCGAGGGGGTCACGCCCCCGGTGAAGATCAGCGGAGACTCCGCCGCCTACCCGGACGAGGCCCGGCGGAAGAAGCTCCTGGGCTCGGTTCTCGTCGACCTCGTGGTCGACGAGAACGGCCGTCCGACGGATCTGTCCGTCCGGGAGTCGGCGGGACCGGTGCTCGACGAGGCGGTCCTGCGGGCCGTGCGCACGTGGCGGTTCGAGCCGGCGCGCAAGGACGGGGTGCGGGTCAAGGTGCGCTGGCAGGTGCGCCACACCTACCGCGCCGCCCCCTGAGCCCGCGACGTTCGCGGCGGGCCGTTCTACAATGCGCGCTTCTGTGGATCGTATCTGTTCATCAAAGTGATCCCATTCATGAGGGATTGAGATGACGAGGACGCGCCGCGAGGGACGCCCCGCTCCCCGCCTCGAGGTCTGGAAGTTTGGCGGCGCCTCGCTCGCCGACGCCGCCGCGGTGCGCCACGCGGTCTCGCTCGTCCGCGCCCACCACGGCCCGCTCGTGGTCGTGGTCTCGGCGCTCGCCGGCGTGACCGACGCCCTGCTCGACGGGGCGCGGCGCACGGTCGCGGGCGAGAGCGAGGCGGCTTCGACGGTGGCCGCGTCGTTCCTGCGCCGCCACCGCGACCTCGCCCACGCGCTCGTGCCGCCGGGGGCGGCCCGGAACCGGCTGCTCGCCTCGGCCGACGCGCAGGCCCGCGAGTACCGCGAGATCGCCCGCGCGATGGGCGCCCTCGCCGACCTCTCCGCGCGCGCGAGCGACACGCTGGTCGCCCGCGGCGAGCGCGCGGCGAGCGCGGTCGTGGCCGCCGCTCTGAACGCGGCGGGACGGCGCGCGGAGAGGCTCGACGCCACGGAGTTCGTCCTCACCGACGGCCACCACGGCGCCGCCGCGCCCGACCTCGCGGCGACGCGCCGCCTCGCCCGCCGGCGCCTCCTCCCGCTCCTGCGGCGCGGGGTGACGCCGGTCGTCCCCGGCTTCCTCGGCGCCGGCCCCGACGGCACGGTCACGACCCTCGGCCGCGGCGGCTCCGACCTCACCGCCACCCTGCTCGCCCGATGCCTCGGCGCCGCGCGCGTCGTGCTGTGGAAGGACGTGCCCGGGATCCTGACCGCCGACCCGCGCGCGGTGCCCGACGCGCGGCTGCTCCCGCAGATGCACCACCGCGAGGCGGCGGAGGTGGCCTACTTCGGGGCCAAGGTGCTGCACCCCCGGGCCCTCATCCCCCTCGACGGCAGCCGCATCCCCCTCCACGTGCGATCGTTCCTGCACCCCGAGCGGCCGGGCACGGAGGTCTCCTCGCGCGCGACGCTCGCCGCCTATCCGGTGAAGGCGCTCGCCACGATCCGCGGCCAGGCCCTCGTCACCGTGGCCGGCAAGGGCCTCATGGGCGTGCCCGGCATGGCCGCGCGCACGTTCGGCGCGATCCACGCCGCGGGCCTCTCCGTGTCCACGATCTTCCAGTCCTCCTCCGAGAGCTCGATCGGCTTCACCCTGCCCGCGGCGGAGGCCCCCCGGGCCACCGCCGCCCTCGAGCGCGCCTTCCGCGAGGAGATCGCGGCCGGGCTCGTGGACGGCGTGGCCGCCCGCGACGGCGTGGCCGTGGTCGCGGTCGTGGGGCGAGGCATGGCCGGCACGCCGGGGGTCGCGGCCCGCGTCTTCTCCGCCCTCGCCGCCGGCCGGGTGAACGTCATCGCGATCGCCCAGGGCTCCTCCGAGCTCAACATCTCGTTCGTGGTCGAGGAGGCGCAGGCCGCCGAGGCCGGGCGGCGCGTCCACTCCGCGTTCCAGCTCGCGAAGATCGGGGGCGGGCGGCCGCCGGAGCGGCGCACGGACGTCGTGCTCCTCGGCTTCGGCCGCGTCGGCCGCGCCCTCGCCGCGATGGCCTCGGGCCGCGCGGACGGGCGCATCCGGATCGTGGCCGCCCTCGACCGCTCGGGCTACGTGTTCGACCCGCGCGGCGTCTCGCGTGGACGGCTCCTCCGGCTCGCCGAGGGAAAGGACCGCGGCGCGCTGCTCGCCGCGCTCGGGGGCAAGGCGGCGTCCGCCGCCGAGGCGCTGCGGTTCGTCGCCGCGCACGCGGTCTCGCGGCCCGTCCTCGTCGACGTCACCGCCGACGAGACGGGCGACCTCCTCGCCGACGCGCTCGGCCAGGGGTTCGACCTCGTCCTCGCGAACAAGAAGCCCCTCGCGGGGCCCCTCGCCGCGTACCGCCGGCTCCTCGACTCCGCGGCGGCGGCGGGGCGCAGGGTCCGCTACGAGGCCACGGTCGGGGCGGGGCTGCCCGTCCTCGACACCTTCCGCAAGCTCGTCGAGAGCGGCGACCGGGTGCTCCGCGTCGAGGGCTGCGTGAGCGGCACGCTCGGCTTCGTCCTCTCCTCGCTCGAGCGAGGGTCGGCCTTCTCCGAGGCGGTGCGGGAGGCGGTCCGCCGCGGCTACGCCGAGCCCGACCCGCGCGAGGACCTCTCGGGCCAGGACGTCCTGCGCAAGGGCCTCATCCTCGCCCGCCTGCTCGGCTACGCGGGGCCCGCGCCGCGGGCCGAGGACCTCGTCCCCCCGCCCCTGCGCCGGATCCCGCTCGAACGCTTCCTCGAGCGGATGGGCTCGCTCGACGCGGGATGGGAGCGCCGCGTCGCGGCGGAGGCGGCGCGCGGCCGCGTCCTGCGCTACGTCGTCCTCGCCACGGCCCGGGGCGTCCGCGCCTCGCTGCGCTCCGTCCCGCGGGGCTCGGCGCTCGGCTCCCTCGAGGGCACGCGGAACCTGCTCTCGTTCACCACCCGCCGCTACCGCCGCGAGCCCCTCGTCGTCTCCGGCCCCGGCGCCGGGGCCGAGGTCACCGCGGCGGGGATCCTGAACGACATCCAGTCCCTCGCCGGCGAGTAGGCCACCCGCCGCCGTTTCCGACTGGTGTATCCTCGGCGCGTTTCAGCAGGGAGGCAGCGATGGCAAGCTTCGTCGATCGGGTGCTGGGTGCGGCGCGTCTCGACGTGAAGACCTACGAGGAGGTCGAGGGCGACCCCACGACGACCGGACAGGCCCTCACCGTCGTGGTGGGCTCGGCGGTCTCGGGGGCCATCGGCTCGTACGCCGGCGGCACGGCCGGCGTCCTCGCCGCGCTCGTCGGGGGCATCGTCGGCTGGTTCCTGTGGGCCGGCGTCACGTGGTTCATCGGCACAAGGCTCCTGCCCGAGCCCCAGACGAGCGCGGACTTCGGGCAGCTCCTGCGCACGATCGGCTTCTCCGCCGCGCCGGGGCTCCTCGGCTTCCTGCGCGCCCTCCCGCTCCTCGGCCTCGTGATCGGGCTCGTCCTCGCCGTGTGGCAGCTCGCGGCGATGATCGTCGCCGTCCGCCAGGCCCTCGACTACAAGAGCACCGGCCGCGCGGTCGCCGTCTGCGTCATCGGCTGGCTCTTCTACGTGCTCGTCGCCATCGGCGTCACGATGATGGCCGGCATCGGCCGCGGGGCGAGCGGGCTCTAGGGCGCTCAGCGGTCGGCGATCTCGTACCAGACGGTGCGGTGGGCGGGGCCCGCCTGGAAGCGCAGGGTCCCGGCCTTCCACGTGCTCGGCACGCGCTCGCGGCGCATCCCGCGCCCGTCGAGAGCCCACACCGAGACGGGGCGGCGCGTCCTCATCTCGACCGCACAGGGGATGCCCTCGGCCTCGACCGGGCCCGTTCCCCACCGGTCGCCGACGCTCGTGCGGTCCTCGTTCCAGCCCATGCCGCGGTTCTCGGCGCGGCCGACGAGGGTGAGCAGGGCGCGGGTCGTCGCGTCGAGCGGCCCGCCGGCGAGGTCGACCAGGGTGAGGGCGGCGAAGCCCTCGTCGTCGAGGCCGAAGCGCGGGAACACGAGCGAGACGCCCGCGAGGTCGACCCGCTCGCCGCCGACGAAGCCGGCGACGATCTTGGCCGCGGGTGCGTCGACCTGGTAGACCGCGCCCCGCGAGGCCCGCCGCACCGAGGCCCGGCCGGGCTCCGCCAGGGCCGCCGCAGCCTCGCGGATCCACTCGGTCCCGGCGCCGTCCCGCATCGCGACACGGGTCTTCAGGAGATCGGGCACGGAGCCGGTCTTCGCCCACGCGTCCTGCGCGTCGCGCCAGGTCTCCCAGGGGCGCGCCGGGAGCGTGAGGGTGTCGAGGGGCAGGGGCGGGACGAGGCCGAGGCGGAACACGAGCGCGGTCGACGGGAAGAACGCGGCCTTCGCCGGGTTCGTCGCGGTCGAGAAGAAGCCGGAGATTCTCTCGTTGTCCTCGCCGGCGCCGGTGGCGCCGTAGTCGTAGGTGTAGAAGCCGTCCCAGTCCTGGAGGGCGGCGAAGCTGGCGACGAGCGGCATCGTCTCCGCCTGGTAGTCGCTCGGCGCGGGGTGGTTGTACTCCGAGATCGTGTAGGGACGGCCGGCCACGCGGTGCCAGGCGAGGCCGGGCAGGACGCCCTGCCCCTCGAGGAGCGCGTCGACGTGGGCCTTCCTGCCGATGCGCCAGCGGAGAGGGTCCCAGCTGCCGCCGGTGAACTCGGGGTGCTGCCAGTAGGCGTGGGCGTCGGCGTACTCCATCGAGCGCTCGCGCTCGAGGGCGGTGAGGCGGCCCCACTGGACCTGGGTGTCGACGAGGTTCGCGCGGATGCCGAGCTCCTCGCGCAGGAAGCCGCGCATCTCGTCGGCGTAGGCGCGCTCGGTCTCGAGAAGGAAGCGCGTCCAGTCGGCGAGACGGGGACCGTAGGCGGCGTCGGTGGCGAGGTCGAGGTTGCGGCGCCGGAGCGACTGGCCGGGAGGCGGCGACCACGGGGCCGTGCCCGGCCGCAGCGTCACGTCCTCGATCTCGACGGTGGCGGGCTCGCCGCCGACCAGGAACGCGAGGCGCGAGTGAGAGGGCACGACGCCGCGCGCGCGGAAGGAGTAGGAGAAGTCGCGCCACGCGGGCGAGAGTCGGGCCCGGGCCTTGAGCCCGTGGTCCTCCCAGTCGGGGCGGTCGAGGTGGACCTTGAGGCCGATCGTGCGCTCGCGGTCGGCGCGGGCCCGGAACGCGACCGTGTAGAGGGCTCCCTCCTCGAGCGTGAGCGGGGGCAGCAGGCCCTGGACGAGCCACTCCCCGCCGAGCGTCTCCTTCACGACGAGGCGCAGGCCGGCCGTTCCCTCGCCGGACGACGGCGCGAGGAGCTCGTGGGACGCGGCCGTCGCGGCCGCCTGGTTCTCGAACCGCCACGGGGTGTCGCGCCCGAGGAGGCTTCGTCCGAGCGGCTCGCCCGGTCCGCCCGACCAGGCGGCGGCGAGCGTCGCGTCGTCGCCGTACCGGCCGGCGAGCCACGCGTTCCACAGCGCGACGAGCTGCGCGCGGAACGGCTCGGGCAGCGCGTCGAGGCCCTCCCCCGGCGCTTCGTGCGGCCAGCCCACGAGCGAGTTCTCGTTGTTGATCTCGACGAACGCGAGGGCCGGCTCGTCCTTGTAGGCGAGGCCGGTGTGCGGGTTCACGTGGTCGACGAGCGCCCGCGCGTACTGCTTCTGCAGCTCGATCATGCGCCGGTCGAAGAGGTCGACCTTCTTGTGGTGGGAGAACGGGATCCTCCGCACGCTCTCGGGAAAGCCGTGCTCGGGCAGGTACTCGCGGGTCGTGGAGAGGTTGAGGTTCGTGTAGATGCCGTGGCGCTTCAAGGCGGCGAAGAGCGCGTCGAGCTTCGCGACCTGCGCGGGGTCGACCTCGAGGAAGGGCCGGTCCTTCCAGATCCACCCGCCCGGCTTCTCCCACCCGTTCTGCAGGTGGTGGAGGCGCACCAGGTTGATGCCGAGCTTGGCCATGCGGGCGGCGATTCTCTCCGCGTCCTGCGCGGTGGGGAACGCGGCTCGCCCGCCGAGGTTCGTGGCGAAGAAGCGGACGCGTCGGCCCGTCTTCTCCTCGACGAAGACCCCGTCCCTCGCGACGACGAAGCCGCCCGACCCGGCGGGCGCCGCGTTCAGCCGGCTCACGTCGGTGGCCGTCCCGGCGAGCGCGTCGTCCCACGGGATGACGAACGGGAAGAGGGCGCCGGCGTCCGGGGGCGAGGGCGGCGGGGCGGGCGCGGCGGGGGCCGTGAAGACCAGCAGCGCGGCGACGGCGGCGAGCGCACGGGGCATGGGGTCGACCTCCTGCCTCAGCGCGCGCATTGTATGCCGCGCGCGGTCAGCCGCGGGGGAAGAGCACCCCGGCGAGGGCGACGAGCACGAGCCCGGCGAGGAGCCCGCCGGTCGCGGCCAGGCCGAGCACGGGGAGGAAGAGCACCGCCCCGAGGAGCGCGGCGGCCGCGGCGCCGAGATGGTCGGCGGTCTCCAGACGACCGGCCGCGCGGGCGACATCCTCGCCCGACGCGAGGCGCACCTCGGCCGCGACCGGGAAGACGGCGCCGGCGACGGTGCCGGCGGCGAGCAGCAGCCCTCCGCACGCCAGGACTCCCCAGCCGAGGCCGGAGGCCGCGGCGCGCGAGGCGGCGGCGAGCGCGACCGGGAACGCCGCCGCGAAGAGCGCGGCCGCGCCGAGGGCCAGACGCAGCGCGCGGAGCGCCCCCGGCAGGGTCGCCGCGTCGCGCCGGCCGTCCTCAAGGGCGGCGCGGGGGGCGAGCCTCGCGCCGAGGGCGAGTCCGAGCATGAAGGCGGCGGTCAGCGCGCCGAGGTGGCCGTAGAGGGCTCCCGCGTGCGTCTGGAACGAGAACAGCACGAGCAGCCACCAGCCGAGGGCCGCCGCCCCCACGACCGCCACCGCGTGCGACGCCGCGACGGCGGGCCTCCCGGAACGGCGGGCGAGGACGACGAGCGACGGCAGGAAGGCCGCCGCGACCAGGAGGGCCGGCGGGACGCGGCTGGCCGCGGCCACCACTCCGCCGCCCGTCCCCGCCGTCGTGAGCTGCCGTCGCGCGAGGGCGTGGAGGAACGAGACCGGCCGGTCGTCGGTGCTCTCGCGGGCGCGCGCGGCCGCCGCGGCGAGGGCCGCTTCCTGCGCGGCCACCCGCTCGGGCGCGAGGAGGGCCGGCAGGCTCGCCGGGTCGAAGGCCGAGGACTCCACCCCGCGCTCGCGCCAGCGCCCGGCGAGGACGGCGGGGTCGAGCGTCGCCCCCTCGCCGCGCCCGCCTGCGACGAGCAGGGTGTCCGGGCCGGGCGTCGCGCGTACGACCGGGAACGCGTGCGAGAGCGAGCGGAAGAGCGATCCCGCGTAGGCGGCCGTCTCTGCGGTCACGGCGAGCGGCGCCGTGCGGACGGCGAGGACCACGACCCCGCCGGGCGAGAGGAGCCGGCGCAGCGCGTCGAAGAACTCGACGGTGGCGAGGCGCGCGCGCAGGAGCGTGGTGGGGTCGCCGGCGGGGAGGACCACGAGGTCGAACGGGGCCTCGATCGGCCTCGCGACGAACCGGCGCGGGTCCGCGTGGACGAGGCGCACGCGCGGGTCGCCGAGCGCCGCCCGGTCCGCCCCGGGCAGGCGGGGCAGCAGGAACGCGAGCGCCCCCGGGTCGGGCTCGACGAGGACGAGCCGTTCGAGCGGGTGGCGCAGGAGGACGCCCGGGAGGCCGCGCTCGAGCCCGCCGATCACGAGCACGCGGCGCGGGTGCCTCGAGAGGAGCGCGAGGAGGTGGCCGAGGCTCTCCGCGGCCCAGGGGTCGGGGAAGCTCGAGGCGTACTGGCCGCTCGCGTACAGGTGGAGAACGTCGCCGCCCCCGAGGGCGAGGTGCTGGTGAGGCGTCTCGCGGGTAGCCACGAGGGGAACCCCCGGAGCGGTGCCCGCGAAGCGCGCCCTCTGGCTGGCCGCGTCGAGAGGCCCCGAGGCCAGAAGGAGAAAGGCCGCGAGCACGAGCGACGCGGCGAGGAGCCCGGCGCGTTCCACCAGGCCCCCGCGGGCGCCGGCGAGAGCGAGAAGAGCGCCGATCACCGCCAGGAGCGTCGCGGCGCGCAGCGGCGGCGTCCCGGCGCCGGCGAGGACCGTCACCGCGAGGCCGCCGGCCAGCGAGCCCAGCGACTCGACGGCGTACAGCCGGGTGATCGCCTCCCCCGCCTCCCAGCGGCGGGCGGCGGCGGCGGCGAGGGCGGGGAAGGTGAAGCCGACGGCGAGCCCCGGTGGCGCGAGCGTCGCGAGGGCGTAGGCCAGGACGTGCCCGAGGCCGGGCAGCTCGCCGGCCTCCGGCGCGACCCACTGGCGCAGCCAGCGCCCGGCGAGGACGCCGAGCGGGGCCAGGAGCGCGAGGGCGGCGAGGCCGAGCGTCGCATCGGACCGGGCGGCGGGGGTCCGCCGCCGGCGGGGGATCGCGGCCCCCGCGGCGATCCCGAGGAGCCACGCGGCGAGGCCGACGCCGAGCGCGGCCTCGTCGCCGGCCGCGCCCACCACGAGCTCGCGCAGGAGCAGCACCTGCGCCGCCATGGCCAGGAGGCCGGCCGCGAGGAAGGGCGCGTGCCGCACGAGGCAGTCTACCGCCGCGTGAGCCGAAGGGCTCACCCTGCAGGCGGCCCTCCTGGGCCAGAATGCGGCCGACGCACGCGACGCCGCAGGCCGCCTCTCACTCGACCCCGCACCCACCGGAGGACGCCATGAAGCGCGCCGTTTCCCTCGCCTCTCTCTGGCTGGCCGTCGCCACCGCCGCCGGCGCCGAAGAGCCGGTCCGGGCCTGGGAGGCGCCCCTGCGCGTCCCCACCGACCCGGTCGGCCCGCCGGAGAGAAGCCCGATGTTCTACGCGGGCCGCCAGTACCAGGGCGCTCAGGGTCCCGTCTACCCCTACCCACTGCTCGACGTGCTGCTCGACCGCAGGGAGGACCGCACGTACCGGGCGCTCTGGCTCGAGAACGAGTACGTGAAGCTCTCGATTCTCCCCGAGATCGGCGGCCGCATCTTCACGGCCCAGGACAAAACGGACGGGTACGACTTCTTCTACCGGCAGCGCGTCATCAAGCCGGCCCTCATCGGGATGCTGGGCGCCTGGATCTCGGGCGGGGTCGAGTGGAACGTCTTCCACCACCACCGGGCCACATCCTTCCTGCCGGTCCAGTGGGCGATCGCGGAGAACCCCGACGGGAGCCGGACCCTCTGGGTCGGCGAGACCGAGTGGCGCCAGCGGATGCGCTGGACGGTCGGGGTCACGCTCCGCCCCGGCCGCTCGGTCGTCGAGGCCGAGGTGCGCATGACGAACCGGACGAGCCTCCCCCACTCGATGCTCTACTTCTCGAACCCCGCGGTCCACGCGAACCAGAGCTACGAGGTGATCTTTCCGCCCGACGTGGACTGGGCGACGTTCCACGCGAAGACCGACTTCTCCCCCTGGCCCTTCGCCCGCGGGCGCTTCGTCGGCCGCGACTTCCCGCCCGGCGTCGACCTCGGCCTCTGGAAGAACCACCCCTACCCGATCTCCTTCTTCGTGTACCGCTCGGCGATGGACTTCCTCGCCGGCTACGACCACGGCCGGCGGGCGGGCGTCGTCCACGTGGCCGACCGCGACACGATGCCGGGCAAGAAGTTCTGGACGTGGGGCAACGGCCCGGACGGGAGGATGTGGGACCGGATCCTCACCGACGAGGACGGGCCGTACATCGAGCTCATGACCGGGGGCTACTCGGACAACCAGCCCGACTACTCGTGGATCCGCCCCGGCGAGACGCGCACGGTGGTCCACCAGTGGTACCCGATCCGCGAGCTGGGCGGGGTCAAGGCGGCCACCGTCGAGGGGGCGCTCTTCCTCGAGGTGAAGGACGGCCGGGCGCGGATCGCGGCCAACTCCACCTCCGCCCGGCGGGGGGCGCGCGTGCGGCTCGCCGCCGGCGAGGCCGTCGTCTTCGAGGAGACGGTCGAGATCGCCCCCGATGCGCCGTTCGCCCGTGAGGTGACCCTGCCCGCGGGGACGCGGCCCGAGACGCTGCGCCTCGCCCTCTCCGCCGCGGACGGGACCGAGCTCGTCGCCTTCGAGAACCGGCCGAGGCCGAAGACCGAGGAGCCGGCGCGCTACGCGCCCCCGCCCCCGCCGCGCCGAATGAAGTCGGTCGAGGAGCTCTTCCTCGCCGGGCTGCGGATCGAGCAGTTCCACAGCGCCGAGCACGAGCCGGAGCCCTACTACCGCGAGGCCCTGCGGCGGGATCCGGGCGACGCGCGGGCGAACACGGCCCTCGGCCTGCGGATGCTGCGACGGGGGCGGCTCGCCGAGGCCGAGCGCCATCTCTCGGCCGCCGTCGCGCGCCTCACCGCGAACCACACGCGCGCCCGCGACGGCGAGCCCCAGTACGCGCTCGGCCTCGTCCTCGCCGCGCGGGGCCGCCTCGACGCGGCGGGCGAGGCCTTCGCTGCCGCGGCGTGGGACGGCGGCTGGACGGGAGCCGCCACCCTGGAGCAGGCGCGGCTCGAGTCGCTCGCCGGCCGCCGCGAGCGCGCCCTCGCCCTGCTCGAGCGGTCGATCGAGGCCGCTCCCCGCAACACGGCGGCCCTCGCTCTCTCCGCCGCGCTCCTGCGCCACGCGGGCCGCCCGGACGCCGCCTTCGCCCGCGCCGGCGCCGCGCTCGCGGTCGACCCCCTCGACCCCCTCGCCGGGCGCGAGCGGCGCCTCGCCCGGGACAAGGGCGCGAAGGCGGGGGCGGCCGATCCGGTGGCGGACGCCACCGAGCCGCGCGCTCTCGCCGCGCTCGCCGAGGACGCCTACGCCCTGGAGGCGGCCCACGAGTACGCCCGGGCCGGGCTCCTCGACGACGCGGTCGCGGTCCTCTCCGCCCGGCTGCCCGACGGCGCGGCGACGGCCGACCCCATGGTCGCGTACACGCTGGGCTGGCTCCACGAGAAGCGGGGCGACGGCGCGGCCGCCGCCGCGTGGTACCGCCGGGGTCGCGCCCTGCCGCCCGACTACTCGTTCCCCTTCCGCCTCGAGGAGATCGCGGTGCTCGAGCGGGCGGCGGCCGCGGACGCGACCGACCCCCGGGCGCCCTATCTCCTCGGCAACCTCCTCTACGACCTCCAGCCGGAGCGGGCGATCGCCGAGTGGGAGCGCTCGCGGGCGCTCGACCCCGGCTTCGCGCGCGTGCACCGGAACCTGGCCTTCGGCTACGCGCGGGCGAGGGGCGAGCTGCGCGCGGCCGCGGCCAGCCAGGAGAGGGCCGTGGCGCTCGAGACGCGCGAGGCGCGCCTCTACTACGAGCTCGACCAGTACCTCGCGTGGACGGGCGCCCCGCTCGCCGCGCGCCTGCGCCACCTCACCGCGAGCCCGGAGACGGTGGCGAGCCGGGAGATCACGGCGGGCCGCCTGGCCCGCGTCCAGGTCCTGCTCGGGAGGGACGAGGACGCCCTGGCCACGCTCGGGAAGACGCGGTTCCACGTGTGGGAGGGCGAGAGCGGCATGCACTCGGTCTACGTCGCGGCCCGCCTGGAGCAGGGGCGGCGGCTCCTCGCGAAGGGCGACGCCCCGGCGGCGCTCGAGGTCTTCCGGGGCGCGGTGGACCTGCCTGCCCACATCGAGGTCGGCCAGGGCGTGGGCGCGCACCTCGCCGCGGTGCACCACCACGAGGGCCTCGCCCTCGAGCGGCTGGGGCGGAGCGACGAGGCCCGCGAGGCCTTCGCCCGCTCCGCCGGCGTGGCCGCGGTCGTGCCCGAGGGGCACTACTGGATCGGCCGGTCGCTGGCGAAGCTCGGCCGCGCGGCCGAGGCGCGCCGCCACTTCGAGCGCCTCGCGGGGACGAGGCCGCGCGCGGTGGACGGGGCGCGACCGCTCGAGGTCCGGATGGAGGCGCGCGAGGCGCGCTCCGCCGACCTCTACGCCCGGGCCCTCGGGCTCCTCGGCCTCGGCCGCGGGGCGGAGGCCCGGACCGCCCTCGCCGCGGCCCTCGAGGCCGACCCCGACAACGTCGGCGCGGTCGTCCTGCGCCGCTCGCTCGCGCCGGCGCCCGCCCGCCCGCGGGCTCCCGAGGAGGCCAAGCCGTGACCCGAGCCGACGCGCCGCTCCCCGTGCGCATCGCCGGCCTCGACGCCTACCGCGGCCTCGTCCTCGCCCTGATGATGGGCGAGGCCCTGCACTTCTGCGGCGTCTCCGCGGCCTTCCCCGCGAGCGCGGTGTGGGCGTTCCTCTGCCGCCACCAGGACCACGTCGAGTGGGTGGGCTGCTCGCTGCACGACCTCATCCAGCCCGGCTTCTCGTTCCTCGTGGGGGCGGCGCTGCCCTTCTCGCTCCTCGCCCGCTCCTCGCGCGGCCAGTCGCGGGGCGCCCTGATCGCCCACGCCTTCCGCCGGGCGTTCGTCCTCGTCGTCCTCGGGATCGTCCTGCGCTCGCTCGGGCAGGCGCAGACGCGCTTCACCTTCGAGGACACCCTCACCCAGATCGGCCTCGGCTACGGCTTCCTGTTCCTCCTCGCCCTGCGGCCGCGGCGCGACCAGTGGATCGCGCTCGCCGTCGTCCTCGTCGCCTTCTGGGCCGCATTCGCCCTCTCCCCCGCCCCCGGCCCAGACTTCGACTGGGAGAGCGTGGGCGTCCCTTCGGACTGGCCGCACCACCTGACCGGCTTCGCCGCCCACTGGAGCAAGAACGAGAACTTCTCGGCCCGGTTCGATCGCTGGTTCCTCAACCTGTTCCCCCGCGAGGAGCCGTTCGTCTACAACGCGGGCGGGTACCAGACGCTGTCGTTCGTCCCCACCCTCGGCACGATGATCCTCGGCCTGCTCGCCGGCGGCGTGCTGCGCTCCGACCGCCCCGAGAGGAAGAAGGTGGAGTGGCTTCTCGGCGCGGGCGTCGCGTTCCTCGCCTCGGGCTGGCTCCTCGGCGCCCTCGGAGTCAACCCCGTCGTCAAGCGCATCTGGACGCCGAGCTTCGCGCTGTTCAGCGGGGGCTGGTGCTTCCTCTTCACGGCCGCCTTCTACTGGGTCATGGACGTGCGGCGGCACGTACGGTGGGCCTTCCCCCTGACGGTCCTCGGCATGAACTCGATCGCCGCCTACTGCATGAACTGGGTCCTCGTCGAGCCCGCCGGCGCGGCGCTCGTCCGCCACCTGGGCCGGGCCCCGTTCCTCGTCCTCGGCCCCGCCTTCGAGCGCACCCTAGTCGGCGCCGGCGCCCTCCTGGTCGTCTGGCTCGTCCTCCTCTGGATGCACCGCCGCCGCCTCTTCATCCGCATCTGATATGCAAAGGTGCAAAGGGGTCAGATCTTGAAATGGCGCATTCCCGCCTGCCGGCTCGCCTCTGGTCGACGAGGCGGCGTTGACAGCCCGACGCGGGAGCGGATGAAATCCCGGCGGAGGACGCGATGAGCCCGAGAGACGAGGGCCGCCTGGACCGCCGGGGCTTCGTGAGGACGATGGGGCTCGGGGCCGGGGCCCTCGCCGCGCTCCGCCCCGCCACCGCGGGCGCTCCCGAGGAGGCGACCCGCCTCCTCTCCGACCCCGACTGGCCGTCGCTCCGCCACTACGACCGCGCGCACCTGCTCCGCATCGCCCTGCCCGTCGGCGGGATCGGGACCGGCACCGTCTCGCTCGGCGGCCGCGGCGACCTGCGCGACTTCGAGATCATGAACCGGCCCGCCAAGGGCTTCGTGCCGGCGGGCGCCGCCGCGCCCTTCCTGGCCCTGCGCCTGCGCGAGCCGGGCCGGCCCCCCGTCGTGCGCGTGCTGGAGGGTCCCCTCGCCGCTGAAGACCTCGAGGGCAGCCACGGGTCGCCCGCTCCGAACGCCGGCCTGCCCCGCTTCCGGTCCGCCTCCTTCGCGGCCGCCTACCCGTTCGGCCGCGTCTTTCTGGCCGACCCCGAGCTCCCGGTGGAGGCGCACCTCAAGGCGATGAACCCGCTCGTCCCCCCGGACGCGGAGGAGAGCGGCCTCCCCGTCGCCGTCTTCCGCGTCGAGCTGCGAAGCCGCGCGGCGGCGCCGCTCGAGGCGACCGTGTGCTTCTCTCTCCCGAACTTCGTCGGGATGGACGGCTCGAGGACGAGGAAGGACTGGAAGGGCGACGCCCAGCGCGTCGGCGCCGCCGGCAACCGCAACGCGTTCCGCCGCACGGGCGCCGCCCAGGGCCTCTTCCTCGACTCGGCGAAGGTGGACCCCGGCGACGCCGCGTGGGGTTCGATCGCCCTCGTCACCGCGCCCGCGGAGCCCGCGACGTGGCGGACGGCCTGGGCCGAGAGCGGCTGGTCGGGGGCGCTGCTCGACTTCTGGGACGACCTCCTCGCGGACGGGCGGCTGGACGAGCGAGAGGCGGGCAGCACGGACACCCCGATGGCCTCGCTCGCGGTGGCGTTCGACCTCGCCCCCGGGGCGTCGCGCGAGGTGGCGTTCCTCCTCGCCTGGCACTTCCCCAACCGCCACTCCTGGACGCCGAGGTCCGACCCGCCGGGCCCGGGCGACGTCGTGGGCAACCACTACACGACCCGCTTCGCGGACGCGTGGGACGCGGCGGAGAAGGTCCTCCCCCGGCTCGGGGAGCTGCACCGCCGCACGGTCGCCTTCGTCTCGAGCTTCCTCGGCAGCGACCTCCCCGCCGAGGTGAAGGAGGCCGCCCTCTTCAACCTCTCGACCCTGCGCACCCAGACCTGCTTCCGCACCGCGGACGGCCGCTTCTACGGCTGGGAAGGCTGCGCCGACACCGCCGGCTGCTGCCACGGCTCGTGCACCCACGTCTGGAACTACGAGCAGGCGACGCCGTTCCTGTTCGGCTCGCTCGCGCGGTCGATGCGCGAGGTGGAGTTCGACCACGCGACGAGCGACGCCGGCCTCATGAGCTTCCGCGTCCACCTGCCCCTCGGGCGCGCGCAGGAGTTCGCCCGGGCCGCGGCCGACGGCCAGATGGGCTGCGTGCTCAAGATGTACCGGGACTGGCAGCTCTCGGGGGACGACGCGCTCCTCCGCCGTCTCTGGCCGAAGGTGAGGAAGGCGGTCGAGTTCTGCTGGATCCCGGGCGGGTGGGACGCCGACCGCGACGGCGTCATGGAGGGCTGCCAGCACAACACGATGGACGTCGAGTACTACGGCCCGAACCCGCAGATGGGCCTGTGGTACCTGGGCGCGCTGCGCGCGGCGGAGGAGATGGCGCGCCACGTGGGCGACGCCGGCTTCGCGAGCGAGTGCCGGAGGCTCTTCGACAACGGCTCCGCCTGGATCGACGCCCACCTCTGGAACGGCGAGTACTACGAGCACCGGGTGGTGCCCCCGAAGAGCGCGGACGACGTGGCCCCCGGCCTCCTCGTCGGCATGGGATCGGCGGACGTCGCGAAGCCCGACTACCAGCTCGCCGCCGGCTGCCTCGTGGACCAGCTGGTCGGCCAGCTCGTCGCCCACGTCTGCGGCCTCGGCCCGCTCGTCGACCCCGCGCACGCGCGGGCCGCGCTGCGGAGCATCCTCCGCCACAACATGCGGCCGGTCCTCTGGTCGCACTTCAACAACATGCGCGCCTTCGCCGTCGCGGACGAGACGGCGCTCGTCATGGCCGACTACCCGAAGGAGCGCCCGGCGAAGCCCTTCCCGTACTTCGGCGAGGCGATGACCGGCTTCGAGTACGTGGCCGCGGTGGGCCTGATGCAGGAGGGGATGGAGGAGGACGGCCTGCGGGTCGTCCGGGCCGTGCGCGGCCGCTACGACGGCGCGCGGCGCAGCCCCTTCGACGAGGCCGAGTGCGGCCACCACTACGCCCGCGCGATGGCGAGCTGGGCCGCCGTCCTCGCCCTCACCGGCTTCCGCTGGTCGGCGGTGACGGGCACGATGCAGCTCGCCCCCCGCCCCGGGCGGCACTTCTGGTCGAACGGATCGGCGTGGGGGACCGTCGTCCTCGAGAAGGACGGCGAGCGGGCCTTGCGCGCGCGCCTCTCGGTGACCGAGGGCGAGCTGTCCCTCGCCGAGCTGCGCCTCGGGGCGACGACCGTCCACCGCCTTCCCGCGCGCCGGCGGCTCGCCGCCGGCGAGAGCCTGGACCTCCGGATCGAGGCCTGAGGACGGTCGTCGTCGGGAAGGGCTACGCGTAGCCGACGACCCGCAGGCCCGGCACGCGGGCGAAGTGACGCGCGTTCCGGCTCACCACCGGCACGTCGTGCGCGAGGCCGGCGGCGGCGATCCACAGGTCGTTCGCCCCGATCAGCAGGCCGTTCGCCTGGAGGTAGCGGAAGGCCTCGCCGTAGCGCCAGCAGGTCTCGCGGTCGAGCGCGAGGGTGTGAAACGGCGCGACGAACGCCTCCCACCTCGACCGCTCGCTCATCGACGCACCCGCGGCGAGCTCGCCGGCCACGGTCGGGGTGATGTAGAGACGATGGCTCGAGTGCCGCGCGAGCAGCCCTTGTGCGGGCCCCTCCGCCCGACGCGCCGTCTCCCTCTCGAGGTCGATGAGGAACGTGGTCTCGAGGATCAGCGCGTTCTCCACTTGTCCTCCGGAGGGGCGTCCGCCGCCTTCATCGCCTCGAGCGCGGCGAGCTCCTGCTCGTCGAAGTGCGGTCCGACCTCGCGACAGCGCGCGAGCAGCTCCGCGCCGGTGATCGTGTCCTCCGGCCAGCGCGCCCGGAGGATGACCTCGCTGAACGACTCGCCGGGATAGCGCCGGGCGGATCGGAGGCGCTCGTAGGCCTCCGCCTTGAGCGAGACGGTCTTGATCGCCATGTGTATAATGTACATCACACGGGGCCGTTCTCCCATTCGTGCCGATCCGCGCCGGGTTAAGCTGTCGCGCCGGACCCTCGCGGGAGGCGTCGCCATCTCGGACCGAACCTGGGACATCACGGGGCTCGAGCGGCGGATCCGCTCCGTCGAGTCGGCCCTCATCGTGCTGTCGATCGCGGCGATCGCCCTCGCCGACCGCTTCCTCGCCCCCGGCAACTCCCTGGGCTTCCTGTACCTCATCCCGATGAGCTACAGCGCGCTCACCCACCGCCGTTCGGTCTTCTTCCTGCTGCTCACCGCCTGCGTCTTCCTGCGGCAGTGGGACACGCCGGTCGAGGACCAGTCGTGGGCGCGGATCGCGGTGGACTGGGTCCTCGTCGCCGTCTTCGTGGCGGTCGTGCTCCCCCTGCAGCGGCTCGGCCGCGCGCGCGCCGAGTTCTTCCGGGTGGCGAGGGAGCAGCGCGACGAGCTCGTGGCCGAGGTCGCGATGGCGGGCAAGGTGCAGCGCCACCTGCTCGACCAGCACCGCCCGCCGGACGGTCCCCTGGACGTCGTCGCCCGCACGCACCCCGCCCGCGTGGTGGGCGGGGACTACTACGACTTCGTGCCGCTCGGCGGGGGGCGCTTCGCGGTGGTGGTGGCGGACGTCTCGGGCAAGGGCCTGCCCGCCGCCCTCATCATGCCGGCGGTGAAGATCGCGCTGCGCGCCCTCGCCGCCCGCAACCTCTCGACGCCCGAGCTGCTCCACGAGCTCAACCGCGTCTTCCTCGACAACCTCCAGGTCCAGTCGTATTTCACGCTGCTCTACGCGGTCTTCGATCCGGCCGCTTCCCGCGTCGTCTACGCGAACGCCGGCCACCTGCCCGCTCTCCACCTGGAGGCGGGTCGCGGCGAGGTCCGCTGGCTGATGCCCGGCGGCCCGGCGGTGGGCCTGCTCCACCAGGACGTGAGCTTCGAGACGGTCGAGATCGCGTTCTCGCCCGGGGACGTGTTCGTCCTCTACACGGACGGCATCACCGAGGCCGAGGACGCGTCGGGGGCGGACTTCGGCCAGGACCGTCTCGTGGCGGCGGTGCGCGGGGCCGCCGGCCGGTCGGCCGAGGCCGTCGTGTCGGCCGTCCACGACGCGGCCGACGCGTTCCGGGGAGACGGTCCGCGGGCGGACGACGCCACCGTGATCGCGGTGCGGGTGCCCGTCCGGTGAGCCCGCGGCGCGGGGCCTCTGCGCGGCGGGGTCGGGTCCGCTAGGATCGAGAGGAGTCCACCGCAGACAGGCTGAAGGCCGTGACGCGCCGGGCGGGCGCCCGCGCAGGGAGGAGCGAGCCATGTCGAAGAAGACGATCGCCGTCGTCGGAGCCACCGGGGCGCAGGGGGGCGGCCTCGTCCGCGCGATTCTCGCCGACCCGGCCGGGGGGTTCGCCGCCCGCGCCCTCACCCGCAACCCCTCGAGCGAGAAGGCCCAGGCCCTCGCGAAGGCCGGGGCGGAGGTGGTGGCCGCGGACGTCGACGACGTGGAGAGCCTGAAGAAGGCCTTCACCGGGGCCTACGGCGCGTTCGGCGTGACCGCTTTCTGGGAGCACTTCTCGCCGGAGAGGGAGCTCGCCCAGGCCGGGGCGATGGCGCAGGCCGCGAAGGCGGCCGGGGTCGAGCACTTCGTCTGGTCGACGCTCGAGGACTCGCGCCGCTTCGTCCCCCTCGACGACCCGCGCATGCCCACCCTGCAGGGGAAGTACAAGGTGCCCCACTTCGACGCGAAGGGCGAGGCGAACGCTCTGTTCGCCGCGGCGGGAGTGCCCACGACCTACTTCCACACCTCGTTCTACTGGGAGAACCTGATCTTCTTCGGCATGGGGCCGAAGAAGGGGGACGACGGGAAGCTCGGCTTCGTGCTGCCCACCGGCGACGCCCCCCTGCCCGGGATCGCCGTCGAGGACATCGGCCGGTGCGCCTACGCCGTCTTCCGGCGGCCGGACCTCGTCGGCAAGACCGTGGGCATCGCCGGCGAGCACCTGACCGGGGCGCAGATGGCGGCCGAGCTGTCGAAGGCCCTCGGCCAGGAGGTCGTCCACCGTGCGGTTCCCCCGGCCGTCTACCGGACGTTCGGCTTCCCCGGCGCCGACGACCTCGGCAACATGTTCCAGTTCAACGCCGAGTTCTCGAAGGAGTTCTGCGCGCTGCGCGACCTCGCGTTCTCGCGCTCGCTCAACCCGAGGATGCAGACCTTCGGCGCATGGCTGGCCGAGAACAAGGAGCGCATCCCGCTCGGCTGAGCGTCCAGCCGTTTGGACGTTCCTCAAGGAAGCGTAAAGCGCTCTCCCGGACGCAACCGCAGAGGGTCCCCGCGCGTCTACATCACCGAGAGGGTGGTGAGCGATGGCGGTCGGGGCTCTCGGGACGACGGCATTGCGCGCGGCACATGGCGCGTCGGACGGGGTGCGGCGGTCGGAGCTGGTCGCCTGGCTCTCCGCGCTGAGCCTCGCGGGGCTCGGGCAGGCGACCGACCTCGACCCCGGCCAGGAGCGCGAGGCGAAGAGCGCGGCGGGTCTCTGGTTGCGGCTCGTCGACTCGGGGCGCCACCCCGCCGCCTGGGCGCAGGCGGCGCCTCTCCTGCGGGAAGAGGCGGGACCCGTCGAGTGGGAGGCCGCGCTGCGCGCGGTCCGGGCGCCGCTCGGCCGCTGCTACTGGCGGACCCTGCAATCGGGGACGCCCGCGCTCGGACCGTCGGGCGCCCAGCGGGGCCCCTACCTCGTCCTCCGGTTCGAGACGGTGTTCGAGCGGCGCCATCCCGTCGTCGAGACGGTCACCACGGTGCAAGGCCCGGACGGCCGCTGGCGCGTCGCCGCCTACTTCCTCGGCTGAGGGCTCGTCCCTCCCCCGCAGCCGCCGGGGTGCAAGACGAGATCCGCGCGGTTCAGCCGAACAGCTCGACCCTGCGGGCAATGCCGGGAGCGCGCGAAAGGCGGCCGTCGCACGTCACCAGGGGAGCGTCCAGCGCCTCCGCCAGGGCGACGTAGGCGGCGTCGTAGGCGGACAGGTTGTCTCGCAACGCCCACACGCGGTCGAGGAGTGGCTCGTGGGAGTGGCGCTGCAGGTCGAGCGCACGCAGGACGGCGAGCGCCTGGCCCGCCGAGCCGGCGTCGAGCTCGCCGTCACGGACGTACCGCCTGAGGGCCTGGACGACCTCGACGTCGGCGAGGTGGGGGACGTGCAGCGAGACCTCGGGGTCGGCGATCCGCGCTGCGATCGCCCGACCCGTCGACGTGCCGAGCGCGAGCTCGACGAGGGCGGACGCGTCGAGCACGATCATCGCGAGTCGCGCTCGGCGCGGAGGATCTCCGCGGCGCCACGCCGCAAGCGTCGCACCGGCAACGCCCGCAGCCGGTCGAGGACCTCCTGTCGCGTGGGCCGGTCGAGGGCCTTGCGCACCTCGCGCAGGACGAAGTCCGACATCGAGAGGCCCTCGGTCGCGGCGCGGGCCTTGAGCCGCCGGTGCAACTCGGGGGGGACGTTGCGGATCTGGACCATCATGCCTGACATGACAGAATGATAGTTTCATCGCTTCTTCATGCCAAAGCGCTCGACCGACCGGACGAGGAGCAGCGCGTCCTGCCGGCGCAGCGCCCACCATGCCCCTTCCTGCGGCACAATGGACGGCCCCGGGAGGTGCCGCATGGGACTCATGGACTTCGCCCGCAGCCAGCTCCTCGAGATCATCGAGTGGACGGACGACTCGCGGGACACGCTCTCGTTCCGCTACCCCGACGACGACAAGGAGATCAAGCGCGGGGCCCAGCTCATCGTCCGCGAGTCGCAGCTCGTCCAGTTCGTCTACCTGGGCCAGTTCGGCGACCAGTTCGGCCCCGGCAAGCACACGCTCACGACCGACAACATCCCGATCCTCACCCGCCTCAAGGGCTGGAAGTACGGCTTCGAGTCGCCGTTCAAGGCCGACGTGTACTACGTCGTCACGCGGCTCTTCGCCGGCAACAAGTGGGGCACCTCGAACCCGGTCATGGTCCGCGACCCCGACTTCGGGATCGTCCGCCTGCGGGCCTTCGGCACCTACGACTTCCGCATCGCCGACGCGCCCCTCTTCCTGAAGGAGGTCGCGGGCACCGACCACCACTTCCGCCTCGACGAGTTCGCGGACGTGATGCGCTCGCGCATCGTGAGCGTCTTCTCCGAGGCGCTCGCCACGGCGAAGGTGCCGGTCCTCGACGTGGCCACCCGCTACTCGGAGCTCGGCTCCGCGCTTCTCCCCCTCATCAACCCCGTCCTCGGCGTGAAGTACGGGCTCGAGATGACGAGCTTCGTCGTCGAGAACGTCTCGGTGCCGCCCGAGGTCGAGGAGGCGATCGACAAGCGCTCGAGCATGGCCGCGGTCGGCAACCTCAACGACTTCGTGAAGTACCAGATGGCGAAGGGCTTCGAGGCCGGCGGGTCCGGTGTCGGCGGGATCGGCGCGGAGATGGCGGTGGGCCTCGCGATGGCCCAGCAGATGATGGCGCAGCAGGGGGGCATCGCCGCGCAGGCGACGCCGCCCGCCGGCGCCCCCCCCGCCGCCGCGGGCCTCCCGGAGACGCTCTCTCCGGCCGAGGCGGCGAAGGCCCTCGGGGTGAGCGAGGCCGACGTCGTCGCGAGCCTCGAGTCGGGGGACCTCAAGGGCAAGCGCATCGGCAGCCAGTGGCGGATCACGAAGGCCGCGCTCGCCCAGTTCCTGCAGGAGTAGGCCCGCGGTGGCGGAAGCGGGCGAGGGCGGCTCGGGCGACGCCGTCGTCACCGCGCGCCCGGAGCACCACTGCCCCGCCTGCGGGGCGGAGGCCCACTGGAACCCCGCCCGCCGGGCGCTCGTGTGCGCGTACTGCGGCACGGAGTCCCCGGCCACGGTGGAGGCGCGGGGCGCGGAGACGGCCGTCGTCGAGCACGACCTCGCGGCGGCGCTGCGGAGCCTCCCCGACTCGGCGCGGGGCTGGCGGGCCGCGAAGACGTCCGTGCGCTGCCAGAGCTGCCGGGCGATCTCGGTCTTCGACCCCGACCGCGTGGGCCAGCGCTGCGACTTCTGCGGCTCCTCCGCCCTCGTTCCCCTCGAGGAGGCGAAGGACGCCTTCCGGCCGGAGTCGCTCCTCCCCTTCGCCGTCCCCGAGACGAGGGCCCGCGACCTCCTGCGATCCTGGTACCGGGGCCTCTGGTTCGCGCCCTCGCGCTTCGCCGAGCGCGCGCTGACCGACACGCTCAAGGGCGTCTACGTCCCGTACTGGACCTTCGACGCGAAGGCGGACGCGACCTGGACCGCGGAGGCCGGACACTTCTACACGGTCGAGGTGAACGGCAAGCGCGAGCGGCGCGTCCGCTGGACGGCGGCCTCGGGCGCGCTCTCCCACGCGTTCGACGACGAGCTGGTGTGCGCCTCGCGGGGCGTCGACCCCGCCCGGCTGCGCGCGATCGAGCCCTTCCCGACCGCGTCCCTCGTCCCCTACGACCCCGCCTACCTCGCGGGATGGCTGGTCGAGCGCTACCAGATCGACCTCGTGGCCGCCGCCGAGCGCTCCCGCCGGGAGATGGACGCCCGGCTGCGGGAGCTGTGCGCGCGCCAGGTGCCCGGCGACACCCACCGGAACCTCGAGGTGCGCGCGCGCTACCGCGAGCAGACCTTCAAGCACATCCTCGTCCCGCTGTGGCTCGCGACCTACACGCACCACGGCCGCGGCTACCAGGCCGTCGTCAACGGCGTGACCGGGAAGGTCTCCGGGGCCCGGCCCTGGAGCTGGGTGAAGATCGCCCTCGCCGTGCTCCTCGGGCTGCTCGCGCTCCTCGCGGTCAGCCGTCTCGGGTAGACGCGGGCGAGCCGTCCGCGCCGGTCAGCGCACCGTCTTGCCGAGCCAGCGGGCGAGCGCGACGAGGCCCGCTCCCACGTCGAGCGTCCACTCCGGCTGCTTCTCGAACGAGGCGAAGGCGGCCTCGACCTCGCGGCGGGCGCGCTCCATCTGGAGGGGCAGGGTGGGGTCGACCGGCCTGTCCGTGCGGTCCGCCTCCCGGAGCTGGGCGACGAGGCGACCCGCCTGCTCGAGGTCGAGCATGGAGAGCGGCGATCCGCAGTGGGTGCACGCGGAGCCCGTCGCGAGGTCGACCGGGGCGCCGCAGCTCGAGCAGTTGACCGCGTCCACGCTGCGCTTGAGGTTCTCGACCTGCTCCTTCGAGAGGGGCCTCACGAAGTCCTTCTCCCGCAGGAAGTCGAAGAAGCTCGTGAGCCGGCCGTGACCGGCCCCGCAGCGCCAGTACTGGAAGCGGGTGTTGCGCTGGCGGTCGTGGGCGAGCTGGAGCCGGCCGCGGCACCGCGGGCACGCAAGCTCCGCGGGGAGCGGGCGGCGGCTCTTGGCCCCGTGCTCTCCGATGAGCCGGAACAGCCGGAGGGTGGACGCCGGCGAGAGCTGGAGGCTCTCCCCCTGGTCGAACCAGAACAGCTGGCACTCGAGGCAGAGGTCGATCGCCACCGAGCGGCCGAGCCGCGCCTCGAACGTGTGCGCGGCCATCGCGGCGCCGCAGCCGGGGCAGTCCATCGCGGAACGATGCTACCAGAGCCGCGGCGGCCGTCGGCGGCGTTACTCGTCCAGGTCCGCCTGCAGGGCCGCCCGCTGGGCGTCGGTCAGCTTCGCCTCGTGCCGCAGCTCCGGGTCGGGGCGGTCGCAGCCGACCGCCACCGGGGCCTTCGGCCCCGTCTCGAACTTCAGGTACTGCACGGAGGAGACCCGCGTCTGCCCCACCTGCCGCTCGTCGTAGCGGGCGTAGGCCTTCGTCCCGTCCGGCCGGACCACGTAGAGGTGCTTCGGTAGGGCGAGCCAGCGGCTGAGCTTCTCCGCCCGCGCCCGGGGGTCGTCGATCTCGACGAGCAGCGTGGCCCCGGCCTCGCCCGGGCCGCCGAGCAGCTCGTTGTAGGTCTCGATCTCGTGGCGGATGTCGGCTTCCTTCACCATCCGCTCGGTCCGCATCATCTCCTGCACCTGGTAGCGGACCGTCTCGTGGTTCTCGAAGAGGAAGGTCAGGTGGGGGCCCACGTGCACCCGCCGCGCGTCCTTCGCCTTCATGGCGGACTCGCGGATGCTCCCGCGGACCTCCTCGTAGGTCACGTAGTCCACGATCTCCTCTCGCGTCACCGTCTTCGTCACTTCGCCTCCCCGTCCTTCTTCTCCGCCCCCTCGTCCTTCTTCGTCTCCTTCGCGACGGGCGTCGCGAAGCCGTCCGCCCGGTACGCCCGGGCGAGGATCGACATCGGGTGCATGGGCTTTCGGCCGGCGTGCTGCTGGAACTGCAGCGCGGCGAGCGGGCAGTCCGTCGCCCACACCTCGGCCCCCGCCCCCTTCATCCCGTCGAAGGCCTTCTGGCCCACCTTGATGCTGTTCTCGAAGCCCTCGACCTTCATCGCGTACGTGCCGTCGTGGCCGCAGCACTCCATCGTGATCTTCGGCTGCACGCCGGGGACCTTGCGCAGCAGGTCGCGCCCCTTGAAGCCGACCCCCTGGGCCCGCAGGTGGCACGGCGCGTGGTAGGCCACCGGCCCGCCCGGCGTCGAGCGGAAGTCGGTGTTGAAGCGGGGCTGGTCCCGGATCTCCCAGAGGAGCTCCGAGGGGTCGCGCACCAGCTCGGCGAGCCGCCGCGCCTCGGGCCGCAGCGCCTCCGGCAGCAGCTCCGGGTACTCGCGGCGCATCATCATCGCGCAGGTCGGGTTGATCGCCACCACCTTCGCCCCCGCGTCGACGAAGGGCTCGAGGATCCGCAGGTTGTTCGCCGCCTGCTTGCGCACCGCGTCGAGGTCGCCCGTCTCCCAGGCCGGCATGCCGCAGCACTGCAGGCCCTTCACGCACGCCACCTTGACCTGGTTGCGGTCCATCACCTCGAGCGTGTCCCGGCCGATCTGCGGCTCGTTGTTCTGCACGTAGCAGGTCGGGAAAAGGACGGCCTCGTCCCCCTCCGGCCGCGGGCGCACGCGCCCGTGCCGCTCCGCCCACCTCTCGAACGTGGCCGGGGCGAAGTCGGGGAGCAGCTTGTCCTTGTGGATGCCGAGCGCCGCCTGCATGAAGACGCGGTGCAGGCTCACCCGGTTCATCACGTTGGCCATGCCGAGGCTCATCCGGGCCATGGCGCCGGCCGCGTCGGGGTTCGCGAGGATCCGGTCCCGCAGGGGCACCCCCCGCCGCTTCGCCCGCTGCGCCTTGTAGCGGTGGATGAGCTTCGGGAAGTCGAAGTGGAACTCGTGCTTCTCGCGCGGGGTGTACGGGCACTGCACCTCGCACAGCTTGCACTGGAAGCAGGCGTCCATCACCCGGTCGGTCTCGGCCGCGGTGATCCGGGTGACGTCGCCGTCGTGCGTCTTGTCGATGAGGTCGAACAGGATCGGGAAGCTGTCGCAGTACTTGAAGCACATGCGGCAGCCGTGGCACAGCTCGAAGGCCCGTGTGACCTCCTTGGCGAGCGCGGTCTCGTCCCAGTACTTCGGCTCGTCGGGGTCGTAGGAGAGGCCGTCCGTCGGCTTGTACGAGATGTTGTGGGCCATGATCGTCGCCGGGGGCCGCGGCTTCGGGGGACGACGGTTCGCGCCGCGGGCGGTCGCGCGGCCTTCCGGGCCGCCCGCGGCGCGTGCTTCGAGCGAGCCTAGCTGATGCTGTCGAGCAGCTTCTGGAAGCGGCCGGCGTGCGACTTCTCGGCCTTCGCGAGCGTCTCGAACCAGTCCGCGATCTCGGGGAAGCCCTCCTCGCGGGCCGACTTCGCCATGCCCGGGTACATGTCGGTGTACTCGTGGGTCTCGCCGGCGACCGACGCCTTGAGGTTCATCGCGGTGTCGCCCATCGGCAGGCCCGTGGCGGGGTCGCCCACCTGCTTGAGGTAGTCGAGGTGCCCGTGCGCGTGGCCCGTCTCGCCGTCCGCGGTCTCGCGGAAGTTGCCGGCGATCTCGGGGTAGCCCTCGATGTCGGCGACCTTCGCGAAGTACAGGTAGCGGCGGTTCGCCTGCGACTCCCCGGCGAACGCCTCCTTGAGGTTCTGGTGGGTCTTCGTGCCCTTCAGGTCCTTGGCCATCGTCTGCTCGTCCTCCTCTATCTACGGTTTCCTTCAGCTCTTCTTCTTCGCGCAGTCCGGGCACAGCCCGGTGAAGCTCACGGAGTAGTCCCTGACCCGAAAGCCCGCTCCCGCCGCCTCCGGGATGCGCAGCGGCGGCACCCACGAGTCGTCGAGGTCCACGAGCCGCCCGCACCCCTCGCAGGCGAGGTGGTGGTGGCGGCCGGTCATCGGGTCGAAGCGGACGACGCCCCCGGCGTGCAGCACCTTGCGGGCGAAGCCGTTGTCGACCAGCGTCTCGAGCACGCGGTAGACGGTCGTGCGGGAGAGGCCGGGGACCCGGCTGCGAACGGCGTCGTACACCTGGTCGGCCGTCGGGTGGTCCCGCCGGCCGGCCAGCTCCGCGAACACGGCGCGGCGCTGCACGGTGACGGCGAGGCCGCGACGGCGGCACTCGGCCTCGAATCGCTCGAGGCTCGCTTCGGGCGGGACGGTCATCACTTGGTACTCTGTACCAAACGGAACCAGTTGTCAACCAGGGACGGGAGTCCCCGGCTCAGTGGGTCGTGCCGCGTCCGGACTGCGCGTCGATCCAGCGGTCGACCTTCGCCGTCTCCTCCGGCACCGTGTGGTGGCCGGTCTCGACGGCGAGGAGCAGCTCCTTCGGCGCGGTCACCACATTGTAGACCGCGTGCATCGAGGTCGGCGGGCAGACCTCGTCGTTCCAGCCCCACGCGTAGAGGCCCTTCGCCTTCACCCGCCGCGCGAAGTTCACGACGTCGTAGTACGACGCGGTGTGGAGCTTGGCCTCGGTGCGGTGGCCGTCCTTCTCGTCGCGGAACAGGTGCGGCCAGCCCCCGGCCCGCCCCTTCAGGTATCCCGCCATGTCCGAGAGGGCGGGGTAGTAGGGTGCGATCGCGGTGACGCGCGGGTCGAGCCCGGCGGTCACGATCGTGAGCGCCCCGCCCTGGCTTCCCCCGGTGACGATCAGGCTCCGTCCGTCCCACTTCGGGTGGCTCGCGAGGAAGTCGTTGGCGCGCACGCAGCCGAGGTAGACGCGCCGGTAGTAGTAGCGGTCGCGGTCGTCGAGGTTGTACGCCATGTAGCTCCCGCCCGAGCCGAACATGCCGCCGATGATCGCGTCGTAGACCTCCTGCGGCAGGTCGACGGGGATCCCGTGGATGCCGATCTGGAGGGTGATGTAGCCCCGCTCGGCCACGTCGACGAGGCCCCGGTAGGGCCGGACGCCGGCGCCGGGCGGGCTCATGATCGCGGGGAAGCGGCCCTCGGCCTTCGGCACCGCGAGGACACCGTAGACGCGGCTCGCACCCCTCGACTCGCGGCTCACGTTCTGCAGGCTGACGTGGAAGACGTCCGCCTTCCCCGTCGACAGTTCGGGCCTTGGCACGATCCGGGCGTCGACCGGGATCCTCGCGAGCGCCTCTTTGCTCTCGGCCCAGAACGCGTCGAAGTCGGCCGGGTTCTCGACCGCCGGCTCGATCTTCTCCGGCGCGTAGGCGGCGGTGCCCACCGCACGGTAGTCGCGTCCGTCCACCGTGGCGGTCGCGACGCAGCGGAGGAATCCCGGCTCCTTCATCGTGCCGCCGTCCACGAGCGCGGCGTCGGCGACGAGGGTCAGCGTCTTTTCGACCGCGGGCTTCATCATCTCGGGCCCGCAGGCGACCTTCACCGCCGTGCCGGCGAGGACGTGCCCGTCGCGCACCGCGCTCACGCGGAACCGCGCGGGCGCCCCGATCGCGTACGACCAGTCCGCGCGGTCCGGGACGACGGACAGCCGCACCGCTCCCGACCGCTCCTGGCCGGCCGCGGACGCCGCGACCGCGACCGCGACGAACGCCCCGAGAAGTCTCCTCATGGCCGTCCCTCCTGCGTGCGGCGGGATCATATCGCGCTCGTCCCGGCGGGCACGCGGGCGACGCCGTAGTGCGCGGCGCACTCGCCCTCGCGGCCGCGGACGACCCGCCGGCCGTCGAGCGGCCCGCCGTGCGCCGTCACCACCGTCCACTGCCCCTCCTCGGCCCCGTGCTCGAGGGCCGGGAGCCCTCCCTCCTCGAACACGTCGGCGACGGGGCGCGGCAGCGCACGCAGGGTCGCCGCGCCGCGCCGGTATGCGCGCACCCGGAACGGGTTCGCCCCCTGCTCCTCGAGGATCAGCGCGACCTCGTCGAGCCGCTGCGCCACGTGCTCGTTGAGGATGGCCACGGGTCCCTCCCGGCCCGGCTCGCCCTGCTCTTCCATTGTCGCGCGACGGCGGGCGACGGTGGGCCCGGCCGTCCCGCCCCTCCCTTGACCGCGGAGGGGCCCGGAGGCACGATGCCCCCGGAGGAACCACCCATGAACAGGCGCGACCTGCTGAAGACGACCCTGCTCGCCGGAGCCGCCGCCACGGTGGGCGGGGCGCGCTCCCTCGCGGCGGCTTCCGCCGCGCCCTTCCGGCTCAAGTACGCCCCCCACTTCGGGATGTTCGAGGACCTGGCGGGCAAGGACCTCGTCGACCAGCTCCGATTCGCGGCCGACCAGGGCTTCACCGCCTGGGAGGACAACGGCATGCCCGGCCGGCCGGTCGACGTGCAGGAGCGGGTGGCGAAGGAGATGGCCCGGCTCGGCATGACGATGGGCGTGTTCGTCGCGATGGGCGACTTCGAGAACGTCACCTTCGCCTCGTCGAAGCCCGAGGCCCGCGCCGACATCCTGGCCAAGGGAAAGGCGGCGGTCGAGGTCGCGAAGCGGGTGGGCGCGAAGTGGACCACGGTCGTCCCCGGCCGCTACGACGTGGGCCTCGAATGGGACTACCAGACGGCCAACGTGATCGACAACCTCAAGGCGCTGTGCGAGGTCTTCGAGCCCCACGGCCTCGTGGCCGTGCTCGAGCCGCTCAACCCCTGGACGGACCACCCCGGTCTGTTCCTCCAGAAGATCCCCCAGGCCTTCCAGATCTGCCGGGCGGTGGCGAGCCCCTCCTGCAAGATCCTCTTCGACATGTACCACCAGCAGATCACCGAGGGAAACATCATCCCGAACATCGACCGGGCGTGGAGCGAGATCGCGTACTTCCAGACCGGCGACAACCCGGGACGCAAGGAGCCCGGCACGGGCGAGATGAACTACCGGAACATCTTCCGCCACATCCACGCCAAGGGGTACACCGGGATCCTCGGCATGGAGCACGGCGTCGCGAAGCCGGGGAAAGAGGGCGAGACGGCGCTCCTCGAGGCGTACCGGTCCTGCGACTCGTTCTGACACGACGCCGGGAGCGGCTGCCCGACGGGCTCCGCGGCGGCCTCGCGCCTTCGCGATCCTCTGTCTCGCGGGTCTCTGAGCGACGAGGACTCAACTCGGTCCAGACCGAGTTGAGTCCCCTGCTGTAGGCCGCCGTCACCGTGGCGGCGACCAGGGCGGTCGGCAGATTGCGGTCAGCGCCGGGCTCGGTCGGTCATCGCTTCGCCTTCCGTCGCGCGAAGCACAGCCCGGACCACGTCTCGTCGATCGCGGCGATCTTGTAGTCGACGAGGCCGGAGGCGAGGCCGAACGCGCGCACGGTCTGCTGGTCGAGGTCGGTCCCGATCCCGGACGCCTTCTTCGGCCAGACGATCCAGAGGGCGCCCGGCTTCCCCATCGCACTCGCCGCGGCCGGGAAGCGGCGGGCGAGGTCGGCCTTCGAGCGCACGAACAGGAGGCCCACGTGGAAGGCCGCGCGGGCGTCCGTCCGCGACGTCGCGCCCTCGGGCAGGGGGCCGAGCGTCTCGTCCGCGAAGCCCTCGGGCGCGCCGAGGAGGGCGACCGCCGAGCCCGGCTTGATGCCGAGCTTCTTCGGGAGCGGCGTGCCGGAGTAGCCGGCCATGGTGCCCGGGACGACGGGCGTCGCCGCCGGCCGGCCGGTCAGGGCTCTGCGCAGCGCGCCGGCGAGGCCGCGGGCGCTCGTGTACGTCGCGTCGGGCAGGAGCGCCTTCACGCGGGCGGTCTTGTCGGGGTCGCCCTCGACGAAGACGAGCGGGACCGCGCGCGTGGCCTTCCGCTGGCGCAGGGCCGTGGCGACCGCCCCGCCTTGCGAGGGCAGCCGGCCGAGGTCGATGACGATCGCGCCCGGAGAGTCGGCGGCCATGGCGCGCAGCGCCGCCAGGCCTTCGGGGTCGAAGACCCGGACGTCGTGTCCGGCCCGGCTCAAGGCCTCGACGAGCGGCCCGGCCTCCGCCGGCTTCCAGTGGACGAGGAGGACCCGCGCCACGGCTACGGCTTGCGCAGGAGGTCCACGAGGGCGGCGAGCAGCAGGATCACGTTCGCCTTCTGCGAGCCGTGGCCCATGAGGCCGATCCGCCAGACCTTCCCCTTGAGCGGGCCGAGGCCCGCGCCGATCTCGATCCCGTACTCGTCGCGCAGCCGGCCCCGGACCATCGCCTCGTCGACGCCCTCGGGAACGCGCACGGTCGTCAGGGAAGGCACGCGTCGCCCCGGCTCGGCCACGTGCAGCGCGAGGCCCATCGCCTCGAGGCCGTCCCAGAGCATCTCGGCGTTGTCTCGGTGGCGCGCCCAGCGCGCGTCGAGGCCTTCTTCGGAGACGAGGCGCAGGCCCTCGCGCAGCGCGTAGACGAGCGGCGAGGAGATCGTGTGGTGGTAGGCGCGGTCGCCGCCCCAGTACCGGTCGAGGAGGTCGAGGTCGAGGTACCACGCGTGGGGAGGCCGCGTGCGGGCGCCGATCGCTTCGCAGGCCCGGGCGCTCAGCGAGACGGGCGCCATCCCCGACGGCGCCCCGAGGCACTTCTGCGAGCCCGAGTACGCGGCGTCGGCGCCCCACTCGTCGAGGAGGACCGGCGCGCCGCCGAGCGAGGTGACGCAGTCGACGACCAGCAGCGCGCCGTGGCGGTGCGCGATCTCGCCGAGGCCCTCCATCGGCTGCAGCGCCCCCGTGGACGTCTCGGCGTGGACGATCGCAACGGCCTTCGGCTTCGCCGCCGCCACCGCCGCCTCGACCTCGTCGGGCGTGAAGACCTCGCCCCACTCCTTTTCGAGCTTCGTGACCTCGACGCCCATCCGACCGGCCAGCTCGGCCATCCGGTTTCCGAAGAAGCCGGCGGCGCAGACCACCAGCTTCTCGCCGGGCTCGAGGAGGCTCCCGAGGACGGACTCCATCCCCGCCATCCCGGTCCCCGACACGGCGAGCGTCCGCTGGTTGGAGGTCCGGAAGACACCCCGCAGCAGCAGGCGCGTCTCGTCGAGCAGGCGCAGCAGCTCCGGGTCGAGGTGGCCGAGGACGGGCGCCCCGAGAGCGCGCATCACGCGCGGGTGGACGGGGCTCGGGCCGGGGCCGAGGAGCAGCCGGCACGGGGGGTTGAGCTCGTCGAAGACGTCCATCGGCCCTCCGCCGGGGGATCCGCCACGCTAGGCCCGTTGCCGGGCGAAGTCAATCCCGCCCGCGGCGCCTGGAGGGGGCTGATGAGCTTGTCCGTGTGGAGCGCCTGAGGAAGGCCGACATCCGCCGCGCCCTCGAGTCTCTCGCGGCCGCGCTGCCACCCACCCGCTCGGCGCGAGAGCTGTGGCTCGTCGGCGGAGCCGCGATGGTGCTCCTGTACGACGCGCGCGAGTCGACCGAGGACGTGGTCTGGGAGGCGGACCGTGAACCTGCGTGACCTGGTCGAGGCCCTCGTCCGTCGTGACCCACTCGCTGCCCGGCAGTGGATGGCTGATGCGACGAGGGCCGGATGGGACTGGTCGTCGGTCGAGGCGCCCCGGCCGCTCGATCCGCCCTCGCTGCCCGTGGCCGCGGCGGTGGTGGAGACGATGGCCGAGCGGCAGCGGGTCCGAGCGCCGGCGTGGACCGCCGGCGTGCCCGCGGCGCCCCGGCGCCTCTTCCTGGTGCGGGCTGCCGAATCTCTCCCTCGCCTGCGCCGCCTGTGCGAGGAGGAGGGTCCTCTGCCCATGCGTCGGCGCCGGATCCTCGCGCCACCCGACTTCCTGACGGCCGCGTGAGCGCCCGTCCATTGTGACCGGCTTCACGGCCGGCGGGCCGAGGCCACGGCCGCCGCGAAGCACAGGAACGCGGCCGCCAGGAAGAAGAGCGGCGCCGGGAACCAGTAGCGCAGCGCCACCGCCGTCATGATCCCGTAGATGCCGGCGTAGGCGATCGCGATCTCGCGGAGCAGGCCCGGCGCGCTCCCCTCGCGGCGCACGACGAGCAGGCCGACGAGCCCCATGCCGGCGGGCAGGAGGGAGAAGGTCAGGCTGAACCCGGCCACGATGTCGAACATCGTGCGGACGAAGCCGAGGCCCATGTCCTGCGGGTTCGTCCGCATCATCGCGAGCATCTGCCGCTCGGCCTCGCTGTCGCCCTGCGCGCTCATCAGCGAGGCGTGGCCCAGCAGGTGGACGAACCCGAGCGCGACCAGCACCCAGCACCCAGCGGCGAAGAGCTTGCGGGACATGGCGGCCTCCTTCGGGACGCGAAGCGAGGATGTAGGATGCCACGGTCGGCCGGCCGGCCGGCCGTACCATCGGAGGAAGCCCATGACCCGTCGCCGCCCACTGCTCGCGCTGCTCGTCCTCGCCCTCGCCGCCCCCGCCCTGCGCGCCGAGGCTCCTTCTCTCGCACGGCCGGAAGCCGTCGGCTTCTCGGCCGAGCGGCTCGAGCGCCTTCGCGCGGGCATGCAGCGGTACGTGGACGAGGGGAAGGTCGCCGGGATCGTCACCTACGTGGCGAGGAACGGGCGGGTGGCGCACCTCGAGGCGTTCGGCAAGGCCGACGTCGCGGCGAGCCGGCCGATGAGGACCGACACGATCTTCCGCATCGCCTCGCAGACGAAGGCGCTCACGAGCCTCGCCGTGATGATGCTGGTCGAGGAGGGCCGGGTGGGCCTCGCCGACCCCCTCTCCCGCTTCATCCCCGCCTTCGCGAAGACGACCGTGGCCGTCCCGCCGCCCGCCGGCGCGGTGGCGGGCTCCCCGGTGAGCGTCGTGCCGGCGAAGCGGCCGATCACGATCCGCGACCTCCTGACGCACACCGCGGGCATCGGCTACGGCCAGGGCGTCGCCGCCGACCAGTGGAAGGCGGCCGGCATCCAGGGCTGGTACTTCGCCGACCGGAGCGAGCCGGTCTCGGCGGTGGTCGACCGGATGGCCGCCCTGCCGATGGACGCGCAGCCCGGCGAGAGGTACGTCTACGGCTACAACACCGACATCCTCGGCGTCGTGGTCGAGAAGGTCTCGGGCCAGACCCTCGCGGAGTTCTTCGAGAAGCGGATCACCGGCCCGCTCGGCCTCGTCGACACGCGGTTCTACCTGCCCACGGACCAGAGGGACCGCCTCGCCACGGTCTACGCGGCGAAGGACGGCGAGATCGAGCGCGCCACGGACCCGAAGACCGGCCAGGGCCACTACCTCGAGGGCCCGCGCGTGGCCTTCTCCGGCGGGGCCGGCCTCCTGTCCACCGCGCGCGACTACGGTCGCTTCCTCCAGGCGATGCTGAACGGGGGCGAGATCGACGGCGTGCGGCTCGTCTCCCCCAAGACGGTCGAGCTGATGACCGCGAACCACGTGGGACCGCTCCTCGCCGAGGCCTGGGACCGGCCGGGCATGGGCTTCGGCCTCGGCTTCGACGTGGTCGAGGACCTCGGCCGGTTCGGCCGCCACGGCACGGTCGGCTCCTACGGCTGGGGCGGCGCCTATCACACGACCTACTGGGTCGACCCGAAGGAGAAGCTCGTCGCCCTCCTCATGACGCAGCTCCTGCCGGCCGGCGACTCCGACCTGCACGGACGCTTCCGCGCGCTCGTGTACCAGTCGATCGTCGGTCCGCCGGGAGGCGGCGCCCCGGCGCGGTAGGGCTAGCGCCGCTTCCTCCCGACGAGGGCCACCCCCGCGAGCACCAGGGCCGACCCCGCGACGAGCCGCGGCCGCAGCGGCTCGTCGAAAGCGAGCGCCCCCACCGCGACGGCCACGATCGGGATGAGGTACGACATGAGGGCGACCTGCGTGGCCTTCACCCGCGCGAGCAGCCAGTAGTAGAGGGTGAAGGTGACCGCGGAGCCGAACACCACCAGGTAGAGGAGCGCCCCGACGGAGCGCGCGTCGAGCAGGAGGGGCCGCCCGCGCTCGAAGACGGCGGCGACGAGCCCCATGAGCGCGCCGGCGAGGAGCATGGGCACCGAGGCCATCGACACCGGGTGGACGGCGCTTCCCCACCTCTTCACCGCGACGCTCGACGCCGCCGAGGCGAGGGGCGCGACGAGCATGACGAGCGCCGCGCGCCGCACGGCCTCGCCGCCGAGGAGCGCCAGGTCGTCGGAGAAGATCGTCCCCACGCCGGCGAAGCCGAGGAGCATCCCGAGCCCGGCCGCCCCCGAGAGCCGCTCGCCGGGCAGCGCGAGGTGCGCGAGCGCGGCCACGAACAGCGGGTAGGTGGCGAAGAGGACGGCGGCGAGGCCGGACGGGATGTACTGCTCGGACCAGTAGACGATCGCGTAGGAGAGACAGAACGACAGGAGCCCGTTGACGAGCCACAGCCGTCGCTCGTGCCGCGCGCTCCCGAGGCGCACGCCGAGCGCCCGCGCGAGGCCGAGCAGCAGCGCTCCCGCCATCGCGAAGCGCACCGCGACTCCCGTGAACGGGGGGATCCCCTGCAGGCCCACGCGGATGGCCGCCCAGGTCGTCCCCCACACGAGCGTCAGGAGGAGGAAGGCAGAGATCTCCCGCCCGCGGCCCGGTGCCGACATCCACCCATCCTACCCTCGACGGACCCGCGCCGACCGCTGCCCGGTGTAGACTGCCCGTACGCCGCGACTCTCCCGCGCCGGCGGGAAAGGGTGGTGCTTCATGGCCGCAGCTGACCCGATCCTCACGGCTCTCGTGAACCTCGAGTCGAGGCTCTTCGACCGGGTCCGCGAGGAGATGGGCCGGCAGCTGGATGGACTCCGGCTGGAGTTGAACGGGCGATTCGACGCCATCGAGATCCAGTTGAGATCTCTCGACGAGGAGTACCACATGATCGTTGCCGGCCTTCGGCGCATCGAAGAGCAGATCCAGGAGGGACAGGACGACCGCGCCCGCCTCCGAGCGGCGGTCAGCGGCCTGAAGTCGCGGGTGGTCGACCTCGAGAGCCGGATTCGCGAGATCGAGGCGCGTCTCGGCGACGAGTAGTCGCCCCCTCCTCCATCAGCCTCACTCCGTCGGGTCCGTGCCGGGATCGCCCGGCGGTTCGGCCGGAGGCTCGGGCGGCGGGCCGGGCGGCGTCTCGGGGGGCTTCGGCGGCTCCGCGGTCTTCGGCCCGTTCGCGGCGGCGCGCCCGAAGTTGCGGGCCCGCTCCGCGAAGGCGGCGAGCCGGTCGTCGACGCGCCGGTTGACCGAGCCCTCCGGGTACTTCCCGGAGGCGTCGCGCTCGCCCGCGGCCAGCCCCGTGAGCAGTTCGACCGCCTCGTCCACGGTGGCGATCGGCCACACGTGGAACATCCCCTTCTCCGCCGCCTCCACCACGTCCGCGCGCAGCATCAGGTGCTTCACGTTCGAGGCGGGTATGAGCACCCCCTGGTCGCCGGTGAGGCCCGCCGCCGCGCAGACGTCGAAGAAGCCCTCGATCTTCTCGTTGACGCCGCCGATCGGCTGGACCTGGCCGTGCTGGTTCACGGAGCCGGTGATGGCCCGTCCCTGGCGCACCGGCGCCTCGGCGAGGGCGGAGAGGAGGGCGACGAGCTCGCCGCACGAGGCGCTGTCGCCCTCGACGCCCGAGTAGGACTGCTCGAAGACCAGGCTCGCCGCGAGCGACAGCGGCCGCTCGGAGGCGAAGCGCTGCCCGAGGAAGCCGGAGAGGATGAGGACGCCCTTCGAGTGGATCGGCCCCCCGAGGGCCACCTCCTTCTCGATGTCGACCACGTTCCCGCTGCCGAGGCGCACGCGGGCGGTGATGCGGCTCGGGCGGCCGAAGGCATAGCCGCCGAGCTGGAGGACGACGAGGCCGTTCACCTGGCCGACCGCCTCCCCCCGGGTGTCGATGAGGATCGTGCCCCGGCGGATGTCCTCGTGGATCCGCTCGCGGACCCGGCTCGCCCGGCGCACCTGCGCCTCGAGCGCGGCCTCGACGTGCGGGGCGCCGACCACCGAAGCCCCCGCCTCGCCCGCGAGGTGGTCGGCCTCGCGCAGCAGGTCGGCGACCGTCTCCGCGTGGACCTGCAGCCGCTCGGAGTCGGCCGCCCGGCGCGAGGCCTGCTCCACGGCCCGTGCGACCGCCGCCCGGTCGAGGGGCCGCAGCCCCTCCCGCCGGGCGAACGTGCCGAGCAGCCGCGCGTACAGCCGCTCGCCCTCGGCGTCCCGCTCGATCTCCTCCTCGAAGTCCGCCGCGACCTTGAACAGCTCGGGGAACTCGGGGTCGAGGTGGGCGAGCAGGTAGTAGAGCGAGCGCTCGCCGAGCAGGACGACCTTCGTCTCGAGGGGGATCGGCTCGGGCTCGAGCGAGGCGGTCGCGGTGAGGCTCAGGGCCTGACCCAGCGACTCGATGCGGACCACCTTGGACCGCAGCGTGCGCTTGAGCTCGTCCCACGCGAGCGGCTGGAGGAGGAGCCGCCGGGCGTCCACGATGAGGTAGCCCCCGTTGGCGCGGTGCAGCGCCCCCGCCTGCACCAGCGTGAAGTCGGTGACGAGGTTCCCCATCTCCGCCACGTGCTCGATGCGGCCGACGAGGTTCGCGTGGGTCGGGTGGTCCTCGTACACCACCGGCGCCCCCGATCCCGCCGTCCGCGTGACGAGGACGTTCACCTGGTAGCGGCGCGAGGGCCGCTTGTCCGGCCGGGCGCCGAGGAGGGCCTTCACCGCCCCCGCCCCGTCCGGAGCAGGCAGGAAGTCCTCGGCGTTGTCGACGACGTCCTTCTGGACCTCGGCGAGGTACTCGAGCACCGCCGGCACGTCCGCCCAGCGCGAGCGCACCTCGTCGATGAGGTGCGAGGTCGCGGCGGACGTCACCAGCCGGTCGAGCTTGCGCAGCTCCTCCCGCTGCCGCCGGGCCTCGCGGGGCAGCGTCCCGAGGGCCTCCTGGAGCTCCTGCTGCACCGCCGCCATCTCCGCCTTCAGACGCTCCTGCTCGCGGGGGGGCAGCTTCTGGAAGTCCTCGGGCTCGAGGACCTGCTCGTCGCGCAGGGGCGCCATCCCCACCCCTCCCGCCGTCTTCACGATCGCGACCCCCCGCTTGCGGGCCCGCTCCTCGAGCGCGGTGAACGTCCGCTCGTTCTTCTCGTTGAACTGCGCCTCGACGAGCTTCTTCCGCGTGCGGTACTCCTCGCTCTCGAAGGCCTCGGGGATCGACGCCCGCAGCTCGTCCACGAGCCGTCCCATGTCCTGCGCGAGCTGGGGGCCCCGCCCGGCGGGCAGGCGCAGGGCCCGGGGCCTCCGCGGCTCCGCGAAGTTGTGGACGTAGCACCAGTCGGGCGGGGCCTCCTCGCCCGCCGCCCGCTTCTCGAGGAAGGCGCGGACGAAGCCGTGCTTGCCCATGCCGGAGGTGCCGAGGGCGTAGAGGTTGTAGCCGTAGCGCCTGATGCCGATCGCGAAGCGGACGGCCTCCTCCGCACGCTCCTGGCCGATGATCCCGGGCACGTCGGGCAGATCGGCGGTGGTCTCGAAGCCGAGCGAGGCGGGGTCGCAGCGGCGCCTCAGACGGCTGGGGGGCAGGGCGGGCACGTCGCGCATCGAGCCTCCTCGTCCGCCTATTCTACGGGTTGACCCCCGCCGGGGTCCGGGTAGACTAACCGTCCCGGCCGGGCGCAGCCCGGAGTCCAGTCGACAAGGAGGCTGTCACAGTGTTGTTGCTTCGCAAGACCCTCGCCCCCACGGCAGCGGGCTTCGTGCTCCTCGCCGCCCTTCTCAGCGTCGTCCCCCCGTCCCCTGCCGCGGCCCAGGAGGTCGTCCAGGACGAGGGTGCGGCGTACCGCGCCTGGCACGACGCCAGCCAGGCCGGCGACAACGCCAAGGCCACGGCCGCGGCGAAGGCGTACCTCGAGCAGTACCCGACCGGGCAGTACGTCGACTTCCTCAAGAAGTGGCTGGGCACGGCCCAGATGACGGCGCTCGACGCGGCGATCAAGGAGAAGCGGACCGCGGACATGATCGCGGTCGGCCGCGAGATCCTCGCCGCGGACCCCGAGAACCTCAACGTCCTGTACGCGCTCGCCTTCAACATCCGGCGCAACGAGCTCCTCGCCGCCCCGCAGAACTTCGCGAACGCCCCCGCCGCGGTCGAGTTCGCCCGCAAGGCGATCTCGCTCGTCGAGTCGGGCAAGACGCTGACCGGCGTCGCGAGCTTCGACAAGAACGCGACCCTCGCGTGGCTCACCCAGGTCCTCGCGTTCAACGAGGGCAAGAGCGGGAGCCCGGCGGAGGCGATCGAGCTCTACGAGAAGTCGACCGCCTACGCGCCGGAGGACCCGCAGATCGCGGGCCGCAACCTGCTCGCGATCCTGGCCCTCCGCCAGGCGAAGTACGGCGAGCTGGCAAAGGCCTACAACGCGCTGCCCGAGGCCGACCGCGCCGCGGCCGAGCCCAAGCCCGAGGTGAAGGCGGCGAAGGAGGCCCTCGACGCGGAGGCGGACGTCCTCATCGACGCCGCGGCCGCCTTCGTGGCCTTCGGCCGGACGAAGGGCCTGCCCGCGGCCACCGTCGACCGCGTCAACACGCTGCTCGAGACGGTCTACAAGAGCCGCAACCCCGGGGACGCAGCGCTCGAGGGGCTGAAGAAGAAGCTGGCCGAGAAGGGGCTGCCCGCGGCCTGAGGCGCGGGAGCCGAAGGCGATGCGAAGGGCCCGGGGCCGCGCCGTCGCGGCCGCCGGGCCTTTCGCGTCAGCGGCGCGTCAGTCGGTGAC
>CAZLRF010000021.1:0-81409 GCA_964561785.1 uncultured Acidobacteriota bacterium | reverse complement strand
CGTCTTTCTCCCCCCGGCTCCAGGCCTGGAGGATCTCGGTCACCTGTCCCCGAGGGGGCGCGCTCATGAGTGCGGATGAAAGATGGACGGAAGAGTAGACGCGAGGGAGACGCCGCGCAAGCGGCGGGGCCTCGGGGAACTCGTCGAAGCCTCCCGCTCTCGGGTGACATTCCCGTGACGACCTGCCGCGACGTGGTCCGGGACCGAAGCCGGCGTTTGCCATGATGGCATGATGTGATTACACTCTTCGGGTGGTCCGGACCCAGATCCAGCTGACCGAGGAGCAGGCAAGGAAGGTCCGCGCACGGGCGCGCCAGCGCGGGCAGTCCATGGCCGAGACGATCCGCCACTTCGTCGAAAGAGGCCTCGAGCAGGAGAAGACGGGACGCGCCGAGCTCTACGCCCGGGCGAAGCGGATCGTGGGCCGTTTTCCCGACGCCAACGGGGCGAAGGACCTGGCCGAGGACCACGACCGGTACCTCGACGAGGCCTTCGAGTGAGCCGGGTCTTCCTGGACACCTCCGCCATCCTCGCCCTCCTGAACCCGGCCGACCGCGCACACCGCCGCGCGAGGAGAGCGTTCGAGGACCTGGCTGCCGACGGGGCCCCGCTCGTGACCACCTCACTCGTTCTCGTCGAGACCTACGCCCTGCTCGGCCGCCGGCTCGGCCTCCCGGCGGTCAGGGCCTTCCGTGCGGACCTGACTCCGCTCGCCGAGGTCGTCTGGGTCGCCCCGGAGACGTTCGAGGCGGGTCTCGACCTTCTTCTCTCGCGGAGGAAGCGGAGGCTCAGCCTCGTGGACGCCGTCTCGTTCCTCGTGATGCGCGAGAGGGACATCGACCTCGCGTTCGCCTTCGACCCTCACTTCGAAGAGGAGGGCTTCACGCTCGTCGGATCGTGAGCGAGAAGACCCCGCCCGCGATAGCATGGAGGACCGAGGAGCCCGCCATGGCCGACACCCTGCGCAGCCTGCCGCTCACCGACCTCTCCGAGGACGAGAAGGCCTTCCGCGAGGTCGTCCGCGAGTTCGCGGAGGAGAAGATCCGGCCCCTCGTCCGCAAGATGGACGAGGAGTCGAAGTTCCCCCGCGAGCTCGTCGACGCCTGCTTCGAGCTCGGGATCATGGGGGTCGAGATCCCCGAGCCGTACGGCGGCGCGGGCGCCACGTTCTTCATGTCGATCCTGGTCGTCGAGGAGCTGGCCCGCGTCGACCCGTCGGTGGCCGTGCTCGTCGACGTGCAGAACACGCTCGTCAACAACGCGATCCTTCGGTGGGGAACGGACGCCCAGAAGGCGAGGTACTTCCCGCTCCTCGCCTCGAAGTGGGTGGGGGCGTACGCGCTCAGCGAGGCGGGGTCGGGCTCGGACGCGTTCGCGCTCGCCTGCCGGGCGGAGGACCGGGGCGACCACTGGGAGCTCACCGGCCAGAAGCTGTGGATCACGAACGCGGGCGAGGCGGAGCTGTTCATCGTGATGGCGAACCTCGACCCCGCGAAGGGCTACAAGGGGATCACGAGCTTCCTCGTCGAGAGGACGTTCCCCGGCTTCACGGTCGGGAAGAAGGAGGACAAGCTCGGGATCCGCGCCTCCTCGACCTGCGAGCTCGTCCTCGAGCGGTGCCGGGTGCCGAAGGAGAACGTGCTCGGCGAGCCGGGCAAGGGCTACAAGATCGCGATCGAGACGCTCAACGAGGGGCGCATCGGGATCGGCGCGCAGATGGTGGGTCTCGCCCAGGGGGCCTTCGAGCACGCGGTCCGCTACGCGCAGGAGCGCCAGCAGTTCGGCAGGCCGATCGCCGAGTTCCAGGGCGTGCAGTTCGAGCTCGCCGAGATGGCGACCCAGATCGAGGCGGCGCGGCTGCTGACCTACAACGCGGCGCGGCTGCGCGACGACGCGCTGCCGTTCGTGAAGGAGGCGGCGATGGCGAAGCTGTTCGCCTCGCGCGCCGCCGAGCGGGTGGCGAGCAAGGCGATCGAGGTCCACGGGGGCTACGGCTTCACCCGCGAGTACCCGGTCGAGAAGTACTTCCGCGACCAGAAGGTGGGCCAGATCTACGAGGGCACCACCAACATGCAGCTCATGGTCATCGCCAAGCAGGTGCTGGGCAGGATGTAGGGCCACGAGCGGCGCACGGAGGCGGGTTCACTCCGCCGGAGTGCGCGGGGGGCCGGGGGGTGTGCCGCAGCACCCCCCGGAAGAGATTCAGATCAGCGGCTGGTCGGCCTGGTACTCGAAGACGAAGTTCTTCTTCCACCCCGGGAGGATCTCCGCCTCGCGCTCGTAGTAGAGGTCGATCGTGCGCCCCCGCTCCGTGGTGCTGATCTTGAAGTTCTCCGGGCCGATCCATTCGCCGAGCTGCCGCTTCTCGACCTCGTCCATGAGCATCTTCATGATCGTCTCGTCGCCGCCCTTGCGGGTCACGTGGCGCGGCGCGCGGCAGATCTCGTTGACCTTGTCGACGAAGTCGTAGTGGTCGTAGTACACCGGAACCACGTTCCACGCGGCCAGGCCCACCGCCAGCACGACGACGAGCAGGATCAGCCCCCCCAGCTTGCCCTCGCCCCTCTCACTCGTGCGTCTCATCTCTGTTCCTCCGGGCCGCCCCGCGGCCTCTACCGGATGACGTGGAAGAACCGGCGCCACCGCGTCCGCCCGAACGCGGAGAGCGTGTCCCGCAGCCAGGCGACCGGCCCCGTGCGGTGGTACTCCTCCCGGGTCGCCTCGTACGACCAGTACACGAGAAGCGCCCGCCCCTTGACCTGGTCGATCGGAAGGAAGCCCCAGAAGCGGCTGTCCCGGCTGTTGTCGCGGTTGTCGCCGAGCACGAGGAGCTGGCCCTCGGGCACGACCTGCGGCCCCCAGTCGTCGCGGACGGAGCCGCCCGCGCGCGCCACGTACTCGGCGTCGTCGGGCCGCAGCGGGGTGTCGATGAAGTGCGCGTACGGCTCGTCGAGGGGCGTGCCGTTCACCAGGACCTGCCGCCCCCGCACCTCGATCGTCTCCCCGGGGAGCCCGATCACCCGCTTGATGAAGTCGCGGGTGGGGTCCTCCGGGAACTTGAAGACGACGACGTGGCCCCGCCCGATGCGCTTCTTGGCGAACAGGGCGTCCTCGAGGGGGCCGAGAGAAGGGGAGTAGACCACCTTGTTGACGAGCAGGTGGTCCCCGATCAGCAGGTTGGGCTCCATGGAGCCCGTCGGGATCTTGAAGGCCTGGACGGCGAAGGTGCGGATGAAGAGGGCGAGGATGACGGCGACGACGATCGACTCCAGGTACTCCCGGGCGACCGACTTCTTGAACGCGGGCGCCTCGGGCGCCGCCTCTCTCTCGCTCATCCCGCCGATTCTAGCCGATCTCGCGCGGGGGGCAGGCACGGCGGGCGGCCCGGGGTGCCGCCCGCCGCAGGCCGGGCCGCGCTAGCCGCGGCCGAGCTGGCCGAGGAGCGAGCCCAGCATCCCCTCGAGCTCGTTCCCCTGGGGCACCTGGCCCTTCGGGGTGAGCTGGTTGACGAGCTCGGGCAGGATCGAGGCGAGAACGGACGGCGCCTCCTGGGCGCCGACGCCCGCCTTCTGCGCGAACTGGCCGAGCACGTCGCCGCCCAGGATGTTCGAGAGGGCGCCGGGGTCGATGGGCTTGTTCGGGCCGCCGCTGACCCACGAGGACGCCACGTCGCCGAGGCCGCCCTTCGTGAACGCGCCGATCACGTCGGCGAGCCCGCCCCCGCCGCCGACCGACGCGTCCTTGGGGTTGAGCATGGCGAGGGCCGCCGAGATGATCTGCGGGTTCTTCATCACCATCTCGGCGATCGAGCCGAGGGCGCCCGCCCCCCCGGCCCCCGGCTGTGCCGCGCCAGCGCCGCCCACCTGCTTGAGGATGTCGTCGAGAAGACCCATCGAAACCTCCGGGGGCGCGGGCCCCGGGGCGCCGCGCCGCAAAGGGACTACGGCCTCGCCAGCTCCGCGTCCGCCCAGTCCAGCTTGTCGAACCACTGATCGCGGCGGGCCTCGAGCCAGCCGTCGTAACGACGAGCGTACACCCAGGTGTTGAGGTAGGCCAGGAACTCGAGGTCCCCGCGGCGCACGACCAGGGACTCTCCCCGGGTGGCGAGCGGCTCCGCGAGCGGGGTGACCAGCTTGTCCGGCGCGATCTTGACGCCGAGCCGGGGCAGCGGGTCGGCCGCCACCGCCGCCTGGATCTTCCCGTTGAGCAGCCCTTCGCCGAGAGCCGTCCAGTTCGGCGCCTCGACGATCGAGGCCTTCGGCAGCAGCCGCCGCGCGTCGAGCAGCTCCGCCGTTCCCGCGACCGCCCCCACCGTGACCTCCGGCCGGTCGAGGTCGGCGGCGACTTTCCACGCGGCCGCCGCCTGCTTCGCGGCGAGGACGCCGATGCCGTGGCGGGCCACGGGGTCGGAGAAGTGGGCGAAGAGGGCCCGCTCCGGGGTGGGGGACAGGCCGCCGGGGACGACGTCGCACTCGCCCTCGGCGAGGGCCTGGATGAGGCTCGCGAAGTCGGTGGGGACGAACGCGACCTCGACGCCGAGGTCCTCGGCGAGCTGCTTCGCGATGTCCACCGAGAAGCCCGTGAACTGGCCCTCGTCGACCTGCAGCGCCCAGGGGGCCTGGGGGGCCACGCAGGCGACGAGCCGGCCGCGCTCGCGGATCACGGTCAGGCTGTCCTTCGTGGGCAGGACCGCCGGGCGCGCCGGCGCGGTCGACGCCGGCTTCGCGGCGGGCGGGGTCGAGGGGGCCTTCGGCGCGGGGGCCTCGGCCTGGGCGAGGACGGTCGCGCCCGGGGCGAGGAGAAGGGCCACGATCGGTGCGAGATGCGCTGTTCTCATGGTTCGCCTCCTACCCGATCCGCCGGAAGTACATCCGCTGACCGCCGGGCCACTCGAGGCGCATCTTCTGGGAGCTGAAGAGCGACCGATCCACGTCGATCCGCGTCCCGTCGTTGAGGAAGATGTTGTCGGCACCCCGCCAGTGGCCGCTGATGCCGCTCCAGCCGAAGGCCTGCCAGCGGACCGCGCCGCCGGGGTACACGGTCAGCAGGACCGGGCGTCCCCGCCACTCGGTCTCGCCGCGCCATCGACCGACCGCCCAGCCCGGGACGCTCCAGCTGCCGCCATCCCAGCTGCCGCCGCTGCCTCCCCAGCCGCCCCCGCCCCAGCTTCCACCGCTGCCTCCCCACCCGCTGCCGCCGCTGCCTCCCCACCCGCTGCCGCCGGGGTTGAGCGCGAAGATGGCCTCGCAGCCGTGGTTCACCCAGACGCCGCGGGTCTGGTAGCCCCAGGAGCGACCGAAGTCGCAGGGGCTCTTCGAGAGCTTCCGGACGAGCTCCACGTGACGCACCGTGAAGCCGACCCGGCAGAAGTTGTACCGGTAGTCCTGGCTCTTGCAGCGGATCTCCTGCGCCTCCGCCGCCGCGGCTCCCGCGGCGGCGATGCCCGCCGCGAGCAGCAGCGTGGCCGTCCTTCTCGTCATCCCGACCTCCTCGAATGGAAACCTGGTACTCATACAGAAGCCTCCCTTCGGTTGTCAACGCCGGGGCGGCGGGCGCGTACCGGGTCGCCTCGGGCCGCCCCTGCCCAAGGAGGTCACGCACCGGCCCCGTGCCCTCGAGAGGCTCGAGTGGGCGGGTGTGGACGGGACGGGGCGGGGCACGCGACAATCTCCGCCAGACCGGAGGTTCCGATGAGGCTGGCCGGTTCGCTGCTGATGATCATGGCGCTCTCCCCTACGACCGACGAGACGGCGATCACCGGCACCGCCTCGTACCGCGAGCGGATCATGGTGAGCCCCCAGGCGGTGTTCGAGGCGACGCTCGAGGACGTCTCCCGGGCGGACGCGCCGGCCGTGGTGCTCGCCCGCCAGCGCCTCTCGCCGGCGGGCGGCCCGCCCTATCAGGTCCGCATCCCGTACGACCCTTCGAAGCTCGACCCGAAGGGCCGCTACGTCGTGCGCGCGACGCTCACCGACGGCCCGATGTCGTGGGGCACCGACACCGTCGTCCCGGTCCTGCGGAGCGCGGAGGACACGAAGATCCAGCTCTTGTTGAAGCGCCGCGGCGCGCCGCCGCGGCCCACGCCGCGCCCGGCCCGGCCCACCGGCACCTTCGAGGGCACGCTGCCCTGCGCCGACTGCCCCGGGGTGAAGCACACGCTCGCCCTCTTCCCGGACGGCGCCTACTACCTGCGCCGCGAGTACGAGGGCCGGCCGGGCACGTTCGACGAGGTCGGCCGCGCCGCGCTGTCCTCCGACGGCAAGACGCTCGCGCTCGCCGGCGGCCGCGAGGCGCCCACGTTCCTCGCGGTCTCCGCAGAGGACAGGCTGACGGCGCTCGACCGCGAGGGAGAGCCGATCTCGACCTCGGCGAACCTCGACCTCGTCCGCGTCGCCTCGCCCGCCCCGCTCGAGCCGCGCCTCGAGCTCGTCGGCTCCTTCACCTCCATGGCCGACAGCCCCGCCTTCGTCGAGTGCCTCACGCGGCGGCGCCTGCCCGTGGCGATGGAGGCGGACTTCCGGGCCCTCGAGAAGGCCTACCTGGCCCTGCCCGACCGCAAGCCGGGCGCGCCCGCCCTCGCCCGCGTCGAGGGCCGCATCGTCGAGCGCGTGAACATGGAGGGGCCCAAGCGGCCGATGCTGGTGGTGGAGCGCTTCGTCTCGATCCACCCCGGCGAGTCGTGCCCGCCCCGGTTCGACACGCCGCCCCTCGAGGGGACGCACTGGCGGCTCACCCAGGTCGACGGCGAGCCCGTGGTGCCGAAGAACCCCGCGCGACGGCCGCACCTCGTGTTCGGGCCGAAGCCCGGCGCCGTCGCCGGCTCGGACGGCTGCAACCGCCTCATGGGGACGTACGAGACGGACGGCTCGAAGATGAAGCTCGGCCCCCTCGCGGGCACGATGATGGCCTGCCCCGACGTCGCGCCCGCGGACGCGGCCTTCCGCAAGGCGCTCGCGGCGACGGTCTCCTGGCGCGCGCTCGGCCCGCACCTCGAGCTGTTCGACGCGAGCGGCCGCCGCGTGGCCCGCTTCGAGGCGGCCCCGCCCCCCGCGCCCCGCTGAGCGAGCGAGGTCCTTCCCCTCCCGTCCCGAATCTCAGCGGCGGCGTCTGGGGACGCCGCGGCGACCGAGGGAGACGGCGAGCGAGGGGTCGCCGAGCAGGTTCCATCCCTCGACCACGGGGGCCACCGCCGGGTGCTCCCTCAGCGCGCGCGCCTTCGACCGGCGGATCGCCTCGCCGAGGGACACCCGGCCGGAGAGCAGCTCGTCGTAGAGCCGCTCGTAGAGCAGCGCCTGCAGCGGGGCCTCGGTGATGCCGGCGGGACCGAAGGCCGCCACCGCGCCGCCGCCGGGCTTGAGCAGCAGCGACTCGTTCACCGACGGGCCAAAGAGGTACTGGAAGAACTGGGCCTGGCAGGACCAGGCGAGGACGACCGTGCCCGTCGACGGGAGCGACGCCGCGTCCTCGACCGTGAGGAGGCCCTCGTCCGCCCAGGTCTGCGGGCCACCGTGGCCGAAGTAGTGGGTGAAGGCCGCTCCCTCGGCGAGGGCGGAGAAGAGGCGGCCGCGGGCGGCCGCGACCCCCTCCGCGAGGTCGGCCCAGGCCGGGGGCCGCTGGTGGGGGAGCCGCGCCGCGACCGTGCGGGCCTCCGCGGCGAAGTCGAAGCCGTCCGGGCCGGGGTCGTCCGCCGCGAAGACGTGGCGCCCGGCGCCTCGCGCGAGCAGCGCCTGTTGGCGCTCGACCTTGTCCACGAGGGAGGCGGCCTCGGCCGGGGTGCGCGCGGGAAGGCGGCCGATCGCGACGTCGGGCCGGCCGTCCCCGTCGATGTCCGCGTAGCGGTTCTCCGAGGCCACGCGCCCGAAGACGCCGTCCCAGCCGTAGAGGGACGGGACGAAGGCGCGTCCGCCGAACCCGGCCCGGTCGTCGGGGTCGAAGCTGTCGTCGCCGAGCAGGAGGACGTACCGGAGCCGCCCCCCCGCCGCCGCGCGCCGTACGAGCGCGCGGACCGCGTTCGCCTCGGGGACCCCGCCGCTCAGGCCGTCGTAGGCGTTCTCCACGTCGGCCACCGCGACCTGCATCCCCTCGCGTCTCTTCGCCTCCGCGAGGCGCTCGGCCTCGGCGGCGAAGAGCGGGTGGGTCACGATCAGGTAGTCGGCCCCCGGCGGGGGCAGGGTGGAGTCGAACGGGCGCACGACCGCCTCCACCGGCGGGTCCTGCCATCCCGCGGGCCGCGCGAGCTCCAGGTAGTCGAGGTACGCGTAGGCGTCGGGGTCGCCGTCCGCGGCCGCGTAGTCGATGCGCAGCTCGTTCGCGGCCGAGCGGAGCTGCGTCGCGGTCGCCTCGAGATACGCCGAGGCGATCCCGTCGAGCTCGAGCGTGCCCAGGCTCTCCCCGTTGAGCGAGACCGACACCAGGTGCCGGTGCTCCGTCATGCCCTGGACGCGCAGCCGGACCGGCACCGCCACCGGGGCGTGGTCCGGCCAGCCGGGGAGGTCGAACGTGCCCGCCGTCGGGTCCCACTCGTAGGGCCAGGTCCCGAACCCGGGCGCGAGCTGGTCCCACAGCCACGGGTCCGTCCCCCGCGGAACGCCCGGCACGTAGAGCAGCGGGCGTGCCACGCGGACCCAGCCCGGCCGCATCGGGTCGGCCTCGCTGGTGAGCCGCACCGTCATGACCGGGGCCGGGCCCGCCCACGTGAGGACGTACACGTTGCGGCTCGAGTACGCGGTGTCGAGCGCCTCGGCGCGGAAGGCGAGGCCTTCGGCCGGGCCGCCCTCGTCGCGGACCTCGAACCGCACGGGGCGGCCCTGGCGGGTGAGGCGGCAAGTGGCGAGGCGCAGCCCCACCGGGAGGCCCGCCGCCTCCAGGCTCCGCCGGCTCACCGTGGCGATGCCCTCGCCGGCCGTCTCGATCTTGACGCCGACCGACCCGGGGCGAGGGGCGCGGCGCAGGCTTTCCGCGGGAGCCAGGGACCGCCTCGCGGTCTCCCGCGCGGCGAAGGGGACGAACCGCGCGCGCGCGGCGCTCGACACGAAGGCCGCCGCGGCGCCGGCCCGGGCGAGCCGGCGCTCGGTCCGCTCGAGCAGGGCCTGCTGCCGCGCGTCGCCCACCGCGAACGGCCCCATGAGCCGCCGTGCGCCGCCCCGCTCCACCTCCTCGATGACGACGTAGGGGGCGGTGACCGGCGCCGTCCGGGCCGAGTAGAGGATGGGAAGCTGCGAGTCGGGCCGCGGGGCCGGGATCCTCTCCGCGGTGAGCGGCTCGAGCCCCCGCCGGCCAGCGGGGTCGGCGGTCTGGTACAGGTGGAAGCCCGCCGTGCGGTGCTGCCAGGCCGTCGCGAACTCGACGAGGCCGGCCCGGTCCACGCGCACGCCCCGGATCGAGGCGCGGGTCAGGAGGAAGACGGCCGGCCCCACGAGGTTGGCCGTCGTGGTCGTGTCGTTCGGCGAGAAGGTGTCGGTGCTCGACGTGCCGACCGAGCCGGTGACGGTGACGAGCGCGCCCGCGGGGGCGGTGCAGCTCACGCGCAGGGTGAGCGCGAAGGGCGCGCTCGCCCCCGCGGCGAAGGTCGGCCGGGTGCAGGCGACGGTGCCCGTCCCGCCCACGGGGGGCGTCGAGCACGTCCAGCCGGAGGCCGGGACGAGGGACTGGAAGGTCGTGCCGGCGGGGATAGGAAAGGACGCCGTCGCAGCGAGGGCGTCGTCCGGCCCGTTGTTCACGACCGAGAACGTGTACGTGGCCGCCGTGCAGGCGTCGATCGTATCCGCGGGGCCATTCACCGTGATGCCGAGGTCCGCGACGCTCGCGGCCAGGGCGCTGCACGCGCCGGTGGTGTCGATCCCGGGGATCTGCGGGGCCACGAGGCCCGTCGAAACCGTGCCCGCGTTGCCGTCCGAGGCGCCGAACACCTCGAGATTGAGGGTCGTGATGCCCGAAAAGCCCCCGCTCACGTCCGCCGCCGCGGGAGAGCCGGAGAGGAAGACCCGCCCGCCGCCTCCTCCTCCGCCGGGACCATGGCGCTCGCCCGGGTAGTCGGTGATACCGACGGTCGGCCAGGCGTCCGAGCCGCGGCCGCCCCGGGCGTTCACCGTGAGCCCGCCGAAGCCCCCGTTCGGCGCGAGGACGACGACTGTGCCGCCGGCCCCGCCACCGCCGCCGCCGTCGTTGTCGGGCGTCGTGTCCGTGGTGTTCGCGGAGAGGCCGTCGGCCTCGATCGTGCCGGTGCCCGTGAGCGAGTCGGCCCGGATCAGGACGACCCCGCCGCCCGCGTTGCCGCTGCTCTCGTCGCCGGCCGAGTTGTTGCGCGTCCCGGCCCCGCCGCCCCCGCCGAAGGTCGCGAGGGCCGGGTCGGCCGCGATCCCGGCGCCCCCGAAGCCGCCGACGGGCGCGTTGCTCCTCCAGGCGTTGCCGCCGCGGCCGCCGAGCCCGCCGTTGCCGCCGCCCCCGCCGCCCGAGTTCTCCTCGTTCGTCGCCGGGGCCGAGTCCGTGCCGCCGCCCCCCGCCGTGCCCGGGGCGCCCCGGGCGAAGCTGCCGTTCGGATAGCCCTCGGCCCCGGTGTTGACCACGGCGAGAGTCGAGGGATCGTAGACGTAGCGCGGCGTGCCCGCCGTGCCCTCGCCCTTGGACGCGTGGTAGTTCGTCGTGGACTGGCTTCTGAAAGCAGCCCCGGAGCCCCCGGTCTGGCCCGCGCGCTGCTGCGCGCCGCCGCCCCGGAAGCCTCGGCCGCTCACGCTCACCGTCGTGGAGCCGAGCGCGAGCGCCCCCTGCACGTCGAAGGCGAGGATCCCGCCCGAGCTGCCGTCCCAGTAGGACGCGCTCAGCGACGGGCCGAGCGTCGCCGTCGTGTACTGGGGGACGCGGACCACCTGGAAGCGCCGCTGGCCCTGGGTGCCGGTGGGGGCGGCGGTCGTGTAGGTGTGGAGCAGGCCCCGGCTCACCGTGAGCGTGCCCCCGCCCGCCCCCACCGCGCTCGTCGCGACCGCGTACTCGTAGCGGCCGGTGCTGTTCTGTGCCGTGGCCCCGCGCGCCTCGCCGTCTCCGGCCGTGCCGTCGCCGTAGGCGTCGGTGTCCGTGGAGTCGATCGCCGCGTCCTGCATCTGCACGACGAGCACCAGGTCCCCGACCGCGATCGTGGCCGCCGCTCCCCGCCTCGCGCCGAGGGTGATCGTCGTCGATCCCGCCGCCGCCGTCCCGACGCCCGGGTAGTAGCTGTTCACGACGTTCGCCAGCGTGCCCCCCGCCCCGTCCTTGCCCGGGGTCGGGCAGGTGTTGGCGGCGGCCACCGTGCTCGTGGCGGTGGCGGAGTTGTTCCCGGGGACGGGGTCGGAGACCGTGCTCGAGACGGAGGCGGTGTTCGTGATCGTCGAGCCCACCGTCGCCCCCGGGTCGACCCGCACGCGCAGGGTCACCGCGGAGAGCTGGCCGGCGGGGAGGGAGGCGAGAGTGCAGCTGACCGTGCCCGTGCCCCCCATGCCCGGCGTCGCGCAGGTCCAGCCGCTCGGGGTCGAGACCGAGCGGAAGGTGGTGCTGGCGGGCACGGCGTCGATGAGCGTCACGCCGAGCGCCGTGGCCGGCCCGTTGTTCGTGACCACGATCGTGTAGGTGAGGTCCCGCCCGGCGGGGACGGGGTCGGGCGTGTCCGCCTTCGTCACCGCGAGGTCGGCGCTCGCGGCCGCAGAGACGACCGTCGTCGCCATCGACACCGTGTTGTTGGAGGGGTTGTTGTCGGTGTTGCCGCTCGTCGTGCTGACGGAGTTGGTGAGAACCGTGCCGTTGGGGACGGTCGAGGCGACGCGCACCACCACGGTGAAGGTGACGGTCGTCCCGGTCGGGAAGCTGGCGATCGAGCAGCGCACCGTCCCGCCCGAGCCGACCGCGGGCGTCACGCACGACCAGCCCGCGGGAGGCGTGGCCGAGACGAAGGTCGTGCCCGCGGGAAGCACGTCGGTCACCGAGGCGTTCGGGGCGGCGGCCGTCCCGAGGTTGCGGAGCTGGAACGTGTAGGTGAGGTTGGTGCCAGCGGTCACCGGGTCGGGGGCATCGGTGGGGTTCAATAGCTGGAGGTCGGAGAGGGGCGCCGCGTTCACCGCCATCTGGCAGATCGGACCGAGCGTCTCCGTGCGGGGGTAAGTCGGCGACTGCGAGGCGGGCGTGTACTGCGCCCAGACCGTGGTATTCGGGGGCGGCGAGCCCGCGGCCGGGGGGCCGGTGAGGTTCTGGACCCCGCTCGCCGGAGGCTGGAAGTCGATCTCGAAGCCGAGCGAGGCATAGGAGCCGGCGGCGAGCGTCGCGAACGTGCAGCGGCGATACCCGGCCGCCGAGCCGTCGGTGCAGGTGGCGGCCGCGCCGTCGATCGTTCCGATCTGGGAGCCGGCCACGTACGTGGCGCCCGTGACGAGCGGCACCGTGATCTGGACGTTCGTGATCGGCGTCGCGCCGGGGTTGGCGACCGTCGCGGTCAGCGCGAAGCGGGTCGCGGCGCCTCCCGGCAGGGGCGGGTTCTCGCCGCTCAGGAGCACGGCGCTCGCGGCGAGGACCGGCTCCTGCGGCGCCACGAGCGTGCAGCCCGACGTCTGGCAGGCGGAGTAGTCGTTGGGAAGGTACGTGCGGATCGGGGAAGTCGGTCGGCGGGGGTAGTTCGCCGGCACGCCCGCGGCCGAGCCCTGAAAGTCCGCGATCCGCCAGTCGACGTGGTTCTGCGCGGTCGCCCACTCGTCGAGCTGCGTCCGCAGGGCGAACATCCCGTAGTTGTTGGAGACGAGGTTGGCGACCCCCGCGGGCTCCACGCTCACCGTCGTGGTCGCCACGTCGTCGTTGTTGCTCCGCGCGAGGTCGCTCGCCGCGCCCAGGGTGTCCACGAGCGTGGCGACCGAGCCGTTGCCCTCCGCGTTGTTGGCGTCGAGATCGAAGTCGATCGCCTCGATCGTGCAGCCCCGGTTCACGTAGGGGAAGAAGGCGGTGTAGCCGGAGACGTTGGCGGTGGGCCGGTCGCCCGCCACCGCGCCCGTGATCATGGACGTGTCGGTGGCCGCCACGGTGGCGATGGTGTTGTCGGCGTTGCCGATCGTGTAGGCGTTGTAGGGGTTGCCGGCGGAGTCGAGGAACTCGACTCCGAAGGCGTTGCGGCCCTCATAGGTCGGGTCGCCGGTCGAGCCCTGGATCGTGACCTCGAAGATGTACAGCCCGGGGGCGAGCGCCGCGCACGGGGCGGCGCCAGTGCCGAAGATGCGGTTCGTCGCGCCGAAGGCGGTGTCCGGGGTGCGGAAGGCGGCGGTCGCGCTGCCCTCCTGACAGGCGAAGCGCGCCAGGCGATTCTCGGTCGTGGCGTTGTCGGTGGTGATGGTGACCCCGGCGATCGTCGTCGTGTTGGTGGGGTTGCGCAGCCGGTAGCGCGTGGTCACCGTGCGCCCGAGGTCGCGCGCGTCCGAAAGCCCCGCGTCGAACACGCGGATGTCGAGCGTCGTCCCCGTGACCTCGACGAAGAGCCGGACCTGGTGGACGACGTCGCCGTTGGCCGAGCCGGAGTCGAGCCGCTCCAGCACGAACCAGCCCGGCGGGTCGGCGCTCACGGCGGTGCAGCCCGCGGGCGTGCCCACGGCGGTGCAGACCTGGCCGGCGGCGTTCAGGTTGGTGGGAACGCCGAAGCGGGCCGCGTCCGCGGGCGCGGCGAGGCCAAACAGGATTCCCGTTGCGAGCCACCACGGGGCCCTCTCACGACCATGCCACTGCACGCGCACTCCCCCTGGGAGCCCTTCGAAGCACGAAACGTGCCGCTTCCGGGCGAACCGGCGAGAGGCGAGCCAAGACGCTCAACTACAAAGGTTTAGCCGGCACAGGCGCCGTCGCAGGTCAAGAGCTCCGCCCGGCCCGGCCCGCGTCCCGAGTCTGGTTCCCGGACGCGCGCGCCCTCCATGTCGAGGGGCCCCGACCTCAGCGCTGCGCGACGCCGGCCCCCCTCCGCTCGAGCGCGTCCAGGCGCTCGAGCGCGGCCTGCGCCGCGCCCGCGTCCCAGGAGCGCCCCAGGGTCGCACGGGCGGAAGCGGCCGCCCGCCTCGCGTCCTCGTCGCGACCCTCGGCGAAGGCCACCGCCGCGCGCACGAGCTCGCGCTGGTGCGGCTCGACGAGCCCGCCCTTCGCCGCCCCGGCCCACGCCCGCGCGCCCACGGCGTCGCCCTCCTCCCCGAGAAAGGCGGCGATCTCGGCCGCCGCCGCCTGCCGGAACCCGTCCGGGATGTCGGCGATCCTCTCGGCGAGGGCGAGGAGGCGCTCCCGGGCGAGAGCTCGCTCCCCCCGGTCGAGGGCGTGGGCGGCGCCGAGCAGCAGCGCCGAGGTCGCGTAGACCGCAGGCCCCCCGGGAGCGAGCGCCGCTTCGACCTCCTCGGGAGGCCAGTCGCGCGGCCGCGTGCCGGCGAGGCTTCGTGCGAACAGACGCGCCGCGGCGGCACGCTGGAGCACCTCGCCTCCCCCGCGCAGGAGCTCCCGGCACTGCGCGCCGTCGCTGAGGTAGCCGCCCGCGCGCAGGGGAAGGCCGGTGGCGAAGCCGATCGCCCCGCAGAGGAAGGCGAGGATGAAGGCGGCGCCGGCGGCGCCAGCGCTGCCCCCTGCCTGCAGCGCCGCCCCGGCGACGGCGGCGAGCGCCGCCGCCACGAGGCTCGCCGCCGGCCCGGCGGCGGCGACGACGAGCATGTCCCGCCGGAAGTCGCCTTGCGTGGCGGGCGCCATCGCCGCGAGCCCGCCCCACAGGGGCAGGATCCGGTTGAAGCGCCACTCGAGACGCCGGCCCGGTCGTCCCAGCACCAGCACGGGGCCCGCCGCGAAGAGAACGAGCCGCATCCCCCGAAGCCGCCCCCCCGCCACGTGCCCGAGCTCGTGGAGGACGATCGCGGCGAACACCGCCGCGAGCGCCACGGCGACAACCACGACGAGCGAGACGTCGGCGTCCGGTCGCGGCACGCGTCCCTTGGCCGCCCGCCCGGCCAGCCAGCCGAGGGCGAGCCCGGCTCCGGCGATCAGAGCGGCCGCGGCGAGCGTTCTCCATGGGCCGCGGCCCTTCTGCGGGGCCGGCGGGGGCGGGAACGCGGGGGACGTGCTCATCTCGGGTCCACTCCTACTCGTCGACGCGCAGGACGGCGAGGAAGGCCTCCTGCGGGATGTCGACCGTGCCCACCCGCTTCATGCGCTTCTTGCCCTCCTTCTGCCTCTCGAGGAGCTTCCTCTTGCGGGTGATGTCTCCGCCGTAGCACTTGGCGAGCACGTTCTTGCGCAGGGGCGCCACGGTCTCGCGGGCGATGACCCGCGAGCCGATCGCGGCCTGGATCGCCACCTCGAACATCTGCCGCGGGATCATCTTGCGCATCTTCTCGACGAGCGCCTTGCCGCGCGGGTAGGCGGTGTCGCGGTGCACGATCAGAGACAGCGCGTCCACGGGGTCGCCGTTCACGAGCACGTCGAGCTTCACGAGCGGCGAGACCCAGTGGCCGGTGAACTCGTAGTCGAGCGAGGCGTAGCCCTTCGAGACCGACTTCAGGCGGTCGTAGAAGTCGAGCAGGATCTCGGCGAGGGGGAGCTCGTACTGGATCATCACCCGGGTGGTCGTGACGTAGTGGATGCCCTTCTGCACGCCCCGCTTGTCCTGGCAGAGCTTGAGGACCGCCCCCACGAACTCGTCGCCGGTGAGGATCGTGGCGGTGATGACCGGCTCCTCGATCGCCTCGATCCGGCCCGGCTCCGGGAGCCGCGCCGGGGAGTCGACCTCGACGACCTCCCCGTCCGTCTTCAGCACCCGGTAGCGCACCGAGGGCGCGGTGACGAGCAGCTCGAGGTCGAACTCGCGCTCGAGCCGCTCCTCGACGATCTCCATGTGCAGCAGCCCGAGGAAGCCGCAGCGGAAGCCGAAGCCGAGGGCGGCCGAGGTCTCGGGCTCGTAGAAGAAGGACGAGTCGTTGAGGCGCAGCTTCTCGAGGGCGTCGCGCAGCTCGGCGTACTGGTCGGCGTCCACCGGGTACAGCCCGGCGAACACCATCGGCTTCGTCTCCTTGAAGCCGGGCAGCGGCTCCGCCGCCGGGCGGCGGTCGTCGGTCAGGGTGTCGCCGATCGCGACGTCCGAGACCTTCTTGATGCCGGCGATCACGAAGCCGACCTCGCCCGCGGTCAGCACGTCCACCGGCACCGGCTTCGGGGTGAACACGCCGAGCTGCTCGACCTCGTAGGCGCCGCCGGTGGCCATGAGGCGCACTCTCATCCCCGGCTCGAGCCTGCCGTCCACGACGTGCACGAGCACGACGACCCCGCGGTACTGGTCGAACCACGAGTCGAAGACGAGGCCGCGGAAGGGCCCCTCGGGGTCTCCGTGGGGCGGGGGGACGCGGTGGACGATCGCCTCGAGGATCTCGTCGATGCCGATCCCCAGCTTGGCCGAGGCGGGGATCGCGTGGGAGGCGTCGATGCCGATGACGTGCTCGATCTGCTCCTTCGCGCGCTCGGGCTCGGCCCCCGGCAGGTCGATCTTGTTGAGCACGGGGATGATCTCGAGCCCGGCGTCCGAGGCGAGGTGGGCGTTCGCGAGGGTCTGTGCCTCGACCCCCTGGCTCGCGTCGACCACGAGCAGGGCCCCCTGGCACGCGGCGAGGCTGCGCGAGACCTCGTAGGAGAAGTCGACGTGTCCGGGGGTGTCGATCAGGTTGAGGACGTAGTCCTCGCCGTCCTTCGCCCGGTACTCGAGGCGCACCGAGTGCTGCTTGATCGTGATGCCGCGCTCGCGCTCGAGGTCCATCGAGTCGAGGAACTGCTCGGTCATCTCCCGCTGGCTGAGCGCCCCCGTCCGCTCGAGGAGCCGGTCGGAGAGGGTCGTCTTGCCGTGGTCGATGTGGGCGATGATCGAGAAGTTGCGGATGCTCTCCTGGCGCATGCTCTGGAGGAGGGGCCGCGGGGGCGCCGCGGCAAATCCCGATTCTAGCGCGCCGGGCGGCCGATCACGACGGTGTCGAGCCGAGGGCTGCCGAAGAACAGCCCTCGCCCGCGCGCGTCGAGCCGCCAGCCGGGGTTCATCCGGAGGAGGCGGTCGGCCAGCACCTTCAGCAGCTTGCCGGACTCGTCCTGGAGCCGCTGCGCGTCGGGGCAGGCCACGAGGACGCCCACCCTGCCGTTCACGAAGGCGAGGAAGAACTCCTCGCTCTCCCAGGGCGCGAAGAGGTCCTCCATCGGCTCGCCGCCGTGAAGGGCCGCGGGCAGGGCGAAGAGCCCCTCCGTCCGGTCGCGCACGAGCTGCCGGAGGTCCCACTCGGCCGCGCCCGCCTCTTCCGGGCTCTGGAGGAGGGGACCCTCGCGGTCGAAGAGGACGGCGTAGCGTCCCTCCCCGAGCCCCCGCAGGGAATCGAGGAGGGTCCGGGCGTCCTCCCGCAGCTTCTCCTTGGACTCGAACACCGGAACGCCACTATATCCTGCCCCGGTGCCGCCCGACCGCCTCCTGACTGCTTGAAAGACGGGACTTTAGGTGGTAGAAGAGGACGGCTTTTTCGGCGGAGGGCGGGCCACTTTGGAGACAGGGCGATGCTGAGGAAGATCCTCGCCGTCGACGACTCGGCGCTCATCCACCAGATGTACAAGCTCTTCCTGTCCCGCTACAAGAACTGCAAGCTCGTGAGCGCCATGAACGGGCTCGAGGCGCTCGACAAGCTCGCGCAGGAAGAGGGCATCGACCTCATCCTCCTCGACATCAACATGCCGGTGATGAACGGCCTCGAGTTCCTGCAGCGAGTGCAGAAGGAGCCCGCCTACAAGGACATCCCGGTCGTGATCATCTCCACCGAGGGCAAGGAGGAGGACACGATCCGGGGCCTCAAGATGGGCGCCCGCGGCTACGTGAAGAAGCCCTTCCAGGCGTCGGAGCTCCACAGCCTGATCGAGAAGATCACGGCGCCGTGAGGCCCGCCGAGGCGCCTTCTCCGCGGTGATGGAGCTCGAGGTTTCCGCCGAGCTCGTCGGCATCTACCTCGAGGACGCCCGCGAGCACCTCGCCCTTCTCGACGCCGCGCTCCTGCGCCTCGAGAAAGAGGGGCACCAGGGCGAGGTCGCCTCCTCCGTTCTCGGCCCGCTGCACACCCTCAAGGGCAACAGCGGCATGATCGGCTTCGCCGCGGTCAAGGACTACGTCCACCGCCTGGAGGAGGTCTTCGCGCGGGCCCGCGACGGAGCGCTCCTTCTCGAGGGGGACCGGCTCGACCGGCTTTTCGAGGGGGCGAGCGCGCTGCGCGAGGCGATCGAAGCGGCCTGCGCCGCCGGCCGCGAGACCCACGACCTCGCCGCCGCGAAGCAGGCGCTGTCCGCGCTCCTCGCGGCGGGTCCCGCCCCCGCGGCGGCGCCGTCGTCCGCCCCGGGAAAGGCGGGCCGCTCGGCCGACTCGGCCCTCGTCCCCACCCGCTCCACGATGGTCCGGGTCGACTTCTCCCGGCTCGACCACCTGCTCAACCTGGTGGGCGAGCTGATCGTGGCCCGCACGAAGCTGCACGAGCTCGCCCGGCAGATCGCCGACGTCGTCCCCGGGGCGGGCCCCGAGCTGCTCGGGGCCGTGCAGCAGGTGGCGGGGGTGTCGACGCAGCTTCAGGAGACGATCATGGACGTGCGGATGCTCCCCATCCGTCACGTCTTCGAGCGCTTCCCCCGCCTCGTGCGGGACCTCGCGCGCCAGGGGGGAAAGCAGGTCGAGCTCGTGCTCCAGGGGGAGGACACGCGCGTCGACAAGGCGGTCATCGACGAGATCGGCGAGCCGCTCGTGCACCTCATCCGCAACGCGGTCGACCACGGGATCGAGCCGCCCGCGGTGCGCGCGGCGCGGGGCAAGTCGCCGACGGGGACGATCCTCCTCTCCGCCGCCCAGGAGTCGAACCAGGTCGTGATCACCCTGGTCGACGACGGGGCGGGGATCGACGCGGGCGCGGTGCGCCGCCGGGCGATCGAGAGGGGGATCGTCCGCCCGGACGAGGCGCTCTCCGACCGCGAGGCGATCCAGCTCATCTTCACCGAGGGCTTCTCCACCGCCCGCACCGTGACCGACGTCTCCGGGCGGGGGGTGGGGCTCGACGTGGTCGTGCAGCGCATGGAGCAGCTCAACGGCCTCATCGAGGCGGAGACGATGCCGGGGGCGGGCACGAAGTTCACCCTCCAGCTGCCGCTGACGCTCGCGATCATCACCGTCCTCATGGTCGAGGTGGGCGGGGCGATCTACGCGCTGCCCTCGGGCGCGGTGGTGGAGAGCCTGCGCTTCTCGCGCGCGGAGGTGGCGCGGATCGGGGGGCGCGACACCCTGCGCGTGCGCGACCGGGTCGTGCCCCTCCTGCACCTCGCGGAGCTGTTCGGGGCGCGCGCCGCGGCGGGCGAGGAGGCGTACGCGGTCGTCGTCGGCCGCGGCGAGAAGCGCCTCGCCCTCGCCGTCGACCGCCTGCGCGGCCAGCAGGACGTGGTGATCAAGGCCCTCGACGCCGTGGTGGCCGACGCGGCGGTGGGGATCGCGGGGGCCACGATCCTCGGGGACGGGCGGGTCGTGCTGATCCTCGACGTGGCCGCCCTCTTCGAGGGCCGGCGCGGACGCGGGGGGCGGGGCCGGGCGGCGGGCGCGCCGGGGGCGGAGGCCTGAGGCCCGTGTACGAGGGCTACTTCGGCCTGCGCGAGAAGCCGTTCAAGAAGACGCCCGACCCGCGCTACCTCTTCCTCAGCGAGACCCACGAGGAGGCGCTCGAGCGGCTGGCGTTCGCGGTGGAGGAGATGGAGCTCGCCCTGCTCACCGGGGAGGTCGGCTCGGGGAAGACGCTGCTCACCCGCGCCCTCGCCGACCGGGTGGGCGAGCGCTACGAGGTCGGGATGGTCCTCAACCCCCGACTCTCCCCGCGCCAGTTCCTGAGCACGGTGGCGAAGGAGCTCGGGGTCGAAGGGCCGCGCTTCCACTCGAACGACCTGCTCGAGCAGATCCACGACCGCCTCCTCGAGCTCGACGCGGCGGGTCGCGCCGCCCTCGTGATCGTGGACGAGGCGCACCTCATCCCGGGCAAGCCCACGTTCGAGGAGATCCGCCTCCTCACCAACTACCAGCTCGACGACCGCAACCTGGTGGCGATCGTCCTCGTGGGCCAGCCGGAGCTGCGCGAGCGCCTGCGCCACCGCGCCTACCGGGCGCTCGTGCAGCGGATCGGGGTGTCGTTCGAGATCGGGCCGCTTCCCGCCGAGGACGCCCCCGCCTACCTCGCCCACCGGCTCGCGGTGGCCGGCGCCTCGCGCGAGCTGTTCACGCGCGAGGCGGCGGCGCGGCTGCACGCGGCGGCGGAGGGGATCCCGCGGGTGCTCAACCAGCTCGCGACGCAGGCGCTCGTCGAGGCGATGGCGCGGGGCGCGGCGCGGGTGGACGCCCGGGTGGCGGAGACGGTGGCCGCCGAGCACGAGCTTGGTCGAGGGTGAAGCCATGGGTCGAATGGCCGACGCACGCAGGAGGGCCCGGCGGGGAGAGCGCGCGGCAGGGGGGGAGCCTCCCGCCCCGCCCCCGCCCGCCGAGCCCGCCCGGGAGCCGGAGATGATCTTCGCCGACGAGCCGCCGCCCCGCGCGACGGCGGCGCCCGTCGCGCTGCCCGCCTCCGGCCTCGCCGAGGACATCCTGAGGCAGGTGGAGGCGGCGGAAGCGCCCACGCCACCCGCCGCGCTGCCCTCCTCGGGGCTCGCCGAGGACGTGCTGCCCGGCGCCGACCCCTCCGCCGGCCACAGCCTGTCCTTCTTCGCCGCCCCCGTGCAGGAGCAGCGGGCGGCGGCCGAGGCCTCGGAGCACCTCGCCACCTTCTTCCTCGACCGCGAGGAGTACGGGGTGGACGTGCGCCAGGTGCAGGAGATCCGCCGGGTCTCCGAGATCACCGCGGTGCCGCGCGCCCCCGAGTTCGTCCGGGGGGTCGTCAACCTGCGCGGGCGGATCCTGCCCGTGCTCGACCTCAAGCGCAAGCTCGCCCTCGGCGAGGTCGCCCTCGGCCGCGCCACCCGGATCGTGGTCGTGCGGGTGCGCGAGCGGCTCCTCGGTCTCCTCGTCGACGGCGCCTCGCAGGTGCTGAAGGTCGAGCTCTCGCGCATCGAGCCGCCCCCCGAGGAGGTCGTGGAGAAGGGGGGCGACTACATCCGGGGCGTCGCCAAGCTGGAGGACCGCCTCATCATCCTCGTCGACCTCGAGCGGCTGCTCGCCCACGAGCTGCGCTCGGCGGGAGAGCCCGCCGCGGCGCGGGCCGCCGACGGACGGGACGCGAACCCGTAGGGAGAAGCCACGATGCTCATCGGCACGAAGTCGATCCGCGCGAAGATCCTCAGCCTCCTCACCCTCACCGCCTTCGTCATCACCGGGGTGTCCCTCGCCTACGACCTCGTGGCGGGCGGGCGGGCGATCCGCGAGCAGATCGTCAAGAGGGGCCGCTACGTCGCGAGCAACCTCGCCTTCAACGCCAAGTACGGGGTTCTGACCGAGGACAAGGCGCTGCTCGCGCAATTCCTGGAGGGCGCGGTCGCGGCGGGCGGGGATGCCGAGCGCTCCGACGTCGTGGGCGCGATGATCCGCGACGCCAGGGGGGCGGTGCTCGCCCAGACGGGCAAGGCCATCCGCGACCTCCCCGGCGCGCTCCCCTCGGACCTCGAGGAGCGCGAGGCGGTGACGACGGAAGCAGAGCGCGTGCTGCTCTTCCGCGCGCCGGTCACGAGCTCGTCCGGGGGCTCCTCCCTCGGCGAGGAGCTCGGGGCGGCCCCCCGCGAGGCCGCGGAGGCGGTGCGGGGCGGCGTCGAGGTCGCGATCTCCCAGAGCGCGCTGCGCTCGGTCCAGCGCCGGCGCGTCGTCGAGGCGCTGCTCCTCGCCGCGGTCGTCATCGGGGTCGGCTTCGTCCTGGGGTCGATCGTGATCGGGCGCTGGCTGAGCCCGCTGCAGGACATGGTCGCCGCCTCGAGCGCCGTCGCCAAGGGCGACCTCGTGGTCAACATCGACGCGAAGGGCGAGGACGAGATGGCGACCCTCGGCCGCAGCCTCAACGAGATGGTGGCCAACCTGCGCCGCGTCGTCGACAACATCCAGGAGGCGTCGGTGCAGGTCGCCTCCTCGGCCGGCGAGATCTCGGCCAACGCCCGGCTCATCATGCAGGGTGCGCAGGGGCAGGCCCAGGCCGCGGAGGAGACCTCGACCTCGATGGAGGAGATGGCCGCCTCCATCCAGACCGTCGCCGGCAGCGCGCAGGGCCTCGCGAGCTACGTCGAGGAGACCTCGAGCTCGATCACCGAGATGGGCGCCTCGATCGAGCAGGTGGCCCGCTCCGGGGGGACGCTCGCGCAGACGGTGACCGAGGCCTCGGCCACGATCGAGCAGATGACGGTCTCGATCGACCAGATGGCGCGCGACCTCGAGAGCCTCGCGGGAACGGTCAACGAGACGACGGCCACCGTCGAGGAGATGGCCGCGTTCATCGCCTCGGTGGCCCAGAACGCCGAGGCCCTCGGCGACGCCGCGGCGCGGGCGAGCGCGACCGTCTCCGGGATGGCGGGGGCGGTCAACGACGTGGCCAAGATCGCCTCCGAGGCCGACCGGATCTCCGCCCGCGCCTCCGAGGACGCGCGCACCGGCGGCGAGGCAGTCGCTCGCACCGTGGACGGCATGAAGGCGATCTCCGAGAACATGGAGAACACCGCCCGCGTCATCACCGGCCTCGGCCGGCGCTCCCAGGAGATCGGGCGCATCCTCGAGGTCATCGAGGAGATCGCCGACCAGACGAACCTCCTCGCGCTCAACGCCGCGATCGAGGCCGCCCGCGCCGGCGAGGCCGGCCGCGGGTTCGCCGTCGTCGCCGACGAGGTGCGCAAGCTGGCCGAGCGCTCGGTGGAGGCGGCCAAGGAGATCGGCGAGGTCGTGGGCAAGGTCCAGCAGGAGACGACCGACGCGGTGGAGGTGGCCCGCTCGGGCGCGGCGGAGGCCAAGCAGGGCATCGCCCTCGCCGACAAGGCGGGCGCGGCGCTGCGCAACATCATCGAGTCGGTCTCTCGCTCGAGCGAGCTCATGGGCGAGATCGCGGAGGCGACCCAGAAGCAGTCGCAGGCCTCCTCCGAGGTGCTCGACACGGTCTCCCGGATGAACGCCGCGACGTCCCACGTCACCCAGGCCGTGCGCGAGCAGGCGGAGGGCAGCAAGCAGATCCGGGCCGCGATGGAGAACATCAAGAAGGTCATGGCCCAGGCCGCCTACTCGACCCGCGAGCAGGCGGCGGGCGGCCGCCAGGTCCGCCTCGCGGTCGAGAACATCAACAAGATCGCGTCCCAGGTCGGCCTCGCGACCCGCGAGCAGGCCGAGGGCAGCCGGCAGATCATCAACGCGGTCGAGCGGATGAACGACATGACCCAGCAGGTCTCCCACGCCACCGCCGAGCAGAAGAAGGGGGGCGAGCTGGTGGTGAAGGCCATGGAGAACATCTCGGAGATCGCCCGCGACAACCTCGCCACCGTGCAGGAGATGTCGAAGGCCACCGCGAACCTCGCCCAGCAGGCGGAGAACCTCGCGCGGCTGGTCAGCGTGTTCAAGGTGCAGTAGCCCCTCGCGGAGTCTCCTCTCGAGCGAGACTCCGCGAGGTCCTGGCCCGTTTCGGTCTTGTTTCGATGAAGGCCCCGAGGAAAGCCGGCTTGGAAGGCCCCGAGGAAAGCCGTTGAGGAAAGCCCCGACGAAGGCCGTCTCGCACAGCCCCGAGGAAGGCCACCGGTGACCGACCTCGCCGCCCACCTCGACACCCTGCGTCGCGGGGAGGAGCCCGCCCGCCGCCGCGCCGTGGCCGAGATCGCGGCCTCCGCGCGCCCGGAGGCGATCCCCGCCCTGCTCGTGGCGGTGGGCGACGACAGCTGGGCGGTGCGGCAGGCCGCGGTCGAGTCGCTCGCCGGCTTCCCCGCCTCGGCCCTCCTCCCCGCCCTCGAGGCCGCGCTGCGCGACGGCGACGACGCGGGGTCGCGCAACGCGGCGATGGAGATCTACGTCCGGCTCGGCTCCTCGGCGACCCTGCCGCTGCTCGCCCTCCTGCGCGACGCGGACGAGGAGGTCCGTCTGTTCGCGGCGGTGATGCTCGGGACGATGCGGTCGGCGGCGGCGGTCGGCGCCCTCGTCGAGGCCCTCGCCGACCCCGACGTGAACGTGCGCCACGGCGCGGCCACGAGCCTCGGTCAGATCCGCTCCCCGCTCGCGGTGCCGCGCCTCGTGGAGGCGCTGCGGGGGGAGCCCTGGCTGCAGTACCCGGCCCTGCACGCCCTCGGGGAGATCGGCGACCCGCGCGCCGCCCCCGCTCTCCTCGACCTGCTCGAGGACCCGGTGCTGCGCACGCCCGCCCTCGAGGCCCTCGGCCGGCTGGCCGGGCGCGACGCGCTGCCCCGCATCGCCCCCCACCTCCTCGACCCGGACCCCGTGCAGCGCAACGCCGCGATCCGGGCGGTGGTCGACATCGAGCAGCGCGCGACCGCCTCCGGCGAGAGCCTCGACCCCGAGGTCCAGGCCGCGCTGCGCCACGAGGAGCTCGTCGCCCACCTCATCGGCATGCTGGCCGACGAGGACGCGCGCAACCGGCGCACGGCGGCGGTGACCCTCGGCTGGCTGCGCGAGGCGCGGGCCACGGCCCCCCTGCTCGAGCGGCTCGGCGACCCCGCGGTGCGCGAGTTCGCGAGCCACGCCCTCGTGTCGATCGGATTCCACGAGCGGGCGGCGTGGGAGGCGGCGCTCGCCCACCCGGACGACGCGGTGCGCCTGGGGGCCGTGCGCTGCCTCGCCTGGATCGCGCCCCCCGAGGGCACCGCCCTCGCCGCGCCGCTCGTCCACGACCCCGCGGCCGAGGTGCGGGCGGAAGCGGCGGCGGCGATCGGGCGGCTGGGCGACGAGGACGCGCCGATGCTCCTGTTCGAGCTGCTCGGCGACGAGAGCGAGCTCATCCAGGAGAGCGCGATGGACGCGCTGTCCCGGATGAGCCCCGCGCGCGTGCGCCCGCTGCTCGTTCAGGCCCTGCGCGGCGAGGACGCCGAGGCGGGGGTGCGCGCGGCCCGGACCCTCGGCCTCCTGCGCGACCCGGAGGCCGAGCCCGCCCTCGTGGCCGCGGCGCACGAGGGGGCGGAGGCGCTGCGGGCGGCGGCCCTCCTCGCCCTCGGCGACATCGGCTCCCCGCGCGCGCTCGACGTCCTCCGCGGGGCGCTCTCCGACCCGAGCTCGCTCGTCCGGCAGCAGGCGGTGCTCGCCCTCGGCCGGCTGCGCGAGCCGGAGGCGGCGCCGCTCCTCCTGCCCCTCCTGCGGGAGGAGGACCCGCGCATCCGCTTCGCCGCGGTCCGCGCCCTCGGCCAGGTGCGCAACCCCGACGCGGTCGAGCACCTGCTGCCGCTCGTCGCCGAGGCGCGCAAGGAGCTGCGCTTCGCCGCGGTCGAGGCCCTCGGGCAGATCCGGGCGGTCTCCGCGGTGCGCCCGCTCGTGGAGGTGCTGCGCGACCCCGACCGCAACCTGCGCCGGGCGGCGGCGGAGAGCCTCGGCGAGATCGGCGACCCGCAGTCGACGGCGGCGCTGCTCGTCGCCCTCGACGACGAGCACTGGAGCGTGCGGTGCGCGGCCGCCGCGGCGCTCGGACGGGTCGGCAGCCCGAAGGCGGTCGGCGCTCTCGTCGCCCGCGTCGAGGACTCCGACCCGACGGTGCGCCGCGCCGCGGTGTCCGCCCTCGGCGAGATCGGCGACCCCCGCGCGTCGGCCCGCCTCGTCGCCGCCCTCGCCGACCCCGCCCTGCAGGGCGCCGCCCTCGAGGCCCTGCGGCGGATCGGGCCGGGCGCCCTGCCCGACATGGAGCGGGCGCTCGTCGCGGGGTCGCTCGACGGCGCGCTGCGCCGCGTCCTCGTGGACCTCGCCGGGCGCTTCGAGGACGCCTCGGCCCGTCGCCTCCTCCTCGCCGGCCTCGAGGATCCGTTCCCCGAGGTGCGGGTGGAGGCGGCCCTCGCCCTCGGGGAAGGGGGCTTCAAGGAGGCGCTGCGCCCGCTGCTCGAGCGCAAGGCCAAGGACGCCGCGCCCGAGGTGCAGAAGGCGGCCGCGATCGCCCTCAGGAAGCTGCAGCCGCGGTGAAGTACCCGCACGTCGAGCACGACGCCGAGCTCTCGGACGAGGAGTTCCGCCTCCTCCGCGACTTCGTCCACGAGCGGTTCGGCCTCTACTTCGACGACGCGCAGCGGGGGAGCCTGCGCTCGCGCCTCGCCCCCCGCCTCGCCCTCCTCGGGCTGCTGTCGTTCGAGGACTACTACCGCCACCTGCGCTTCGCCCCCGAGCGGGCGGAGGAGCAGCAGCGCATGGTGAGCCACCTCACCAACAACGAGACCTACTTCTTCCGCGAGCAGCCCCAGCTCGAGGTCTTCTCCGGCCACGTCCTGCGTGCGGTCAAGGAGCGCAAGTCGCGCGGCGAGGACAAGCGGCTCCACATCCTCTCCGCCGGCTGCTCGACCGGAGAAGAGCCGCTCACCCTCGGGATGATCCTCTTCGACAGCGGGCAGTTCTTCTGGGGCTGGGACGTGCGGGTGACCGGGCTCGACGTCGACGCCGCCGCCCTCGACAAGGCCCGGCGCGGCGTCTACCACCAGAACTCGCTGCGGGCGGTGCCCCCGGCGCTCCTCGAGCGGCACTTCGCGAAGGACGGGACGGGGCACCGCGTCAAGGACGGCCCGCGCAAGTCCGTCTCGTTCCGCGCCGGAAACCTCCTCGACCCCGCGAGCTACGAGGGCCTCGCCCCCCTCGACGTCGTGTTCTGCCGCAACGTCCTCATCTACTTCTCGGACGCCGCGGTGCAGCGCGCGGTGTCCCTCTTCCACCAGGCGCTCGCCCCCGGCGGGTACCTCTTCCTCGGGCACGCGGAGTCGCTCGCCCGGGTGTCGAGCGCCTTCGTCCCGATCCGGTTCCAGGGAGCGATCGTGTACCAGAAGCCCGAGGCGTCGTCGTGAGCGGCGTCCGCCGCATCCGCGTCCTGGTCGTGGACGACTCGGCCTTCGTGCGCAAGGCGGTCGAGCGCATGCTCGGGACGGCGGAGGACATCGAGGTCGTGGGGTTCGCCGCCGACGGCGAGGAGGGGCTCGCGAAGGCGCGCGAGCTGCGGCCCGACGTCGTGACCCTCGACGTCAAGATGCCGCGCCTCGGGGGCCTCGAGACCCTCGAGCGCCTGATGGCCGAGCAGCCGGTGCCCGTCCTGCTCATGTCGACGCTGACCCAGGAGGGGGCGGAGATCACCCTGCGCGGGCTCGAGCTCGGGGCCATGGACTTCGTGGACAAGTCCTCGGTGCAGCCCATGAGCATGCTGAGCCTCGCCGAGGAGCTCGTGGAGAAGGTCCGCGCCCTCGGCCGGGCACGCGTGCGCGCGCGTCCCCGGGCCGCGCGTCCCCGGGCGCACGGCGAGGCGGCGCCGGCCGCGGAGTGCGTGGTCCTCGCCGCCTCGACCGGGGGGCCGACCGCGCTGCAGACGGTGCTCGCGGGGCTCCCCGCCGGCTTCCCGGCCGCCGTCGTCGTGGTCCAGCACATCCCCCGCGGCTTCACGCGCTCGCTCGCGGAACGGCTCGACGCCCGCACCGCGATCCCGGTGCGCGAGGCGCAGGACGGCGACCCGGTCGAGCCCGGGCGCGTATTCGTCGCCCCCGCGGGCATCCACACGAGGCTCGAGCGGCGCGGGGGCGGCGTGGTGGTCGTCCTCGACGAGGAGCCGCGCGACGCCCTCCACCGGCCCTCCGCCGACGTGACGATGGCGTCGGCGGCGGAGGTGTACGGCCCCCACGCGCTCGGCGTCGTCCTCACCGGGATGGGCTCGGACGGCACGGAGGGCCTGCGGGCGATCCGCGAGCAGGGCGGCCTCACCCTCGCCGAGAGCGAGGAGACCTGCGTGATCTTCGGGATGCCCAAGTCCGCGATCGACGCGGGCGTGGTGCACCGCGTGATCGCCCTCGACCGGGTGGCCGGAGAGATCCTGGCCGCGGTGTAAAATCCCGGCGGAGAAGCGCTTGGCCCTGCAAGGGAACCTCGAGGACCTGCCCCTCCTGGACATCGTCCAGATCGTCTCGTTCAGCAAGAAGACTGGGTATCTCTCGATCGCGATGGAGGGCGGGGAGGGGGCGATCGTCTTCCGGGAGGGCCTCGTCGTCTCCGCCTTCACCGCGGGCTCGCCCCCCGCCGACCCGCGTCTCGCCACCCTCGGCAGGGACGTGCGGGAGAAGGTGACGCGAGGGCGCATCGGCTTCGCCCTCGAGCAGCTCGCGCGGCTGCGCGAGGGCGCCTTCGGCTTCGAGCTGACCGGGGACGTGCCGCCCGCGGTGGGCGGCCGGGACATCCGCCTCGAGACCCTCGAGCGCGGCATCAACCCCCAGGAGATGCTGCTCGACCTCGCCCAGGGGCTCGACGACGGCCGCGCGGAGTCCGCGGCGGCGGTCGAGGCGTCGTTCGCGGCGCCGGAGGAGGGGGTGGTCGGCGAGGAGCCGATCGTGCCGTCGGAGGCCCTCGCCGGCGACCTCGCTCGGCCGGAGGTCGAGGCCGCGGCCGGGCCGTGGCAGGCCTCGCCGCCCGAGCGGTACGGCCCGGACACACGGCCGCTCCCGAAGGTGGTCGTTCCGACGGCCGCGCCCGCCCCGGCGGCGCCCGCGGCTGCGCCGGACTCGGGCCGGGTCGTCCTCCTCGTGGACGACGAGCCGGACGTGCGAGGGCTCCTCGCCCGCCACTTCGCCGCCGGCGGCTTCCGGGTGGCCGAGGCGGGCGACCCCGAGGAGGCGGTGAAGGTGGCGTGCCGGCTGCGCGAGGACGAGGCGCCGTTCGTCCTCGTCACCGACCTCGGCATGCCGGCCTCGGGCGGGGCCTCGTTCCACGGCGGCTTCGAGGTCATGAAGCGCCTCTGGAAGATGAACCTGCGCCCGCCGGTCCTGATGATGACCGAGAGCCTCAGCCAGTCCCTGCGGCTGCGGGCGCGGCAGATGGGCGTCCAGGCCTTCGTGTTCAAGCCCACCCTCAGCAAGCTCAACCCGAAGCAGTTCGAGGCCGACATCTCCGCCTTCGCCGGCAAGCTCGTCGCCGACGTCCTGCCCCGCCTCGCCGAGCGGGCCCTCCTGCGTCCGCCTGCCGCGCCGAAGAGGGGCGCCGCCCCGAGGGACGCCGCGCCGAGCGAGGCGGCGCCAGGCGCGAGCCGCTCGTTCGACCTGCTCCGGCGGCGGCTCGTGGAGCTGCGCCAGGGCGGCGACGCCAACGAGATCGCCACCGTCGTCATGAAGGTGGCCCGCGAGTCGTTCGAGCGGGCGATCCTCTTCGTCGTGAAGAACGACGAGGCGCGCGGCCTCGGCGGGTTCGGGCTCGCCCCCCGCGAGGAGACCCTGAACATCCTCGCCCGTCAGATCGCCATCCCCCTGAACGAGCCCTCCGTCTTCCGCGACGTCGCGCGCAGCCTCCGCACGTTCGCGGGCCCGCCGCCCGCCGACCGGTGGCTCGGCCACCTGATGGGCCGCATCGGCCGCTTCCAGTCGCGCGGGATCGCCATCCTCCCCCTCGCCGCCCACCGGGAGACGATCGCCCTCGTCTTCGGCGACAACCCCGAGACCGGCCGGGCACCCGCGGGCCTCGAGGCCTTCGAGGTCCTCGTCCAGCAGGCGGGGATCGCCCTCGAGAACGTCTTCCTCCACAAGAAGCTGCAGTCGCTGGGGGAGAAGGAGCGGGCCCCCCTGCGGTAGAATCCGGGCGAGGTTCCAGAATGTCCAACGACGAGCTCTCCCGCAAGGGTCAGGACATCCTCCAGATCGTCGCGAAGGCCAAGGAGTTCACCGAGGAGCTGCTCAAGGAGAACGAGCGGCTCCGCTTCAAGATCGCCTCGCTCGAGGCGGCGGGGGGCGCCCAGGCGACGGACGAGCGCGTCCAGGTCCTCCAGGCGAGGGTCCGGGACCTCGAGGAGAAGCTCGCCGAGATGGAGGCGCGCTTCCGGCGGGTCGAGGAGGAGAACAAGGAGTTCGCCGACCGCTACATCGAGATCGAGGAGCAGAACAACAACCTCGCCAACCTCTACGTGGCCTCGTACCAGCTCCACTCGACCCTCGACTTCAAGGAGGTCGTGCGGATCGTCCAGGAGATCGTGATCAACCTCATCGGGGCCGAGGTCTTCCACGTCCTCATGGTCAGCGAGAAGACCGGCCAGCTCGAGGTCGAGGCCTCGGAGGGACAGTCCCCCACCCGGACCGCGATCCCCCTCGGCGAGGGCGTGATCGGCCGGGCCGCGCAGAGCGGCGAGAGCTACTTCGCCGAGTCGGTGGCGCGGAAGGACCCCTCCCCCTTCGAGGAGCCGATCGCGGTCATCCCCCTCAAGATCAAGGACTCCACGATCGGCGTCATCTCGATCAACAAGCTCCTCGTCCAGAAGACGCAGTTCACCTCGATGGACTACGAGCTGTTCACGCTGCTCGCCGGCCACGCCGCGACCGCCGTCTTCTCGGCCAAGCTCTACTCGACCTCCGCCCGGAAGCTCTCGACCCTCCAGGGCTTCCTGGACATGCTCAAGAAGAACTGACGCAGTCCCAGGCCCGGGCGTGCGGCTTCGTCAAACCTCGCCCAACCGTCCGCCTCCGTTGGCGTGACCGGGATTTCGGGCTCGCCGTGGCAGAGACACTCGCCACCTCGTCGCTCGAGGGATGCTCACGCCGCCGGCCCCGCGGCTGGCGTCGCGCGAGGCATTCGCCGAGCGGTCGTTCAGGGTAGCGGCGGGAACAGCCCGCCCACGTCGAGCTCGATCGCGTCGAAGGGCGGGACGCGGGGCGTGTCGCCATCGGTCCACGCGCCGAGGCGGACCCACGCGCCGTCGCGCGCCTCGAAGGCCTCGAGGCCGCGGTCGTCCGGGTCGACGATCCAGTAGTGGGGGACGCCGAACCGGAGGTACAGGTCGGCCTTGCGGCCGCGGTCGCGCCAGCGGTTGCTCGGAGAGAGGATCTCGCAGACCCAGTCGGGCCGGAGCCGGACGGGCCGATCCGGGGGCAGCTCCGGCATGCGCTCGCGCCGCCAGCCGCCGAGGTCGGGCACGACGATCTCGTGGGCTGCGAGCTCGACCTCGACCTCGAAGAGCAGCCACCAGCCACCGGGTCCGCCCCGCCCGCGGTGGAACGGCCCGCTCAGCTCGCCGGCCAGCTGGACCTGGGAATGGCCGTGGCCCGGGCGCGGACGAGGCTGCGCCTCCAGGCTGCCGCCCAGGACCTCCCACACCCGCCCGTCGTCGGGGGTCTTCAGGAGGTCGTCCCAGGTGGCGAGGCGTCGCGCGGGCTCGCCCATGGGACGAGTCTAGCGCAGGACGGACGGGATGACGGGACGGGCGGCTCGACCCCATAATCGAACGAGGAGGTCTTCCCGCATGTCCCGACCCCGCACCCTGGGCGAGCTGAAGGTGTCCCGTCCCGCCGACCCGGGCGGGCGCGTCTCCGTGAAGGAGGAGATGCGCCGCAACCTGCTGCGCAAGCTCGAGGCGCGCGAGGCGATCTTCCCCGGCATCGTCGGCTACGACGACTCGGTGGTGCCGCAGATCGTGAACGCCGTGCTCTCCCGGCACAACATGATCCTGCTCGGCCTGCGGGGGCAGGCGAAGAGCCGCATCCTGCGCAGCCTCACCAGCCTGCTCGACGAGGCGATGCCGGTCGTCGCCGGCTGCGAGATCAACGACGACCCGTTCCGTCCGCTGTGCAAGCGCTGCCGCGACCTCCTGGCCGAGCGGGGCGACGCGACCCCGGTCGAGTGGCTGCCGCCCGACCGGCGCTACGTCGAGAAGCTCGCGACCCCCGACGTGACGATCGCCGACATCATCGGCGACGTGGACCCGATCCGTGCCGCGCGGGGCGGGTTCGACCTCGCGAGCGAGCTGACCATGCACTACGGCCTGCTGCCGCGGGCCCACCGGGGGATCTTCGCCCTCAACGAGCTGCCCGACCTCGCCGGGCGCATCCAGGTGGGCCTGTTCAACATCCTCCAGGAGGGGGACGTGCAGATCAAGGGCTACCCGGTGCGGCTGCCCGTCGACGTCTGCATGGTCTTCACCGCGAACCCGGAGGACTACACGGCGCGCGGGAAGATCATCACGCCGCTCAAGGACCGGATCGGCAGCGAGATCCGCACGCACTACCCGACGGCGCTGGAGCACGGGGTCGCGATCACGGCCCAGGAGGCGTGGACGGAGAGGCGGAAGGACCTGGTGATCCCCCGCTACGTGCGGGAGGTCGTGGAGGGGATCGCCTTCGCCGCCCGGCGGGACAAGAAGATCGACCGGCGCAGCGGGGTGTCGCAGCGCCTGCCCATCTCCGCCCTCGAGAACGCGGTCAGCAACGCCGAGAGGCGCGCGCTGCTGAACGGGGAGACGCCGGTGGTCCCCCGCATCTCCGACGTCTACGCGGCGCTGCCGTCGCTCACCGGGAAGTTCGAGCTCGAGTACGAGGGCGAGCTGCTGGGCGCCGAGAACGTGGCGAAGGAGCTGATCCGCGAGGCGGTGGGCGAGGTGTTCGCGACGTACCTCGGCTCCGTCCACTTCCGGCAGGTGGTGCGCTTCTTCGAGGAGGGCGGGACGCTGCGCATCCGCGAGGGCTCTTCGGCCGAGGAGGTGCTCGCCCAGCTCCAGCGGGTGCCGGAGGCCCTCGAGAACACGGACGCGCTCGGGGTGGCGCCCGGGGACCCCCCGCCGCTCCTGGCCGCGGCGGGGGAGTTCGTGCTCGAGGGGCTCTGGGCCCAGAAGAAGATCGGCCGCAGCGACGACCGCGGCTTCGTGGCCCCCGAGCGGCGCGGCGAGGTCGAGCTCGATCTCGAGCGGCTCGAGCGGCTGCGCAAGCTCAAGAAGCAAGTGAACTGATGGCCGTCCGCTACCACCGCTACGTCGGGGAGCTCTGGGAGGACCTCGACCTCGAGCAGCTCGTCGACGAGCTCTCCGACTTCTTCCTGCAGAGCGGCTTCGGCCGCGAGATGGAGGACTGGGGCGGGGACGACCTCCAGGCCCTGCACGACGCGATCCTCGAGGCTCTGCTCCGGAGGGGGCTGCTCTCCCCCGACGAGCTCGAGAAGCTGATGGCCGACCAGGAGGCCCTCGACCAGTTCCTGCAGAAGACGGTCGAGCGGCTGCTGCGCGAGGGGTACCTCCGGGCGAGCGAGGCGCAGCCCTTCGAGGACCCCACCGGCGGGGGCGGGCACGGCCCGGAGGGGCGGCCGGTGAAGTTCGAGCTCACCGAGAAGACCGTCGACTTTCTCGGCTACCGCTCGCTGCGCGACCTGCTCGGCTCGGTGGGCAAGGCCTCGTTCGGCCGGCACGACACCCGGGACCTCGCCACCGGCGTCGAGGCCTCGGGGCCCTCGAAGGACTGGGAGTTCGGGGACACGATGAACCTCGACGTCTCCGGCACGCTCCTCAGCGCCATCCGGCGCGAAGGGCTGCAGGTCCCGCTCGACGTCGACTACGCGGACCTGCAGGTCCGCCAGTCGGAGTACCAGTCCTCCTGCGCCACGGTGGTGATGCTCGACTGCTCGCACAGCATGATCCTCTACGGGGAGGACCGCTTCACGCCGGCGAAGAAGGTCGCCCTCGCCCTGTCGCACCTGCTCCGGACCCAGTATCCCGGCGACAGCCTGCACCTCGTCCTGTTCCACGACTCCGCGGAGGAGGTGCCGATCTCCCAGCTCGCCCGGGTGCGGGTGGGGCCGCACTACACGAACACCCGCGAGGGCCTGCGCCTCGCCCAGCGGATCCTCGCGCGCCAGCGCAAGGACATGAAGCAGATCGTGATGATCACCGACGGCAAGCCGTCGGCCCTCACCGAGCCCGACGGGCGGATCTACCGCAACCCCTTCGGCCTCGACGCACGGGTCGTCGCCCTCACCCTCAAGGAGGTCGCGAACTGCCGCCGGCAGGGCATCCTGATCAACACGTTCATGCTGGCCCGCGACCGCGAGCTCGTGGCGTTCGTGAAGAAGGTGAGCGAGATGTGCCGGGGCAAGGCCTACTTCACGAGCCCGTGGAGCCTCGGCCAGTACGTGCTCATGGACTACCTGAACAAGAAGGTGAAGAAGGTCCACTGACCGGGAGTCGAGGTACGTTCTCGCGGGGAGTCGCGACATGAAGAAGGTCGACTGGCGGTACAACCGGCCCGGCTGAACGACCTGCGGCAAGACGCAGGGGTTCCTTGCGCAGAGGAAGGTCGACACGGCCGAGCTGGTGGACGCGAAGAAGGTGCGCCTCGGGTTGAAGGACGCGCTCGAGATGCTGAAGGGGGCCGACGTGCTGATCGCGGCCCGCGGCAAGAAGGTCGAACGGATCGACCTCAGGGCGGAGAAGCCCGACAAGGCCACCGTCGAGAGGCTGATGCTGGGGCCCACCGGCAACCTGCGCGCGCCGACGCTGCGCGTGGGCCGGACGATCCTCGTCGGCTTCGACGAGGAGACGTACCGGAAGGTGCTGGCCTAGCTCACGGGCGGTCGCGACGGATGGTCCGTCCGGGGCCATGCCGGCCCCGTGGCGCGGGCGCGCGCGATCGTCTATCGTCTAGCCCGGCCCGCCGCCGGGTCCGAGCTTCAGGGAGCACTCATGCCTCACTCATCCCGCCGAACGTTCCTGCTCAGCGCCGCCGCCGGCGCCTCCGCGCTGGCTCTTCCGGCGCGCCGCGTCCTGGGCGCCAACGACGCGATCAACCTGGGATTCATCGGCGTCGGAGACCGCGGCGCCTTCTCCGCGAAGTGGTTCGGGGGGATCCCCGGCGTGCGCGTGGCCGCCGTCTGCGACCCCGACGAGCAGCGCATGGCGGCCGCTCAGGCGCAGTTCCCGCAGGCCCGCGCGATCAAGGACCTCCGCAAGCTGCTGGACGACAAGGCGATCGACGCGGTGGTGATCTCGACCTGCAACCACTGGCACGCGCTGGCCGCCGTCTGGGCCTGCCAGGCGGGCAAGGACGTCTACGTCGAGAAGCCCCTCGCCCAGACCGTCTGGGAGGGACGGAGGATCGTGGAGGCCGCCCGCAAGTACGGGCGCATCGTGCAGGGCGGCACCCAGCAGCGCTCCTGTCCCGCGCAGCCGAAGATCCGGGAGCTCGTCCGGTCCGGGAAGCTGGGCCGGATGCTCTGGATCCGGGGGAACCGCTACGGCCTGCGCGAGGGCATCGGCAAGAGGTCCACGCCGCTCGCGCCGCCCCCGTCCGTCGACTACGACCTGTGGCTCGGCCCCGCCCGGGACCTCCCCATCCACCGCGAGAAGTTCCACTACGACTGGCACTGGAGCTGGAACACCGGCAGCGGCGAGCTCGGCAACTGGGGAGTGCACGTCCTCGACGACATTCGCAACGTGCTCTCCGACCGGTGCACGCTGCCGAGGCGCGTCCTCGCCGGCGGCGCCCGCCTCCTCTGGAGCGACGCGGGGGAGACGCCGAACGTCCACTTCGTCTACTACGACACGGGGATCGTCCCCGTGATCTTCGCGCTGTCGAACCTCCCGTCGAAGGCCGGGGTCAAGGCCGAGCCCCATTTCCGGGGCATCCGCAGCGGCTTCGTCATCCAGTTCGAGGACGGGTACTACGCCGGGGGGCGAGGCGGCGGCTGGAGCTACGGCAACGACGGCAAGCGTCTCGAGCAGTTCGACGGGGACGGCGGCGAGGCGCACGCGAAGAACTTCGTCGAGGCGCTGCGCCGGCGCGATCCGAAGGTCCTCAACGCCCCCGTCGAGCAGACGCACTACTCGAGCTGCTGGTCCCACCTGGCGAACATCGCCTACCGCCTCGGCGCCGGGTACGAGCGGGGGCGGGCGATGGAGATCGCCTCGGACTTCGCACCCTGGGCCGACACGCTGGACGGCTTCCGCGCCCACGTCGAGGCCAACGGGGTCGACCCGGCGATGAGCGACTTCAGGCTGAGCGGGGTGCTCGAGATCGACCCCGCGCAGGAGACGTTCGCCGGCCCCAGCGCGACGCCGCAGGCCCTCGCCCTGCTGAGCCGGGAGTACCGCGAGCCGTTCGTCGTTCCCGCCGTCGTCTGAGGGGCCCGTGGCGGAGCCGGCACGTCACCGCGACGGCTCCTGCGGCGCGGAAGCGACCGGGGCCCCCGGGGCGACGGCCGCCCGCTCGAGGCCGTGGCCGGCGGGGAACAGGCCGGAGACCGTCACCGGCAGCTTCCCGCCGATCGGGGCCTCGCCGAGGAGCGCTCGCGCCGCCGCCCCCTCCGCCGCGTCGCCCCAGTCGAAGGCGACGAGCAGGGCGGGGACCTTCGGCGCGAGCTCGCCGACGTAGGGGCTCCCGAAGTGGGCGACCGCGAAGGGCCGCCCGCCGTCGGAGGCGAGCTGCCCGAGCAGGCTCACCTGCGACGGCGCGAGGCCCATCCGCCCGCTGTAGGAGGCGATCCGGACGTAGGTGGCGGCGACGACCGCGTCGTGGCTGCGGGCGAGAGCGCGCAGCAGGTCCATCTCGGAGGCGGTCGTGCGGTCGGACACCTCGACCGCGGTGAGCGCGAGCCGCTTGCGCAGCTCGGGGACGAAGACGCGGCCGGGCGCGCCCTCGCGCCATGCGCTCGCGGAGTCGACCACCGAGAGCACGAGGACGCGCGCGCCCGCCGGGAGCCGGAGGGGCACCTGGGTCCGGTCGTCCTTGACGAGGGTGATCGCCCGCGAAGCCACCTCGACCGCCAGGGCCTCGCGGGCGCGTCCCCCGAGACCCGCCGGGACCGCCTCCACGTCGACCGTCCGCGCCCGGTCGAGCCCGAGCCGCGCCTTCGCGCGGAGAATGCGTGCGACCGAGCGGTCGACCTGGTCCCGCGGGATCTCGCCCTTCTCGACCGCCTCCCGGATCCCGCGGATCGCCGCCTCCGGGTCGGGCGAGTCGAGGACGACGTCGGCTCCCGCCCGGACCGCCATCGCCGCCGCCCGGTCCGGCGCAAAGCGCTTGCTGACGGCGTGCATCGACATGGAGTCGGTGAAGACGAGGCCGTCGAACCCGAGCTCCTCGCGCAGGAGGCCGGTGAGGACGGGGCGCGAGAGCGTCCCGGGCAGGCCCTCCGTGGGGTCGAGGGCGGGGAGGCGGATGTGGCTCGACATCACCGCGTCGATCCCGGCCGCGATCGCCGCGCGGAACGGCACGAGCTCGACCGCGTCGAGCCGCGCGCGGGGGTGCTCGATCACCGCGAGGTCGAGGTGGGTGTCGGTGGCGGTGTCGCCGTGGCCGGGGAAGTGCTTGGCGGTGGCGAGCATCCCGCCCGACTGCACGCCCCTCGCGTAGGCGACTCCCATGCGCGCCACGAAGGCGGGGTCCTCGCCGAAGGAGCGGAGGTTGATGATCGGGTTCGCGGGGTTGTTGTTGACGTCCACCACCGGGTAGAAGTCGACGTGGACTCCAATCACCCGACCCTCGCCGGCGGTGAGGCGGCCCGCCCTCTCGGCGAGGCCCTCGTCCCGCGTCGCGCCCAGCGCCATCGCGCGCGGGTAGCGTGTCGCGCCGCCGACGATGTACCCCGCTCCTCCCTCGAAGTCGGCGGTGAAGAGGAGGGGAAGCGCCGCGGCGCGCTGGAGCCGGTTCAGGAGCACCGCGATCGCGAGCGCCTCGCCCCTGGTCGCCCTCGCTCCCGAGGTGCCGTAGACGGGGTTGAGGAGCACGGGGGGTAGCGCCTCGCCGCCCCCGAAGACGTGGAAGCCGCCGACGCCCGCCCGCACCAGGCGCAGGAGCTTCTCCGCGGCCTCGCTGTCGGCCGGCGTGTACACGCCGGCGAGACCGGGCACGACGAGCTGGGCGACCTTCTGATCGAGCGTCATCTTCGCGAGGGTCCGGCGCGCCCAGGCGTCGGCCCTGGCCTGCGCCCGCTCGGCGGCGGGCGCGGAGGGGGCCGCCCAGAGGACGAGGGCGGCGAGGGCGAGGCGGCAGGAGCGTCGGTGCATGGGAGGATTCTATTCCCGGCCCCTCACTCGAACCGCAGGGTGCCGAAGCAGTGCGGGAGGTGGAAGTTGAGCGCGTCGACGGGCGACCAGGCCGCCCAGTGGGGGTGGGAGGTGCGGTCCCCGCACTTGTAGAGGTTGGCCCGCCACTCCTGTCCGCGGAGGGGGCCGATCGGGCCGACGCACCCCTCGAGGAGGGCGACCGGAATCGCGAACGCGACCTGCCAGTCGGCCGCGATCTCGGGATCGACCACCGCCGGCAGCGTGGAGCGCACGCGGACCCGCCCGCCCTCTTCCGCGGTGAGCCTGCGGAAGGCCGCGAAGCCGTCCGGGGTGCGCCGGTGGTCGGTGACGTGGCTCGCGAGCAGCGCGCCGCCGGCGTTCATCTCGAAGTTCAGGTAGCCCCGGCCGGGCTTCGGCTGCAGGAAGATCTCGACGCAGCTGTCCTGGTATACCGGCTCGCCGAAGCGCGTGTGCACCGAGCGGACGTGGCGGTCTTCCACCCGGAACCGCCCGAAGAGGGTCGAGCCGTCGTGGAGCAGCCGCGCGCGCGTACGCGGGCGGTGATCGCTGCCCTCCGGCCGGAAGTGGGCGACCTCGATCGTCTCCGCCGCGGCCCACACAGGGTCGTCCCACCCGCCGTCGAGGAGCGGACCGGGCCCTGCCCGGAGAACCGACGCCACCGGTCTGTCCATGACGCTCCCGAGCCTATCATCGGGGCCGGGACGCCGGCGGGCCCATCCGGGCCGGCCGTGGGATACTGGGACCCGGCCAGGAGGACGACATGGCGGTGAGCGACGACGGGTCCGGCAGGCGGCGCTTCGAGCGGCTCTCCCCGGCGCACCCCGTGCGGATCGCCGCCGAGGCGGAGTCGATCGCCCCGGTCTCCGGCGAGGCCGTCAACCTCTCGGACGGCGGGGCCTGCCTCGCCCTCCAGACCCCCGATCTCGGAGTCGGCGACGAGCTGATCCTCTGGATGCACTTCGCCCGCCGGGTCCACCCCGTCCCCGCCACCGGCCGCATCGTGTGGGCGGGCGGGGGCTGGGGACGGCCGCGCTACGGCGTCGAGTGGACCCACCTCGGTCCCCAGCGCCAGTGGATCGGCTGGCTGACCCGGAGCTGAGACCCGCCGCAGCCCCGCGGCCCCGAACGACGACGGGCTCACCTCAGCGCAGGCGCATCGTGGGGTCGCCGAGGAGGTGGTAGACGGCGAGCAGCTCGGGCATGAGGCCGGTCTGGGCGTAGGCGTTCTGAGCGGCGAGGAGGGCGTCTCCGAGGCGCTGGTGGTGTCCGGCGGTGATCTCGGCGACGAGGGCGCGGTGGTAGAGGTGGGCGGGGGCGTCGAGGGAGAGCCCGGAGGGTGAGAAGGCGGCGATGGCGCCTCTGCCCTGGGCCTTGAGGAGGGCCTCGGCGAGGGCGTCGTGGGTGTTGGCGACGAAGTATCCGTTGAGGCAGTTCAGGGTGAGGAGGAGGGGCTGACGGGACTGGGCGAGGAGGGTGGGGGTGTCCCAGGTGTTCCAGACGTTCTCGGAGGCCCAGACGGCGGCCCCGCCGTGACCGACGTAGCTCACGAGGGAGGCGCCGCGGTCGAAGGCGTCCTTGACGGCGGGGCGCATGGAGGAGCCGAGCTCGCTCAGGCGCAGGAGCTGCGTGGGCCGCTTGGCGAGGAAGCTCGCGCGGATGTCCTCGACGTCGGCCTCGAAGTCGCCGGCCTCGTCGGGGTTGTCGGCGACGAGCACGGCGTTGCCGTCGAGGTTCTGCCCGGAGTCCTCGAACGCGAGGATCTTGTGGACGAGGGCGGCGGCCTCGTCGGGGCTGCGTGCGGGGAGCCGTCCGATGGCGAGGTCGGGGAGCAGATCGGTCCCGTTGACCGCGGCGAGGGCGGGGTCGGAGGCGGTGAGGAGATAGCTGGTCTTCTCCCACAGTGCGGGCAGGGGGGAGGGCGTGGAGGCGGCCTGGAAGCGGCGGGGGTCGAAGGTCGAGTCGCCGAGGAGCAGGACGTAGCGCGGGGAGGGACGGGCCCAGGAGTGGAAGGCGAAGGAGAGGAAGTCGCGGATGGCCTCGGGGGAGGGCTGTCCGCGCCCGAAGGTTTCGGCGATCTCCTCGAAGGAGACGGCGGCGGTGGTGAGTCCCTGGCTCGCTCGGCGTTCGAGCAGCGGCTGGGCGGCGTCGAGGAAGTCGCGGGGAGCGACGAGGATGAAGTCGGCCTGGTTCTGCGTGTCGCGCAGGGGGGAGGGGGCGGGCCGCGAGACGCGTGGGCGGAGCAGGGCGTGGGGGGAGACGACGAGGTAGCGCCTGCCGGCCTCGGCGCGGAAGCGCAGCGACGAGCCGGTCGGCTCGGCTCCGAGGAGCCACTTCACGGGGGAGGAGCCGGCGACGTCGGCGCCCGCGGCGAGGGTGGTGTCGAGGACGATCGAGGCGGGGCCCGCCCCGGCGACCTCGGCGACACCGGGCTCGGCCCACGTTCCCTCGAGCAGGCCGCCCCGCAGCGCGGGGGCCTGGGGATAAGAGACGGAGAAGCGGTCGAGGAAGACGCGTGAGGTGACGCCGGTGTCGGCGAGGTTGACGAGGGTGAGGGTGTTCGCGCCCTCGAGCAGGCTCGCGGCGGGGACGGCGAGGTCGAAGCGGTGGGGCTTCTTGCCGGAGAAGGAGGTCTCTGCGACCGGCGAGCCGTTGAGGCGGACCTCGAGGTGGTGGTCGGTGGTGTACCCGGACTCGGAGCCGCCCTGGAGGTGGACGACGAGGCGCGCGTCGGTGAGCGATGCCTGGTCCACCCCCGACAGCGAGAAGGACAAGGGCGCGGCGGTGACGGGCGATCCCGGGGAGGCGATGGCGGCCTGCCAGAGCCAGGGGTCGGGGGCCTCGAGGAGGTCGGGCATGTAGAACCGGTTGACCTCGAAGGAGGCGACTCCCACCGAGGCCGGGGACGGCGCCCCCTCGGGGGGGGCGAGGACGACGCCGAGAGGCTCCCCGGGGCCGCGCACGAGCTCCCAGGCGACCTCGCCCGTGAAGTCGGTCGAGGAGGCGACGCGGTCGGCGAAGAAGTACAGCACGCTGCCCGGGCCGAAGGCGGCCGAGGGCGGCTCGATGCGGAAGGGCACGGCCTCGCCCTGGCGCTGCAGGCGCAGGAGCGAGGCGGCCATGGGCCGCTGGCGACCCGGGAACAGCTCCTCGAAGGAGACGGCGTGGAGCCCCCGGTGCGTGGTGTGAAGCAGCGCGAGGACGTCGCGCAAGACGGCCCGCTTGCGGACGAGGCGGCCGGTGGAGCCCGAGCCGGTCTCGGCCGCCTCGACGCCGGTGAACGCGACGCGGACGCGGACACGGCGGGCGAGGACGAGCTGCTGTCGGTAGCCGTCGAAGCGGACGGGGAAGATCTCGACGACCGCGCTCTTTCTCTCGCCCTGGAAGACGGACGGGGCGAGCCGGGCGCAGAGCTGCGGGAGATAGCCGCGGCGCAGACGGGGAGCGGCCACGGCGCGGCGCGCGGGGCGTACGGTGCCGTCCGGGAAGACGGCGGCCTCGGGGCGCCCGACCGCGGAGGGCCGCATTCCCGGGAAGCCGAAGAGGTCGAAGGGCTCGGCGGAGACGAGGCGGACCTTCCTGCCGACCGTCGCCTCGACGAGGGCGCGGCGCAGGGGGAGCGCCGGGGCGGTGGGATCGGAGGGCGTGTCGAGGCCGGGCACGTACACGCGCACCGTGCCGGAGACCTCGCCCGCGCCCGCGGGCTCCCGCAAGGCCCAGAAGCCGCCCGTGCGCAGCTCGAGCGTCGCCCCGCGCGCGTCGCGCGAGACGACCTCGAAGGAGACGGCCTCGGGGTCGCCGTGGCGCGTGCAGGACGCGCCGGCGGGCAGCGGCGCGCCGTAGGCGGCCCTGACCCACGAGGGGCACGCGGAGGCCGCCTCGCCGGAGCCGCCGCCAGGGCCCGAGCCGCCCCCCTCGCCAGGCTCGGAGGGAGGCGCAACCCCCGCCCCCGGCACCGCCGAGACCGGCCCGTGGAACGTCGACACCGAGGACGTGTCCACGTCCTCGAGGCGGTAGAAGTACTCCGTCCCGTTCGCGAGACCCGTGTCGAGCCAGGAGTAGGCGTGGCCGAGCACGGAGGTCCCCGCCCCGGGCACGATCGCCGGCGTGACCCGCCTCCACGGACCCTCGGCGCTCGGGCCCCGCCACACGTGGAAACCCACGTTGTCCAGCTCCGACCCCGTCCGCCATTCCACCGCCACCGAGCGGTCCAGGGGAGTCGCCACGAACGAAACGAGACGAACCGCGGTCGGCGCGCCGAACTCGTCCGCCCCGATGTCCCACAGGCTTCCGCCTGGACGCTTCTGCGAGTCCCAGTCCCGCTCGAAGATCGAGGCGAGGGTGACGCCGCCCTCGATCGCCACGCTGTCCGCGAGCAGGTGGTAGTTGTGGCTGCCCGGAGAGTTGCCGGGGTCGGTGAAGTTCACGCCCCCCGGGCCGCTCGCGGGGACGTTCAGCTTCGAGGCGAGGCCCGGTGCGGTGGCGTCGCTCGAGAGGTTGAAGTCGCTCTCGGCCGCCGGCGATGGCACGTTGAAGCAGCTGGCCGTGTAGCCCCAGGCGATGTTGTTGATCAACGAGACCGCCGGGTTGGCGGCGGCCAGCGACACGATCCCGTTCGTCGCGTCGCCGTAGGCGGTGTTGTTGACGACGTAGACGTCCGAGCCCGGGTTGAACGTGCTCCCGAACGGGGCGAGCCGGATCGCCTGGAAGGAGGAGCTGTTGGGGGCGATCACGTTGTTCGCGACGTCGACGACGACGCTCTGGGACTCCGTCGAGCCGACCACGACCCCGCTGTTGCCGAGGTTGACCATGACGTTGTTGAGGATCTCGATCGGGCCGTTGAATCCCGAGTCCGTGACGTCCACCCGGACCGATCCCTCCGTGACGCCGCTGCCCCCGCCGCGCATGACGAGCCACTCCACGCGCACGTTCAGGTCCTTGACGAGGACGGTGGGGGCGAAGAGCGGCTGCAGGTACGCCCCGGCGAGCGGGTTGCCCAGGTGGCGGTTGCCGGGCGCCGCCTGCAGCGTGATCGTGTGGGCGATGTCGGTCGTCGAGCCGTCGATCGTGACCCCGGACAGGCCGCCGCCGCCGTCCCGGTAGACGAGGCCGATCTCGATCCGGTTGTCGGCCACGAGGCTCGCCGAGCCGGACGGGGCCACCGGGCACTGGGCGGCGTTGCCGGAGACGCAGTTCTCCCACGTCTGGAGCGCCGTGAACTGCCGGGCGAGCGTGTAGGCCTTCCCGCCGCCGGTCTGGCCCAGAAACGGCGTGGTGAGGGACAGCTGCGTGTCGGAGGCGACCGCGGCCACGACGTAGTCGGCGCCCTCGAGGGTCAGGCGGTCGCCCGTTCCCCAGCGGTTCGTCTTCCACGCGGTACCGGTCCCGGTGACCGTCCTGCTGCCGTTCGTCGCCGAGACGGTCCCCGTCGACTCCGCCGCCTTCGAGCCTTGGCTGATCGAGCGGTAGATCACGGACGGCTCGATCGAGCACCGGATCTCGTCGACCGCCAGCGGGTAGACGGTGCCGCTCGACACGTAGAAGCAGGAGGCGAAGTCCGCCCCGCGCTTCTCCTTCTCCATGGTGACGTGGGCGGCGTCCGTCGCTTCCCCTGCGCTGTTGTCCTGCTGCAGGAGCGAGCGGAAGCGGAAGAGCGAGCTCTCGACCGACCCGTAGCGCCGCGGCCGCCACTGGTAGCCGAAGAGGCGCGTGGTCGACCCGCCGAGCGCCTCCGCGGAGAGGACCCGGTGCTTGTGGCCGGCCAGGTCCGCCCCGACCAGCGGGTAGCCCTCGAAGCCCGACGGCATGGCGGAGGAGTGCATCTGCGCTCCGGCCGCCGCCCCGACGGGCCAAAGGTCGCCGTTCGTGCTGGAGTAGGCGAACTTGACGGTCGCCCCGCCGCCGGAGTCGAAGCCTCCGACAACCCAGACCTCGCCCCCGTTCGCGACGAGGCTCGCGCCCTTCGAGATACGGCCGGGGCCGGTGCCGTTCGTGAGGTAGACGTAGTCGTAGGGGGGGAGGCCCGAGCCCGTGCAGGCCTTCTGGGTCACGGCGAACGTCTCTGCCCCCGTCTTCTCCACGAAGGAGTAGCAGAGCGTGTCGACGCCGAACCCGCAGTTCGCGTCCGCCATGTAGAGGAAGTGGACGCGGTCCTTGACAACCCCGCTTCCGTCCTTGCCTCGACCGAAGTCGACGCTGACGTCGCGCGCCGAGGTCCCGCAGGAGATCGTGTCGCTGACCTGACCCTCTCCGCTCCAGACGCCGAGGCCGGGCCTCCAGAACCGCCAGTAGACGTTGCGGTCCGAAAGGTCCGTCGCCTGGTAGGCCACGTGGGGCAGGCCGTCCCCGTCGACGGCGATCGCGGGCGCGGTGTCGGTCAGGATGCTGCGGGAGTTCACCTGCTCAGCGCCTTGGAACTCCAGCGGCGGGTTGTTCCCCCCGCGGGTGCCGTCCGCCCGCGTCCACGCCGCCGCCTGGTCCCAGCTCGCGAGAGCGGCGTTCTTCGCGTAGAGCAGGCGCCCGGCCTGGTGCTGCACGATCACGTGCAGCTGGTCGCCAGCCGGGTTGACGTCGACGGCGGGGTAGATGAAGCTCTCGGTCGAGGTGTCCCAGGCGAGGCCACCCTGGCCGAACAGCGTCACCTCCGTCCAGGTCGCCCCGCCGTCCGTCGACCGGGCGAGCCGGATCTCCTGGTAGCCGACGCAGCCCCCGGTGTCCCGGAAGCGGCCGAAGACGAGGTAGCGATAGCCGTTCCTGTCCCGGACGACCTTGCGCTGGCTGACCTTGTCGAGAGGGGAGCGATCGAAGGACAAGCCGCACCTCGCGGTCACGTCGGTGAACGTGCGGAGCGGCTCGGAGCCGAAGGTGATGAAGGCGTCCGTCATCGACAGGTGCTGGGCCCGGATCCAGTCAGGCGAACGCAGGACCTTCGAGACGCGGACTTCGTCGAGGTCGCCGTCGAAGTTGCCCCCCCGGTTGGAGTCGCCCTCCTCGCCGATCACGAGAGGGTTGGCGCTCGCGAGGTCGACCATCAGCGCGTTCGTCGCCGGCGTGCCCGCGGCGGCGCCGTCCACGTAGAGGTCCGCGGTCTTCGTCGTCCCGTTCCATCGTCCCACGAGGTAGTGCCAGCCCCCGTCGCGGACGTTGACGGCGCTGTTGACCCGCGCCGGGTACTCGACCCCGCCGATGCCGTCCGGGTCGTAGTTCGTCCAGAAGGAGGCGTTGCCGTTCTGCACCCAGAGCTGGTACTCGGCGACACCGTCCTCCTCCTTGCTGACCGCGACCATGAAGTTCGAGGCGGAGGAGCTGCGGACCCAGGCCTCGACCGTCAGCGACTCGCCCGCGGCGGCGTCGAGCGTGGCGGCGTCGGCCACGTCCACATTGTGCGCGCTCGCCGCGACGAAGGTGTCGGCCCCGTTCACCCGGCCGGTGGCCGTGCCCTGGGCCGCCACGTTCACGACGACCGAGTCGTTGTTGCTCGTGGTCGAGTCCTGATGCTGCCCCGAGGTCTCCTTCAGGTGGTGCACCATCTTGAAGTCCGTGTCCCACACCGCGGCCACGTTCTGGCCGTCGGCGGCGGCCGGGTTCCCGTAGTACATGTAGACGAAGTCGGTGGTGGATCCCGCGTCGATCCGCGGCACCCTGACCCACACGTACGACGACCCCGCCTCGTTCCAGGACTCGATCTCGTGGGGGAGCACGGTGGCGTTGTCGGCGTCGACGAAGCGGAGATCCTGCCCGGCGTTCTGTGTCTTTGCGTAGTCGACTCTCGTCGCGTCGAGCCGCACGAGGACGGGGAAGGCCACGAGATCGGTTCCCTGGGCGGCGTTGTTGAAGGTCAGCTTGCGGCGGGCCGTCCAGGAGGCGTTCCACCAGTTCGAATCCGCGGCGGCCGGGAGGGGGAGCATCGCCGGCAGGGCCAGCGCGAGAAGCGCCTTCATGCCCGCCCTGGCCGGCGTCAGTATTCCGGACATACCTCACCTCCGAGACTCCTCAGACAGCAAGCAACGGGCCAGAGGCGCCGAACCTCGCCCCAAAACCTAATACGCTGCTGCAGATTCTAGGGATTAAGTCCCTTTCCCATCAAGAGATTTCGCGTATCTACACCCTCCGCCTTCGGCGCGCCTGTGATACCTTCGCGTGGCCTTCGTATTCCACGTCGACATGGGTGGTGTGCGCATCCTCGAGTGGCTCGCCCCGGCCGTCCCCCTCGAGGCGGTGGACTGGGAGGCCGCGTACCGCGAGGAGCTGCCCCGCGTCTTCAACTACTTCCGCTACCGCGGCTTCGAGCGGGCGACGGCCGAGGACCTGACCTCGTCGACGTTCGAGAAGGCCTGGCGGGCGCGGGAGCGATACCGGAAGGACCGGGCGGCGGTCTCGACGTGGCTCCTCGCGATCGCCCGCAACGTCGCGATCGACCACTTCCGGCGCCCGCGCCTTGAGGTGCCGATCGAGGACGACGCCCTGCGGGCGACTTCCTGACCCGGCTTCGCGAGGAGCCCCGGCCCGAGTTCGCCGAGGGGCTCGCGCGGCGGCTGCGCGACATCGACGTGGCGGCCGAGGGCGGCACGAGGTCGCCCCGGGCACGTCTCGTGCCGGCCCTGGCCGGCCTCTCGCTGGCGGCGGCGCTCGTCCTGGCCTTCACCCTCGAGCCCGTGCGGGGCGGACCGCCCGCGAGTTCCTCGATCTGTTCCGCGTGAAGCGCTTCGCCGCGGTGCCGGTCGACCCCGAGCGCCTCGCGCGCCTCGCCCAGGGCGGGCTCGACCTCAAGGCCCTCGTGGGCGAGCAGGTGGAGGTGGTGGTGCCGCCGCAGCCGCCGGAGGTGGTGGAGAGCCCCGAGACGGCCGCAGCCCGGGCCGGGATCCTCGCCCAGCTGCCCACGGTCCTGCCGGAGCGCACCGAGATCGTCGAGACCCGGTTTTCCCCCGCGGCGTCCTTCCGCGTCCGGCTCGACAGCGCCCGGCTGCAGGCCCTCGCCCAGGCGGTGGGGGCGGACGAGATCGAGATCCCGGCCTCCTGGACCGGCGCCCGCGCAGCGGTAGGTGCCGGCGGCGTGGTGGTCCCAGTAGCGGCCCGTGAAGGCCCGCTCGGTGCCCTTCTCCCGAAGCACCCGGTACTGGCGGCGGCGAGCGCCGGCAGCCGGGGCACTACGCGGCGACCGCCGCGCGGACCTCCTCGAACATCGCGAGGACATTCTCGGTGGGGGTGCGCGCCTGGATGTTGTGGACGGTGTTGAAGACGAAGCCCCCGCCGGTTCCGAAGATGCGGACGCGCTCGCGCACCTCGGCGCGCACCTCGTCGACGGTCCCGAAGGGCAGGGTCTTCTGGGTGTCGACGCCCCCGCCCCAGAAGACGAGCCTCTCGCCGTACTTCGCCTTGAGCGTCGCCGGGTCCATCCCCGCCGCCGAGCACTGCACGGGGTTGAGGATGTCGACCCCCGCCTCGACGAAGCGCTCGAGCAGCGGCTCGACGGCGCCGCACGAGTGGAAGAAGACCTTCCACGGCGTGTGCGCGTGCACCCAGCCGTTGAGCTTCGCGTAGAGCGGCTTCCAGAGCTGGTCGAAGAGCTTCGGCGAGCACAGGGGGCGCTGCTGCCCGCCGAAGTCGGTCCCGCTCATGACCACGACCTCGATGCGGTCGCCCATCACCTGGCGGTAGAGCTCGAGGTTCTCGAGCGCCGCCTCCGCCTGGATCTCGAAGATGCCCCGGATGTAGTCGGAGTGGGTGAGGAGGTACTCGTACCAGAGGTTCGGGTCGCGCAGGCCCTTCGGGTGGGTGAGCCCGACGGCGGGCACGATGGCGACGTCGCCGAGGCTGGCCTGCCAGAAGTTGCCGACGAGGGCGTACTCCGTCTCGGAGTGGAGCCGGGCGACCGTGTCCTCGAGGTACCGCAGGTCCTCGTCGGTGTAGGGGGTGAACTGCTCGGCCCAGTCCCGCGGGTCGAGCTTGGCCTCGTCGATCGGCTCCTGGCGCACGATCGCGTCGAAGTAGTAGCCCCCCTTCGGCAGGCGGCCGGAGGGCTTCGCGGTGCGGTCGCCCTTCGGGTAGATGAGGGTGTCTCCGTTCGCGTCCACGTCGACCTGGAAGTCCCGGGGCACGAGGCCGGGCGTCCCGTCGGGCAGCGTCCACGGCTTCCAGCCCTCGTTGCGGAAGCCGAACATGTTCGTCGGGTTCCAGATCCCGATCGTGTCGACCCCGAGGGCTCGCCGCACCGGCTCCTCCACCTCGGCCAGGATCTGGAAGGGCTCCTCGATCGTCACCGGGTTGTCGCCGAGGCCGAGGGCCTGACGGACCCGGTAGTAGGTGCTCGCCGCGATGCCGGTGACCGGGGTCGAGCCGAGATCGATCGGCGGCCGGTCGGTCTCCTCGTGCCGCAGCGCCTTGCGGACGCGCTCGCGCCCGTTCATGGCCGCGCTCGCCTCAGGCCGTGACGCCCACGAGCCGACGGGCGAGGGCGACCGCCCCCGCCGCGTCCTCGGCGTAGCCGTCGGCGCCGATCTCGGTGGCGAGCTTCTGGTTGACGGGGGCGCCGCCCACCATCACCCCGACCCTGTCGCGCAGGCCCGCCGCCTGGAGCTGCTCGATCGTCACCTTCATGTTCGGCAGGGTCGTCGTGAGGAGCGCGGAGAGCGCCACGAGGTCGATCCCGCCCCCCTTCACCGTCTCCACGAACCTCTCCGGGGCGACGTCGACCCCGAGGTCGCGCACCTCGAAGCCCGCCCCCTCGAGCATCATGCAGACGAGGTTCTTGCCGATGTCGTGGAGGTCGCCTTTGACGGTCCCGGCGACGACCGTGCCCGCGGGCTTGACGTCGGTCGCGACGAGGCGCGGCCGCAGGAGGGCGAGGGCCTCCTTCATGGCCCGGGCCGAGATCAGCATCTCGGGGAGGAAGTAGTCCCCGCACTCGTAGCGGCGGCCCACCTCGTCCATCGCGGGGACCATCACGTCGCGGAGGATCGCCCCCGGCTCGGCCCCCGCGTCGAGGGCGGCCTCGACCGCCTTCGCCGCGTCCTTCGCCTGCCCCTCCTCGATGGCCTTCTTCAGGGCCGAGAGCGCGCCCTCCATGGGAGACCTCCTCGAGGCGCCGCGCGCCCCGCCGGGGCGGAATCCTACACCCGCGGCGCGGGACCGGGCGAGCCCGTTGCCGCCTCACGCGAGCGGCCCATGAGGAGCCCGCCCGCCCCGAGCGCGATGAAGATCGCGGCCTGGACGGCGGTGCGCGCCTGGACGGGGGTCGAGGAGAAGGCGATCCGGAGGAAGACGCCGCCGAGGAGGAGCACCGCGGCGTAGACGACGCGCATTGCCGCGTGGGCGCGGCGGCGCGTGTCGGCGGTGTCCTGGCCGAAGCGGCGGGCGAACAGGACGAGACCGGCCGCGGCGAGGACGTCGAGAGCGGCGAAGAGGAGCCAGAAGACCCGCGCCCGCTCGTCCGCCTGGGGCGTGCCGAGGGCGGGCTTCAGCATCCGCTCGTACAGGAACGCGCCGAGGCTCGAGCCGAGCAGCGAGCCGAAGACGCCGTAGAGGAAGGCGTAGCCCATGTACACGGCCTTGCGATCGGCGGGGGCGACCTGCCCCACGAAGCTGTAGTACTTGGGGTGGGCGGTCATCTCGCCGATCGAGAAGACGGCGATGCCGAGGACGAACACCCAGGCGCTGCGCGAGGAGGCGAGGAGGAGGAAGCCGACCGCGCCTGTGGCCATGCCGGTGACCATCGTGGGCAGGGGTTTCCAGTCCTTCACCAGGCGGCTGATCAGGACCTGGAGGAGGATGATCGTCCCGGCGTTGATCACCGTGACGTGCTCGGCGTCGAAGGTGAACGTCCACGGCAGGCCGAGGCGGGCGAGGAGAGAGGTCATCGCCGCGCTCACCGGGGTGCGGTCGACGAAGTCGCGCAGGTACCACAGGACCGAGCCGAAGCTCTGGAAGTAGAGCACCCAGAACCCCGAGTAGACGACGATCATCAGCATGAAGCGGGAGTCGCCGAGGACCTCCGCCGCCCCGACCAGCACCTCGCGCAGCGTCTTCGTGGAGGGCGGGCGCGGGGGGTCGCGGAACACGAACACGGTCGGCAGCAGCATGAGGCCCGTGTAGAGGGCGGACGCGGCGAAGACCCACCGCCAGGAGAAGCCCTTGAGGACGCTGACGACGAGCGGGGCCAGGAAGGCCCCGAGGTTGATCATCCAGTAGTAGATGCCGAAGCCGAAGGCGGAGTTCGACTCGTCGGTCGTCCGGGCGATCGTTCCCGAGATGATCGGCTTGAAGAGACCCGACCCCGTGGCCATCACGAGCAGCGCGAGGAACACCAGCGCGTAGGTCGACGAGTAACCGGCGGCGAAGTAGCCCGCGGCGAGGAGCGAGAACGCCACGAGGAGCATGCGGCGGTAGCCGTAGCGGTCGGCGAGGGCCCCGCCGAGGATCGGCAGCACGTAGGTCGCCGCGTAGACGATGCTCTGGAGGAACCCGACCGACTCGGGCGAGAAGCCGAGCCCGCCCTCGGCGACGGAGCCCGCGAGGTACACCGCGAGCACCGAGTTCATGCCGTAGTAGGCCGCCCTCTCGAACAGCTCCATGACGTTCGCCACCCAGAAGGTGGCGGGGAACGCGCGGCGGGCCTTCGTGTCGCTCATGCCGTCTCCCGTTCGTCGTTCGTCAGGCCAGGGCGTCTTCTGCCTCGTCGAGGAAGCGCCGGAGCTTCTCGCGGGGGTCGCCCGGCCCGAGGGTCTCGAGGGGCGCGTAGCCCCGGTAGCCGGCGTCCTTCAGGATGCCGAAGACCCGCCGGAGGTCGGTCTTCTCCTCCTTGCCCCGGCGGTAGACGCTCTCCTTGATCTGCCAGGTGCAGGCGTGGGGGGCGAGCCGGGCGGTCTCCTCGTAGGGGTCCGCGGTGCGCAGGCTGCCGATGTCCACGTTGAGGGCGAACCAGTCGGACGAGACGCGCTCGCGCAGGGCCAGCACCTCGTCCGCCGTCTTGAGCAGCTCGTCGTGGTTCTGGAAGGCGATCGTGACCCCGTGGCGCTCGCCGAGGGCGGCGCAGGCGCGCAACGCCTCCACGACCCACGCCGTCATCTCCTCGCGCGTCCTTCCCGGGGCCTCCCCGCGCCCGTCGAAGACCCGCAGGCAGGGGGCCCCGAGCTTCGCCGCCACCTCGACCCAGCGGCCGACGTGGAGGACGTCGGCTTCGCGCATCGCCGGGTCGGGAACGGTGAAGTCGTTGCGCACCCCGGTGCCGCTCACGTCGAGGCCGCTGCGGAACGCCCGCCGCTTGACCTCGGCCACGTAGGCGTCGGGGGGAGGGGCGGGGTGGCCGGGGAAGTAGTAGCCCGTCGGGTCCACGGCGTCGAAGCCCATCTCCGCGCACGCGTCGAGGACCTGCTCGAGCGTCATCTCGCCCCCGCGCAGCGGAGCGTTCCAGGAGTACAGGTTGCAGCTCAGGCGGATGCGCGACCGTCGGGGGGCGGGGGCGGTCTCCGGGGACGGCCCGGCGGACGCGGAGGCGCCGGCCAGGAGGGCGGCGGTCGCCCCGAGGAAGCTCCGGCGGTCGCGGCGGGACGTCTCGGGCATCGTCTTCTCCTGCCTTCCCGGGTTCGCGCCGCAGTGTACGACAGGCCCCGGGGACGCGCTTGAAAGCCGGGAAGTGCCGGTGCTACCGTCCGCCCCCGAATGGCCCTCCACAACCGCATCCTCCTCGGCCTCGTCGCCGGAGCCGTCCTCGGCGTCACCGTGAACCTCCTGACCGGCGGGGGAGCGGCGGTCGACGGCTTCGTCCGCAACGTCACCGAGCCGGTCGGGAAGATGTGGCTGGCCGGCCTCATCATGGTCGTCATCCCCCTCATCCTCTCGACCCTGTCGATGGGCGTGGCGGGTCTCGGCAGCCTCCGCCGCCTCGGGCGGATCGGCCTGGTCACCCTGCTGTCCTTCCTCTCCCTCACCGTCCTTTCGACCGCCCTCGGCCTCGTCGTGATGAACACCGTCCGACCGGGGGTGGGGCTCGATCCGGCGGTGCGCGAGCGCCTGCTCGAGACCTACCGCGGGCAGGCGGAGGGGGCGATGGGCCTCTCCGGGGGGACGTTCGGGATCGACCTTCTGGTCAAGGTCGTCCCCCGAAACCCGGTGAAGGCGGCCGCCGAGGGCGACATGCTGGCCGTCATCTTCTTCTCGATCATGCTCGGGGTCGCCCTCACCGCGCTGCCCGCCGAGAAGGCCGCCCCCATGCGGGCGTTCCTCGAGAGCCTGGGCCACGTGACGGTCGCGATCATCGAGATCGTGATGAAGGTCGCGCCGCTCGGGGTCTTCTGCCTGATCTTCAGCGTGACCGCCCGCTTCGGGTACGACCTCCTCCTGAGCCTCCTCGTGTACGTTCTCACGGTGGTGGGGACGCTCGCCGCCTTCCAGATGGTCGTCTACCCGCTCGTCCTCGCCTTCGTCGCCCGCCGCAGCCCGCGCGAGTTCTTCCGCAAGGCAGAGATCGTCTTCCTCACCGCCTTCTCCACCTCCTCGAGCAACGCCACCCTGCCCACCTCGATGCGGGTCGCACGCGACGGTCTCGGTGTGCCCCCCGAGATCGCCGGGTTCGTCCTCCCCCTGGGCGCCACCCTCAACATGAACGGCTCCGCCCTCTTCGAGGGGGCGACCGTCCTCTTCCTCGCCCAGGTGTTCGGGGTCGAGCTCTCGCTCGGGGCGCAGCTCGTGGTGGTCGTCATGGCAGTGGTGACCGCGATCGGGGCGGCCGGCATCCCGGGGGGGTCGATCCCTCTGCTGATGATGATCCTGGGCATGGTCGGGGTCCCGATGGAGGGCATCGCGATCATCCTCGGGGTCGACCGCCTGCTCGACATGTGCCGCACCGTCCTCAACGTGACCGGGGACCTCGTCACCGCCACCGTCGTGGACCGCTTCGAGGGCGCCCCGTGAGCGACGACGGCATCCTGATCGAGCTCGCCCTCATCGCCGTCCTCATCCTCCTGAACGGCTTCTTCGCGGGGGCGGAGATCGCGATCGTCAGCGCCCGGACGGCCCGCCTGCGGGCTCTCGCCGACGAGGGCCGCGCGGGGGCGGCCGCCGCCCTGCGGCTCAAGGAGGACCCGGACCGCTTCCTCGCCACCGTCCAGATCGGCGTGACCCTCGTCGGAACGCTGGCCTCCGCGGTCGGCGGCGTCGCCGCCATCGAGCGCCTGGAGCCGGCGATCGCCGCCCTGCCCTGGCCGTGGTTGCGGACAGCCGCGGAGCCGATCGCGGTCGCGATCGTCGTGCTCGCGATCGCGTACCTCTCGCTGGTGGTGGGCGAGCTCGTGCCGAAGTCGCTCGCCGTGCGGCACGCGGAGCCGATCGCGGTCGCGGTGGCGCCGGTCGTCGAGTGGACGAGCCGCCTCACCCGCCCCGCGGTGGCCGCTCTCGCCGGGTCGTCCCGCCTCGTTCTCCGCCTGCTCGGCCAGCAGGGCGTGGAGCCGGCGCCGTTCCACTCGCTCGAGGACCTGAAGGCCATCGCGGAGGAGGCCGGCCGGCAGGGCATCGTACAGGAGGACCTCGTCGCCGGAGCGGTCGAGTTCCACGAGCGGGACGTGCGCGAGGTGATGACGCCCCGGCCCCGCCTCGCCGCGCTGCGGTCGGACGCGAGCCTCGACGAGGCGGTCCTCACCATCCGCGAGACCGGCCACTCGCGCTACCCGGTGTACGAGGCGCAGCTCGACAACGTCGTCGGCTTCGTCTACGCGCGCGACGTCTACGAGGCCGTCCTCTCCGGGACGGGGGCGCCGCTTCGCGACCTCCTGCGCCCGGCGCTCTCGGTGCCCGCGGGCAAGCCGGCGACCGCTCTCCTCGAGGAGATGCGCACGCGCGGCGTGCACATGGCGCTCGTCGTCGACGAGCACGGCTCGCTCGAGGGGCTCGTCACGCTCGAGGACCTCGTGGAGGTGATCGTCGGGGAGATCCACGACGAGCACCGGGTGCCGATGCCGACGGTGAAGGACCTGGGCGAGGGGCGGTTCGAGGTGGACGGCAGCGTGCCGATCCACGAGCTCGACACCGACCACGGCCTCGAGCTTCCGGAGTCGTCGAGCTACGTCACGCTCGCCGGGCTCGTCCTCGAGCGGCTCGGGCACATCCCCGAGCCCGGGCAGGCGGTGGAGGTGCCCCCCTACCGGCTCACCGTCCTCGCCCTCGAGGGGCGCCGGGTCGCCCGGGTGCGGATCGAGCCGTTGCCGCCGCCCGATCCCGAGCCGCGCGACTGACGGCTTCTCAGCGCAGCCACCCCGGCGGCACGTTCGCGCGCCGCGCCGCCTCCAGCAGGTCCTCGAGCTCTCGCTCCGCGGCCTCGAGGTCGGCCTTGGCCCGGGCGGTCAGGGCCTGCAGCTGGCCGACCGAGCCGATGAGCGTCCGCCCGCTGGCGTCCACGTACTCGTAGCCCGGCACGAGGTTGAGGCTGGCGAGCGTGTCGTGCTTCTTGCGCGCTGCGTCCACCTTCTGTCGCGCCTCGGCCACGCGCGTCCTCCACGACTCCTCCGCCTCCGCGCGGCGTTCCGCCTCCTCGTCGACGGCCGGCGCGTCGGCCGCGGGGAGCGGGGCCGCGGCGGGCGCGGTCGAGGGCGCGGCGGCGACCGGAGCGGTCTCGGGTGCGGGACCGGGTTCGTTCGCCACGGGAGGAAGCTTCGCCAGCTCCTCCTGCGTGTACGTCCGGCTCTTCGGCGCGGGGCCGCTCGCGCGGCGCTCCTTCTCCTTCTTCGCCGCGTCCCCGAGGCCCTGAGCCGGGGCGATTGCAGGCAGCGCCAGCAGCGCCACGGCGACGGCGATGCCGAGACAACTCCTCATGGCCACCTCCGACCGGGAGTCTAGCGCGCACGGCCGCTCGCCGTCGCCCCGGGCCGCGCGTGGTAGTCTCGGGACCGGTCCCATGGTCCAGGCCCTCGCCCCCGGCGCTCGGCTCGGCAGCTACGAGGTCGTGGATCGCCTCGGCGCGGGCGGGATGGGCGAGGTCTGGCGCGCGCGCGACACCCGGCTCGGCCGCACCGTCGCCCTCAAGGTCCTGCGCCCGGGCGCCGACCCCGAGATGCTCCGCCGGCTCGACCGCGAGGCCCGCGCCGCCTCCGCCCTCAGCCACCCCAATATCGTGCAGATCTACGACGTCGGCGAGGCGGCCGAGCGCGAGGGTGAGCACTACGTCGTCATGGAGCACGTCGAGGGCGAGACGCTGCGCCGCCGCCTCGCGCGCGGCCCCCTGCCGGTCCCCGAGGTCCTCGACCTCGGCGCGCAGCTCGCGGACGGCCTCGCCCGCGCCCACCGCGCGGGCATCCTCCACCGGGACCTCAAGCCGGAGAACCTCGTGGTCACGCCCGAGGGCCTGCTGAAGATCCTCGACTTCGGTCTCGCGAAGGTGTTGCCAGCCCCCCTCGCCGACCTCGAGGCCAAGGAGACGCTGACGCGGCACGGGACGCAGGCCGGCGCTCTCCTCGGCACGCTCGAGTACATGTCCCCCGAGCAGGCGAGCGGCAAGCCCGTCGACGCGCGGGCCGACCAGTTCGCGGTGGGGCTCATCCTGGCCGAGATGGCGACGGGGACGCCGGTCTTCCGCCGCGACACCCCGGCCCAGGTGCTCGCCGCGGTCATCGAGCGCGAGGCGGAGCCGCTGCGCCGGGCCCGGCCCGACGCCCCGGAGGCGCTCGAGGCGATCGTCGCGCGGTGCCTCGAGAAGGACCCCGCGCGCCGCTGGGAGAGAACGGACGAGCTCGCCGCGCAGCTCGCCGCTCTCGCCGGCCGGGCCCGCGCCGCCTCGCTCGGCGGCGTGCCGCTCGTGCCCGCCGCGCCCCGCGCGATCTCGGCCGAGGTCGTGCCCGCTCCCGCCCTCTACCACGTCCAGACCGCGGTGGGGCTGGGCGACTCGGGCGCGGGCAAGGTGCGGCGGTACGACGAGAAGGGCCTCGTCCACGCCATCCGCGACGGCAAGCTCACCGGCGTCGAGCTCGTGCGGCGGGACGACGAGGAGAGCTGGCAGCCGCTCTTCGAGAGCGCCGTCTTCCGCCGCGAGGTCCCGAACGCGGGCGACCCCTGGAGCGCGGCGCGGTGGCGCGCCCTGCGCGCGGTCGGCGGCCACTTCGGGGCGTTCTTCCTCGTGGCCGGGATCATGTACGCCACCCAAGGCCACTTCCCCTTCTGGCTCGGGATCTGGGGCGTCGTCCTGGCCTTCCAGGCGCTCAAGGCCGCCCCGACCGTCCTCTCGCTCCTGCGGGGTCCCGAGCTTCCGCGCGGCCGGCCGGTCCCCGCGCTGCCCGCCGAGGCTCCTCGCGCGCTGCCCCCGCCGGCCGGGCCCGCCCCCTCCCCGATCGCGCAGGAGGCGGCGCGCGTGCGCGCCCTCATCGAGCAGCGCGGCGGGAAGGAGATGAGACAGCTCCTCGCCGAGGTCGACGCGATCGTGACGCGCGAGAGCGAGCTCGCCGCGCGACAGAGAGACCTCGAGGAGCAGACCGCGGAGACGGAGCGCGCGGCGGTCGCGCGCTCGACCGAGCAGGCCCGCGCCGCGCTCGAGCGCGCGAGCACGGCGGAGGACCGGCGCCTCTACGAGCGCCAGCTCGAGGTGCTGCGCCAGCGCGAGCAGGCGATCGCGAAGGCCACGCGGGTCCGGGAGCGCCTGAAGGTCCGCCGCGAGATGGCCGAGCACCGGGTCAAGCAGCTCCGCCTCGACCTCTCGCGGGGCGCGGCGGTGTCCCTCGACGTCCCCGAGCTGTCCTCGCGGCTGCAGTACATCCGCCACGAGGTCGACGCCCGCGAGGAGGTCGAGGAGATCGACGCCGCGACGGGCTGAGGCTACTCCGTCGCCTTCTCGTCGAGCAGCTCGCCGCCGGGGCCCACCAGGCTCAGCTTGACCGGCACCATGCCGAGGGCGTGGGTCGAGCAGCTGAGGCAGGGGTCGTAGGCCCGGACGAGGGCGGAGACGCGGTTGAGGGCGCCCTCCTGCAGCTTGCGGCCGTCCACGAACTTCCGGGCCACCTGGAGGACGCCCCTGCCGATCGCGAGGTTGTTGTGGCCGGTGGCCACGATCAGGTTCGTCCAGACCATCGCGCCGTCGTCGTTCACCTTGTAGTGGTGGATGAGGGTGCCGCGGGGGGCCTCGATGATGCCGACCCCCTCGGGGCTGTTGACGCCCGCCCGCGCGCGGACCTTCGGCGACAGGATGGCCGGGTCCTCGAGGAGCTGCTTCATCCGCTCGAGGGCGTAGGTCGCCTCGACGAGCCGCGCGTAGTGGTAGTGGAAGCCGCTCTGGACGATGCGGCCGAGGCGCTGGCGGTACTCCTCGAGCTCCTGGTCCGCCTCCGGGGTGCCGCAGCGGTCGGCGACGTTGAGCCGCGCGAGGGGGCCGACGCGGTAGATGCCGTCGGGGTAGCCGTGGGGCCTGTAGTACGGGGCCTTGAGGTACGAGTCGGCCATCGCCGCCTCGCCGATGTGCGCGGCGTACTCCTCCGGCCGGACCTGGTCGGCCACCATCCCGCCCTCGGGGGAGACGAAGCGGAGGTTCCCGTCGTACAGGCGCAGCGAGCCGTCGGGGCCCACGAGGCCCAGGTACATCGTCGGGAAGTTGCTGAAGCTGGCTGTCTCGTCCGGGAACTGGTCGAGCGTCCGCTTCCACAGGTCGATCGTGCGCTTGACGATCGCCTGCGCCGCGGGCAGCTCGGCGAGGGTCCTCTCGTGGGCCGCGGGGTCGAGGGGGGCGTTGACGCCGCCCGGCACCGTCCACGAGGGGTGGACGCGCTCCTTCGCGAGCCGCTCGATCACCTGCTGCCCGAACTTGCGCAGCGCGATGCCGTCCCGCAGCGCGTCGGGGTGCTCCTCGAGGAGGCCGGCCACGTTGCGCTTCGCGGGGTCGTAGTCCATCCCGAGGAGGAGGTCGGGCGCCGAGAGGTGGAAGAAGGAGAGGGCGTGCGACTGCACGAACTGGGCGCAGTGGAGGAGCTCCCGGAGCTTCGCCGCCGCGTCGGGGACCCGCACGGCCATGATCTGGTCGCAGGCCTTCACGGACGCCAGCAGGTGGCTCACCGGGCAGATGCCGCAGATGCGGGCGGTGATCGACGGCATCTCGTAGTAGGGCCGCCCCTCGGTGAACTTCTCGAACCCGCGGATCTGGGTGACGTGGAACTGGGTGCCCGCCACCTGCCCCTCGTCGTCGAGGCGGATCGTGATCTTGGCGTGGCCCTCGATGCGGGACACGGGGTGGATCGAGATCTTCTTCATCGGTGGCCTCCTACCCGAACCGCAGCTTGGAGCCGAGGTCGGGCGTGCGGCCCTCCATCAGCTCGGAGAGGGCGACGAGGATCGCGTTCGGCTTCGGCGGGCAGCCGGGCACGTGCACGTCCACCTTGACCACCTCGTGCAGCGGCACCGCCTGCTTGAGCAGCGGCGGCACGCCGTCGGCGGGCACGCCGGGGGTCTCGGTCGCCCCCTCGACGTAGACCCGCTCGAGCAGCCGCCGGGTGGGAATGCCGTTGCGCATCGAGGGCACGTTGCTGGTGACCGCGCAGTCCCCGAGGGCGACCACGACCTTGCTCCGCGAGCGCGCCTGCTGGGCGAGCTTGAGGTCGTCCTGGCTGCTCACCGCGCCCTCGATCACCGCGACGTCGACACCCTCCGGCCACTCCTGGGCGTCCACGAGGGGGCCGAAGACGATGTCCGCCTTGCGCAGGACCGCGACGAGCGCCTCGTCGACGTCCAGCAGCGACATGTGGCACCCGGAGCAGCCGTCCAGCCAGCACGTCCCGAGCCGCACCTTGCGCTCCATCAGCGTGCCCCCCGCATCGCGGTCAGGCGGCTGACCACCTGGCCGTGCTTGGTCATCTCCTCGACCGAGAAGCCCTTCTCGGCCATCGCCCCGGTCGGGCAGGCCTGGACGCACTTGCCGCAGCTCGTGCAGGTCCTCGACTCGCCCCACGGGCGGTTCAGCTCGCTCACGAGACGCGACTGGATGCCGCGGGCCGCGACGTCCCAGACGTGGGCGCCCTCGATCTCCGCGCAGGCCCGCACGCACCGGGAGCACAGCACGCAGCGGTTGTGGTCGAGCACGTAGCGCGGGTGCGTGGTGTCGACCGCGAGGCGCGGGTAGTTGTAGGGGTAGCGCACGTGCGTCACCCCGTGCTCCTGGGCGAGCGCCTGCAGCTCGCAGTGCCCGCTCGAGACGCAGACCGCGCAGACGTGGTTCCTCTCGCTGAAGAGGAGCTCGAGCGCGATCTTGCGGTAGGCCTGGATCTGGGGCGAGGCGGTGGTGACCGCCATGCCGTCCTGGGCCGGGGTCGTGCAGGCGGGGAGGAGGCGCGACACCCCCTGGACCTCCACCATGCACAGCCGGCAGGAGCCGACCGCGGACAGGCCCTCCATGTAGCACAGCGCGGGGATGTACTTGCCCGCCGCCCGCGCCACCTGGAGGACGCTCTGGCCGGGGGCGGCCGCCACGTACTCGCCGTCGATGCGGACCTTCAGCTTCTGGGTCACGCCGGCCTCCTCAGTGTCCTTCGCCGCGGATGTCGCACCGCAGGCAGCGCGCCGTCTCTTCGAGGGCCGCGACGGGGGTGAGGCCCAGGGACACCTCGACGCACGAGGCCACTCTCTCCCGGGCCGGCACCTCCGCCGGCACGTGGCGCCGCGACTCCGACGGCTTCTCGGGCGGCTCCATGGAGTACTCGAACGCCGGCCACAGCGAGTCGACGCGCCTGACTCCCATGAGCCGGCGGTCGATCTTGCGCGCCGCCTGGCGGCCGTAGCGCATGGCGTTCGACACGTTCGAGGCGCCCGTCACCAGGTCGCCCCCCGCGTAGAAGCGCTCGCGGCTCGTCTCGAGCGTGTAGCGGTCGATCTCGATCGTTCCGGACTCCTTCACCTTGAGCCCGGACGCCTTGCAGAAGTCGGGGTCGACCTTCTCGCCGACCGCCAGGATCACCGTGTCGCACTCGACGCGGACGACCTCGTCGGTGAGGACGGGCCGGCGGCGGCCCGAGGTGTCGAACTCGCCGAGCTTCGTCTTCACCACCTCGATCGCCTTCACCGCGCCCTGCTTGTCGCCGACGATGCGGTGGGGGGCGGCGAGGAAGAGGAAGTGGACGCCCTCGTGCTCCGCGGCCTCGGTCTCCTCCGCGATCGCCGGCATGTCCTTCCTCTCGCGGCGGTAGATGACCGTGACGTCGGCCCCCATCCGGCGCGCGGTCCGGGCGGAGTCGATCGCGGCGTTGCCGCCGCCGACCACCGCCACCCGCCGGCCGACCGGCAGCTTCTCGTCGCGGGCGACACCCTCGAGGAACGGCAGCGCGGGCAGGACGCCGGTGAGCTCGGTCCCGGGCAGGTAGACCCAGGCCTCCTTCCACGTGCCGATCGCGAGGAAGACGGCGTCGTACTGGTGGGCGAGGTCGTTGAGCGAGGGCGACTCGCCGACCGGGGTCCCGAGCTGGAAGCGCACGCCCATCCGCTCGATGAGCTCGAGCTCCTTGCCGAGCACGGCCTTGGGGAGCCGGTACTCGGGGAGCGCGTAGCGGAGCATGCCGCCCGCCTCGGGCCGGGAGTCGTAGACGGTCACGGTGTGGCCGAGGAGGGCGAGGTAGTAGGCGCACGTGAGGCCGGTCGGCCCCGCTCCGACCACCGCCACCTCGCGTCCCGTCGGCTCCTTGCGGAGGGCGAGGAGCCTCTCGACCATCGGCTCGAACCTGTCGGTCAGGAGGACGGAGTCGGCGATGAGCCGGTGGACGTCGCGCATGTTGACCGCCTCGTCCTGGGCGGCGCGCCGGCAGCGGTCGTCGCACGGGTGCTGGCAGACGCGGCCGGTCGAGGCGGGGAGCGGGTTGTCGAGGACGACCGACAGGAACGCTTCCTCGAGCTTGCCCTCCTTGTACAGCTGGAGGAAGCGCGGGATGTTCATGTGCAGCGGGCAGGAGTTCTCGCACGGGCTGAGGGCGAGGTCCTCGCACACCCCGGCGCGGCAGCGCTTGGCCACGATGTGGTCCTCGAACTCGTTGCGGAAGTGCCGCAGCGTGGTCAGCACCGGGTTGGGGGCGCTCTGGCCGAGGCCGCACAGCGACGTGTCGCGGACCATGCGGCACAGCTCGTCGAGCTGGTCGAGGTCGGCGAGGGTCGCCGTCCCCTCGGTGAGCCGGTTCAGCATCCGCAGGGCCTTGTCGAGGCCCACCCGGCAGGGGACGCACTTGCCGCAGCTCTCCGAGTGGGTGAACTCGATGAAGTAGCGGGCGACGTCCACCATGCAGTTGTCCGTGTCCATCACGACCATGCCGCCCGAGCCCATGATCGAGCCGAGCTGGGCGAGGCTCTCGTAGTCGACCGGGGTCTCGAACATGTCGGCGGGGATGCAGCCGCCGGAGGGGCCGCCGGTCTGGATGGCCTTGATCTCGCGGCCGTTCGTCCCGCCCTCGCCGATGTCGTAGATGAACCTCGCGATCGGCGTGCCGAGGGGCATCTCGACGAGACCCGTGCTACGCACCTTGCCCACGAGCGAGAAGACCTTCGTGCCCGGGCTCTTGGGGCTGCCGGTCTCGGTGAACCAGGCGGGGCCCTTGGAGACGATGGGGGCCACGTTGTACCAGGTCTCGACGTTGTTGATGTTGGTCGGCTTGCCCAGGAGGCCCTTCTGGGCGGGGAAGGGCGGGCGCGGCCGGGGCCGTCCGGCGTGGCCCTCGAGCGAGGCGATGAGGGCCGTCTCCTCGCCGCACACGAATGCGCCCGCGCCCTCCACGAGCTCGAGGTCGAACCTGAACCCCCGGCCGAGCACGTTGTCGCCGAGGACGCCGTAGGCCCGGGCCTGGTCGATCGCGTGCTCGAGGCGCAGGACGGCCAGCGGGTACTCGGCGCGGACGTAGAGGATGCCCTTCGACGCGCCGGTGACGTACCCGGCGATGGCCATCCCCTCGATCAGCGAGTGGGGGTCGCTCTCGATCTCGTTGCGGTTCATGTAGGCGCCGGGATCGCCCTCGTCCGCGTTGCAGACGAGGTACTTCTCCGGACCCGGGGCGGCACGCAGGAACTCCCACTTGTTGCCGGTCAGGTAGCCGGCCCCGCCCCGGCCGCGCAGCTTGGCCGCCTTCATCTGCTCGATCACCGCCGCGGGGTTCGAGTCGATGAGGACCTTGTAGAGCGCCTGGTAGCCCCCGATCGCGACGTACTCCTCGATGTCGTCGGGGTTGATGAGGCCGCAGTTGCGCAGCACGATCTTGACCTGCCCCTTGAAGAAGGGGATCTCGTGCCAGTGGGGCAGCTCGGGGTAGCCGTAGCCGTACTTCACGTGGCCGGTGAGGTGGTCCCACTCCTCGACCTTGCACATCACCAGCTCGGGCGGGGGCACCCTGCCCTGGCCGAGGCCGGCGAGGATCGCGTCGACGTGGTTCGGTTGCACGCGCCGCAGGATCAGGAGCGGCCGGCCCGGCACCCAGACGTTGACGAGCGGCTCCTCGGCGCAGAAGCCGAAGCAGCCGACCGGCGAGAGCTGGACGGCGAGCCCGCGGGCGTCGATCTCGGAGGAGAAGGCGTGGAGGACCGCCTCGGCGCCGTTGCCGGAGCCGCAGGTGCCCATCCCCACGCCGATGCGGGGGCGGCTCGGCAGCAGCTTCGCGAGGCCGGCCTCGCGGACCGCGTTGAACGCGGCGATGTCCTGGATGCGCGTCATCGAACGCTCTCCTTCTTCAGCTTCTCCACCTCGCGCATGAGGGCCTGCTCCTTCACGTGGCCGCGGATCGCGTGGTTGACCTCGACGACCGGGGCCAGCGCGCACTGGCCGAAGCAGGCCACGGTGCGGATCGTGAACCGCCGGTCGGGGGTGGTGAGGGTGAGCTTGTCGGCGCTGCCCGACTCCTCGGTCGAGCCGGAGATCCCGAGCTGGAGCTTCAGCCGCTCGAGGAGCACCCGCGAGCCGCGCGTGTGGCAGGCCGTGCCCCGGCAGATGCTCACCGTGTTCGCGCCCTGCGGCTCGAGGTTGAACAGGGCGTAGAACGTGGCGACGCTGTAGACCCGCGCCTGCGGCACCCCGGTGCGCGCGGCCACGTACTCGAGCGTCTCGATGGGGAGGTACTTGTGGCGGTGCTGCTCCTGGAGCCTCTCGAGGATGCCGAGGAGCGAGCCGGGGCGCGAGCCCTGCTCCGCGATCACGCGGTCGAGGAGGTCCTGGTCCTCGACGCGCGGCGCCGCCGTCGCCAGGCTGGTGGTCATCGAAGCCCTCCGAGCCTCGCCGCGTCGGCGGGCCGGGGGATGTCGGGGCCCGGATCACGAGCGGCGATCGGGGCGATCGTAGGTCCGACGCACCACCCGGCGACAGGTCCGTATGTAGGGGAGTGATTCAGGATCCGATGGCTCAGGATCGGGCGTAATGGCCTACATGCGCCCGCGCCACATCAGGTCGCCGAGGTGCCGGAAGCGCCGGCCGTGGTGCCCCCACCCACGTCCCGGGAAGTCCCGAAGAGGGTCGTCCCGGCGTGAACGAGGGCGCGCCCTTCGGCGTATAGTCCGGCGATGGCGAGAGCGAGGGCCTGGCTGACCGGCGGGACGGCCGTCCTCCTCGCGCTCGCGGCGGCGAAGCTCCTGCTGCACCTCGCCACCGCCTCGCGCTACGGGTACTTCGGCGACGAGCTCTACTTCCTCGCCTGCGGCGAGCACCTCGACTGGGGCTACGTGGACCACCCCCCGCTCGTCGGCCTCGTGGCCTGGCTCGTGAGCCGCACGCTCGGGACCGACCTTCTCGCGATCCGGGCGGTGTCCGCGGTGGCCGGGGCCGCGCTCGTGCTCCTGACCGGCCTCCTCGCCCGGGAGCTCGGGGGCGGGCGCTTCGCGATGGGCCTCTCCGCCCTCGCCTCCGCCCTCGCCTTCGTCTACGTCGTCATGCACTACCTCTTCACGATGAACGCCTTCGAGCCGCTCTTCTGGACGGGGTGCGCGTTCCTGCTCGTCCGCATCGTGAAGACGGGGAACGAGCGCCTCTGGCTGTGGTTCGGGCTCCTCGCCGGGCTCGGCCTGCAGAACAAGTACTCGATGGCGGTCTGGGGCCTCTCTCTCGTGGTCGGGCTCCTCGCGAGCCCCGGGCGCCGCGCGTTGGCCCGGCCCTGGATCTGGCTCGGCGGCCTCCTCGCCGCGCTCGTCGTCCTGCCCAACGTCGCCTGGAACGTCGCCCACGGCTGGCCGTTCCTCGAGTTCCTGCGGGGCGTGCGCGAGAGCGGGCGCGACGTGGTGCTCGCGCCGCTCGAGTACGTGGCCCACCAGGTCCTGAACGCGAACCCGGCGGGCCTGCCGATCTGGCTGGCCGGCCTCGGGTGGCTTCTGTTCTCGGCCCGGGGCCGGGCGTTCCGCCCCCTCGGGACGGCCTTTCTCGTCGCCCTCGCGGTCTTCGTCCTGACGAAGGGGAAGGACTACTACCTCGCCCCGGCGTTCGCCACGCTGTTCGCGGCGGGGGGCGTCGCGCTCGAGGGCGCGACCGCGGAGGGGTGGAAGCGGTGGTTGCGGCCCGCGCTCGTCCTGCTCTACGTCCTCACCCTGCCGTTCCTGCCCTTCGGCCTGCCGATCCTCGAGCCCGACCGCCTGATCGCCTACCAGGAGAGGATCGGCTTCACGCCCCCGGCCACGGAAAAGGCGCACGCGCGGGCCGTGCTGCCCCACCACTTCGCGTGGCAGTTCGGCTGGGACGAGAGGGTGGCCGCGGTCGCGCTCGTCTACCACGCGATGCCGCCCGAGGAGCAGGCGCGCGTCGCGATCGTCGCCAACAACTACGGCGACGCGGGGGCGATCGACCTGCTGGGGCCGAAGTACGGCCTGCCCCTGAAGGCGGTCGGCACGCACCAGAGCTACTGGCTGTGGGGGCCGGGGGCGCCGGGGAAGGACGTCCTCATCGTCCTCGGGGACCGGCCGGAGGGCCTGCGGCAGTGGTGCGAGGACGTGGAGGTCGCGGCCGAGCCGTCCCACCCGTGGACCGCGGTCTGGGAGAACCGACCGGTGCTGGTGTGCCGGCGGCCGCGGCACCGGATCGAGGAGATCTGGCCGAGGGTCCGGCACTGGGGCTAGCCGAGGGGTCAGATCTTGAATTGACGCATTCCGGCCCGAGCGGGGGGGCCGTCCCGGGGTTGATCCCCGGGGATGAGCAGATTCAAGATCTGACCCCATGAGCGAGCGCTACGGCGTGTCCGAAGACCGGCTGGTCGAGATCGCGTGCCCGCGAGCGGCGGGACCCATCGTGGTGGACGGGGACCTCGGGAAGCCGGCCTGGCGCGACGCCTTGCGCTCGCCGCGGTTCGTCGACATGGTGAGCGGGGAGCCCGCGCTCTACGAGACCCGCGTCGCCTGCCAGTGGGACGACGAGCGCTTCTACGTGGCCTACTGGGTGGAGGAGCCGCAGGTCCGGGCGACGCTCACCGAGCGCGACAGCTTCATCTGGAACGACAACGACGTGGAGCTGTTCGTGGCCGGGGACGACTGCTACTACGAGCTCGAGATCAACTCCTTCGGCACCGTGTACGAGGCGTTCTTCGTGTGGCAGGACGCCCTGCGGCGGGGGAGCCGCTTCGACCGGCCCGAGCTCGACCTGTACGCGCGCGACGTCGACGTGCTCGGCGGCTTCCAGGACGCGAGCCGGTGGGGGAAGCACCCGCGGGGGCGGCGCTTCGCCTTCCTCGACTTCGACCTCGCGGGCCTCGAGACCGCGGTGAGGGTCGACGGGAGGATCAACGACCCGAAGACCATCGACCGCGGCTGGACCGTCGAGATGGCGCTGCCGTGGAAGAGCCTCGCCTTCCTGTTCGACGGCCGGACGCTGCCCCCGAAGGACGGCGAGACCCTGCGCTGCGACTTCTCGCGCTTCGAGGCCCTGCGCGTCCACGGCAAGCCGCTGCCGGAGAACCCCGGGTGGAGCCTCAACCCCCACGGGGTGTACGACTCGCACGTCCCCGAGAGCTTCAGCGTCGTGCGCTTCACGACGCGGCGCGGCTGAGGCCCGGCGGCCGAGGCTCGCGGCGCGAGGCGGGCGGGGCGAGCGGGGGCAACCGGCGCTCGGCGAGAGCCGAGAGCACGGCGTCGGCCCAGCCCCGGGGCCCGCCCTGCCACGCCCGCTCGGCCCCCGGCAGGCCCTCGGCGAGCGCCGGGTCGACGCGGCCCCCGTGGCCGGGGACGACGATCGGCCGGTCGACGGCTCGCAGCATCGGGAGATCGACCGGCCAGGACCCGAGCCCGATCACCTCCGGCCGCCGCCCCTCGCGCTCGTAGAGGGCGAAGAGGGTCCGCAACGCGAGCCCCTTGTCGGCCCCGCCGCACAGGTGCCAGAAGCTCTGGCCGCGGGTGAGGCGCAGGCCGCGCGCCTCCGCGGCACGCGCCAGCGCCGCCGCGTCCGCCTCGCCCTCGAGCAGGAAGGGCTCGGTGTGCTCCCGGGACGCCGCCGCCGCCGGCCCGAGCAGGCTCGCGAGCCCGCCGCGCTGCCGCCGCTCGTCGCCGGTGAGGTCGGCGAGCAGGCGCACCCGCACGCCGGCCTCGGCGGCGAGGTCCTCGAGGGTCCGCCGCAGCGTCTCGCGGCGCGGGCCCAGGCGCAGGACGTGCCAGTCGCCGTCTCGCTCGCCGCCCGGCACCCCGCCGCGCAGGTGGGCGTGAGGCACGAGCAGCAGCGCCCCGTTCTCCGCCACGAGGGGCGCGTCGAGGCCCAGGACCCGGGCCACGAAGGCGACCTCCGCCCGCGACCGCGTGGAGCACAGCACGAGGGGCAAGTGGAGCCGGGCGAGCTGGGCGATCGCCGGCCGCGCGGGGGCGTAGTCGCGCGTGAGGGGGTCGAGGATGCAGCCGTCGATGCCGCTCACCACGAGGCGCGGGGCGGTCACGACTCGGTCACCCTTCTCGACCGGACCGAGGCCTCCGGCAGCCTCTCGAGGTCCGGGCGGGTGACGACGATCGGACGCTGGTCTCTGGCTCCCATGGCTCTCCCTCCGACACCGCGGGCGGCGGCGAGCGTCGCTATGGGGGCAAGGTAGGCCCCGGAGCCACGATTAGACAAGCAGAAAGTTTTCGCGTATCACTTGCATTCAGTCGAAATATAGATGCCCGCCGAGTGGCTCAACTACCACCACCTGCTCTACTTCTGGACGGTCGTCCGGACCGGCGGCCTGCTGCCCGCGGCGGAGGAGCTGCGCCTCGCGCCGTCCACCCTCAGCGTGCAGGTGAGGCGCCTGGAAGAGAGCCTGTCCGAGAAGCTGCTGCGCAAGTCGGGGCGCCGGCTCGTGCTCACCGAGATGGGGCGCCTCGTCTACGACTACGCCGACGAGATCTTCTCGACCGGGCGGGAGCTGGTCGACGCGGTCCGGGGGAGGCCCACCGGGCGCCCGATCCGCCTCGTGGTGGGCGTCGCCGACGTCGTCGAGAAGCTCGTCGCCGAGCGGCTCGTCGAGCCCGCGCTGCGCCTGCCGGAGCCGGTGCGGGTCGTCTGCCGCGAGGCGAGCCCCGCGCAGCTCATCGACGCCCTCGCCCGGCACGAGCTCGACGTGCTGCTCACCGACGCCCCGGTCGGCCCCGAGGTGCGCCTGCGGGCGTACAACCACCTGCTCGGGGAGAGCGGGGTCAGCTTCGTGGCCGCGCCCGCCCTCGCCGCCGCGCTCCGGCGCGGCTTCCCCCGCTCGCTCGACGCCCAGCCGATTCTTCTGCCCACCGAGAACATGGCCATCCGCCGCAGCCTCGACCAGTGGCTGGAGGAGCGGAACATCCGGCCCCGCGTGGTGGGCGAGTTCGAGGACGTGGCGCTCCTGCGCGAGTTCGGCACCGCCGGCCACGGTGTCTTCGCGACCCCCACGATGGTCGAGAAGCCGCTCCTCCGGGCGCACCGTCTGCGCACCGTGGGGCGCACGGAGGCCGTCCGCGCGCGCGTCTACGGGGTCTCGGTGGAGCGGCGGATCAAGAACCCGGCGGTGGCCGCGATCTGCGGGGCGGCCCTCGCCGTCCCCCCCCTCAGAACACCCGCCGCTTCAGCCGCTCGACGGTGAACTTCGCGGTGTCGGCCACCGCCATCACCGCCATCACGCCGGCCTGCACGGGGTCCGTCACCACGAGGTCGGCCGCGTCGGGCACGCTGCCCGCCATGTTCAGGCTGATCACGAGGAGCCCCCGCGCGCGCACCTCGCGCACCGCCGCCTCGATCTCCCCGCCCATCAGCGAGCCGGCGAGGACGAGGGCCCGGGCGCGGGGCAGCCGCACCACCGCCCGCACCGCCTCCGCGAGGGCCCGCTCGCCGACGAGCGGGATCGTGTCGACCGAGATGTGCTCGCCGCGGATGTTGTGGCGGTCGGCCTCGGAGATCGCGCCGATCGCGACCTGGCCGACCTGCGCGCCGCCGCCCATGATGATGATCCGCTTGCCGTAGACTCGCTGGAAGGTCTCGACCACCTCGAGCGAGAGGACGGGGGCGAGCCCGCGCAGGTCCGCGAGGAGCGCCGCCTCGGCCGCGTCCAGCGCCACCTCGAAGTAGACCCGGCTCTCCTCCGCCGTCCGCTCGACGATCTCGACCGAGGTGATGTCCCCGCCGTGGCGGGCGATGACCCCGGAGAGCTGGGCGAGGACGCCGGGCCCGCTGCGGGCGCGGACGTGGAGGCCGAGGGTGCGGTCGCTCATGCCCTCGAATCCTCCCATAGAATCGAGGGGAGGATCCCGGAGCATGCCGAAGAACCAGCAGTGGCGCCTCGCCGCCCGCCCCGAGGGGCTCTTCAAGGAGTCGGACTTCCGCTGGGTGGAGGAGGAGACGCCGCCCCTCGAGGAGGGCCAGGCCCTCGTCCGCACCGTCTACCTCTCGCTCGACCCGACGAACCGGGGCTGGGCCGCGGGCGACACGTACCTCCCGGCGGTCCCGCTCGACTCCGTCATGCGGGGGATCGGCGTCGCTCGCGTCGAGGACTCGCGCGACCCCTCGCTCGCCCCCGGCGACGTCGTCTCCGGCCTGCTCGGCTGGCAGCGCTACGCGGTTCTCCCCGCGTCGCAGCTCACGAAGCTCCCGCCCGTCCCCCTGCCCCTCTCCGCCCACCTCGGCCTCCTCGGCCACATCGGCCTGACCGCCTGGGTGGGCCTCCTCCGCATCGGCCAGCCGAAGGCCGGCGAGGCGCTCGTCGTCTCCGCGGCGGCGGGCGCGGTCGGCTCGCTCGTCGGGCAGATCGGGAAGATCCAGGGGATGCGGGTCGTGGGCGTCGCCGGCAGCGACGAGAAGTGCGCGTGGCTGACCGGCGAGCTCGGCTTCGACGCCGCGGTGAACTACAAGAAGGCCTCGCTCTTCGCGCCCCTGCGCCGCGCCTGCCCGGACGGCGTCGACGTGTACTTCGACAACGTCGGCGGCGAGACGCTCGACACCGTGCTGTCGCTCATCAACCTGCGCGCGCGGATCGTCGTCTGCGGCCTGATCTCGCAGTACAACGCGACCGCGGTGCCCCCGGGGCCGAAGAACCTCCCGAACCTCCTCGTCAAGCGCGCGCGGATGGAGGGCTTCATCGTCCTCGACCACCTGGCGGACGCGGAGAGGGCGATGGCCGACCTCGTCCGCTGGCACCTGGCCGGGAAGCTGAAGTACCGCCTCGACGTGGTGCACGGCCTCGAGAAGGCCCCCGCCGCGGTGAACCGGCTCTTCGACGGGACCAACACCGGCAAGCTCGTCGTGCGGGTCTCCGGGGAGGACTGAGCCCGGGGTAGGATCGCGCGGAGGCAGGGAAGGAGCGGCATGAAGAGCACGACGGCCGTCGTTCTGCTGGCGCAGGTGCTCCCGGGTCTCGTCCGGGCGGCCGAGCCGGGCGTCCTCGCCCCCGGCGCGAAGGTCGAGAAGCTGGCCGGGGACTTCGCGTTCACGGAGGGGCCGACCTGCGACGCCGGCGGCAACCTCTACTTCACCGACCAGCCGAACGACCGGATCCTGAGGTGGAGCAGGGACGGGACGCTCACGACTTTCCTGCAGCCGGCCGGGCGATCGAACGGGATGCACTTCGACGCCTCCGGCAACCTCGTCGCCTGCGCGGACGAGAGGAACGAGCTGTGGTCGATCGCCCCGGACGGGAAGGCGAGCGTCCTGTGGAAGGGCCACGCGGGTCGCGCGCTCAACGGCCCGAACGACGTGTGGATCCACCCCGGCGGCGGGATGTACTTCACCGACCCCTTCTACAAGCGGCCGTGGTGGAGCCACGAGGCGATGCCGCAGGACGGCCAGCACGTCTACTACCTGCCCCCGGGGAGAGAGGCGCTCGTGCGCGTGACGGACGACCTCGTCCAGCCCAACGGCATCATCGGCACCCCCGACGGGCGCACGCTCTACGTGGCCGACATCGGGGCGAAGAAGACGTGGCGCTACGCGATCGGGAAGGACGGGCGGCTCTCCGGCAAGGCGCTCGTCTGCGAGCACGGCTCGGACGGGATGACGCTCGACGAGGAGGGCCACCTCTACCTGACGGGCGACGGCGTGCGGGTGTTCGACAGCGAGGGCCGCCAGGTGGAGCACATCCTCGTCCCGGAGCCCTGGACCGCGAACGTGAGCTTCTGCGGCGGGGACCGGCGGACGCTCTTCATCACCGCGAGCAAGGGACTGTACTCCGTGAGGACGCGGACGCGGGGCGCGGGGGCGGCGAAGTGAGCGCCCGGCGAGTCGGTCTGCTGCTCGCGGGGGCAGCCCTCGCCGCGTCGACGGGCGCGGCCCAGCCCGCCCCCGACCGCCCGTCCGACTGGCTCGGCGGCGGGGGCCTCCTCGTCGGCATCCCCGTGGGGGATTTCGCCGACGCGACCGACGAGGGCGTCGGCGTCGTCGGCCACGCGGTCTTCACGCCCGGGGGCGGGCCGTTCGGCATCCGCCTCCAGGTGGGGGGGCTCGTCTACGGCAGCCGCGAGGTGGGCGTCCCGGTTCCGGGCACCGGCGGGCTCGTCGTCGAAGAGCTCTCGACCGACAACTGGCTGATGAACGCCGGCATCGGGCCCCAGGTCATGGCCCGCTCCGGGGCGGTCCGGCCCTACGCCTACGCCCTCGCCGGGGTCGGCTACTTCGCGACCGAGACCACGTTCGGGGACTCCGGCTACTGGTCCGCGAGCACCACGAACTTCGACGACACCACGTTCGCCTGGGCGGCGGGGGCGGGGCTCCTCTTCCGCCTGTCCCGGGACCTCGCGCTCGACGTGGGCGTGCAGTACGTCGGCAACGGTGAGGTCCGCTACCTCGCCGAGGGGGACCTCGTCCCCTCGCCGGACGGCTCCCCGCCCGTGATCGTGCCTCGCCGCACCGAGGCGAACCTCGTGACGGTCACGGTCGGGCTGACGTTCGGCCGCTGAGCGCCGCGCCCCGGCTCACCCGCCGCTGAGGGCGGGCACGATGAACACCACGTCGTCCGGGGAGAGCGGCCGTGCGAGGTCGCGCACCGCCTCGCCGTTGACGAAGAAGCGGACGTGGGGCCGCGTCCTCTCCTGCTCGTCGACCACGCGGAAGCGAAAGCCCGGGTAGAGCCGGTCGAGTTCGGAGAGGAGCGCGCCGAGCGTCGCGCCCTCCGCCTCGACCTCGGCGCGCCCGGTGTACGACCGCAGCGGCGTCGGGATTCGGACCCGCACCGGCGCTCCCTACGCCCGCTCCGCCGCTTCCACGGCGTAGATCTCGGGGAGGTGGCGCGCGAGGCACGACCACTTCCGGCCCTCGTCGCGGCTCGACCACAGCTCCCCGCCCGTCGTCCCGAAGTAGAGGCCCACCGGGTCGCGGGCGTCGCACGACATCGCCTGCCGCTTGACCGTCCACCAGGCCTGGCGCCGCGGGAGCCCGGCGTCGAGCCGCCGCCACGACCTCCCCGCGTTGCGCGTGACGTAGACCGCAGGCCGGCCGCCCGGGCTCGTGCGCGGCCAGACGCTCGTGCCGTCCATGGGGAGGACCCAGGCGGTGTCCGCGTCCCGCGGGTGTACGACCATCGTGAAGCCCACGTCGCCCACGCTCTTCGGCATGCTCTTCCCGATCCGGACCCACTCGCGCGAAGGCCGGTCCAGCCGGTAGATGCCGCAGTGGTTCTGCTGGTAGAGCCGATCCGGGTTGCTCGGGCAGAGCCTCACGCAGTGCGGGTCGTGGAACGTGGGGTCGGCCGGGTCGAACCCCTCCACGACCTCCATGCCGTCGAGGAGCGGCGTCCAGGTCCGTCCGCCGTCGGTCGTCTCGTGGAATCCTCCGCCGGACATCCCGAAGTAGAGGTGCGCGGGGTCGCGCGGGTCGACGAGGATCGAGTGCAGCTTCGGCCCGTCGGGCGTGCCGTCCTGCACGGTGCCCATCCACCGGCGCAGCGTGGGGTCGTCGTTCACCGAGGGCAGCGGCTCCCAGGTGGCGCCCGCGTCCCCGGAACGGAAGAGGCCCTGGGGCGAGGTGCCGGCGTACCACGAGCCCGGCTCGGAGGCGGGCCCCGGCGTCAGCCAGAACGTGTGGTCGACCGCGCGCGCGCCCTCGCCGCCCTTCGCGAACGCGGGCGGCCGGACGGCCTCCGTCCACGTCCGCCCCAGGTTCGTGGAGCGGAACACCGTCGGCCCGAGGTGACCGGTCTTCGCCGCCGCGAGCAGCGTGCGCCCGTCGCGCGGGTCGAGCACCAGATGGTGGACGACGTGGCCGAGGAAGTGCGGCCCGTCGACCCGCCAGGCCCTTCTCCCCGGGTCGCCGTGAAAGAGCCACGCGCCCTTTCGGGTCGCGACCAGGAGCAGCACGCGCGCCATAGGGAGTCCTCCCCTCGATTCACCGCCTCACACGGCAGACTGCTCGGAAGCGCTGCGGAGATGAAACCACCTCTCGCCCGCCGGGGCAAGGCCGGACGGCCGCCCGCGCTCCGGGGACGACTTGACGCGCGCACCTCGTTGCGACTAACTCTCGTCCGTGGCCTCCCCCCACCTCACGCGCGAGGAGACCGTGCGCTACGCCCGCCACCTCGTCCTCCCGGAGGTCGGGATCGAGGGTCAGCGTCGCCTCAAGGGCGCGAGCGTCCTCCTCGTCGGGGCGGGGGGCCTCGGCTCCCCGGCCGCGCTCTACCTGGCGGCGGCCGGGGTGGGCCGCCTCGGGATCGTGGAGTTCGACGTGGTGGACGAGACGAACCTCCAGCGCCAGATCCTGCACGACACGGCCTGGGTGGGGCGCCCGAAGCTCGAGAGCGCCGCCGCGCGCCTGTCGCGGCTCAACCCCCACGTCCGGGTCGAGGCCCACGCCGCGGCCCTCACCCGCGACAACGCCCTCGACGTCCTCGCCGGCTACGACGTGATCGTCGACGGCACCGACAACTTCGAGACCCGCTACCTGACGAACGACGCCTGCTACCTCCTGAAGAAGCCGAACGTCTACGGCTCCATCTTCCGTTTCGAGGGGCAGGCGAGCGTCTTCTGGCCGGGCCGGGGCCCCTGCTACCGGTGCCTGTTCCCCGAGCCCCCGCCCCCGGGCCTCGTGCCGAGCTGCGCGGAGGGCGGCGTCCTCGGGATCCTGCCCGGCGTGATCGGCGCGATCCAGGCGACCGAGGCGGTCAAGGTCCTGCTCGGGGTCGGCGAGCCCCTCGTCGGCCGGCTGCTCCTCTACGACGCCCTGGCGATGCGAATCGACGAGGTGGCGATCCCGAGGGACCCCGCGTGCCCGCTCTGCTCGCCCTCGGCCACCATCCGCGAGCTGCAGGACTACCCGGCCTTCTGCGGGACCGCGCGGGGGGGCGCGCCGGCGTCGACCGCGGACGAGATCACCGCCGCCGAGCTCAAGCGCCGCCTCGACGCGGGCGAGGACCTCGAGATCCTCGACGTCCGCGAGCCGCACGAGTGGGCGGTGAGCCGCATCGAGGGCGCCCGCCTCGTCCCGCTCGGCACGCTCGCCGCCCGGCTCTCCGAGCTCGACCCCGACCGCGCCTACGTCCTGCAGTGTCGCTCGGGCGTGCGGTCGCTCCACGCCCTGTCTCTCCTGCGCCAAGCGGGCTTCCGGAGGGCGGTGAGCCTGCAGGGCGGCATCCTCGCCTGGGCGGGCGAGGTCGACCCGTCGCTTCCAGTCGGCTGAGCGGGGCGGGCTCTTTCGGCCCGCGACCTCAGTTCTGGACCCAGAAGTAGCGGCTGCCGATCCCGTCCACGCGGCCGAGGCTGTCGGTCACCGACCAGGCGATCGTGTGCAGGCCGTTCGCGAGCTTCGTGGTGTCGAGGACGAAGGAGCCGACGGCGCCGCCGCTGTTGGCGTAGCCCGGGAAGAGCGTCGCGATGTCGCCGCGGTACTGGTTGTACACGGGGTGGCCCTTCGGTGCGCCGTCGACGTACACCTGGATGGTCGAGCCGTTGGCGGCGATCGACGCCGGCTGCGGCGTGAGGGCCCAGCCGAACACCACGTAGCCGGAGCCCGTGGCGGTTCCCCCCTGACCCGGCGTGTCGATCGTGCCGAACGGCTTCGTGGCCGAGGCGTTCGCGCAGGTGATCGTCCGCGAGGCGAGAAGCGTCTGGTTCCCGTCGCCGTCCACCGCCTTCGCGTGGAGCGTGAAGCTGCCGTTGCCCCCTCCGGGCAGCATGTTGGTCAGGAGCATGTAGCCCCAGCCAGCCCGGGTCTTGTTGGGGAAGGTCGGGTACGCCGCGGCGACGTCGGGCCGCGCCCCTTCCACGAACGTGGCGTTGCCCACGAACACCTGGCCGACCGGCTCTCCGGCCACCGAGTCCCGCCAGACCTGGAGCGACTGGACGCCCACGTCGTCGAGGGCCCAGCCCGTCACCGCGAGGGCCCCGGTCACTCCCGCGAGGCCGTTCGCCGGGGTGTCGAGGGCGCCGAACGGCGGCGAGCCGGGCAGGGGGGTGGGGTTCGCGAAGTAGGCGTGGACCGCGTTGCGGAACTGCCCGCCGTCCGTCGTGATGTAGGTCTGGTTGCCCGCGCCCACGCCGAAGACCGCGCCGAGGCCTCCGGCCGCGGCGAACTCGGCCGGGTGGTCGAAGAGGTAGCGCACCCGGTTGTCCCGGTAGTGGCCCGCGGTCCCCCCGGGGGTGTCGGAGGGCACGCCGAAGGGCATCTGCCACCACAGGAGGGGTCGCCCCGTCCCCTCGTGGATCGCCTTCGCCCAGTCGAGGTGCTCGCGGAAGTTCGGGCTCGTGCGGTTCGAGGCGTCCCAGTACCACGGCCCGCCCCCGCGCTGGCAGCTCGGGTCCCGGCCGGCCTCGAAGCAGCCGGCGTCGCGGTCGAGGGTCTCGACCACGACGATGTCGGCGTCCGAGGAGCCGATCGCGTTGAGGTAGGCCGCGGTCGCCTGGGGGCTGCCCGCCCACGACGAAGCGTGGAAGCCGATCACGACCCGCGGGGAGATCGTGCGGGCGAGCCGCACGAGGCAGCGGCCCATGCCGGTGAGGTCGTCCGGAAGGTCGGAGCACTCGGGAGCGTGCGCCTTCACCCGCACGGGGATGGCGGCCGGGTTCCCGTTGTGCTGTTGAGCGTAGGCCCAGAAATCGGGCTCGAGGTGGACGACGGCCGGCTTGCCGAAGACAGCCAGCCGTTGGAAGAGGAGGCGCGCGCCCGACCAGTAGGGGCCCATGTAGCCCGCGTTCGTGAGGACGCTCATGTTCGCTTCGCCCCACGCCGCCATCGAGTAGAGGGTGAACATCGGCACCACGCCGTGGGCGTCGGCGCTGTCGGTCAGGATGTTCACGAAGGTGCCGCCGGCGTTCCAGTCGGGCCAGCCGCCCTGGCCGGGGAGGCCGACGAGGTAGGCATAGTGCAGGTCCAGCGTCACGCCGAGGGTGTAGGCGCCGTCCTGGTCGTGGTCGTTCGCGAGGTCGTTGCCCATGCCGACGAGGAAGCGCGGGGGGCGGCCGAGGCGGGCGGCGACGTCGGCGGCGCGGACGATCGTCGTCGCGCCTGCCGTTCCCTGGGCGTTCGACGGGACCGGGCCGGCGCAGGCCGCCGCGAGGCAAAGCAGGAGGGAGGCGGCGGGAAACGAGGGCTGCGCGCTCATGCCTCCACCCTATGGCCTTCCGCCCCGCCCGGGTGTGCTCGCCGTCACAGGCCGGACGCGCCGCTCAGGCCCGCTCGAAGACCGTGGCCACCCCCTGGCCGAACCCGATGCACATCGTGGCGACGCCCGTCGTCTTGTCCTTCTGCTTCATCAGGTGCAGGAGCGTCGTGATGATCCGGGCCCCCGAGCACCCGAGCGGGTGGCCGAGGGCGATCGCCCCGCCGTTCAGGTTCACCTTCTGGTCCGTGACTTCGAGGAGCCCGAGGTCCTTGAGCACCGGCAGCGACTGGGCGGCGAAGGCCTCGTTGAGCTCGAAGAGATCGACGTCCGACACCTTCATGCCGACGCGGTCGAGGGCCTTCTTCACCGCCGGGACCGGGCCGTAGCCCATGATCGACGGGTCGACCCCCACCGCCGACATCGACCTGACCCGCGCGAGCGGCGTCTTGCCGAGCGCCTTCGCCTTCTCGCCCGACATGACGAGGAGGCCCGCCGCGCCGTCGGAGACGGCCGAGGCGTTGCCCGCGGTGATCGTCCCGTTCTTCGGGTCGAACACGGGCTTCAAGGCCGACAGCGCCTCGAGGGTCGTGTCCGGGCGGATGACCTCGTCGAGGTCGAAGCGTCTCAGGGCCCCCTTCTCGTCGTGGCCCTCGACCGGCAGGATCTCGTCGCGGAAGGCGCCCGAGGTGGTGGCGGCGTGGGCCCGCTGGTGCGAGCGCAGAGCGAACTCGTCCTGCAGCCGCCGGCCGATCCCGTGGATCCGGGCGAGGTACTCGGCGGTGAGGCCCATGTTGCCGGCCGCCTTCGCGTTGCGCTTGCCGTTGCCCGGGTTGAAGTCGATGCCGTGCATCATCGGCACGTGGCCCATGTGCTCGACGCCGCCGACGAGGAAGAGCTCCCCGTAGCCGGCCATGATGGCCATGGCCGCGTGGTGCAGCGCGGTCATGGACGAGCCGCAGAGGCGGTTGACGGTCTGGGCGCTCACCTCCTTGGGGACGTGGGTGAGCAGCTGCGCGAAGCGGGCCACGTTGAAGGCCTGCTCGAGCGTCTGCTGGACGCAGCCCCAGACGATGTCGTCGATCTCGGCGGGGGCGACCTCGGGGTTGCGGCGCAGCAGGCCGTCGATCACGGCGGCCGAGAGGCTCTCGGCGCGGACGCTCCGGAACATGCCGCCCTTGGAGCGGCCCATCGGGGTCCTCACCGCGTCGACGACGACGACTTCCCTCATGGCCTCACTCCCCGTGGAAGCCCCGGCCGGACCCGGCCAGAGCGGTGAGCTGCTTGGTGGGCGCGTAGAGCGCGCCCAGGCCGCGGTGCTTCTGGGCCGCCTTCAGGAGCGCCGCCGCCCCGACCGAGTCGGCCCAGCGGAGGATCCCGCCGCGGAACGGAGGGAAGCCGAGGCCGTAGAGGAGCGCGACGTCGACCTCGACCGGGCTCGAGACGATGCCGTCCTCGAGGCAGCGCGAGCACTCGAGCAGCATCGGCAGCATCGTGCGCTCGACGATCTCCTCGTCCGACACCTCGGCCTTGCCTTTCGCGAGGGCGGCCACGATCGCCCTCGCCTCGGGGTCGCTCTGCTTGGACGGCGGCCCCTTCTTCTCGGGCTTCCAGGCGTAGAAGCCCTTGCCGTTCTTCTGGCCGAGGCGCCCCGCCTCGACCATCGCCAGGATCGCGCTCTTCCCGTCGTGGCGCATCCGGTCGGGGAAGGCCTCGGCCAGCACCCGGTCGGCGTGGACGCCGGTGTCGATCCCCACCACGTCGAGGAGGAGCGCCGGGCCCATCGGCCAGCCCCACTTCTCCATGACCGCGTCGATCCGCTCGTAGTCCACGCCGTCGGCCACGAGCCGCTGGAAGCCGGCGAAGTAGGGAAAGAGGACGCGGTTGACGAGGAAGCCGCCGCAGTCGCCGACGACGATCGGCGTCTTGCCCATCGCCTGCGCGTACGCGACGGCGGTGGCGATCGCCTCCGGGCTCGACCTCTCGCCCCGGACGACCTCGACGAGGGGCATGCGGGGCACCGGGTTGAAGAAGTGCATCCCGCAGAAGCTCTCCGGCCGCTTCAAGGCGGCGGCGAGCCGCGTGATGGAGATCGTCGAGGTGTTCGAGGTCAGGATCGCCGTGTCGGGGATCAGCCCCTCGACCTCGGCGAGCACCTCCTTCTTGACGGCCTCGTTCTCGACCACCGCCTCGACGACGAAGTCGACGGAGCCGAAGTCGCCGTAGGAGAGGGTGGGGGTGATCCCAGTCAGGACCTGCGCCATCTGGGCGGTGGTCAGCTTGCCCCGCTCGACCTGCTTCTCGAGCAGCTTCACCGCCTCGCCCACGCCGAGCTCGAGCGCCTTCGCTGAGACGTCCTTCATGAGGACCGGGACCCCCTTCGACGCCGACTGGTAGGAGATCCCGCCGCCCATGATGCCGGCGCCGAGCACCGCCGCGCGCTTGACCGGACGCGCCGCCTTCGCGTGCTTTCTCGCGGTCTTCTTGACCGCCTGGTCGGCGAGGAAGACGCTCACGAGGGAGTAGGCCGTGGGCGTCTTCGCGACCCTCGCGAAGCCCTTCGCCTCGATCGCGAGCGCCTCGTCGCGCGTCTTGCCGGCGCCCTTCTCCATGACCTCGACGGCCGCGACCGGGGCCGGGTAGTGCGGCCCCGCCTTGCCCGCCACGAACGCCTTCCCTCCGAGGAAGACCATGCCCGCCTCGACCGCGTTCAGCTTCAAGGGCGCCTTCTTCTCCTCGCGCCGGGCATTCCAGTCGAGCCTCCCGTCCGCCGCGTCCTTCAGCATGACGAGGGCCGCGTCGCGCAACTCGGCCGGGGCCGCGACCGCGTCCACCGCCCCGACCTTCAGGGCGTCGGCGGCGGAGAACTGCTCGCCGCCCGCGATCCACTCGATCGCGGTGTCGGCGCCGCACAGGCGGGACAGCCGCACCGTCCCCCCCCAGCCGGGGAACAGGCCCAGCTTCACCTCGGGCAGACCCACCTTCGCGCCCGCGGCGGCCGCCCGGTAGCTCGCGGCGAGGCACAGCTCGAAGCCGCCCCCGAGGGCGATCCCGTTGATGGCGACGACCGAGGGCGCGTCGAGGTCCTCGATCGCCGAGAACACCGCGTCCGTGCCGAGGAGCCACTGCGCGAGCTCGTCCTCGGTCTTCCGGAAGTGGGTGAGGAACTCCGTGACGTCGGCGCCGACGCAGAAGACGTCCTTGCCGCTCGTGATCAGCACGCCGCGCAGGCCTTTCGCGGTCCGCAGCTCCTCGACCGCCGTCTTCAGCTCGCCGACGGTCAGCGTGTCGAACTTGTTCACCGACTCGCCCTGCAGGTCGAAGCGCAGCTCGACGAGGCCGTCGTCGAGAGGAAGGACCTTCACGGCTCGTCCTTCGAAGCTCATGGACTTCTCCTCCGGGATGGAAACCGCCGAGGGTCCCCCGACATTCTATGCCTCACGGAGACTCGGACGGCGCCGGATCCCGGTCGAAGACACCGTGGGAGTAGCGGTCGCGGTCGACGTCGTTCGTGAGCTGCGCCTGGTGGAGCCAGAGCCGCCACCAGGCGTCCAGCTCCTCGCTCGACAGGTTCTCGAGGTCGAGGTCCTCCTCGCTGAGGAACTCGTCCCGCGGCTCGCTCATGGCTCCTCCGGGAGCAGTCCTGCCGCGCGACTCACCATCGCCTCGTGCGCCTCGGTCAGGGGCAGGCCGTCGAGCTCCCGGGAGAGGCGCGGCCACTCCTCGGCCCACGCCTCCGCCGCCTGGACGTAACGAGCGAGCCGCTCCTCGTTCAGCCGCATGAGCCGGCGACGCTCCTCGTCGAGCAGGCGCTCGACCTCCTCGCGACCCGCGTCGAGGCGCGACAAGAGCGGCCGCTCGGCCGCGGCGCGTTCGACGGCATCGGGGTGCCGCTGCCGCAGATCCAGGAGGTCCCGGGCGCTGCGCGAGTACAAGGCCTCGAGGCGGGGGTCCTCCATCTTCCGCGCGAGCTCGCCGATGACGGCGTAGTCCTTCTCCCGGTTCGTCTTCTTGAGCTCGGCCAGGAGCGGAAGGCTGACAACCGGGGCCTCCTTCCGCACCGGGGCATCCCACAGCGCGGCGAGCTCGGCGCCCGACACGCGCGGCGGCCGCGTGACGAAGTCGCACCGGAGCCTCAGCCCCTGCTCGAGGAACTCGAAGTGCGAGCTCCAGCCGTGGGACAGCCAGCGCAGGTCGAGCGGCGCGCCGAAGCGGTACCGCGCCCCGTGGCGCGCGAGTGTCTGGATCGCGTGCGCGAGCGCTTCGTCGTCCTCACGGAGTATCCAGTCGCCGTCCTTGCTCATCACGGCGAGCCGGTACAGCACGACCGCCTGGCCCGAGGCGAGGACCGCCCTCAGGCGGCCCTCGTTGAGCTCGTGCGTGAGACGGACGTAGGGGTTCTCCATCGCCGTCGACGATTCTCTCACGGGGTCTCGGCCGAGCCGCACCAGACCTCCGCCGCCCGGCGCCAGCGTGCCGCCCGCCGTGGTCCGAGTGACAGGGATCTCCCCGTGCGCTCTGCTCGATCCACGACGAGTTTCTCGCGATTTGGCATTGACAGAACGCCGTCCCGTGCCTAACTTGAGGGACGTTGTGAGGAAGAACGTGCTGGTCTATCGACCGAACGCGTGGGCCACGAGCCCGATCGAGCAGGACATGCCCTGCTCGTTCGGCCCTCGTGTGCTCGACGGGGAGGGGATCGCACCCTAGAACGGCCTCATGCACGTCGTCGTCGACGAAGGCCTTCCGGGGACGAGCCCCCTGGAAGGCCTTTTGGCTTTTCAGGGGAACGGGAGGGGTTCGGCGAAGGCTTCCCGTCGGACGACGGGAGACGTGTGTCGAACGGCGGAGGGGAGTAGCCCAACGGAAGAGGCACCGGCTTCAGAAGCCGGCCAGTGAGGGTTCGAATCCCTCCTCCCCCACCAGGAGAGAGAAGGAGCGACGGCGGTGATCATGCAGTGGAGGACGCTGACGGGGCGGCCGGTCGAGGACGTCGTGGCCTTCGTGCGCGAGAACGCGCGCGAAGGCCAGGCGGTCCACGTCGGGACCGACTCGCTGCAGCTCGCCCGCCACACGCGGTTCGTCACGGTCGTCGCGATCCTGACGCCAGGCCGCGGGGGGCGGGCGATCTACCGGCGCGAGGTCCGGCCGCGGATCGCGTCGCTGCGGGAGCGGCTGCTCCGGGAGGTGTGGCTGTCGGTCGAGCTGGGGCTCGAGCTCAGCCCGGTCGTGCCGGGGCCGCTCGGCGTCCACATCGACGCGAACCCGGTCGAGACGCACCGCAGCAGCCGGTACGTGCAGGAGCTGGTGGGCCTGGTCGTGAGCCAGGGGTTCCGGGCCGTCATCAAGCCCGAGAGCTGGGCGGCGAGCCGCACCGCGGACCGGATGGTCCGCGCGGCGTGAGCGGCCCCCGCAACGAGGCCGATGGCTCCCGGGCCGGCGGCGCGCCTCGCCCCACTCCGTGGTCGGCGTCGCGCGTTCCGCGCACGGGTTCTGACGAAGGGAGGAAGTCGGCAAACCCACTGGCCTGCAACGCCAGCCTTAGCTCAGCCTGGTGAGAGCACCGAGGTGACTCTCGGGAGTCGCAGGTTCGAA
>CAZLRF010000020.1:0-83573 GCA_964561785.1 uncultured Acidobacteriota bacterium | reverse complement strand
GGGCCTGCGTCGCGGCGGCGAGGACCAGGAACTGGGCGAACAGCCCCGAGAAGTACACGCTGTGGAAGCCCTGGAGGACCGCGACGCCGGCCGCCGCGGGCAAGCGGGAGGAGGCGGGTCCGAGACCCGCGCGCGAGAAGGCCCACCCCACGACCAGGACGCAGAACGGAAGCGGCCAGCACATGATCACGGTCATGTGGGCCAGGGAGCGCCCGAAGAGGAACGGGGACAGGCCGAAGGCGGCCGCGCACGCCGCCGCCCAGGAGCGTCGCGCGCCCAGCCGGCGCGCGACGACGAGGAAGGCGGCCGCCGCCAGCAGGTGCGCAGCCAGCACCACGAGGTTGGCCGCCCGGAAGAGCCCCACGCGCCGGACGAGGGCGCCGGCCAGCCAGAGCTGCGGCTTGTGCTGGCGGATGAAGTCGTCCCAGCGGGCACCGAAGGGCGCGCCCAGCTCCGGTACCTCGAGCCGCCTCAGCGGGGCGACGTGTCCGTCCCCGGCCGCCTTGAGGACGGCGAGCACGAACAGCGCGTCACCCCCGTAGTCCACGGGCACGCGCCAGGTGACGGGATCGAGCCGCCCGTGACCCCACGCCGCGAGCGGCGCCACGAGGGCGCAGAGCAGGACGAGGACCGCGAGGTCCCGGAGCCTCTCTCTCATGACCTCTCGAAGATGCCCCGCAGCCGCCGGGCCACGAGGCGGTGCTCGTCGCCCTGCAGCATCCAGACGGACACGGTGAGCGCCCCCGGACCGCCGAGCAGGACGTGGATGGGCGGGTCGCCCGCCTGCAGCTGCGCGTGGACCTGCTTTGCCGTGAGGCCACGGGCGGCCTCGTCCCAGGCGAGCCGGAGGTGGGGGACGTGGTTGGCGATCCCGGGAACGAAGGTCTCGAGCGTGAGGCCCGTGAGCGCGCCGAGCGCCTGCTTCATCTCGTCGACCTTCGCCCCCGCCACGCGGATCTGCGGCTCGTAGCCCGAGCGGTGGCTCTTCTGCTGGATCACCTCGAACGGCATCCCGGTCGGGTCGGGCAGCTGGGCGATCCTCTCCCCGGCCCTCTTCTGGAGATCGGGCAGGTGGACGAAGTGCCGCGAGGCCTCCTCCAACGCGCGCACGACTTCCGGCGGCATCAGCGACCCGCCGAGGATCGTGACCGTCCCCATGGCGTTGATCACGGGCTTCACCCCGAGGCGGGCGTAGACCGATCCCGCGGCGGTGTTCTCCCCCGCAGTCGCCGCGCGGCCCCGCGAGCTCGCCCCCGCCGCGGTCGCCGCCGCCCTCAGCACGTCGCGTCGCCGCATACGCGGAGTCTACCCCCGGGGCCGGGGGACAGTCCCTCTCCGGGCTTCGTCTGGGTGGCGGAGATGCTGCCGGCGCCCGGGCGGTGATATCGTCCCCCCGCGAGGAGGGACGACCATGGACCGACGCGACGCCCTGAGGGGCCTGGGACTCGGAACCTTTGCCGCGACGGCGGGGGTGCACGGCTTCGCGACCGACGCCGACGCGGAGGAGGTGCGCGGCCGCGTCAACACGCGCTCCGAGCCCTCGCAGCTCCGGATCACCGACCTGCGGGTGGTGAACGTCCACAACCGCTGGATCATCCGCCTCGACACGAACCAGGGCCTCTCGGGCTGGGGCGAGGTGCGCGACGGCGGGAGCCCCACCTACGCGCTCATGCTGAAGAGCCGCGTGCTCGGCGAGAACCCCTGCAACGTGGACAAGATCTTCCGTAAGCTGAAGCAGTTCGGCCACCACGCGCGGCAGGCGGGCGGCGTCGTCGCGATCGAGATGGCCTGCTTCGACCTCGCGGGCAAGGCGTGGGGCGTGCCGTGCTGGCAGATGCTCGGCGGCAAGTTCCGCGACAAGATCCGGGTCTACGCCGACACGCCGGCCTCGCTCGACCCGGTGGAGATGGGCAACCGCCTCAAGGCCCGCATGGAGCGGGGCTTCACGTTCCTCAAGATGGACATCAGCATCAATCAGCTGAAGAACGTGCCGGGCGGCCTCACCTGGCCCAAGGGCCAGGGCGTCGATCCGTTCGACCAGTACTCGGGGAGCGAGTTCTCGCGGGTGGCCCACCCCTTCACCGGCATCCGCATCACGGAGAAGGGCCTCAAGGTGATGCAGGAGTACACCGCCACCGTGCGCGAGATCGTGGGCTGGGAGATCCCGATCGCCACCGACCACTACGGTCACTTCGGCATCGAGGACGGGATCAAGCTCGCCCAGGCCCTCGACCCGTTCAACCTCGCGTGGCTCGAGGACATGGTGCCCTGGCAGTACACCGACCAGTACGTGCGCCTCAAGAACTCCTGCAAGACTCCGATCCTCACAGGGGAGGACATCTACCTCAAGGAGGGCTTCCTCGACCTCTTCGAGAAGAAGGCGATCGCGATCTGCCACCCCGACCTCGCGAGCTCCGGCGGCCTGCTGGAGACCAAGAAGATCGGCGACCTCGCGATGGAGCACGGGATCTCGATGGCGCTCCACATGGCGGGCAACCCGGTCACCCTCTTCTCGAGCGTCCACTGCGCGGCGGCCACCGAGAACTTCCTCGTCATGGAGCACCACAACGTGGACGACGCCTGGTACGACGAGCTCGTGACCGGCGTGCCGAAGCCCCTCATGGACAAGGAGGGCTTCATCCCGGTGCCGAACGGGCCGGGGCTCGGGATCGGCCTCGACGAGGACGCGATCAAGTCGCAGCTCAAGGACCCGACGAAGTACTTCGCCCCGACGCCCGAGTGGAACGAGGAGCGGGCGTGGGACCGGCTGTGGAGCCGGGCGGCGACGGGCGCGCCGCGCCGGGCCTGACGAGGGCGGCCCCGGCGTCGAAGTGGGCGGTGAGCAGGCCGCCTCAGCGCGGGTTGCGCGCCCAGTAGGCCTTCAGCAGGTCGAGGCGCGGCGTGGACGCGTAGCGCGCGCGGTCTTCCGCGCTCGTGTTCGACATCTCGGCGTCCCACCCGTGGAACTCCCGCCACGCGTGGTACGCCCAGCTCCAGCCGTTCGCCTCGGCGACCTCCAGGACGTCGCGGACCCACCGGTTGCCGGCGTCGCCGAGCCAGCGCGCCGCGCTGAACTCCCCGACCAGGATCGGCCGCCCGGTGCGGCGCTGGAAGTCGACGACCGGCTGGTGGACGCTCGCCTGCTGGCCGGCTCCCCAGTCGACTCCCTCCACGGGCCCCGGGTAGCGCAGGCGCGGGTCGAGGGGGGCCTCGACACCCTGGAAGGTGAAGGCCGTGGGCTCGTAGCTGTGCGTCTCGAAGCAGAGGTTCGCGTCGTCGGGTACCTCGAGCAGGTTCAGCCCCTCGTGGTAGCCGTGCGTCCGGCCGCCGGAGACGAACCGCGGACCGGCGAGGACGATCGTGTGACGCGAGTCCTCGGCGCGGATCGCGGCGACCAGCTTGCGGTAGAGCAGGTTGAGGTCGGCGGGGGTCCCGGCCGGGATCGGCCACGGGACCTCGGGCTCGTTCAGCAGGTCGTAGCCGGCGAGGGCGGCCCCGCGGCTCGCGCAGCGGCGGGCCACCTCCGTCCACAGCCGCACCGCGAGGTCGTGCCAGCGGAAGTCGCGCCAGAAGGCGTCGGTCCCGAGCATCGTGTACGGGTGGGCCGTCCCCGGGAAGCGGTGGGGGTCGACGAGGACCGCGATCCCGCGCGGCTCGCACCAGTCGAGCACGCGCTCCAGGTGGCCGAAGGCGGCCTCGTCGAAACCGTGGGGCGGCTCGAGCCGCATCAGGGGCGCGTCCGGGAAGCTCAGCCGGACGAGGTTCCCGCCGGCCGCGGCGAAGGCGGCCACGTCCGCCTCCGTGAGCCCGGCCCCGGCGTTCGCCCCCCGGCGGACGCCCCACGGGATGGGCGGGCCACCGGGCGGTCGCGGCGAAGAAGGCGTCTCGGGAGCCGCGGTCGACCCACCGCAGGCCCAGGCGGTTGCGGCCGCTCCCGCCGCCCCGAGGAAGACCCTCCGCCTCACGCTCCACCTCCCTCGCACAGCCTCGTCTCGACCCCCTCGCACAGCGTGTGCAGCAGGAGCTTCTGGCCCTCCTGGATGCGGCGGCCGACGTGCCATGGTGCAGATACGACTGCTCCTGTGTCAATGGAGCGTCGAGCCGGCCGGGCGTGCAGTCGGTCGCGGAGTCGGCCGCTCAGGGCAGGTCGAGGGCGACGGCGAGGGCGCGGTCGAGCTCGGCACGCTTGCGCGGAGGCAGGGAGGCGACGAAGCCCGTCAGCCTGCTCTTGAACATCAGCGCGAGGAAGTCACACCGCACGGACGAGACGCGGGGAAGGCCCTCCTCCGGCCCCACGACCACCTCTGTGGAGAGGCCGAGGACCTGGCTGTAGACCGGCGCGCAGATCACGGTCGACACGTCGTCGTTCTCGGCGATGAACGGCCGGGACACGATGACGTAGAAGCCGGGCTTGCCCCCCCTTTCCGGGGCCCGGTCGGCGGTCCTGTAGATCTCGCCCCGGGTCACGGCTCGGCCTGCTCGGCGAGGAGGACGGCCGCCTCGCGCTCGAGCTTCGCCCGGTGCGCCCTCAGGACGCGCCGGTCCTCCGCCTCCCGCTCCAGCCTCGCCCGACGGGCGAGGAACTCCCGAACCGCCTGGCGGATCACTTCGGAGCGGTTGGGCGTCTTTCGCCCCTTCCCCGGCCGGCCGGCGAGGCGGTCGACCGCAGCCAGGCTCGACTCGTCTATTGAGATCGCAATAGTCTTCATATCAATTGAATGATAGCACTCGTGCGGAGGTCCGTCTCACCGGGAGTCGCCGACGAGCCAGGCCACCACGCCTGCGTCGGAGAGAGTTTCCGGCAGGGCCTCGAGGTGCCCGGACATCGTACGGGCGCTCTGCTCCGCCTCCGTGGTGTCGAAGGCGCCGGCCGTGCCGTGGACCATGAGCCGCCTTCCGAGCCCCAGCGTGAGGGCCGTCTCGAAGCCGCCCACGCTGCGCAGGAGCGGGATCGAGATCGGCCCGAGGTAGGACGCGTCGCTCTCGCTGGCGAAGCCGTCCGCGTCGGCGACGACCGCGTCGAGGCCGGGGGCGAGGGCCTGCGCCAGCAGGCACCACAGCCCGGCCCGATCCAGGCCGACCAGCGACACCGAGCGGACGCCCGGCCGGGTCTTCAGCCAGGCGAGGGCGGTGAGGACGTCCTGCACGCGCAGCGCGTCGTCGGTCCGGTTGTAGGTGGTGAAGAAGCGGTCGCTCGTATCGCGCCACGCCCGCGCGGAGCCCGTGTTGAAGGCGTCGATCGAGGCGACCAGCCAGCCCTGCCGCCGCAGCGGGTCCACGAGCGAGCCCGCGCGCGCGGTCACCGCCTCGAGACCCTCGGGGTGGGCGACGAGCACGGCCCGGCGGCTCTCCGGCGGCGGCGCCCACAGGCGCAGCGGCACGCGATCGCCGCGGCCGCGCCGGCCCACCGCGAGGTCGCACACGCCGGCGAGGACGCCCGAGCACGACGGGCTCTCGAGCAGGTCCTCGGCCGCCGGCCACTCCGCGGCGAGCGCGTGGCGCAGGCCGGGGCCCAGGACCTCGCGAAAGCGCGCGAGCCCCGCGGCGTCGCGGGGCCGCAGCGCCGCGAGCTGGGCCCGGCGCGCCTCGACGAGCCCCTCGACGATCTGGGTCTGCGTCCGGGCTCCCTCCGGGAGGCCGCGGCCGTGGAAGACCAGCAGGTCCGCCGGCTGCTCCGGCGTGTAGTCCCTCTCCGGGATCGGCGAGGCGTCGGGTCGCCCGAGGAGCCACGTCGAGAACCAGCCGTAGACCGCCTCGCGGCTGGCCTGGTTGTAGTTGTGGTCGGCGATCATCTGCACGGTGGCCACCTTGCCCGCCGCGCCGAGGAGCTCGTAGACGGCGCGCACGGCCGGGTACTCGATCCGCGGGGTGTCGCGCGTCCAGTCTCCGGTGGCCGAGACCATCAGCATGGGACGAGGGGCCGCGAGCGCCGCGATCTCCACGTTGTCCGTGTCGATCCGGAGGTTCGGCGCGTTCTCGCACACGTCCCCGCCCTGCATGAAGTGGGAGATCATGTTGACCGGCGCCGTCACCTTCACCCGGTCGTCGACCGCGCTCAGCAGGAACGTCTGGGTCCCCCCTCCGGACGCGCCGGTGCAGGCGAGCCTCTCGCGGTCCACGTCGGGGAGCGACTCGAGGAAGTCGACCGCGCGGATGCTGTTCCACAGGTGCAGGCCGAGCGAGCCGATCCCCCACTGCGAGAGGCGAGGGTCCATGAGCCGGTGGTCGACCTGGCGCGAGTCGTTGTAGCCGACCATGTCGTACGAGAAGACGACGTGGCCCAGGCGCGCGAGCGAGATGCAGCGCGCGGGGATCGAGCCGTCGGCGCCGTTCTCCAGCCTCCCGTACGCCCAGTGGCCGTGCGGGGACAGGACCCCGGGGAAGGGGCCCGTCTTCCCGACGGGCCGGTAGAGGTTGCCGGTGACGAGGAAGCCGGGGTGGCTCTCGAAGTGGACCTTCTCCACCGAGTAGTCGCCCCGCTCGATCCGGCCGAAGACCTGCGCGCGCAGCGGGCCTCTCTCCGGCATCGGCCACAGGCCCGCGCTGACCAGGACCTGCTCGCGCAGCTCGCGTGCCCGCGCCCGCCAGGCCTCCGCGTCGGCGGGCGGCGCGAAGACGTGGGGCGTGCCGAGGGTGCGGACCGCCGCCCCGCGGTGGTCGACGGGCGGCGGCGCGCCGACCGCCTCGCTGCCGTCGGCGCAGAGGTGTCCGGCCGTTCCCAGGAGCACGAGCGTCGCCGTCCGGACCGCCTTCGCGAGCTCGAGGTGCAACGCGCCGGTCGCGGTGGCGATGCAGCACGGGCGTACGCCTGTGCGAAGCGGCTCACGGTGGTCGGGTCCCCGCGAGATCGCATGGCCCATGATCGCCTCCTTCGGACGGGTGCCCGACGGGCCGAGGATACGTCCGCCGCGGCGCCCCTCCAAGGGCGTCTCGCGTAGGATGGGGCGGTGGCAGACGTCGATCCCCGGGAGCGCTTCACGAGCGCGGCGCACGACTACGCGCGGCACCGTCCGTCTTACCCGGACGGGCTCGTCGACCGCGTGCTCGCCGAGGCCGGGGTCGTCCCGGGCGACCCCGTGGCCGACGTCGGCTGCGGGACCGGGATCCTGACCCGGCTCCTCGCCGCGCGCGGCCTGGACGTGGTGGGGATCGACCCGAACGAGGCGATGCTGGCCGAGGCCCGGGCGGCGGGGGGCCCTGCGCGCTACCGCTGCGGCGAGGCCGAGGCCACCGGCCTCGAGGACGCGAGCGTGGCGCTCGTCACCGTGGCCCAGGCGTTTCACTGGTTCGACGCCGAGCGGGCCCTCGCCGAGCTCCACCGCATCCTGCAACCGGGGGGCCGAGTGGCCGCCCTGTGGAACCTGCGGGCCCCCTGCCCCTTCCAGTCGGACTACGAGGGGCTCCTGCGCCGCTTCAGCCGCGAGTACCGGGTCCTCGAGCGCTGGGAAGAGAGCCTCGATCAGCTGCGCCGCCACCCGCGGGTGGGCTCGTCCCGCGAGATCGAGGCGGAGAACGCGCAGCGGCTCGACTTCGAGGGGCTGCGCGGCCGCGCGTGGTCGAGCTCGTACGTCGTCCACGGGGTGGAGGACCGGGAGGGCTTCGACGCCGGCCTGCGCGCGCTCTTCGAGCGCCACGCCACGGGCGGCGTCCTCCCGCTCCCCTACCGGTCGGTCGCGCTCGTGTTCCGCGTCGCCGGCTGAAGCGGGCGGGGAGGAGCGCTCACGCCTTGGGCTGCTGCTGCGTGAGGCAGTGCAGCGTCCCGAGGCCCCAGACGAGCTCGACTGCGTGGATGCCGACGACCGGCCGGTCGGTGAACAGCTCGCCGAGCACTCCGAGGGCGAGGCGGTCGGCCCGGTCGTTGAACGTGGGGACGAGGACGGCCGCGTTCGCGACGTAGAAGTTCGCGTAGCTCGCGGGCAGGCGCCGGCCGTCGAAGACGAGCGGGGCGGGCATGGGAAGCTCCACGACCTCCGGCTTCGCTCCGCCCGCGAGCCGCGCGTCCTGCAGGCGCTCGCGGTTCTCCTCGAGCGCGCGGTAGTTGGCGTCCTGCTCGTCGCTCTCTCGGCACAGGACGATCGTCCTCTCGTTCACGAAGCGGCACAGGTCGTCCACGTGGCCGTGGGTGTCGTCCCCCGCGATCCCCTTGCCCAGCCAGATCGCGTGGGTCGCCCCGAGGTTCTCGAGAAAGACCGTCTCGTAGTCCGCCCGCCTGAAGCCGGGGTTGCGGACCTGGACGAAGGGGTCGAGCAGGCACTCCTCGGTGGTGAGGATCGTGCCCTTGCCGTCCACGTCGATCGCCCCTCCCTCGAGGACGACCGGGCGGCCCTTGTGGACGGCGTGGCGGAGGTGCAGCCCGAGGGCCTTCGCCGCCCGCTCCGCGACCTGGTCGTCCCTGCGGTGGTCGGGGTACTTCGCCCACCCGTTGAAGCGGAAGCGCGCGACCGCGACCTCCGGCTCGGGGTGCTCGCGGCGCACGCAGATCGGGCCGAAGTCGCGCGTCCACCCGCGGTCGGTCGGCCAGCGGAAGAACTCGACGCGGCTCGTCGCCGCCCCCACCCGCTCGAGGACCCGCCGCGCCTTCGCCTCGTGGGCCCTCGAGGGGACGAGGATGCGGACCGTCTCGCCCTCCGCGAGCTTGCGCACGATCTCGCCGTAGACCCAGGGGATGGGCGCGAAGCGGCCGGGCCAGTCGGAGAGGTTGTGCGGCCAGCCGAGCCAGGTCGCCTCGTGGGGCTCCCACTCCGCCGGCATGCGGAACTCCTGGACGTCGGGGTCGAGGGCGGGGCTCGCCACGGAGCTACTCGCGGTCGATGAACCGCCGGTCGATCCCGGCGTAGGCGTCGATCCGGCGGTCGCGGAGGAAGGGCCAGTGGGTGCGCACCTCGTCGATGCGGGGCAGGCTGACCTCGCCGACGAGGATCTCCTCGCGGTCGGTGGACGCCTCGGCGACCACCACGCCGAACGGGTCGGCGAGGAAGCTCGTGCCCCAGAACTCGAGGCCGTCGCCGCCCTCCGCCGGCACCTCGTGGCCCACGCGGTTGACGACCGCGACGTACACGCCGTTCGCGATCGCGTGCGAGCGCTGGATCGTCTGCCAGGCCGCGCGCTGCGAGGCGCCGTGCTCCGCCTTCTCGCCCGGGTGCCACCCGATCGCCGTCGGGTAGAAGAGCACGGCGGCGCCCCGCAGCGCGGTGAGCCGCGCGGCTTCCGGGTACCATTGGTCCCAGCAGATGAGCGTTCCGATGCGGCCCGGCTTCACGTCGAACGCCCGGAAGCCGAGGTCCCCCGGCGCGAAGTAGAACTTCTCGTAGAACAGCGGGTCGTCCGGGATGTGCATCTTGCGGTACAGGCCGGCCACCGAGCCGTCGGCGTCGAGGACGACCGCGCTGTTGTGGTACACGCCGGGGGCGCGCCGCTCGAAGATCGGCACGACGAGAGCGACCCCCGCCTCCCTTGCCGCCCGGCCCAGGGCCTCGGTGCTCGGCCCGGGCACCGGCTCCGCGAGGGCGAAGCTCGCGTGGTCCTCCTTCTGGCAGAAGTAGGGCGTGCGGTACATCTCGGGCAGGCACACGACCTCGGCCCCGAGGCGCGCCGCCTCGCGCACCTTCGCCGCGGCCCGCTCGACGTTCTCCTCGGGCCGCGCGGACATCGCCATCTGGACGAGGCCCGCCTGGAACTTCAGCTTCGTGGGCATACCGGGGGGAGTGTAACGCGCCTTCGAGAGGGCCTTCCAGAGGGCTCGCCGGGGGCCTTGCCCGGGGGCTCAGGTCGGCCCGCGTTTCACGCGGGCCGGGACATGCGCTCGCACAGGGCCCACAGGGCCTCTTCCTGAGCCTCGTCGCGGAAGCGGCAGCGGCGCTCCTGGCGGTCGATCCAGAACAGGCCGTTGCGGCCCTCGACCTCGGGGCTCGCCGCGAGCCAGACCACCGTGTCGGCGCCCTCCTCGGGCCGCCGCGCGGCGAGCTTCGCGTAGAGGGAGGCCGCGAGCGAGACGAGCCCCCCGCCCTTGCCGAAGATCTCGGTCGACACGAAGCCGGGGTGCATGGCGTTGGCCGTCACCCCCGTGCCGTCCAGCCGCCGGGCGAGGGCCCAGGTGAGCATCCGGTCGGCCTGCTTGCTCTGCGCGTAGGCGGCCTTCCCGCTCCAGGGCCGCCGCTCGAACTGCACGTCGGCGAGGTCGAGCCCGCCCGCGAGCTGCGAGGCGACGTTCACGATGCGGGCGCGGCCCGCGGAGCGCAGGCACGGCAGGAGGAGCTCGGCGACCAGGAAGTAGGCGAGGACGTTGGTGGCCCACACGAGCTCCACCCCGTCCGGGGAGAGCCGCCGGCGCTCGGACCAGATACCGGCGTTGTTCACGAGGACGTCGAGGCGCGGGTGGCGAAGGGCGAGCTCGGCGGCGAACGCGCGGATCGACGCGCGGCTCGCGAGGTCGACCACCGCCATCTCGACGTCGCGGCCGGTCGCCCCCATGACCGCCCGCCGCGCGCGCTCCCCCTTCTCGGGGTCGCGCACCGCCATCACGACGCGGGCCCCGAGCCGGGCGAGCTCGCGCGCGGCGGCCTTGCCGATGCCGGCGCTCGCCCCGGTCACCACGCACGTCTTCCCCGTGAGGTCCGCGCGCATCGGCTCTGCCATGCTCCGCCTCCCCGCCTAGCCCGGCAGGACGAACTCGAGGCCGTCCTCGTCGAGAGGGACCGCCGCCTCGACCCGCCGGACGAGGCCGATGGCGCGGAACGCCCACAGGTTCCGGCACACCTCGAAGTGGTTGAGGACGGAGCCTGCGCACAGCTCCTCGACGCCGCGGATGCCCTTGACCGAGCGCAGCAGCGCGGCCTGGTCCACGTCGAGGGTGAGCTGCTTGAAGAGGCCCTCGCTGCCGGGGACCGGGGCGTAGCGGGCCTCGAGGCCGCCCGAGCCGCGCTCGACCCGGCTCCACGCCTCGATCTGCGAGATCCCGTCGAGGATGAGCTGGGGCGTGCTCATGTCGAGCGTGATGGCCTCGCCCGCGGCCGGCTCGGGGTCGAGGCGATAGCTCCCCGACGTCCAGTGGAAGGCGAGGAGGATGATGTCCCGCGTCTGGTCGAGCACGCCGCGCACGAGCTCCTTCGGATCGAGCAAGCCCATCTCGACGAGGACCGTGCCGAAGCGCTTGCCGGGGGCCATGCGCCGTCCCGCGTCCTCCATCTGCCGCAGGGTGATCGTGCCTCGGCGGAGCAGCCGCGGCCCGAGCCGGTAGTCGGCGTTCGAGCTCGAGGCGAAGACGAGCTTGCCGGCTTCGATCGCGAGCCCGAGGCGCTCGCCGTCCTTCTCGAGGCGCAGGACGCCGGTCCACCGCTGGCGGCTGACCTCGCGGAGAAGGTCCGGGAGGTCCTCCTCGTCGAGACGGCCCTCGGTCTTCAGCGCCCCCTCCCCCCCCCGGCTCTCCCCTCCACGAGCGCCGCCGCGAGCAGCGGGACGAGGATCTCGTGGTGGCCGGTGATGCGGTAGCCGTGCCCGTGGCCCTTCACCGGCCGCTCCACGACGTTGGTGGCGGGCCGGTAGGACTGGATGAAGTCGAGGTTCGCGGTCGTGAAGCCGCGGACGCCGCGGCCGAGGTTGCGCGCGAGGGCCAGCGCCTTGAGGAAGACCTCGGGCAGCACGACCGCGGAGCCCACGTTCACGTAGACCCCGCCCCCGCCGAGCCGCGCGACCTCGCCCGCGAAGACGCGGAAGTCCAGGTGGGTCGCTCGGCCGAGGGCGGCGGGGTCGCACGAGGGGTGGACGTGGACGATGTCCGTCCCCACCGCGACGTGGACGGTGGCGGGCACCCCGAGCCGCCAGGCGGCGGCGAGGAGGCTCGCGTCGAGGTGCCGCGGGCGCGGGCGCCGGTTCGAGAGGTAGCGCCCGACCGCGGCCCCGAGGCCGAGACCGTCGCGGTCTCCCTCGGAGATCGCGCGGTTGATCTCCTCCCCGGTCTCGCGCGCCATGCCGAACTCCCCCGTGCCGAGCCCCGCCTCCACGTCCTCGGAGGTGGCGCCCGCGACCGCGAGCTCGAAGTCGTGCACGACCCCCGCCCCGTTCGTGGCGAGGGCGGTGACGAGGCGGCGCTCCAGCAGGTCGACGACGAGCGGCGAGAGGCCCACCTTGATCACGTGGGCCCCCATGCCCCAGATCACGGGCCGACGCCGCGCCCGCGCGCGCAGGACGTCGTCGCGCAGGGCGAGGAGCGACTCGGCCCCGAGGACCCTGGGCAGGCCGGAGAGGAACCGGGAGAAGCGCTCGCCGCGCCGGTGCGGCCGAGCGAGCTGGGCCCGCGACACCTTGCTCCGGCGCGAGGCGAGGGGGTACGTCCTCACCCCGGCGAGGGACAAGGGCCGGGCCATCCCGCTAGACCGCGTCCTCGACGGCCTGGCACAGCACGTGGAGGACCATCGCGTGGACCTCCTGGACGCGCTGCGTGTCGGGGTGGGGGACGGCGATCAGGTGGTCGACGAGGCCCCGGACCTCGCCGCCGCCGTCGCCGGTGAGGCCGACCGTGACGAGGCCGCGCTGGCGCGCCGCGCGCAGCGCCTCGAGGACGTTCGGGGAGCGGCCCGAGGTGCTGATGCCGAGGGCCACGTCGCCGGGGCGACCGTGGGCCTCGACCTGGCGGCGGAAGACCGAGGCGAAGCCCAGGTCGTTCGAGACGGCGGTGAGGACCGAGGGGTCCGTGGTCAGGGCGATCGCGGAGAGGCCCCGCCGCTCGCGGCCGAAGCGGCCCACCAGCTCGGCCGCGAAGTGCTGGGCGTCGGCGGCCGACCCGCCGTTGCCGAACGCGAGCACGCGCCCCCCGGCGAGGAGGCTCGCCGCCATCCGTGCGCCCACCTCGAGGAGGAGGGGGGCGCTCGCGCCGAAGAAGCGCTCCTTGAGGGCCACGCTGTCGGCGACGATCCTCCGGATGTCGTCCGCGTTCATCGCTTGCGCGCCCATTATGCGCGAGGCCCCGCCCGGCGGGAAACGCGCGGCTCAGCCGCGGCGCAGGTGGACGGTGAGGAGGATGGTGGGCACGGCCGGGTCGTCCGTCCGCACCTGGAAGACGGCCCCCTCGCCGAGGCCGGGCGGCACGTGGACGGGGACCGGCAGCCGCCGCGCGACCTTGCCCTCTCCCTGGCAGCGCTCGCAGTCGAAGACGGACCCGCCCGTGCCCGCGCAGGCCTCGCAGGTCGCGGTGACCGGGACGTCGAGGGAGAGCACCGTGCCCGCCGCGGCCTCGCCGGCCGAGACGACGACCTCCGCGGTCAGGCTCGTCGGGGCGAACGGGCGGCGCAGGTCGCCCGCCGCGGGGTGGCGGACGAGGGACCAGTCGGGCGGGAGGGCGGCCTCCCCGAGCTGGTCGTCGTAGCGACGGCGGCGCTCCGCGTCGCTCAGCGTCTCGTAGGCCGCCTGCAGCTCGTCGAACGCCGCCGAGGCGCCCCGCCCCTCGGGCGTCCCGTAGCTGCGCGCCAGGCGCCGGAAGGCCCGCTTGATCGCGTTGAGGCTCGCGTCACGGGGCACGCCGAGCAGCTGGTAGTAGTCCTTGGGCTTATCCATCCCGGCCTACACCATAGGTTGCGGTCGGACGGAGTGTCAAGTGCGCAGGCGGCGCCAGGCCTCGAACCCGAGCGCGAGGGCGAGGAGAAGACCGCCGAGCACGGCGATCCCCGCGCGGCCGCGCTCGAGCCAGCCCCTCCTCGCGGCGACGTCCACGGGGGCGGTGGCCACCGTCGTGCGCGCGAGATCTCCGTCGATGGCTTCGGCCACGACCAGCACGCCGTGCCGGCTGCCGCGCGGCGCTCCCGCCCGGGCGAGCGGGAGGCGGGCGACGGCGTCGCCCCGCGCGGGCACGTCGACCTCCGACCCCTCGTCCTCGGCCCGAAGGCCCCGCGCGGTCAGCGCGCGCAGGCGCACGCGGTGGGCCCCGCCGTCCGCGCTCGAGAGGCGCACCACGAGCGCGCCGAACACGTCGAGGGCGAGCGGCTCGGGCGCGAGCCGCACCGCCTCGGGCGCGCTCGTGCCGAGGGCGACGAGGAGCCACGCGCGCTGGCTGGCGAGCGGCGGGTTGCCGGCGGCGTCGGTGGGGCCGGCGAGGGGGTGCTCGAGGAGGAGGCCGAGCGCGTGGACGCCCGGGCGGGCCGAGCCCGCGTCGAAGCCGAGGACGACCGCGGCCGAGCCGCCCGGAGAGACGCCCGCGCCGACCCGGGCCTCCCGGCGCTGGCCGAGGAGCTCGCCCGTCACCTCGAGCGGCGACGCGGGAGCGTCGCCGCGGTTCGTCACGACCACGCGCACTTCGAGGGCCGGGGGGCCCGAGACCACCGAGCCCGTGACGTCGAGGATCGCCCCGCCGCGCGCGGGGGCGGCGAGGACGGCGAGGGCGGCGGCGGCGACGGCGCTACGGGAGGGGGACAAACGTGACGCCGGTCGCGTCGAAGCCGTCGTCGAGCTTCTTTCCCTGCTTGCGGTTCGTCGCCGTGACCCGGATCGAGGCCGCCCGGGCGGCGTCCTTCTCGACGGGCGGGAACTCGCAGACGCCCTCGGGCTGGACGGCGAGGCGGAACGTGCTCGTCCGCTGCGGCTGGTAGCTGTCGTCGACCGCCTGGATGTAGTACTCGACCGCCTTCGTCTTCTCGCGGGGAGAGGGCAGCGTGCCGCAGTAGCTGACGCCGGTGAAGGCCATGTTGACGAACGCGTAGTAGTCCTCGCCCGCCCGGCGGAAGTACAGCCGGGCGGTCGCGACGTTGCCGTCGTCGCTGATCGCCGCGCACAACGCGATCGGCCTCCCGGGCACCGTGCACAGGGCCGGCTGGTGCTCGACCGCGGGGGGCTCGTCGGCGGAGGCCGCCACCGCGAGGAGGAGGAGCAGGGTCGCCGGCGCCGCCGTCTTCTTCATCAGGCCCTCCGACACCTCGATCTTAACGGAGGTCCCGCCCGGCTCGAAGGAGCGGGCCGCTACTTCCAGGAGAGCGTGTTGCGGTACGTCTCGCCGGTCCGGGTCTGGAGGACGATCTCCATCGACCACGACTGCGTTCCCTCCCGCCACACCTGGTCGGGCGGGGTCTGGAAGACGGGGGCCCGCTGGCCGGGGGCGACGGTGGTCACCGGGAGGGGCACCGGGCCGCGCTGGGGCTTGCCGTCGACGGTGGTCGCGACCGTCATGCGCTCGAGCACGATCGGCTGCGAGCCCTCGTTCTGGAGAAAGACGCTCACCCGGTAGCGTTCCCCGGCCTTCGGCGAGGGGGGCGTGGCCTCGAACACGACCCGGCCGGGCAGCTCCGCCGCCGCCGTGCCCTTCTTCACGGTGACCCCGGCGGAGTCCTCGAAGCCGGGGGGGGCCGAGCCGCCCTGCTCGCGGCCCTTCGCTTCGGTCCGCCCGGCCACGAAGCTGCGCGTCGCGCCGGCGGGGCGCGCTCCGCTCGCCGCGGCGTCGGCGATGGCCTTCGCCGCGATCGCGGCCTGCTTGCCCTGCGTGGCGACCGCGTTGCCCGGGTCGAGGAGGAGGACCTGGTCGTAGGCGGCGATCGCCGCCTCGTACTGCTTGCTCTGCAGCGCCCCCCCGGCCCGCTCGAGCGCCGCGTTCACCTCCGTCGCGCGCGCCTGCTGCGCCCTCGAGTCGGCCTCGCGCCGCGCCTGGGCCTTCGCCGCCTCGACCCGGCGCGAGAGGTCGACCGCGGCCGCGTCCCACGGCGCGAGGCGCAGAGCCTCCGCGGCCCCGGCCTCGGCCCCGGCGACATCCCCGCGCGCGAGCGCGGAGTCGGCCGTGCGCACCTGGGCCACGGCCCGCTGGCCCGCCATCGCCTGCTCGAGCAGCCGACGGGCCGTCTCGTTCGCGGGGTCCTCGCGCAGAGCCTCCTGCGCGGCGGCGACCGCGCGGTCGTAGCCGCCCGCCTTGAACGCCGCCTGGGCGGCGCGGACGGAGGCCGCGGCCTTCCCCTCCGCGGGGGCGAACGTGGGGGCGGGGGCGGCGGTGACGGGCGGCGCGCTCGGGGCGGGCAGGGTCGTGGGCGGCGGCGTCGGTGTCGCGACGGCCAGCGTCGTGGGCGGCGTGGGTGGGGCCTGCTGGCCCTTCCACGCGAGGGAGCCGGCCACGGCCACCGCGACCAGCGCGAGCGCCATCGCCACCCAGGGCAGGACGCTCGGCTTCGGCGCGGGCTGCGGGCGCGGCGCGGGGCGCGGCACGGGCGGCGCGCCCACCCGGGTCGGCCCCGGGCGCATCGTCGGCCCCGCTCCCCCGTCGACCACGGTCTTGCCGCCGACGCGGGTCGGCGCGAGCGTGCCCTTGCGCGTCACCGGGCGGCGGCCGAGGTCGACCGTGGCCCCCGCCTCGCCCGGGGAGCCCGCCTCCGTCATCGGCAGCGGGGCGTGGGTGGGGGCCTCGAGGTCCACGAGGGCCTCGAGGACGTTCTGCGTGGAGGCGGTGGTGGCGTGGCCCTTCAGCCACTCCCGCAGGTCCACCGCGAACTCGTAGGCCGACTGGTAGCGCTCCTCGATCGTCTTCGCGAGCGCCTTCTGGAGGATCGGCATGAGGGCGTCGTAGGCGGCCCCCTGCGGGATGAGGTCGAAGTTCGGACCCTCGTGGGTGATCTTGTAGAAGATCGCCATGAGGTTGTCGGCGTGGAAGGGCCGGCGGCCGGACGCGAGCTCGAAGAGCATGCAGCCGACGCTGAAGAGGTCGCTGCGCCCGTCGACCTTCTTGCCCTGGACCTGCTCGGGCGACATGTAGTCGGCGGTCCCCACCACGTTGCCGGTGCCGGTCATGGAGGCGGCGGTGACGTGCGCCACCCCGAAGTCCATGATCTTCACCGAGCCGTCGTCCTGGATGAAGATGTTCGCGGGCTTGATGTCGCGGTGGACGATCCCCGCCTGGTGGGCGTGGGCGAGCCCCGCGAGCACCTGGACGATGACCGTGACCTTCTGCTCGAGCGTGAGCGGGGGCGACTGGCGCATCGCCTTCTGGAGGTCCTGGCCCTTCAGGAGCTCCATCGCGATGTAGGGCGAGCCGTCGGTGTGGCTGCCGAGGTCGAAGACGGTCACCACGTTGCGGTGGGTCATCTTCGCGACCGCGCGCGCCTCGCGCTCGAAGCGCTGCTTGAGCTCGGGGTCGTCGGCGATCTGGGCGACCATGACCTTGAGGGCCACGTCGCGGTCGAGCACGGTGTCGTGGGCGAGGTAGACCTGGCCCATCGCGCCCTTGCCGAGAGGGCGGACGATCTCGTACTTGCCGATGCGGCCGGTCAGCTCCTTGATGACCGGCTTGTTCGGATCGTTCGGCTCAGCCATGCACCTGCTCCGGGGCGCGCAACTCCCCTCCAGCGAGGGGATTAGACGGCATCGACCGAAGGGGTGTCAAATGACGACGGGGCGCCACCCCCGAAGGGGGCAGCGCCCCGAGCGTGCGGTCCGTCGCGTCGCGCCGACGGCTAGCTCTTCCCCGAGACCCGGAAGAACGCGCGGCGGTTCTTCTGCCAGCACTCCTCGTTCGACTGGGTGCAGACGGGGACCTCCTTGCCGTAGGACACCGTCTTGAGCCGGGCCGCGGGCACGCCGAGAGAGACGAGGTAGTCGTGGGCGGCCTTCGCCCGGCGCTCGCCGAGGGCGAGGTTGTAGTCCACGGTGCCCCGCTCGTCGCAGTGCCCCTCGACCGTGACCTTCAGGAAGTCGTACTTCTTGAGGACGTCGGCGTTCGCGGAGAGAGTCGCCCGGTCCTGCTCCCGGATCTCCGCACGGTCGTAGTCGAAGAAGACGTCCTTCAAGAGGGCGAGCTTCTCGATCTCCTCGAGGCTCATCCCCTTGATCCGGGCGTACTCGTCGACGACGGGCGCCGCCTCGGCCCTCGGCGGCGGGGGCGGGGCCGGCGGCGGGGCCTCGGGGACGATCGGCGGCGGCGGGGGCGGCGGGGGCGGGGTCTTCTTGCCGCACGCGGCGAAGGCGGTGGCCAGGGAAAGAGCCAGGACGACGAGAGCCGTCTTCTTCATCGGGACCTCCTCTCCTCCGGGCCGCGCGGGGCCGCCCCGGGGTGGACGGACGGGTTACTTCTTGTCGTTCCCGGGCTCCTCGCCGCGCAGGGAGCTCTTGAAGTTGCGGATGCCCTCGCCGATGCCCCGGCCGAGCTGCGGGAGCCGGCCGGCGCCGAAGATGAGGACCACGATGACGAGGATGAGGAGCAGCTCGGGGACGCCGAGACCGAACATGTCAGTAGCCTCCAGGGCGCACGTCGCCCTCTCCGGCGATCATATACCCGTTCCCCGCCCGGCTCAGGCGGTGACCGCAACCACGCGCAGCGCGTCGTTGAGGCGGCCGCGCCGGTACCCGTCCGGGTCGATCGTCGCCTCCGCGTAGCCCGCCCCGAGCACCGCGGCGCGGACCGCCGCGCGCAGCGCGTCGTCGAGGCGGCCCATCTCCTCGCGCGCGATCTCGACGCGCGCCGCGTCGCCGAGGTGGCGCACGCGCAGCTCGCGGAAGCCGAGGCCGCGCACCGCCGCCTCCGCCGCCTCGACGCGGCGCAGCGCCTCGAGGGTGACGGGGGTGCCGTAGGGCAGGCGCGAGGAGAGGCAGGGTGAAGCGGGCAGCTCCGCGGTCGGCAGGGCGAGCTCGCGGGAGAGCGCGCGCACGTCGTCCTTGGTGAGCCCCGCCTCGGCGAGGGGCGCGCGGACGCCCCTCTCGGCCGCGGCGCGTTGGCCGGGCCGGAAGTCGGAGAGGTCGTCCACGATGAGCCCGTAGGCGACGTGGCGAAAGCCCTCGGCGAGGGCGATCGGCTCGAGGCGGCGGAACAGCTCGGACTTGCAGTGGTAGCAGCGGTCCTGGTCGTTGCGCGCGTAGAGCGGGTCGTCGATCTCGCGCGTCTCGATTACGCGGTGGGGGAAGCCGAAGCGGCGGGCCACGTCGAGCGCGAGCGCGCGCTGCTCGGCGGACAGCGACGGGGAGTCCGCGGTCACCGCGAGCGCGCGGGCGCCGAGGACGCGGTGGGCGGCCACCGCGAGGTACGCGCTGTCCACCCCGCCCGAGTACGCCACGATCACCGAGCCCATCTCGCGGAGGATCTCCTCGAGACGGGCCCGCTTCTCCTGGAGGGAGTCTCGGTCGCTCACTCGTTCCAGTCCTCCTCGTCCCGGGGGGCGAGGTCGAGCTGCAGCGGCGCGAGCCCCACCACCTGGAGCTCCACCCCGCACTCGGGGCAGCTGATGATCTCGCCCTTGTCCACGTCGAACTCGTCCATCTCCACGTCCGCTTCGCACTCCGGGCAGACGGCCATGGGCGTGACCTCCCCCCGGATCATACCTCCGCCCCCGGCCGTCAACGTCCCCAGGCGGGGGAGTGGTTCGCGTGCCGGCGCGAGGCCTCGAGCCGCCCGAGCGCGCGTCCCGCCGCGTCGAGGAGCACGACCTCTTCCCGGTGCGTTCCGAAGAGCGCGTCGAGCGGCCCCAAGGCGGCGTCCCAGCTGAGGGTCGCGGCGAGGAACCGCCCGTCCGGGGAGGGCGCGACGGTCCGGTAGAAGGCCCCTCCCTCGACGAGCGTCTCGCGGGAGCGCCCCTCGGCGTCCACGACGTCGAGGCCGTGGCGCTTGCCCTCGCTCCACGCGCAGAGGATCCCTCCGCCGGGCCGGACGCGGGGCGAGCGCTCCTTCTTGAACCCTCCGGTGAGGCGGCGCACCCGGCCGTCCGCGAGGTCGACCCGCATCAGGTGGTCCTCGCGCACGAAGGCCACCCACGTCCCGTCGGGCCCCGGGGCGGGGCTCGTGTCGTCTCCCCCGCGGGGCCGGGTGAGGGAGACACGGGCGACCGTGCCGTCCTCGGCCGGCTCGAGGAGGTGGAGCCCCGCGCTCTCGCCCGCGCGGCGGCGGGCGGACACGACGATCCGCGTCCCGTCGGGCATGAAGGCGGGCTGGGCGTCCGTCCAGTCGACGCCGAGGGTGAGGACGCGGAGCTCCCCGCTCGCCACCGCCACGACCGCGAGGCGGCCCCCCATCGAGAACGCGACGCGGGTGCCGTCGGGCGAGACGGCGGGGTCGGCCGCGCCCTCGCTGCCGAAGGTGAGGCGCCGCTCGCGGTCGCGCGGCAGCCGTCGCCAGTACAGGGCCGGCGTGCCCTCGCGGTCGCTCACGAACACGAGCCCTCCCGTGACCCCGGGCGGCAGCTCGGGCCCCGGCGCGAAGGCCACCCACGCCGCGACCGCGGCCGCCGCCACCCCGACGGCGACCACGAGCCAGCGCCGCATCAGCCGGCCTCGTAGAGCTGCAGGCCCGGCAGGTCGCGGAAATCGCGGGGGTTGATCGTCCACAGGCGCGCCCCGAGCGTGAGCGCGCACGCGGCGATCGCGAGATCGATCTCGCGGCCGCGACCGCGGGGCAGGGAGACGTACATCTGCGCGGCCCGAGCCGCCTCGGCGGGGCCGAAGGCCAGGGCGAGAGCGGAGGGGAACAGGGCCTCCTGCGCCGCGAGCTCCTCGTCGAGGCGAGGGCCGCGGAGCCACTCGTAGAGGACGAGGCTCGGGAGCAAGATGCGCTCCCCCGCCTCGATGGCGCGGCGCAGCGCGGGCGCCGAGCGCCGGGGGCCACTGAGCGCGTCGATCAGGACCGAGGTGTCGAGGACGATCACCGCACCCCGCCGCCCGAGAGCCCGTGGAGCCGGCCGCCCGCCCGGCGCGCCCGCCGAAGGCCGGCGAGCTCCCGCGCGACCTCGGCCGCGGATCGTCGCGGTATCGCCGGCACCAGACGGTCGAAGGCCTCGAGCAGACGGCGACGCTCGTTCTCGCCCAGGCGATCGGCCCGGTCGCTGAAGTCGCGGATCGCCTCGCGGACGATCGCGCTCTTCGGGCACGCGAGCCGCGCCGCTGCCGCCTGCAGCCGGGCGATCGTCTCGGCGTCGAGCGTGAAGGTCACCTTGGTCGTCGCCATACTCTGGGAATACTACCAGATTCCTCGGCGCCGCCCCGCCTCGATCCGACGGGCCTTCGCCACCTCGTCCGCCGCGTCCTTCGGCTTGCCCTGGCGGTTGTAGACGTCGGCCAGCACGTAGTGGCCGAGCGGGGCGACGCGCGAGCCCTGGTCCGCCTCGAGGCCGCGGCGCGCGAGGTCCGCGGCCGCGTCGAGCCGCCCGGCCCGCAGCTCCTCGCGCGCGAGGAAGAAGAAGGCCGCGCCGAACTCGGGCGCCTTCTCGGTCGACTCGCGCAGCTCGGCGAGGAAGCCGCGGACGTCCCCGCGCTGCCGGGCGAGCTGGGCGAGGTTGAAGCGGGCGCGGCCGTTGTCGGCGAACTGCGCGAGCTCCTCGCGGTAGAGCTTCTCCGCCTCCTCCGTGCGTCCCCTCGCCTCGAGGATGCGTCCGAGGTTGAAGCGCGAGCCGCGCAGGTCCTCCTCGAGCTCGAGCCCCCGGCGCACGAGCCGCTCCGCCTCGTCGAGCTCGCCTCGCTCGAAGGCGAGGGCGGCGAGGCTGTTGTAGGCCGAGCCCATGCCCGGGTTGTGCTCGAGGGCGGTCTCGAACGTGCGCTTCGCCTCCCCCTCGCGGCCGAGGTCGAGGTAGAGCGTCGCGAGCTGGTACCACACGTTGGGCTGGCGGGGCTCGAGGCGCAGCGCGGTGCGGTAGCCCTCGATCGCCGCCTCGGGCTTCCCCTGCGCCCGGTACACCTCGGCGAGCGAGGCGAGCGCGGTCTCGCTCTCGGGCTGGATCTCGAGGGCGCGGCGGTAGGCGGCGATCGCCTCGTCGGGCCGCTTCAGCTTGCGCAGCCAGCCGCCGAGGGTCGTGTGGGCGTCGATGATCCCCGGGTCCTCCGCGATCACCGCCCGCATCGCCGCCACCGCCTCCTCGACCTTCTCGTCCTTCGCGAGAGCGCGCGCGGCGCCCATCCTCTCGAACAGGCCGATCTTGTCCTTGGGGTCGGGGAGCACCGCCTCGGGGTCGACCCGCGGTCCGCCGCCCACGTAGCCGAGGGCGGCGAGCCGCTGCAGCGTCTCGGGATCGAGCGTGTCCTTGTCGGGCGCGGCCTGCACCCCGTCGCCCGCCATCTCCACGAGGCGCAGCCGCAGGTCCTCCGCCCGCCGCGAGTAGGCCTTGAACACGTTCCTCGTCTCGCCCGGGTCCTGCTCGACGTCGTACAGCTCGGGCGTCGGCGCCTCGATGTACTTCCACTTCCCGTCCCGCATCGCCCGCAGGTGCTGCCAGCCGTAGTGGAAGCGCGGGAAGTAGGTCTCCGCGTAGGCGAAGCCGGGCGACTCCGCGGGGGGGTGCAGGACGAGCCGGGCGAGCGAGCGGCCGTCGATGCCGGGCTGGGGAGCGAGGCCGACGAGGTCGAGCACGGTCGGCATCACGTCGACCGTCGACACCTGGGCGCGCGACCGCCCGCGGTCGCCCCACGGCGTCCGCACGACGAGCGGGACGTGCTGGGTGGCGTCGTAGACGAAGAAGGTGTGGGTGTTCTCCCCGTGCTCGCCGAGGCTCTCCCCGTGGTCGGAGAGCAGCACGACGATCGTCCGGTCCCAAAGGCCCTGCTGCTTCAGCCACGACGTGAGACGTCCCACCACGTGGTCGGTGTAGGCGACCTCGCCGACGTACCTTTGCCCCGGGTAGCGCGAGGCGAACGGCTCCGGCGGGTCGTACGGCGTGTGGGGGTCGTAGAGGTGGACCCACGCGAAGAACCTCCGCTCCTTCACGCCCGCGAGCCACTCGAGGGCGAGGTCCATCACCTCGTCGCCCCTCTTCTGGACGGTGCCGAGGTTCACGACCTTGTACTTCGAGAGGTCGAAGCGGTCGGAGTAGTGGTCGAAGCCCTGGGCGATCCCCCACTTCGAGTCCAGGACCCAGGCACCGACGAAGGCGCCGGTCGCCCAGCCGCCCTCCTTCATCCGCTCCGCGAGCGTCGTCAGCTTCTCCTCGACGAAGAAGCCCCCGTTGTCGCGCACGCCGTGCTTCGGGGGGATGAGGCCGGTGAAGATCGACGCGTGCGACGGGAGCGTGAGGGGGACCGTGGCGGTCGCCTGCTCGAAGAGGACGCCCTCGGTCGCGAGGGCGTCGATGTTCGGGGTCGAGGCGCCGCGGAAGCCGTAGCACCCGAGCCGGTCGGCGCGCAGCGTGTCGAGCGTGAGGACGACGACGTCGACGTCGGCCGGGGCCGGGCGGCGGCCGGCGATCCGGCGCCGGGCGTCCTCGTCGGTCCGCGGGGGCTGGGCCCGCAGGCCAAAGAAGGCCACGGCCACGGCCGCGACGATGAGCCCCAGCCCGACCAGCGCCCGGCGACGAGGTCCCGGCCTTCGGGCCATAGACGAACCACGCTACCCGACGCCTTCGCGCCGGGTCAACCCGGGGGCCGATGTCTCGATCGCCGCCATGACCGCCGCAGGGGTCATCCACGACGCTGGACGAGAGGCCGTACGAAATCCAAGAGTTCGAGCGTTGTTTCACGGAATTTTGTATGCTTCCCCCGCCGGTCGGACCCGCTCATCCTGCCAAGGCGTTGCAGGGCGTGCCGTTGACGGGGGCGACGCCCGGTCCTCACGGATGGCACACGGGTTGCAGATGGAGTCGTATCTGTCGGTTCAGCGTTTCTTCTCGCTCGGACGGCCGGCCCCCCCGAACGGGGCTGGCAGGAGGGTTGATGTGACGCGTGATCTGAAGCACGCCCGGCTCCTCGCGGGAGCCCTGGCGCTCGTCCTCGGGCTGACGCTCGTGGCGCCCCCGGCCATCGCCGCGGGCCCCGCGCCCCGCCCCATCGCCGACGCCGCGGCGGCCAAGGTCGAGGCCCTGCCCGCGGCGGCCCTGACCCAGGCGGCCCAGGCCGCGCCGGCCGCCACCACGGAGACGGGCGGCAAGCCCTTCTTCAAGACCACCAAGGGCGCCATCGCGCTCGTGCTTCTCGCGGGGGGCCTCGGCTACATGGCCTACTCGTTCAGCAACGACCGCGTGAAGTCGCCCGCGCGATAGGAGAGAACCATGCGAAAGATCCTGATCCTGTCGCTCCTTCTCCTCGCCGCGGCGCTGCCCGCGGCGGCGCAGTCGCTCGTCGGGACGGTCGAAGGCGTCGTGAGGGACGAGCAGGGCGGCGTCCTGCCCGGCGTCACGGTCACCCTCATCGGCAAGACCGGCAGCCGTACGGCCGTCACCGACGCCGAGGGCACCTACCGCTTCGCCGCGGTCTCGCCAGGCACCTACTCGGTCTCCGCGGAGCTCACGGGCTTCCGGCCGCGCCGCCAGGACAACGTCGACGTGAGGATCGGCGGCGTCTCCTCGATCCCCCTCACCCTCGGGATCGGCGGGGTGACCGAGACCGTCGACGTGGTCGGCGAGTCCCCGATGGTGGACGTGACCTCGAGCTCGGTCGACAACACGCTGTCCCAGGACATGCTGTTCAACCTGCCGATCCGCCCGGACAACGCGGCCACCGACCTCCTCAACTACCTGCCCGGGATCAACAGCGGCTCCGCGTTCGGCGGCAACGAGGACTACGGCAACGCGCTGCTCGTGGACGGCGTCGACACCCGCGACCCCGAGGCCGGCTCGGCCTGGACGTTCTTCTCCTTCAACATCATCGAGGAGGTGCAGGTGGGCGGGCTCGGCGCGAACGCCGAGTACGGCTCGTTCACGGGCGCGATCGTGAACACGCTCACCAAGTCCGGCGGCAACCGCTTCGCCGGCCTCTTCGACGCGTACTGGACGAAGGGCAGCTTCTCCTCGGACAACGTGTCGAACGAGGTGAAGCAGGCCAACCCGTCCCTGACCGACCCCGCGGTCCTCAACAAGCGGCTCGACCTCAACGCCCAGATCTCCGGCCCGATCGTCAAGGACAAGCTCTTCTTCTTCGTGAACGCCCAGCGGTTCGAGATCGACGAGGACCCGAGCGGGCCGCGCACGGTCCGCACCGAGGTCAGCCCCCGCTTCAACGCCAAGCTGACCTGGCAGCCGGGCCCGAACGACAACCTCTCGGCGAACTTCCAGTGGGACTACTACAACGTGACCGGGCGGCCTGCCGTGCCCACCGCCCTGGCCACGGACGAGTTGACGTACCGGCAGGACTCGCCCGAGGCGATCTGGGGCGTGCAGTGGAGGCACCTGTTCGGCACACGGACCTTCACCGAGGTCAAGTACACGGGGTGGTGGGGCTACTTCTACCTCGACCCGGAGGTCGACTCCCCGATCTTCTTCGACGGGTCCACCGGTCAGTACTCGGGCGGCAGCGGCAGCTTCGGCTACTACGACCGCAAGCGTCACCAGCTGAATGCGTCCATCTCGCACTACGCCGAGGCGTTCGGCAAGCACGATCTCAAGTTCGGCGTCGAGGTCGAGCGCAGCTCGGTGCGCAACCGGTACGGGTTCGTCGACGACATCTACTACTACGACTACACGGAGTACTACCCGCGGGGCGAGTACCTCGCGTTCGCCTACTCGTACGACCTCGACCAGAAGAGCGACCGCGAGTCGGTGTTCCTGCAGGACTCGTGGAAGCCCACCGAGCGGCTCACGATCAACGCCGGCGTGCGGGTCGACTTCATGCGCGGGCGCAGCACGGTCCTCGACAAGAAGGTCTACTCCACGACGAACTGGGCCCCGCGAATCGGGTTCGCCTTCGACATCACCGGCGACGGCAAGACGGCGCTGCGGGGCTTCTACGGCCGCTACTACGAGGGCATCTACGCCGACCAGTACTACTCGGCCGTGCCCGGCATCGAGGACTTCGTGACGTACTTCTCGGACCCCGGGGGCGAGAAGTGCGGCCCCGCCGGGAAGTGCTTCACCGAGATCGACCGCTCGCCCTCCCCGCTCACCCGGATCGACCCCGACATCAAGCACCCGCGGGTCGACGAGTGGACGGCCAGCATCGAGCGCGAGATCGCGCGCGACCTGCGGCTCTCCGTCACCGGCATCTGGCGCGAGGACAAGAACGTCCAGGCCTCCGTCTACCCGGACGCCCGCTGGACGCCGACGACCGTGACGACCGCGACGTCCGGAAACGACCCCGCCCTGCGCGGCAAGCCGATCACCGTGTACAACTGGGCGAACCGGTCCGCGTCCGAGAACAACATCCTGATCACGAACCCGGACGGCTTCCGCTACCTCGACCCGAACGGCAACCTGCTGGGCGTGGCGAGCACGGAGCGCAGCTACAAGGCGGCGATGATCGTCCTCGACAAGCGCTTCTCGAACCGGTGGCAGGGGCGGGTGTCCTACGTCTACTCGAAGTCCGAGGGCGTCCTGAACAACACCGGCGCCACGACCTACGGGAAGTCGTCCTTCTACGAGACCCCGACGAACGCCCTCGTCAACTCCTTCGGCCCGCTCACGAACGACCGGCCGCACGAGCTCAAGGTCTTCGCCGGCTGGCAGATCCCGAAGATCGAGGTGGCGCTGAACGGCTACTACCGCTACCTGAGCGGGCGCACGTACACCCCCTTCCAGCGGTTCAGCTCGAGCGCCATCAGCTACCCGACCTCGGCCGGGCGCCAGCCCTTCCTCGAGCCGCGCGGCAGCCGGCGGCTCGACGCCGAGAGCTACTTCGACCTGCGCCTGGAGAAGATCTTCGACATCGGCCAGAGCGGGCGCATCGCCGTTTACGGCGACATCCAGAACGTCTTCAACGAGGGCACGGTGCTCGCGAAGAACACCCGGTGGCCCACCGTGACCATCGCCGGCTACGACGACCCGCTGCAGTTCGAGGCGCCGACCGCGCTCATCAACCCGCGGCGGTTCATCCTCGGGGCGCGCTGGAGCTTCTAGCGCGTCTCCCCTAGACGCCGGGGCGCGCCGCGTGACGCGCCCCGGCTCGTGAAGGCCCCGGGGGCCGCGAGGCCTCCGGGGCCTTCGTGTTTGCAGGAGGGTCGACGCCCGCGCAGTCAGCGCTCGCGCGCTGCGCGCTCCAGGATCGCCCGGAGCCGGTCCAGGGCCTGCACGTCCTCCTTCAGCTCCAGCAGGGGCCGGAGCTCCCGGAGGACGAGAGCTGTCTCGAGCCGCTCCGCTTGCCGCGCGACCACCCCCTCGACGTCGACCCAGTCCTTCCCACGGCCGGCGAAGGCCTTGAGGACCACGAGGTCCTCCGCGGAGCAGGTCACGAGGGGCTCATCGCCCCCGAGTCCCAGGTCGAGGAACGCCCGACCACGCGCTCCTCGAACGGGATGGCCCCGAGGGAGATGTCGATGGGGACACCGGACCCGGACTCGACGAGCAGCACCCGACGCAGGAGCGCGAACTCCCGGGCGTCGGGAATCCGACCCGAGTGGGCCGCGAGCAGCGCGTCCACGACGTCGGCTTCGGCGCCGAGCCTGCTGAGCACGGTGAGGTCGACGTCCTGTGTCAGGCGGGGCTCGCCCCAGCGCTGGACCGCGATCCCGCCGATGATGCAGAAGCGCCAGCCGTGGCTCCGGCAGAAGCGCTGGACGTCGAGCGCCGCCCCGAGGATCGGGTTCACTGGCGCAGGGCGGCGAAGAACCGCTGCTGCTCGACGAGCCCCGACGTGGCCCGCCGCTTGGCAGACACGGGCATTCCCGCGCCGAGAGAGAGAAGAGCGTCCGTGGCCCACAGAGCCCTCTCCGGGGTCAGCGCCCGCAGCTCCGCCCGCCGGATCTTCTCCAGCATCTCGCCCGTCGTCTGCCAATTGAGGACCCAGGCCCTCTGGGCCTCGAGATCGACGGCCACGGCTGCCTCCTGAGCCATCTTACGCCCCTCGGCGCGCTACGGAGCGCGAAAACCAACCTCCCGAGGGCCCAATGTGCGAGGAGAGCACTCCCTCCTGCGAAATACCGTCACCAACGACGGCTGTGCGCGAAACCAGCATCCGTGCGGTCACCGTCTCCGGTATTCCCCGCCCCTTCCGCCCGACTTGCGGACGAGCCGGATCTCGCCGATCGTCATCCCGCGGTCGGCGGCCTTCACCATGTCGTAGACGGTGAGGGCGGCGACCGCGACCGCGTGGAGGGCCTCCATCTCCGCCCCCGTCCTCGCGTCGGTGCGGACACGGGCCTCGATCACGAAGCCGTCCCTCCGCGGCAGGAGGTCGACGTCGACGTGAGCGAGGGGCAGGGGGTGGCAGAGGGGGATCGCGTCGGCCGTGCGCTTGGCGGCGAGGATCCCGGCGAGGCGGGCGACCTCGACGACACCGCCCTTCTTCGAGCGGCCGGCGCGCACGAGGCGCATGGCGGAAGGGGAGATCGTGATGCGGCCGCGGGCCACGGCCTCGCGCGCGGTGACGGGCTTGCCGGAGACGTCGACCATGCGGGCCGCGCCCTCCTCGTCGAGGTGGCTCAGGGCGGGTCCGGGCGGGCCGGGGGCGGGTCCCCCGACGCTAGCGTGGCGCATCGTCGTCCTCCAGGAAGCTCGGGAGAAGGAGGGCCTCGGCCGTCTCGCCGGCGGCGGCGTGCTCGCGCTGCTCGTCGATCACCACGAGGGCGTTCGCGCGCGCGTGGGCGGCGAGGTCGCCCGAGCCCTGCGACCGCACGAGGCGGGCCACGAGACGGCCGTCCTCCCAGCGCACGCGGGCGGGGACGTGGCTCCTCCGCCCGGTGCGGTTCCTCACCGCCGAGGCGAGCTCGACCCCGACCCGCCGGCCCCCTGGGCTGCGCACACCCTGCAAGCTCAGCAGGGCCGGTCGCACGAAGAGCTCGAAGGTCACCTGGGCGGAGACGGGGTTGCCCGGCAGGCCGAACACGAGCGCCTCGCCGAGCCGGCCGAAGACGATGGGGGCCCCGGGCTTGATCGCGACCCTCGTGAAGAGGAACCGCGCGCCGAGGGCGAGAAGGGCGGGCTCCACGAGGTCGTAGTCGCCCGCGGAGACGCCGCCGGAGACGACGACGACGTCGGCCTCGAGCCCCCGGCGGAGGGCCGACTCGATCGCGTCCTGCCGGTCGGGGGCGACGCCGAGCGGGACGACGTCGGCGCCGGCGAGGCGGGCCTGGGCCGCGACGGCCGGACCGTTGCTGTTGCGGACCTGGGCGGGGCCGGGTACGGCGGACGCGTCGACGATCTCGTCGCCGGTCACGAGGAGGGCGAGGCGCGGGCGGCGCGCCACGCGCACGCGCGAGCGGCCGGCGGAGGCGAGGACGGCGAGGGCGGCGGGGTCGATCACCCGGCCTCTCGCCAGGACCACGTCTCCGGCCCTCACCTCGGAGCCTCTCCGCGCGACGTGGGCGCCCTCGGCCACGGCGGAGAGGATCGTGACGCGGAACTCGTCGAGCGGCTGCGTCTTCTCGACCTGTTGCACCGCGTCGGCGCCGCGCGGGACCGGCGCGCCGGTCATGATCCGCACGGCCTGCCCCGGGCCCACCGCGAGGTCGGGCCACTGCCCCGCCCGCACCTCCCCGACCACCTCGAGGGCCGCGGGCGCGCGCGCGACGTCCGTCGCGCGCAGCGCGAAGCCGTCCATCGCCGCGCGGTCGAACGGCGGCAGGTCGCGATCGGAGGCGACGTCCTGGGCGAGCACGCGCCGAAGCGCCTCCTCGAGGGGCACCTCTTCGGAGGGCAGCGTCCTCGCCTCGGCGAGGACCGTCGCGAGCGCCTGCTCGAAGCCGACCATCCCGACAGGATTGTAGCCGCGACATGGAAGGGGCCGGGGGGCCACCTCGGGATGAAGGGTGGGCTAGGATGTCGTACTCGGAGGTGGGGGTGATCCCGACGGTGGCGTGGGAGGACGGCGTGGTCGTCCTCGTCGACCAGCGCCTCCTCCCGCGGGAGGAGGCGTACCTGAGGTGCCGCACCCACCACGAGGTGGCGGCGGCGATCCGGGACATGGCGGTGCGCGGCGCGCCCGCGATCGGCGTGACCGCGGCCTTCGGTCTCGCGCTCGGGGCGCGGACGACGGCGAGCGAGGGGGCGGCGCTGCGCGCGGAGTGGGACGACATGTGCGCGGCGCTCGCCGCGACGCGCCCGACCGCGGTCAACCTCTTCTGGGCGATCGAGAGGATGCGCCGGCGCTTCGACTCGCTCGCCGCCCACGGCGGGCGGACGCTGCGCGACGCGCTCGTCGACGAGGCGCTCTCGATCCAGCGCGAGGGCCTCGAGGCGTGCCGGCGGATGGGCGACCTCGGCGCCGAGCTGCTGCCCGCGGAGGCGCGGGTCCTCACCCACTGCAACGCGGGCGCCCTCGCCACCGCCGGCTACGGCACCGCCCTCGGCGTCATCCGCTCGGCCGCGCGCCTCGGCCGCCTCCGGGCGGTGTTCGCCGACGAGACCCGCCCCTGGCTGCAGGGCGCGCGGCTCACCGCGTGGGAGCTGCTGCGGGACGGCATCCCGACGACCCTCGTCACCGACGGCACCGCCGGCCACCTGATGGCCCGCGGCGAGGTGAACGCGGTGGTGGTGGGCGCGGACCGCATCGCGGCGAACGGCGACGTCGCGAACAAGATCGGCACCTACACGGTCGCGGTCCTCGCGAAGGAGAACGCCGTGCCCTTCTACGTGGCGGCGCCGGTCTCGACCTTCGACCTGGCGCTCCCCGACGGCCGGGACATCCCGATCGAGGAGCGCCCGGCGGACGAGGTCACGCACGTGGCGGGCCGCCGCGTGGCCCCGGAGGGCGTGCAGGTGCGCAACCCCGCCTTCGACGTCACCCCCCACCGCTATGTCACCGCCATCGTGTGCGAGCGGGGCGTGGCGCGGGAGCCGTACGCCGAGAGCCTCCGCGCGCTGGCCGGGGGCGAGGGGCTCTAGTGGCGCTCGTCCTGGGCGTCGAGACCTCCTGCGACGAGACCGCGGCGGCGGTGGTCGAAGACGCCCGGCGGGTCCTCTCGAGCGTGGTGGCGAGCCAGGCGGCCGTCCACGCCCCCTACGGCGGGGTCGTCCCCGAGATCGCCTCGCGCCACCACGTCGAGGCCGTCGTCCCGGTGATCGAGGGGGCGATGGCGGAGGCGGGGGTGCGCTTCCCGGACCTCGAAGCGGTCGCGGTGACGCAGGGGCCGGGCCTGGTCGGCTCGCTCCTCGTGGGCCTCCAGGTGGCGAAGGCGATCGCCCTCGTCCACGGCAAGCCGCTCGTGCCGGTCCACCACGTCGCGGGCCACGTTGCCGCCGCGTTCCTCGCCCACGGCGAGATCCCTCTGCCCGCGCTCGCCCTCGTCGTCTCCGGCGGGCACACGAGCCTCTACGAGGTGCCGGAGGAGGGGGTGCACCGCCTGCTCGGCCGCACCCGGGACGACGCGGCCGGGGAGGCGTTCGACAAGGTGGCGAAGCTCCTCGGCCTCGGCTACCCCGGGGGCCCGGTCATCGACCGGCTCGCCCGCGACGGCGACGACCGCGCCGTCGAGTTCGGCGTCGCGCGCATCAAGGACGGCCGCGGCGACTTCTCCTTCAGCGGGATCAAGACCGCCGTGCTGCTGCACGTGCGGCGCGAGGGCATCGCCCCGGTGACGGACCCCTCGGACGTGCCCCCGCGCGTGAGGGACCTCGTGGCCTCGTTCCAGAGGGCGGTCGTGGCCGCCCTCGTCCAGGGGCTCGCGCGGGCGGCGCGCGAGCACCGGCCGCGCAGCCTGATCCTCACCGGGGGAGTCGCCGCCAACTCGCTGCTGCGGCGCGAGACCGAGCGCACCGGGCGCGAGCTCGCGCTCCCGGTCTTCATCCCGCCCCTCGAGCTGACCACCGACAACGCGGCCATGATCGCGGCCGCGGGCTTCGTCGCCCTGCGCCGCGGCGTCCGGGCCGGGCTCGCGCTCAACGCCGAGCCCCACCTCCCCCTCGGCTGAGCCGTCGGGCGGACCCTCGAGCCGGGTTCGAACCGGCCCATTGACAGGGGCGCGGGGTTCGGACTAACGTGAAAAAACGTCAACGACGCGCGGGGCGGAGGCACGGATGGATGTGGCGAAACGGACGGCCCTCTCGAACTTCTACCGCGAAGAGTTCCTCCGCCACATCGAGTACCTCCAGGCGGCGGGGATCCTCGACGAGGAGAACCGGGAGGTGGCCGAGCGGGTTCGCCGGGCGTTCCTCGGCCGACTGGACGAGCTGTGCGGCTGCGAGCAGTTCCACGAGCTCGCCGCGACCGTCCTGCAGCGATTCGACGCCCTCTCCCGCCTGAGCGACCTCGACCCGCGGCTGACACATTGACCGCCCGCTGGAGCCGCCCGCGCCTGCGGGCCGCCGCCGGCTCCCTGCTCGCCGAGGCGCTGCGCGCCGCCGACCCCCACCGCCTCGTCCGCCGCCACCTGTCGGTGCGCGGGGGCGTTCTCGAGGTCGCCGGCCTGCGCCACCCCCTCGGCCGGGGCCGGGTCGTGCTCGTGGCCGCGGGCAAGGCGGCGGTGCCGATGGCCCGCGCCGCGGAAGAGGCGTTCGGCGGGCGTCTCGCCGAGGGCGTCGCCGTCTCGACCGCCGCCGAGGCGCCCTTCGAGCGGGTGCGGCTCCTCACCGCGAGCCACCCCGTCCCCGACGCGCGGGGGCTCGCCGCGGCCGCCGAGGTCGAGGCGCTCGCCCGGGAACTCTCTCGCGACGACCTGCTCCTCGTGCTGCTCTCGGGAGGCGCCTCGGCGCTGCTGCCCGCCCCGGCCGAGGGGGTCACGCTCGAGGACAAGGCGCGCACGACCTCGCTCCTCCTGCGCTCGGGTGCCACCATCCACGAGATGAACGCGGTCCGCAAGCACCTCTCGCGGCTGAAAGGGGGCGGGCTCGCCCGCGTGGCCGCGCCCGCCCGCGTGGCCACGCTGGTGCTGTCGGACGTGGTCGGGGACGACCTCTCGACGATCGCATCGGGACCGACCGTGCCCGACCGGACGACGTTCGCGGACGCGCTCGCCGTCCTGAGAGACCGGGGCGTCCTCGAGAAGGTGCCGGGGAGCGTCCGCGCCCGAATCGAAGCCGGGACGCGGGGGGAGCTCCCGGAGACGCCGAAGCCCGGCGAGCCGCTCTTCCGCCGCGCGGCCACGCGGGTCGTGGGCAGCAACCGCCTGAGCGTCGAGGCGGCGGCCCGCGAGGCCCGCCGCCTCGGGCTGCGCCCGCTCGTCCTCACGACCCGGCTCGAGGGCGAGGCCCGCGAGGCGGCCCGAGTGCTGGTCGCGGTGCTCCGGGAGTGCGTGGAGTCGGGCCGGCCGGCCGCGCCCCCGGTCTGCCTCCTGGCGGGGGGCGAGACCACGGTCACGGTGCGTGGCGACGGCCAGGGCGGCCGGAACCAGGAGATCGTGGTGGCCGCGGCCCGGGCCCTTCACGGCTTCCCGTGCCCCGCCGTGGTCGCGAGCCTCGCCACGGACGGCGTCGACGGGGCGAGCGACGGCGCGGGGGGGGTGGCCGACGACACGTCGGTCGAGCGCGCCGCCCGGCTCTCCCTCGCCCCGCCCGAGGCGTTCCTCGAGGCGAGCGACACCCGCAGCTTCCTGGGCCCGCTCGGGGACCTCCTGGTCACCGGCCCCACGGGGACGAACGTGGTGGACGTGGTGGCGCTCCTCGCTGGCCCTGCCGGCCGGCGGGGGCTATAATCCGCCGATTCGGCCGGGGGGGCACGAGGATGCAGGATCCCGTCGACGAGACCGACGGGTCGGGGAACGACGAGCAGGACGCGGCCGCCCCGGCGGCCCCCGCCCTGGAGCCGCCGCCGGAGGCCGGCGCCGTCGAGCAGTCCGAGAGGCGGGCCCGCCTCGCCGAGGACCGCCTCACCGAGGTCCTCGCCGCCTACCGCAAGGTCAAGACCGAGAACGAGGGCTTCCGCGAGCGGGTGACGCGCGACGTCGAGCGCTCCTTCGACCGCCGCGCCGAGAAGCTCCTCCTCAAGTTCATCGACATCCTCGACAACCTCGACCGCGCTCTCGAGGCCGCGGAGCAGACCTACGCGGGCAACCCCCTCATCGACGGGCTCATCCTCGTCCGCACCCAGCTCCTGCAGACGCTGCAGCAGGAGGGGCTCGAGCGGATCCCCGTGCTCGGCCTGCCCTTCGACCCCGCGGTCAGCGAGGCGGTCGGGACGCAGCCGGTCGAGGAGCCGGAGCACGACCACGTCGTGGTCCGCGAGGTGCTGCGAGGCTACCGCCTCAACGGCAGGGTGGCCCGGGCCTCGCGCGTGTTCGTCGGGCAGCACCGGGAGGGGGGAGCGGGAGCGGCGGCGGCTCCCGCGGCGGAGGACCTCATCGGCGCCGACGAGGAGCAGGCGGCCCGCGACGCGGTCGCCGAGATCACCGCCGCCGACACGGTGCCGCTCGACGAGTCGACGCTGCGGGAGATCTTCGGCGGCGGCGACGACGAGCCGAGCCGCTGAGGGCGGCCGCTGGGTCAGAGCACGTAGGCGAGCGCGAAGCCGACCTGCGCCGCCATCATCATCAGGTACATGTGCGTCCACGAGGGGTGGTTCTCCGTGAACGCGAGCTCCTCCGGGCGCCGGACGAGGAGGTACACCGTGTAGCCGCCGTAGGCCACGAGCGCGGCGGCGAGGGCGTCGAGGAGGAGGGGGCTCCCGGTGAGGATCCCCTTCCGCACGCCGAGCGGGATGAGCAGGAACGGCAGCACGAAGAACGGCGCGATCATCCACGCCGCCCTCTTCACCCCGTAGAGGATCGGGAGGGTGTTGCACCCCCCCGCCCGGTCGCCCTCGATGTCCGCGAAGTCCTTGGTCGTGGAGGCCCCGAGGACGAACAGGCCGAAGATCGCCCCGATGAACCAGGGCTCGACGTCGAGGACCGTCTTCACGGTGGACCAGCCGGCCACCTTGAGGAGGACGCCCCGCGGGATCGCGATCGTGACGTTCGCCCAGATGCCGTGGGCCTTGGTGCGGAAGGGAGGGGCCGAGTAGGCCCACACGAGGACGCTCGTGAAGACCACGATCCAGAAGCACTCGCGCCGGGCCTCGAGGCCGGGGGGCACGGCGAGCCAGGCGAGGACCCAGGCGAGGGCGTAGCCGGCGAGGGTGAAGCTCCAGGCCTCCCGCAGGGAGAGGGCCCCCGAGGGGAGGGGCCTTCTCGGCTTGTTCACGCGGTCGATCTCGAGGTCGTAGATCTGGTTGATCGCGTTGCTCGCGGAGTTGAGGACCGCCGCCATCAGGGCGCCCCACAGGACGGGCAGGAGCGTCGCGACGCTCACCGCGTCGCGGGTGCCGTGGGCGCCCCACGCGGTGACGGCGCCGCTCACGACGCCGAGGGCGGGGGGCAGGAGCGTGAAGGGGCGGGCGAGCTCGACGTAGCTTCGGATCTTGCTCATAGCAGGCGCACGATCAGCGTCGCGAGGAGGGCGCCGATCGCGGTGTTGGCCGCGTTCAGCAGGTCGTTGTCCATGAAGCCGCGCCGCTCGGCGAAGGTGCCGAGCAGGCTCTCGGCGAGGCTGCCGAGGAGCCCGGACACCGCCACGAGGAGGGCCACGGGCCAGCCGAAGAGCCCGACCGCGACGCCCGTCGCCCCGACCGCGAGGGCGCCCGCGAAGCCGCCGAGCGTCCCCTCGAGGCTGACCGCCCCCTCGGTGCCGGGCGGGACGGGACGCAGGGTGGTGATGAGGACGGTCCGGCGGCCCCAGGCCTTGCCGACCTCGGACGAGCAGGTGTCGGCGGCGGCGGTGGCCACCGCGGCGGCGTAGGCGATCGCCAGCAGGTCGCGAACCCCCGGGGGGGCCATCCCCGCGAGCACGGCGAGGAGGGCGGGGACGCCGCCGTTCGCCCACGCGTGGCGCCAGCCCCGCGCCCCGCCCCTCTCCTGTGCGATGCCGCGGGCGGCCTTCACGCGGTAGCCGAGCCTCGTGGCGGCGCTGCCGAGCACGAAGAACACGACCATGAGGGCGAGCCCGGGCAGGCCGAGCCCGGCCGTGATCGCGGTCCCGACGAGGACGGCGGACACGGCGCCGCCGAGGTCGACCGAGCGCGCGAGGAGGGCGGGGACCGCGATCGCCACGTTGACGGCCACCCCCGCGGCGAGGCGGCGCGGAAAGAGGGGGTCCGCGAGGAGGAGGGCGGGCTCGGCGAGGGCGAACAGCGGCAGGAGGAGGGCGGCGGCGAGCGGCACCGTCACGTTGTCGTCGAGCGTCGTCGGGACGGACTCGACGAGGGCGCAGGCGGCGGCGAGGGCGAGCGCGACGCCGAGGGTGCGCGGCCAGTGGGCGGCGCCGGGGTCGAGCGGCAGCCGCGCCACCCACGCCCAGAGCAGCGCGGCGGCCGCGGCCCCGAAGACCACGAACGCGGCGAGGCCCGCCCAGCCCTTGCGGGGGTTCCACGGCAGGCGCGGCCCGCCCGCGGCCTGACCGACGAGGGAGGCCATCCCGTCGCCGACGGCGAGGATGCCCCACCCGGCGGCGGCCAGGTGGAGGCGGTCGCGGAAGACGAGGACGAGCCCGAGCACGGCGAGCGGGTACGCGAGGATCCCGACCGGGTAGCCCCGCGCGACGTCGGGGCCGCGCCACATCCCGCGCCCGCCGACGCGCGGCAGGACCTGCCAGTTGAAGACGAAGGCGAAGGCGGCGAACGCCGCCGCCTGCGGCCAGCTCATGAAGCGCAGGAGCAGCGCGAACGCCACGCAGCCCACGTGGACGACGCGCCGGGCGAGCTCGCCCCGCTCGAGGCTCACGCCGCGCCCCGACGCGGAGCGAGGCCCGTCTCGCGCAGCCACCTCACGGTCTCGCGCAGCCCCTCGGCGAGCGTCCGCGGGGAGTAGCCCAGCTCGCGGACCGCCCGCTCGCTGTCGCAGGCCCACTCCTCCCGGAAGACGCCCACCTCCCCGTGGGTGAGCTGCGGCGGGTGGCCGGTGATCTCGGCCCACAGCCACTGCGCGCGACCGACGAGGGAGGCGACGGCGTAGGGGACCCGCCGGCGGGGCGGCGCCTTCCCCGCGACCTCGTGCACGAGATCGAAGAGGCGGGCGAGGGTGGCGTTCTCGCCCCCGAGGACGAAGCGGTCCCCCGCGCGGGCACGCTCGAGGGCGAGGACGTGGCCCTCGGCCACGTCCTCCACGAACGCGTAGGACCACCGTCGGTCGGCGGGGCCGACGAGCGCGGGCAGGCGGCCGTTCAGGTGGTCGGCGATCATGCGCGCGACGATGTTGCCCTCGGTCATCTCCCCCGGCCCGTACACGACGCCGGGGTAGAGGACGACGACGTCCTCCCCCGCGGCCGCCGCCTCGCGGGCGAGCGCGTCGGCCCGGGCCTTCGTGCGCTCGTAGGCGTTGCGGTACGGGGGGCCGGGGTGGGGCCGCGAGGCGTCGAGGGCGCCTTTGCCCGAGGGGCCGAGGGCGATGAACGACGAGGTGTAGACGAGCCGCGCCCCGGCGGCGCGGGCGGCGGCGAGGGCGTTGCGGACGCCGCCGACGTTCGTCGTCTCGAAGAGGCCCTCGTCCGGGACCCAGATCTTCACGAGGGCCGCCATGTGGAGGACCGCGTCGCAGCCCTCGGCGGCCGCGCCGAGCGAGAGCGGGTCGGTCACGTCGCCCGCCGCGACCTCGAAGCCCTCGGGCAGGCCCTCGAGGCGGCTCGTCGGGCGGGCGAGGACGCGCAGCGCGTGGCCGCGCGCGGCGAGGCGGCGGGCCACGGTGCGGCCGAGGAAGCCGGTCGCGCCGGTGAGGAGGACCCTCACGGCCGGGGGGCCCGGGCGACGCGCGCGCGCCAGTCGTCGAGGAGGTCGCGGAGCGTGCGCTCGAGCGGGATCCGCGGCTCCCAGCCCGTGGCCGCGCGCAGGCGCGACGCGTCGCCCACCTGGACCGGGACGTCGGAAGGCCGCAGCCGCGCGGGGTCCACCTGCACGTCGACCCGCGCGGTGGAGGCGGCGAGGAGCATCTCGAGAAGCTCGCGGATCCTCCGTCCCTGTCCGCTGCAGACGTTGTACGCCGTTGCTCCCTCGCCCTTCTCGAGGAGCATCCAGTAGGCGCGCACGACGTCGCGCACGTCGGAGAAGTCCCGCACCGCGTCGAGGTTGCCGACCTTCAGGACGGGGGGCCGGAGCCCGGCCTCGATCTCCGCGACCTGGCGCGCGAACGAGCTCTCCGCGAACGCCTCGCCCCGCCCGGGCCCGGTGTGGTGGAAGGTCCGGGTCAGGACGACCCGCATGCCCCCCGCCGGGCCGTAGAGGAGCGCGAGGGCGCCCTGGGCCACCTTGCTGACCGCGTAGGGCGAGGCGGGCCGCAGCGGCACGCTCTCGCGGATCGGCAGCTCCTCGGGGAGGACCGCCCCGTACTCCTCGGCGCTGCCGACCACGAGCACGTCGGGGCGCAGGCCGCAGCGCCGCGCGGCGTCGAGCAGGTGGACGATGGCGAGCACGTTCGTCCGCAGGGTGCCGCCGGGGTCCCGCCAGGACTGCTGGACGCTCGACTGCCCGGCGAGGTGGAGGATCCGGTCCGGTCGCACCTCCTCGACGACGGAGGCGGCCGCCGCCGGGTCGTCGAGGTCGGCCTCCACCACGCGCGCCCCGGAGGCGGCCCGCCAGGACACGCTGCCGAGGGGGAGGACGACGCCGTGGATCTCGACCTCCGGGTGCTCCGCGCGGAGGAAGTCGACGAGGTGGCCGCCCACGAAGCCGCCCGCCCCCGTGAGGAGGAGCCTCACCGGAAGCCCCCGAGGCCGAGGCCCCCGGAGGCGCCCGCGCCCATGAAGTTGCCCATCGAGCCGATGTTGGCGAGCTCGAGGTTGAAGCGCCACGTCCTCTCGTTTCGGCCGTTGAAGTCGAACTGGACGTACTCGACCGAGACGCCGCAGCACTGGACGGAGTAGCGCAGCTGGCCCCGCAGCTGCCACAGCGTGTCGTTGACCACGTCGTAGTCGGCCGACCCCTCCACGAAGAGCCGCCGGGGGACGACCTCGAGCTGCGCGTTGCCCCGCAGGGAGTGCGCGCCCACCGTCCGCAGGGCGGGGTCCTCCGACAGCCGCACCGAGCGCGACCAGCCCCCGGTGATCGCGGCCCGGGGGAGCTGCAGGTTCCCGAAGACGCTCGTGCGGCGGACCTGCTTGAAGTTGACGTCGTACTCCACGTGGAAGTCCGTGGAGAACTCGGGCGAGGGCCGCAGGCGCATGCGCGACATGAGCGGCGAGAGGTGCTCCGGCTTGAAGCCGGGGCCGAACGCGGAGGAGGAGTAGTTGGGGTCGAAGTTGTTCTGCCCGTCGGCGATCTGGACGTAGTAGGTCTGCATGAGCCGCCAGGAGAAGAACTCGTAGGGCAGCGCCTTGCCGGTGGGCCCCCGGCGCTTGGCGTAGAAGCGCTGGACGAGCGAGTAGGCGATCTGGTTCGTGCCGAGGTAGTAGTCGTCCCCGTCGAACTTCGGGATCGAGTTGAAGTCCTCGACCCGCGTGCGGTAGGTCCACGAGACCTCGGGGCCGATCGTGTGCTTGAAGCGCTCGGAGTAGCCGAATCCGGGCGTGTCGAACACCCGGGAGAAGGTCGGGCCCCGCATGTCCAGCTGGGCCTCGAAGAAGCTGCGGTCGAGAGCAGGGCCCACGATGGCGTTCGCGCCCTCCTCGTCGAGGCCGTAGCTCGCGCCGTAGCGGGTGTAGCGGTAGCCCGCGGAGGGGTTGAGCTCGAGGAAGCTCAGCGAGAACGGGCGGGAGACGGTGGGGGCGATGTCGTAGCGGCTCCAGGTGTCCACGCGGTCCACGTCGCCCCACTGGAGCCGCTCGGCGGTGGCCTCCAGCCCGAACACGATCCCGCCGAGGCCGACCTGGCGCGGGAAGCGGCGCAGCGAGACGCCGGGCAGTCGCCCGTTGACGCGGCGGAAGTCGGTGCCGAAGAAGGTGGTGGTGGTGTCGGCGTAGGCGCTGAGGACGGCGAGCCGGAGGTCCTTCTCGAGCGATCCCGACCAGCGCTCGGTGCGGTTCGTGGCGCGGTTGAAGCTGTCCTGGAAGCGCTGCTGGAAGAGCAGGTCCGAGTACTTGCGGACGTTCACCGTGGCCCGGACGTTCCCCGGCAGCACCTGCAGCGCGTTCCAGTCGATGTCGTAGTCGGTGGTCGTGCCGGTGGTCGCTTCCCCGCCGGTCCCGGGGTCGGTCGCGACCTCGGAGGCGTCCACGCGGAACAGGTACGTGCGGAAGCTCCCCCGCGAGGGGCTCTTCTGCAACCAGCGCAGCTCGTGGCCGAACCCGTAGCCGATCTTCGAGTAGTAGTCGGCGTAGAACGTCTGGTCGGCGCTGCGGCCCATCGCCCAGAAGAAGCCGGTGCCCACGTTGAGGCCGCGGGTGCTGGAGTAGCCGAAGTGCGGGAAGAGCAGGCCCGTCGAGCGGCCGTCCTTTCCGATCGGGTAGTAGATGTAGGGCGCGTAGAGGACGGGCACGCCCTTCACCCGGAACACCGCGTTCCTCGCCACGACCTTGTCGTCCATCTCGATGCGGGCGGAGGACGACGTGAAGCCCCAGCGCGGGTTGGGCTGGGAGCAGGAGGTGAACCTGCCGCCGAGGACGCGGTAGGTGTCGTCGTCGACGCGCTCGACGCGGCGGCCCTCCACGAAGACACCCGGCTCGACGTATCCCACCGCGTCGAAGAAGACGCCGCGGCCGGCGTCGTCCATCTCCAGGCGGCTTCCGGACAGGCGCTCCGCGCCCCGGATGAACACCACGTTGCCCTCGGCCACGAGGCGCCGCTTCACGCTCCCGTCGGGCCCAGGCTCCTCGAACACGTCGGCCCTGTCGGCGAGGATTCGCATGCTCCCCACCCGCAGGTCCACCGTGCCCCGCCACGCGAAGTGGCCCTTCTCGATCTGCTCCTGCGTCTCCGCCCGCACCTTCATCTCGCCCGGCTCGAGCGGGGGCTCCTCGCCCGCCGCGCCGCGCGCCGGGGCGGCAGGGGGCGCGGCGTCCTCCTGCGCGAGGGCGGGCGTCGTCGCGAGAATGAGGGCGAGGGTGGCGGCGAGGGGGCGGGACACGGGGCTCTCCCGGGAGGGGCCTCGTCCCCTCAGAGGGCGGCCATGCCCATGACGTGGAACCCGCCGTCCACGTGGATGACCTCGCCCGTCACCCCGCGGGAGAGGGACGAGACGAGGAACAGGGCGACGTCTCCCACCTCGTCCTGGTCGGTCGTCTTGCGCAGCGGGGCGTGCGTCCGGTGGTACTCGAGCATCTTCGACAGGCCGTGGACGCCGCTCGCGGCGAGCGTCTTGATCGGCCCCGCCGAGATCGCGTTGACACGGATGCCCTTCGGCCCGAGGTCGGCCGCGAGGTAGCGCACCGACATCTCGAGCGCGGCCTTGGCCACCCCCATCACGTTGTAGTGCGGGACCACCCGCTCGCCCCCGAGGTAGGACAGGGTCACGATGCTCCCGCCCTCCGCCATGAGGGGCGCGGTCTCGCGGGCGAGGGCGGTGAGCGAGTAGGACGAGATGTCCTGGGCGATCCGGTAGCCCTCGCGCGAGGTGTTGAGGAACTCGCCGTCGAGCTCCTCGCGCAGCGCGAAGGCCACGGCGTGGACGACGAAGTCGAGGCCACCGAGGCCCTCCTTGACGGAGGCGGCGAGGGTCCGCAGGTCCTCGTCCTTCGAGACGTCGCAGGGGAGCACCAGGGGGTCCCGCAGCCGGGCGGCCAGCTCGCGGACGTTCTCCTCGAGCCGCTCGCCCTGGTAGGTCACGGCGAGCCGGGCCCCCTCGCGGTCGACGGCCTGCGCGATGCCCCAGGCGATCGACCTCTTGTTCGCGATCCCCAGGACGAGGCCGCGCTTTCCCGAAAGCAGCATGGTCCCTCCGGAAGCCCCCGCACTATATCATCAGGGCCCGGAATCATCAGGGTCCGGAGAGCCGGGTAACGACCGGCAGCGGAAGGAGATGCGATGAGGGCCTGGCCGATAGGGATCGCGGACGTCCTCGCCGCCCGCGACCGGATCGCGTCCCACCTCGCGCCCACCCCCCTGCGCTCGTACCCGGCGCTCGATGCGGTCGTCGGCCGGGGCGTCCGCGTGCTCGTCAAGCACGAGAACTTCCAGCCCACGGGGGCCTTCAAGGTGCGCAACGGCCTCTCCGCGCTGACCGCCCTCGACGCGGCGAGCCGGGCCCGGGGCGTCGTCACCGCCACCCGGGGCAACCACGGCCTCGGCCTCGCCTGGGCCGACCGGCGCCTCGCCGTCCCGGTCACCGTGTGCGTGCCCCGCGGCAACAACCCGGAGAAGAACGAGGCGCTGCGCGGCCTGGGGGCGCGCCTGGTCGAGGAGGGCCGGGACTACGACGAGTCGGTGGCGGCCGCCGAGCGGCTCGTGCGCGAGGAGGGCCTCCTTCTCGTCCACTCCACGAACGACGCCGCGGTCGTGGCGGGAGCGGGCACGCTCACGCTCGAGGTCCTCGAGGAGGCGCCGGAGGTGGAGGCCCTCGTGTTCTCGGTGGGCGGGGGGTCGCAGGCGGTCGGGGGCCTGGTCGTGGCTCGGGCCCTGCGCCCCGGCCTGCCCGTCTACGCCGTGCAGGCGGCCGGGGCCTCCGCCATCCACGACGCGTGGCACCTGGGCCGACCGGTCTCCCGCCCCTCGGCCGACACCTTCGCCGACGGCCTCGCCACCCGCAACACGTACCCGTTCACGTTCGGCGCGCTGCGGGAGGGCCTCGCCGGCTTCGTCACCGTCACCGACGCCGAGATCGCGGACGCCATGCGGGTCGTGCTCTCGACCACCCACACGCTCGTCGAGGGGGCGGGCGCGGCGGGCCTCGCCGGCCTGATGGGACTGCGCGACCGGCTCGCGGGAAGGACGGTCGGGATCGTCCTGTCCGGGGCCAACGTCGACATCGACACGCTGGGACGCGTCCTGGACGGCCGGGTCTAGCCGGCGGCGAGCTCCTCGCTCCTCCGCCCGCGCAGGGCGAGGATCCGCTCGACCACCTCGCCCACGACGTTGTTCGGGGTGGAGGCGCCCGCGGTCAGGCCGACGGTCACCGGCCCTTCGGGCAGCCACCCCGTGGTCGCCGTCTCCTCGTGGGCGCCCACCGGGCGGTGTCGGATCGAATCCCCCTCGATCCGGTCGGCCCCGCTGATGTGGAAGGTCGGCAGCCGCTCGGCGCAGATCCGAGCGAGGGCCTGGGTGTTGCTGCTGTTGTAGCCGCCGATCACCACCATCAGGTCGAGCCCGCCCTCGGCCAGCATCTTGAGCACGGCGTCCTGGCGGTCCTGCGTCGCCGAGCAGATCGTGTCGAAGGCGCGGAAGCGCTCGGCGAGCGCCGCCTCGCCCCAGCGCTCCGCCATCGCCCGCCGGAGCATCTCCTGGATCTCCAGGCTCTCCGTCATCAGCATCGTGGTCTGGTTGGCGAGGCCGATCCGCTGCAGGTCGCGGTCGGGGTCGAACCCGGGGCTCGCCGCCTCGCGGAAGCGCTCGAGGAGGGCGGTCGCCTCCAGCGTGCCCCGGACGAAGTCGCACACGAGCTGCGCCTCGGGCCGGTCCCTGACGCACAGGTAGTGCCCGCCGGGGTGGGTGAGGGCCTGCGACGCGGTGGCCTTCGTCTCCTCGTGGTAGTGCTTGCCGTGGATGACCGACGTGAACCCGTCGCGCGCGTAGCGGTGCACGTTCTTCCAGACGTTGAGCACGCTGCCGCACGTCGTGTCCACGAGCACGCAGCCCTTGGTCCTCAGGTGCTGCAGCTCCCGCACCGGCACGCCGAACGCGGGCAGGATCACGACGTCCCTCGCCTCCACTCCCGCGTAGCGCTCCTCGGCGCTGCGGTGGTCGGGCAGGATCTCGATGCCGAGGGACTGGATGCGGCCGTTCACCTCGGGATTGTGGATGATCTCCCCGGAGAGGAAGATCCGCCGGTCGGGGAACTTCTCGCGCGCCTCGTAGGCGTACTCCACGGCCCGGTCGACGCCGTAGCAGAAGCCGAACTCGCGAGCGAGCTTCACCCCCACCTCGCCCGCCCGCGCGGAGTAGCCGAGCTCCTTGAGGCGCGTGACGACCTGCGAGTGGTAGCTCGCGGCGAGGACCGGGCGCACCTGCGCCTTGAGGTTGAAGCCCTTCTGGAAGTAGGTCTGCTCGTTTCCGCTCATGCCGTGGGGTCCGCTCTTCCAGCATACCCCAGGCCGGCGGGCCGCGCGTCCTGCGGCCGCGTTGCCCCGGGCGGCGGCCGGGGCCACGGGAAGCAACGGGGGCGACGACGCCTCCCGCGGAACAAGCGCTATGCTTGGCCGTCCATGAAGCGGGTGCTGGTCGTCGAGGACGATGCGGACATCGTCGAGCTGATCGCCCACTACCTCCGGGCCGAGGGGCTCGGGGTCGAAGCCGAGGGCGACGGCCGCCGGGCCCTCGAGCGCCTGCGCGAGGGCGGCGCCGACCTCGTCGTCCTCGACCTGCAGCTGCCGGGAATGGACGGCCTCAGCCTGTGCGCGGAGCTGCGCCGCGACCCGCGCACCCGCGGCCTGCCCGTCATCATGCTCACCGCGCGCGGCGAGGAGGCAGACCGGGTGGTCGGCCTCGAGGTGGGGGCCGACGACTACGTCGTGAAGCCCTTCAGCCCCAAGGAGCTGGTGGCCCGGGTCCGCGCCCTCCAGCGCCGCCTCGAGCGCCGGGACGAGGCGGGGGAGACGATCCTCCTCGGCGACGTCGAGATCGACATCGCCCGCCACACCGTCCGGGCGGGGGGCCAGAGCATCCACCTCACCGCGAAGGAGTTCGCCCTCCTCGTCGCCCTCGTCGAGGCGAGAGGCCGGGTGCTGTCGCGCCAGGCCCTGCTCGAGCGGGTCTGGGGGTATTCCTACGCCGAGGGCACGCGAACGGTCGACGTCCACGTCCGGCGCCTGCGGGAGAAGCTCCCGGGCCTCGCGGAGCGTCTCATCACCGTCAAGTCGCTCGGGTACCGTCTGGCGAGGGAGGTCGAGCCGTGAGAGGGTCGTCCCTGCGCGGGCGGATGGTGACCACGGCGGTGGTGGCCTCGGCGGTGGCGCTCGGGGGGCTCTTCGTGCTCGCGGGCCCCACCCTCGACCGGCGGGCGCGCGACGACGCCTTCGCCACCCTCACCGCGGAGGCGCGGCTCGTGGCCCGGGTCGTCGAGGACGCGGTGGCCCGGGGGACGACCCCCGAGCAGCTCGACCCCGTGGTCGACACCATCTCGCGGGACGTCGGCTCGCGGGTCACGGTGATCGGCCCCGACGGGCGCGTCCTCGCCGACTCGGCGGCCTCCGGATCCGACCTCGCCCGCCTGGAGAACCACGCCGAGCGCCCCGAGGTGAGGGCGGCGCTCGCCGGCGAGGTCGGCCGTGCCGAGCGCCGCAGCGCCACCGTGGACGCGGAGCGGCTCTACGTCGCGGTCCCGGTGCGACGCGGGAGCGAGGTCGTGGGCGTGGCCCGGCTCTCGCGCGGCATCGAGGGGATCGAGGAGCAGGGAGCGGGGCTGCGGCGCGCCGGCGTCCTCGCCCTCCTGCTCGCGCTCCTCACGACCGGGTTGCTCTCGCTGCTGCTGTCCTCCTCTCTCGGCCGCTCGCTCGGCGAGATCATGGCCACCGCCCGCGAGTACGCGCGGGGCAACCTCGCCGCCCGGATACCCGTCCGCCGGAACGACGAGCTCGGCGAGCTCGCCCGGATCATCAACCTCTCCGCCGACCAGCTCCAGGGCCGGATGGCCGAGATCGCCCGGGACCGCGGCCGCACCGACGCCATCCTCTCCGCGCTGGACGACGGCGTCCTCGCGGTGGACCACCGCGGGACGGTGGTCCTCGCGAACCCGCGGCTCGTCGAGGCGCTCGAGCTCGAGAACGCGCCCGGCCGCCACTACCTCGAGGTCGTGCGGCAGCGCGAGGTCGGCGCCCTCATCGAAGAGGTCCTGCGAACGGGTGAGAGGCGCGAGACGGAGGTCGAGCTGATCCACGCGCGGCGGGAGTTCTCGATCATCGGGGTGCCGTTCCCCGGCGAAGAGGGCACCCCGCCCGGGGCCGTGCTCACCTTCAACGACGCCACCGAGCGGCGGCGGGTCGAGCGGATCAGGCGCGACTTCGCGGCGAACGCGTCCCACGAGCTGCGCACGCCCCTCACCTCGATCCGCGGCTTCGTCGAGGCGCTCGAGGACGGGGCGATCGAGGAGCCCGCGACGGCCCAGCGCTTCCTCGGGAAGATCCGGACCCACGCCGACCGGATGGCCGTCCTCGTCGAGGACCTGCTCGAGCTGAGCCGCCTCGAAGCCGGCGAGAGCGCGGCCGAGCTCGAGGAGGTCCGGCCGGCGGAGATCGCCGAGGAGGTCGTGACCGCCTTCGCGGGGGCGGCGACGCGCAAGGACATCAGCCTCCGGCACGTGAACCATGGCGCGCCGGCGGTGAGGAGCGACGCCGAGCGGCTGCGGCGCATCCTCGAGAACCTCGTGGACAACGCCGTGAAGTACACCCCCCAGGGCGGGCGGGTCGAGGTGGCCTGCTCGGCCGGTCCCGACGGCTCGGCGCGGATCGACGTGGTGGACGACGGCCCCGGCATCGCCGCCGAGCACCAGCCACGGATCTTCGAGCGCTTCTACCGGGTGGACAAGGCGCGCAGCCGCGAGCTCGGCGGCACCGGCCTCGGGCTCTCGATCGTCCGCCACCTCGCCGAGAGCATGGGCGCCTCGGTGCGGGTCGAGAGCGAGCCGGGGAGGGGGGCACGGTTCTCCGTGACGCTCCCGGGAAGACCTGCCGCGCAGGCTCACGCGTAGCGCAGGTGCGCGGGTCGAGGGCGTGGCCGAAGCGCCGCCCCCCCGCCTCGATCATCCGCTCACCCGGCCGTCCCCCGCACCTCGATCCGCGGCGGGGCGGGCGGCGCCGTTCCCCCGGACGCGAGGGCGTCGCGCCACTCGCCGGCCGCGGCGCGCAGCGGAGCGAGCGCGATCCCCGCGTACACGTCGGGGTAGCGGTCGAGGCGGGCGAGGGCGCGGCCGAGGAGCGTGAGGGCGCCCGCGCGGTTGCCGTTGCCGAGGTGGTGGAAGGCCACCGCGAGCTGGACGAGGCCCTGGAAGAAGTCCCGGGAGGGGCCCCGCACGCCCGACCAGACGTCCTCGAGCGTGTCGTGGCACTCGTAGAACTGGGCGTCGTTGAACTGCGCGATCCCCTCGGCGAAGGCGGAGCGCTCCTCGGCGGACAGCGCGGGCTCGGGGACGGGCCCCTTCAGGGGCTCACTCCGACGGGGCGCGCAGCGGCTCGAGCGTCACCCCCGTCCCCGCCCGCTGGCGCTCGAGGGCGCGCTTCGCCTCGCGGTACAGCTCGATCTGGGAGCGGTACGGCTCCTCCCCCTTCGCCGGCCGTCGCCGCCGGTAGCTGCCGTCCGCCTGCAGCCGCCGCCCCTTGACGTTGTCCTGCAGGATCGCCTCGAGGGCGGCGAGGACCTTCTGCCGGCCCTCCGGAGAGTCCACCGGGAAGAGCAGCTCGATGCGCCGGTCGAGGTTGCGCGGCATCCAGTCCGCGCTCGAGAGGTAGACCTCCTCGTCGCCGCCGTTCCTGAAGTGGAAGATGCGGGAGTGCTCGAGGAAGCGGTCGACGACCGAGACGACCTCGATCGACTCGCTCGTGCCCTTGAGACCGGGCCGCAGGCAGCAGATCCCCCGCACCGCGAGGCGGATCCTGACCCCCGCCTTCGCCGCCTCGTAGAGGGCGCGGATGATCTCCTCGTCGACGAGGGAGTTCATCTTGGCCCGGATCTCGGCCGGGGCGCCGGACTCCGCCCGCTGGCGCTCCCGGCCGATGAGGCGCAGCACCCGGTCGCGCAGGTGGGTCGGGGCCATGACCAGCTTCCGCATCCGCGGGGGGTCCGAGTAGCCGGTGAGCGCGTTGAAGAAGGCGGAGGCGTCCTCGCCGATCTCCCGGTCGGAGGTCATGAGGCCGAAGTCCGTGTAGAGGCGGGCCGTCTTCTCGTTGTAGTTGCCCGTGCCGAGGTGCACGTAGCGGCGGATGCCCTGGCGCCCGCGGCGGACCACGAGCAGGATCTTCGAGTGGGTCTTGTAGCCCCGGATGCCGTAGATGACGTGGCAGCCCGACTCCTCCAGCCGCCGCGCCCAGCGGATGTTCGACTGCTCGTCGAAGCGCGCGAGCAGCTCGACCAGCACCGTCACCTGCTTGCCGTTCTCCGCGGCCCGCGCGAGCGAGCGCACCACCGGCGAGTCGCCGCTCGTCCGGTAGAGGGTCTGCTTGATCGCGAGCACGTCCGGGTCGTCTGCGGCGGAGGAGACGAGCGAGACCACGGGGTCGAAGGACTCGTAAGGGTGGTGGAGGACGACGTCCCGCTCGTCGAGGTGGGCGAACAGGTCCGCTCCCGCGAGCTCGAGGGTGGGCAGGGGCCGCAGCGGCGCGTCGCGCAGGTCCTCGAGGGCGGGCAAGTCGACGAGGGCCATGAGGGGACGGATGTCGACCGGCCCCCGGATGCGGTAGACGTCTTCCGGGGCGACCTCCAGGCGCGAGACGAGCAGCGCGAGGAGCGCCTCCGAGACGCCGTCCTCGACCTCCAGGCGCACGATGCCGCTGCGGCGGCGGTTCTTGAGCTCCTCCTCGATGACCTGCAGGAAGTCCCGCCCGCCCTCGTCGTCGAGGTCGAGCTCGGAGTCACGGGCCACGCGGAACGAGGCGACGTCGCGGATCTCCTGGCCGGGGAACAGGCTCGCGAGCTCGGACCAGATCACGTCCTCGAGCAGCACGTGGACCATGCCCTCGAACCCCGGGGGCCGGACGAGGCGCGGCAGGCGGCCCGGGACCTGCACGACCGCGAGGCGCGGCGCGTCCTCTCCCTCGGCGGGCCCGAGCAGCACCGCGAGGTTCAGGCTGAGGCCGGCGAGCATCGGAAAGGGGCGGGACGCGTCGATCGCGAGCGGGGTGAGCGCGGGGAGCACCTCGTCCCGGAAGTGCCGGGAGAGGGCCGCGCGCGCCGCGGGCTCGAGGTCGCCGGGACGGACGAGGCGCAGCCCGCGCTCCGCGAGGGGGGGCAGGATCTCCCCGGTGAGCGCCGCGTAGAGCTGCTCGACCATCGCGTGGGCCCGCTCCGAGATGCGCTGGAGCTGCTGGGCGGGCGTCATCCCCGCCGCGTCGGGGGCGGTGTCCCCCTCGGCGAGGGCGTTCTTGAGGGCGGCCACCCGCACCATGAAGAACTCGTCGAGGTTGCCCGCCACGATGCACGCGAACTTGAGCCGCTCGAGCAGCGGGTTCGTCGCGTCGCAGGCCTCCTCGAGGACCCGCGCGTTGAACTCGAGCCAGCTCAGCTCGCGGCTGAGGAACAGCTCCGGCTCGCGGCGCTTCGGCTTCTTCACGGCCGCCCCCCCGCCTCGCGGAAGGCGACCTTGCGCCCGAACACCTCGGTCAGGAGGTCGGCCCGGGCGAGGGCGGCGAGCCGCTCGAGCGTGAGGTCCCCTCCCCCCTCCACCTCGAGGACCCACTGGTCGTCGTCGCGCACGACCCGCGCGTCGCGCACCTTCTGCAGGTGGTCGGCGTCGAGGGCGTTCGCCACCCGCAGGATGGCCCCCAGCTTGTTCACGACCACCCGGGCGTCGGAGTCGAGGGCCATGTAGGGAAGGTGCGACTTGTTGGGGGCGGCCCGCCGGTGGTAGCGGGCGATGTTCGAGATCAGGGCCATGTCGTCGCGGCCGAGGCCGAAGATCTCGGACACGGAGAGGATGTACTGGGCGTGCTTGTGGTGACCGCGGAGGTTCACGAAGATCCCGATGTCGTGCAGCAGCGCCGCCACCTCGAGGAGCAGCCGGTCGCGCGCCCCGAGCCCGTGCTCGGAGCGCAGGTCGTCGAAGAGGCGCACGGCGAGGGCGGCCACGTGCCGCGCGTGGGGCGCGTCGAAGCGGTACTTCTCGCCGAGGGCGGCGGCCGAGGCCAGGACCTGGCGGGAGAAGTCCTCGATCCCGTGCCCCTCGTCCGCTCGCACCATGTCGAGGAGCAGCCCCGCCCGCAGCGTGGCCTCGGGGACGAGGAGGGTGTCGGCCTGGGTCTCGAGGAAGAGCTCGCGGTACACGAGGAGGCTCGGCACGAGCGTCTCGACGTCGGCGAGGGGCAGTCGGTAGGCCTCGACGAGCTGCTCGTCGTCGAGGGCGACCGTCTGCTCGCAGAAGGAGAGGAAGCGCTCGCGGGGGACCTGGCGCACCGGGCGGCCGGGCTCCTCCGCCGAGACCTGGTCGGCGGCGAAGCGGGCGTCGCCGCCGAGGGCGAGGAAGTGGCGCGCCTCGCGCAGCGGCATCTCGCGGCGGATGTCCTCGACGATGTTCTGCACCGTGCGGTGGTACAGGCGCACCCGCTGCTCGTGGCTGCCGTGCCACGCGGCGAGGTTCTGGCGCATGCGGATGGCACCCAGGGCGTAGGTGCCCGAGTAGACGGGCTCGCCGCGGCGGAGAAAGGAGATGTCCGCGCTGCCCCCGCCGACCTCCACGAGCAGCGTGTCCCCCGAGGTGAGGGCCTCGTGGTCCCGCAGGGCCTCGCGGACGGCGACGTAGGTGAGGCGGTTCTCCTCGGAGCCGTCGATCGTCTCGACGTCGATCCCCGTGCGCAGGCGCACCCGGTCGAGGAACGTGTCGCGGTTCGCCGCCTCGCGCACCGCGCTCGTCGCGACCGCCCGGTAGCGGACCACCCCGTACGAGTCCATGATCCGCCGGAAGCCCTCCAGGGCGCGAAGCGTGGCCTCGATCGTGGAGGCCCCGAGCCGCCCGCCGGTGAAGACGTCGCGTCCGAGGAGCACGGCCCGGGAGGCCTCCTCGAGGATCCGCGGGGGGCCGCCGGGGGGCAGCTCCGCCACGACCAGGCGGACGGCGCTCGCCCCCATGTCGAGGACGGCCACGGGGCGGGCGGCGCCCCCCAGGGCGTCGGCCGGACGGTCTTTCGGGGCTGCCAAGGGAATGTCTCCGGAAGGGCCTATGATTGTAGCTTGTGCTTTTCCCGGGCGGCCCCATTCGCCCCGCCCGCGCGCGTTCTAGGATAGTGCCCTTCAGGTGACGAATCCGTGACGATGCCCTCCACCCCCGAAGGCCGCGCCGCCCTCCTCCTCGAGGACCGCGTGAAGCGGGTCTTTCGCGAGCTGCCCGGCGCGGTGGCGGGGCAGGAGGAGCCCGTCCACCAGGTGCGGGTCGCCGGGCGGCGCCTGCGGGTGGCCCTCCCGTTGCTCGCGCGCCGGGGGGACGGCCGCCCCGTGCGGCGCGCCCTCAAGGTCCTGCGGAGGCTGGTGCGCACGGTCGGCTCCGGGCGGGACATGGACGTGATCCTGGGCCTTCTCGAGGACCGCATGGCCATGCGAAAGGCCTCGACGGCCGAGCAGCGCGCGCTGCTGAGCCGCCTGCGCGCCGCGCGCGCGCGAGCCCGCGCGAAGGTCGCGGACGGCGTCTTCGACCTCGACATCGACGGCCTGCGGCGAAACCTGAGGCGGCTCCTGCGGGCGGGCGCCGCCGACCCCGCGACCGTCCTCGCGAGGGCGGAGGCGCTGCGCGCCGAGGAGGGGGCCCTCATCCTGCGCGGGTTCAGCCAGCTCGGCAGCCGCTACCGCCCGGTCGAGCTGCACGCGCTGCGCCGGCGGATCAGGCGCCTGCGCTACGCCGCCGAGGTCGAGGACGCGGTGCGGGGGGACGAGTCGCGGGCTCCCGCCCTGTGGAAGCGGCTGCAGGACGGCATCGGCGTCGTGCACGACCACCACGTCCTCGCGTCCTGGCTCGGCGAGCAGCAGGGCGCGGCGGAGGCCCGCGGCGACGCCCTGCTCGCCCGGGCCGCGCGCCGCGAGGCGCGGGCGTTCGAGGGCCTCGGCCGGCTGCGGCACAAGGCGCTGCTCGAGACCCGGCCGGCCGACCTCGCCCTGCGCGCGCTCGAGGCGATGGCCCGCGGGCGGCGGGTCGGGGCGAGCTGAGAGCCGGTTCCAGCCCCGTGGGGCGGACTCCCGCCCGACGGTGCTAACCTCACTCCATGCAGCTCCTCATCATCCGTCACGCGATCGCGGTGCCCCGGGGCACGCCGGGAATCCCGGACGAGGACCGGCCCCTGACGCCCGAGGGCGAGGCCAAGTTCCGCGAGGCGGCGAAGGGCCTCGCGCGGATCGTCGACCGCCCCGACGCTCTGCTCACGAGCCCCTGGCTGCGGGCGAAGCAGACGGCGGCGATCGCGGCGGCGGCGTGGGGCCGCCTCGAGCCGCGCGAGACGGAGGCCCTCGCCGGGGGCTCCTTCGAGGAGCAGGCCGCGGTCCTCGACCGCCAGGGCGCCGACGCGACGGTCGCGGTGGTGGGCCACGAGCCGTACGTCTCCGCGCTGCTCGCGCGCCTCGTCGGCTCGCGCGCGGAGGACCGCTTCGCGTTCAAGAAGGGCGGCGCCGCGCTCGTGGAGGTCCCCGGGGCGCTCGCGGACGGGGGTCGTCTCGTGTGGTTCCTGCCCCCCCGGATCCTGCGACGGCTGTGCTAGGGTGGAAGCTCGAGGGTCGCTCTGAAGACGGAGGTCGTGCGGTGCGGCTGAGCTCACGTCGGGTCGGGCGGGCGTTGTCGCTCCTGGGCGTCGTCGCCCTCGGGGCGGGCCTCGCCCGGTGCGGCGGGGGCAGCTCGGCGCCCACGCAGCCCGCGCCCGCTCCGACGGCCGCCCCCACCCCGACCCCGACGCCCACCCCGGGCCTCTCGCTTCCCCCGGGGATGACCTGCAGCCCGACGCCTCCGCCCCTGTACGGGATGAAGGTCAAGGTCCACGACGACTCGAGCAGCCGGGTCATCCTCGACTCGAAGCCCCTCGTCGTGAACGTGGACGGCTACTGCTCGCGCGCGGGCACCGGGGGCGACACCCAGAAGTTCTGCGACACCCGCCCGGAGGGCCACCCGGAGAGGACCGCGTGCGACTTCCTCGCCGTCGGCAAGTCCGTGCAGACCGGCCGCTGGGGGCCGACCTGGACCTGGAACGGCAAGCCCTGCGACGGGGAGAACTTCACGAGCTGTGCGAACCACCAGGAGAACCAGTTCATGGTGATCGCGAAGACCAAGGGCGCCTACGAGGCGTGCGCCTCGCCCGACGTCCCGGTCGCCCCCGACGCCACGCGCTGCGGGATCTACGACGTGAAGTAGCTCAGGCCCGCGAGAGCGCCCGCGACGCCGCGGCGGCGACGAGGTAGAACGCCGCCCCGCCGAGCATCGCCCACGTGAAGCCGAGAGCGACCGCGGCGACCATCGTCGCCATCGAGCCGACCACGCTGAAGATGCCGTTGAGGCCCCAGTAGAAGGGCGGCGGCGGGAACGGGCCCCGGCCGGTCGACAGGAGGCCGCGCGGGAACGGCATGCCCATGAAGTAGCCGAGCGGGGCCACGAGCAGGACCGCCACCGCGATGCGCCCGCCGAGGGGCAGGGGCAGGAGGGCCGGCACGACCTTCGGCAGCAGGAGCGCGTAGACGATCGCGAGCGCGCCGACGCCGAGGCACACCGCCCCCGGCCGCACGCCCCCGCTCGCCCGGCTGCCGAGGCCGCCCGCGGCGAGCAGAGTGAACAGCAGGATCGAGAGCGTGAAGATCGGGTGGCCGAGCAGCAGCGTCAGGTGCTGGAGCAGAGCGAGCTCCACCGCGATGAAGCCCACCCCGAGGCTCGCGAAGTAGGCGATCGACGCGGCGTACGGGCCCGTCCTCTCTCCCTTCGGCTTGCCGAAGAGGAGGAAGAGCACGCACAGGACGAGGACGGGGACGAGGATGGAGACGAACGCGCGGCGCATCGCGCGGGGGAGCCCCCACGGCTTGGCCCGGGCGAAGAAGAAGGGCCGGTCGTCGAAGACGGGGTCGACGCGTGCCTTCGCCTGGGCCACGTAGTCGGCGAAGCTCGTCCGTCCCGAGAACAGCGACGCGTAAGGCTCCTCGACGTGCCGGCCGGGCACGATGACCGGCTGCACTCCGGGCCAGGAGCTCATCGCCGCGGTCTCCTCCGCCGTCCACGGCCGGTTCTTCAGCACGAAGATCATCTGCGGCGGGTCCTCGCGGTCGCCCGCGCGGGTCTCGAGCAGGACGGCCACCCTCCGCCCGGCCTCCTCCGCCCCGAGCAGCGCCACCGCGTTCGAGACGAGCCGGGGCACGTCCACGTCCCAGCGGAGGATCACCAGCTGACCGTCGGGGCTGAGGTGGTCGAGGTAGGCCTCGAAGGCCTCGACCGTGTAGAGGTGGTTCTCGGAGAGCGACAGGCCGCCCGAGGCGACGGCGGCCCAGGAGTCCACGAAGCCCATGAGGACGACGTCGAACGTGCGGTCGGTGCGCCGGACGAACGTGCGCCCCTCGGAGAGGATCGCCTCGACCTGCGGGTGGTCGTAGAGGCTCCCCGCCCGCGGGCCGAAGTGGCGCACGAAGCGCAGCATGAGGGGGTTCATCTCGACCGCGGTCACCTTCTCCGAGCCCGCGGCGAGGGCGACGAGGACGTCGGAGCCGCCGCCGGGACCGATGATGAGCGTCCTCGGCCGCTCGGGGGCGACCTTGAACGGCAGCGCACGGTACCAGTCGCGCATCTCGGCGACGCTCGACACGTCCCCGTCCCACTCGAGCACGTTCGTCCACGCGTCGGAGTCGATGTAGAGCCGCGCGAGGTAGGGCGACGCGAACCCGGTCACCGCGTCGATGCGGGAGTAGGCGTTCCAGCCGGTGAGCGCGATCTTCGCGCCCGGGGTGGCCGCCACGTGGCGGTAGAGGCCCTTCGTGGGGGCGGAGCGGATCTTGAAGAGCCCGCTCCGCTCGTTGAGGCCCACCGCGGCGAGGACGAGCAGGGCGGCGACGGCCGAGGGGACGCGGAACCGGGGGGAGAAGAGAGCCGCCGCCGCGAGCGGCGCGAGCGAGACCGCGAGGACGGCCGTCTCGCCCCCCAGCCACTGGAGCAGGAAGGTCACCGAGAGGGCGCCGAGCGAGGCGCCGAGGAGGTCGGCGAAGTAGAGCCGGGGGGCGTCCTCGCGCAGGGCGGCGAAGAGCATCGACAGCGCGACGCCGGCGAGGAAGAACGGGAGGAGCGAGACGCCGAAGTAGAAGGCGAGGCGGTCGGGGACGAGGGGCAGGCGGACGATCAGCCAGAGGGCGAGGGGGATCGACAGCCCGTAGAGGAACGTGAAGAGGGCCGCCCGCCCGCGCGACGGCTCGAAGCGCCGCCGCGCCAAGTGCAGCGCGAAGCCGCCGAGCCCCCAGCCGAGCAGCGCCACCGAGATCGCGACGAACGCGAAGTGGTACCAGATGGTGGCCGAGAAGATGCGGGTCAGCCCGATCTCGAACATGAGGCCGGAGAGGGTGACGAGGAAGATGCCGGCGTAGAGGGCCATGAGAGAGCGGACGTTAGCCGCTCCGATGCGCTAATTCAAGATCTGACCCCTTTACACTTTACAGGTCGGTGCGGGTGACGCCGTCGAGGGCGAGGACGAAGTCGGGGCCGTAGGCCTTGCCGGGGGTCTGGAAGCCGGGGGGGGCCTGGCCGGCGAGGACGCGCTCGACGAGGGCGAGGGCGGCCGCGGCGGTGAAGGTGTAGCCCTCGGGCATCGCCAGGCGGCTCGCAGCCTTCCCGCCCGCGTCGTCCTCCACCTCGCCCCAGACGAAGGCACGGCCACGGGCCCGCTCCTCGGCGCTCGGCCCGGGCGGGCCGGCAAGGACGCGGCGCGTCATCCACCGGCGGACGGGAGCCGAGCCGAGGACGGAGCCGAGGTACCGGCTGGCCACGGCCATCGCCCGCAGGTGGAGGGGCGCGGCGAAGAAGACCTCGACGTCGGGGATCCCGGTGGAGTGCCACGCGGTGGTGACGTCGCCGAGCGGGATCGAGAGGGCGGTGCGCGGGCCGTCGCCGAAGTCGACGCGCTTCGTCGTCGCGGCCACCGGCACCGGGGTGAGGACGCCGCCCCGGCGCACGAGACCGGGGCGGCCGAGGCCCTCGATCGCCGTGGTGGCGGTGCCGCGGGAGATGCGCCCGAACCCGCCGTAGGCGATCGCCAGGCGACGGGCGGACGGCAGCCGCCGCTTCAGGTGGACGGCGAGGCAGTCGGAGGGCACGACGTCGAAGCCGGCGCCCGGGAGGAGCATGACGCCCCTCTCCCGCGCAGGGGCGTCGCGCGCGAGGAGTTCTTCGAAGACCTCGACCTCGCCGGTGAGATCGAGGTAGTGGGTGCCGGTGCGCAGGCACGCGTCGGCCATCGGCCGGGACGTCCGCGAGAACGGGCCCGCGCAGTGCAGGACCGCGGCCATTCCCGCGAGGGCGGCGTCGATCCGGGCGGGGTCGTCGAGGGCGAAGAGCCGGCGCTCGAGCCGGAGCGCGTCGGCGAGGGCGCACACCGCGTCGGCGCGACGGCCGGCGAGCACGGGCCGGTGGCCGCGCGCGGCGGCGAGGCGGGCGACGAGCTCGCCGGTGTAGCCGTTCGCGCCGTAGAGGAGCCAGGGGCCGGTCAGCACCATCGAGGCCTCACATCGAGATCGAGCCCTTGCGGAAGTCGGTCCTTCCGATCCGGGCGTTGACGCAGACGGGACGCCCCGCGCGCGCGGCCGCCACGGCCTCGGCGAGGGCGGCCTCGATCCCCTCGGGGGCGGAGAGGGCGATCCCGCGCGCCCCGAGGCCCTCCGCCGCGCGCTCGTAGTCCGCGGAGGCGAGCACCGTGCCGACCTCGTCCCCCAGGATCTCCCGCTGGTCGCGGGCGATCTGGGTCCAGCCGGCGTCGTTGCCGACGAGGGACACGACGCCGAGGCGGTGCCGGGCGAAGGTGTCCGTCTCGGCGAGGGAGTAGCCGAACGAGCCGTCGCCGAACACGACCCACACGTCGGCCCCCGGTCGCACGAGCTTCGCGCCGAGGGCGAAGCCCGCGCCGACGCCGAGCGTGCCGAACGGGCCGGGGTCGAGCCAGGAGAGCGCTCGGCGCGGCCGCAGGATGTAGGAGGCCGTCGCGACGAAGTCCCCGCCGTCGGCCACGACCACGCTGTCCTCGGCGAGCACGGCATCGAGCGCGCGCAGCACGCGCAGCGGGTTGATCCCGCCCGGCGAGTCCGCGGCCGCCTCCGCGGCGATCTCGGCGTCGCGGGCCGCGTCGCGGGCCCGCAGGGCCTCCCTCCAGGCGCCCCACCGCGCCCGCGGAGAGGGCGCGAGGCGCGCCAGCGCGCGCAGCAGAAGCTCCGGCGCCCCGGGGACGGCGAGGGTCGGGCGGCGGTTCTTGGCGATCTCGTCGGGGCTGCGGTTCGCCGAGACGACGGCGGCCCGACGCGGGATGTGGGCCCCGTAGTCGAGCCGGAAGTCGCACGGCACCCCGGCGAGGACGACGAGGTCCGCCTCGCGCAGGGCCTCCTTGCGCCGGTGGCGCGCCTGGAGCGGATCGCCCGCCCCGAGCAGCCCGCGCGCCATCCCCGAGAGGAAGACCGGCACGCCGAGGGCCCGCACGGCCTCGGCGAGCGCCCCGGTCTCGGCCACGCTCAGCAGCGCCTGCGAGCCGACGAGGAGGACCGGCCGCTCGGCCCGGGCGAGGAGCGCCGCCGCCCGCCTCACGCGCGCTTCGTCCGGCTCCGGCGCGGGCACGCTCGCGGGTGGTCCCGCTTCCGCGATCCTTCCGCCAAAGAGGCGATCGAGGTGCCGGCCGACGTACCACCGTCGGGCCTTCTCGCCGAGCGTTCGCGCCTCGCGCCCCGCCTTCGCTCCGTACCACTCGCGCACGGTCGCCTCGGGGTACAGGAGGTCGACCGGCAGCTCGAGGAACACCGGTCCCGGCACCCCCTCGCGGCAGACGCGGAAGGCCTCGTCGAGCGCGGGCGCGATCTCCCGCAAGCGGGTGAGGCGGCGCGCCTGCTTCACGCGCGGGCGGACGAGGGCCATCTGGTCGATGTCCTGCAGCGCCCCGCGCCCGCGCAGGAGCGTGGCCGTCGCGCCCCCGAGGAGCACGAGCGGCGACTGGGCCATCCGGGCGTTCTCGAGCGCGGTCATCGTATTGGTGACGCCGGGGCCGGCGGTGACCGCGGCGACGCCGGGGACGCCGGTCAGGCGCGCCACCGCGTCGGCGGCGAAGACCGCGGTCGCCTCGTGCCGCGTGTCGACGACGCGGATCCCGCGCGCCTTCGCCGAGACGAGGACGGGCGAGATGTGCCCCCCGCACAGGGTGAACAGGAAGCGCACCCCCTGGCGGACGAGGACGTCCGCGACCCGGTCCCCCCCGCTCCCGCTAGCGCCCATCCGCGATCCACTCGAAGAAGCCGAGGCGGGCGAGGCCCTCGCGCAGCGCGCCGACGCGGTCGGGCGCGAGGCCGCGGCTCGGCAGCCGCGGGGGGCCGACGTCGACCCCGACGAGCGCCATCGTCGCCTTCGCCGCGCCCAGGTAGCCGAAGCCCGCGAGCAGGCGGACGAGCCGCGCGAGGCGCAGCTGCTCCTCTCGGGCCGCGTGGAGGTCCCCCGACTCGAAGGCGCGCAGCAGGCGCCGCGCGACGGGCGCGGCGAAGTTGTAGGTGCTCCCCACCGCCCCGCGCGCTCCGAGGGCGAGCGCGGCGAGCAGCCACTCGTCGACGCCGAACGGGACGTCGAAGGCGCCGCCGCCCGCCTGCAGGCACAGCTGGTAGGCGAGCAGGTCGGGCTGCGAGAACTTGAGCCCGGCGAGGGTGGGGACCCGCCCCCTCGCCGCCTCGAGGTAGTCGGGCATGGAGAACGAGACGCCGGTGAGCGAGGGGACGTCGTAGTAGTAGAAGGGGGTCCCGGGGGCTGCCGCCGCCGCCTCCGCGCTGCACGCGACGAGCGCGTCGAGGTCCGCCGGCTTGAAGTAGCTCGGCGCGATCGCGGCGATCGCGAGCGCGCCGTACGCCTCCGCGTCCGCCGCGAGGGTCCGCGCGTCGGCGAGAGCGCTCGCGCCGACGTGGACGACCACGCCGAGCCCGTGGCCGGGGGCCACCTCCAGCCAGCGCCGGCCGAGCGCGCGACGCTCCTCGAGGCTGAGCGAGGCGAACTCGCCGGTGGTCCCGCCCACGAAGGCGAGGGCGACGCCGCTCCGCGCCAGGTGGGCGGCCTGGATCTCCACGGCGTCGAGGCGCATCGTGCCGTCGGCGCGGAAGGGCGTGTGGACGGCCGCCACGAGCCCCTCGAGGGGGCGGGCGGGCCTCACGGACGGGCCTCCGCCGCGCGGTCGAGGAGCTCCGGGCGCGGGCGGACGAGGAGGACGAGGCCGATCGACAGGAAGGCGGCGAGGGCGAAGACGCCGAAGATCGTCCGGAGCGGCAACCGCGCGTCGCGCAGCGCCCCGAAGCCCCAGTCGGCGAAGCCGCCGAAGCTGATGCTGACCATGTTCATGAGGCCGTAGCCGGTGGCCCTCAGGTCGCCCCGCACGACCTGGCAGAGGATCGGCATGTTGTTCGAGTCGAAGAAGCCCCAGCCGAGGCCGAACAAGACGAGGAACCCCACCGCCACGGCGAGGGTGCCCGCCTGGCCCATGCCGAGGATCGCGGGGGCAATGAGGGACATGCCGATCGCGCTCGTCAGGATACGCCCGCGGTCGCTCCGCCGCATCCAGCGGTCGGCGAGGACCCCGCCGAGGGCGGCGCCGAGGATGGCCGCGACCTGCCAGTACAGGGTCGCCGACACGCCGGCGAGCCCCTGGCTGATCCCGAACTGCTGCTTGAGTATCGCCGGCATCCAGTCGCGCACCACCCAGCCCGCGAGGGCGGGCAGGGTGAAGTACGCCACCATGAGGAGGAAGGAGCCGTTGCCCAGGAGCTCGCGGACGGCCCCGAGGGGGGAGCCCCCGCGCGCGGCGGCGGCCCGGGCGGGCGGCTCGCGCAGCAGGAGCGCGAGCGGGAGCGCGTAGGCCATCCCGACGAGGCCCGACAGGTCGAAGGCGAAGCGCCAGCCGAGGGAGCTGTCGGCCACGTAGCCGGCGAAGCCGCCCGCGATGACGCCGAGGTAGATCGCCGTCTGGTGCAGGCCCACCGCCCGCGAGCGGGTCCGCCCGGTGTGGTAGTCGGTGATGAGGGCGAGGGCGGCGGGGATGTAGAACGCCTCGCTCGTGCCCATGAGCGAGCGGGTCCACAAGAGGCCCTCGTACGTCGTGACGTGGCCCGTGGCCCAGGTCACCGCCGACCAGACGAAGAGACTCGCGCAGATGACGGCCCGGCGACTGTAGCGGTCGGCGAGGTACCCGCCCACGGGGCTCAGCAGCGCGTACACCCACTTGAACTGCCCGAGCATCCGCCCCCAGTTCGCCTCGGTGCCGATCGTGGGGATGTCGCCCATCACCGAGAACTTCATCGCCGCGAGCATCTGCCGGTCGAGGTAGTTGAGGAGAGCGACCGGGAGCAGCAGGACGACGACGAGCCACGCGGTGCGCGCGGGGGAGGGCATCGGGCCGGAGGATACCGCCTTTCCCCCTTGCGCCGAGCCTCGGGAGGGTCTATGACGGGACGGGGGAGGTTCCGATGCGCATCGTGGACCTCGACGAGACGACCAAGCCGGTCTTCTGCCAGTGCCTCGAGGACTGGCCCGACGACGTGAGGGAGGCCGCCGACCGCCGGCGCCGGTGGGTCGAGCGGTTCACCCCGCGCGGCCTGCGGGTGAAGCTCGCCCTCGACGACGCGGGGACGCCGGGCGGGATGATCCAGTACCTGCCCATCGAGGAGTCGACGGTGGACGGCGAGGGGCTCTTCTTCGTCCCCTGCATCTGGGTGCACGGGCACCGGACCGGGCGGGGCAACTATCAGGGGCGGGGCATGGGTCGGGCACTCCTCGCCGCGGCGGAGGACGACGCGCGCGCCCGCGGGGCGAAGGGCATGGCGGCCTGGGGCCTGTGGCTCCCCTTCTGGATGCGGGCCTCCTTCTACAAGCGGCACGGCTACCGCACGGCCGAGCGGAACGGGATCGCCTCGCTCGTCTGGAAGCCGTTCGGCGCGGACGCCCGGCCGCCGCGCTTCTTCCCGCGGACGGCGAAGCCGGTCGAGACGACGCCCGGCCGCGTGAGCGTGACCTGCTTCGTGAACGGCTGGTGCACGGCGGGCGTCGTGACCGCCGAGCGCGCCCGCCGGGTGGCCACCGAGCTCGGCGACCGCGTGGACTTCCGCGAGGTCGACACCGCCGAGCACGCCGCCGTCGCCGAGTGGGGCCTGGCCGACGCGCTCTTCGTCGACGGGAAGCAGGTGATGACGGGACCGCCGATCTCGCCGGAGAGGCTCCGGAAGATCGTCCGCAAGCGCCTCGCGCGGGCCTCCTAGCCGGGCTACGATCGAGGCCCGTGCCGAACACCCTCGTCCACTTCGCCGCCCAGGGGGCCGCGAGCCGCGCTCTGTGGCGGCGCATCGACCCGCGGTGGATCTACCTGGGCTGCCTCCTCCCCGACGTGCCGTGGATCCTCCGGCGGGCGGTGGTCGGCCTCGGTGTCCCGGCCGACACGTTCGACCTTCGCCTCTTCACGATGGCGCAGGCCTCCCTCGCGGGCACGCTGCTGCTGTGCGCCGCGCTCGCCGCGCTCGCCGCTGCACCTCGGCTCGCCTTCGCCGTCCTCGGCGCGAACGCCCTCCTCCACCTCCTGCTCGACGCGACCGAGGTCAAGTGGGGCAACGGGGTCCACCTCCTCGCGCCGTTCTCCTGGCGCATGACGAGCTTCGACCTGCTGCCGGGGGGGAGCCCGGTGTACGGGGTCCTGACGGTCGCCGGCGCGCTCCTCCTGGCCTGGGAGATCGTGCGGCGGCACCCGCCCCGGGCGGCGCTCGACCTGCACCCGCCCCGCCTCGCCGCCGCGGGCGCCCTCCTCGGCCTCTACTTCCTGTTCCCACTCCCCTTCCTCGGAGCGGTCGAGGCTTCCGACAGCTACTCGGTGAAGACGCTTCGGGACGTCGAGACGCGGGTCGGACGTACGGTCGGCCTCGACCGGACCGCCTTCGAGACCACGCCGGCGGGCGGGTTCATCCGCCTCTGGACGGGCGAGCGGGTGCGGGCGACCGGCGCGCTCCCCGCGCGCGACGCGACGGTGTCGCTCTACGGCACCTTCCTCGCGCCCGACGTGCTGCGCGCGGATCGCCTCGTCGAGCACCGCCAGGGCCGCGACTGGCCGAGCTACCTCGGGCTCCTGCTCCTGGCCGCGGTGTGGCTGCGCCCCGCGCGGCCGCCGGGCCGCTCCGCGGGCGGTGCGGCGGCCTGAGCCCGCCGCGCTCCCCGAGCTCGCGGCGAACCGGCGCCGCGCCGACCTCGTACTCTATCGAGGGCAGACGCGAATTCCATCCGCCCCCACCGGGAGGGGCCATGCGCTCGATGCTCGTGCTGTCCGTCGCGACCGTTCTCCTGGCCGGCCAGGGAGCCGCCGGGGCCCAGACGTCGCCGCAGGCCGACCCGGGGCCGGTCGATGTCCCGCGAGGCGACGGGGCGCCCGTCGTCACCGACGGGACGTTCAGCCCGGGCGAGTGGGACGACGCCCGTCGAGTCGACGTGAACGACGAGATCTCGCTGCACGTCAAGGAGCACCGGGGGGTCGTCTTCGTCGGCGTGCGGGGGCGGAGCGGCATCGGGCCGTCGGAGCTCTCGCTGGCCGTGCCCGACGGGCCGATCCGGAAGCTCCACGTGTCTTACGCCCTCTACGAGGTCGAGCTGCCGCCCGCCGGCCCCGAGCCCAGGCCGCGGATGGGGCTCACCTCCGGCTGGTACGCTAACGAGATCCGGCGGGACGAGGACGCCCTCCCCCGCCTGCGGGAAGAGGGCAAGCCGCCGTGGGCGGCCGACTACCCCTCGGACGGCCTCGAGTTCGCGATCCGCCGCTCGAAGCTGCCGGGCCCGGTCTGGCGGGTGCGCCTTTCGGCCTCGGGCCTCTTCGGCGGCAAGCCGGGCATGGTCGTCCACCCGCCCGCGGCGGCCGAGCGCAATACCGCGCGGTGGCTGGAGCTGCGCCTGAACTAGCGTCGCTTCTTCGGCGCCGGGGGCACCTCGTCGTGGACCCAGCCCCAGGCCGCGACCGCCGCGGGGAAGCCGACCGTGCTCGCGGCGAGCGCCACGATCTGCTCCATCTCGGCGAGGGACGCACCCGCGTCGCGGGCCTTGCGGGCGCCCGCGTGCACGGCGCCCTGCCGCATCGCGCCGACGCCGATCGCCAGCTTCACGAGGCGCTGTGTCTTCGCATCGAGCGGCCCCAGGGCGCCCTCCTCGTTGACGAGGTCCCAGGCCTTCGCCAGTCGCGGAAACCGGCGGACGAACCTCTGGTGGGCGGCGGGGGCTCGACTCGTCGTCTTCTTCATGGGGGTCATGCTCGCCCGTGACCGCAGGAGCGTCAAGCCTTTAGGCGGACGGGCGCATTTCTTGCGCAGCGCGGACGGGTGAGGACCCGGGAAACGACCGTGGCGGTCGACTTCGCGGGTTTGGAGGCCGGCGGTGGCCCGGCACGGTCCGTGCTCGGCTCCTGGAGCGGGGCCATCGCCCCGGAGCAAAGAGGACCATGAAGGCACCCACCCCCGCCGACCGATTCGCCGAGCTCGACCAGCAGCGGGCGCGGCTGCTCCGCGGGGGCGGAGCGGACAAGCTCGCGAAGCAGCACCGCTCCGGCAAGCTCGGCGCCCGGGAGCGGCTCGGCCTGCTGTTCGACCCCGACAGCTTCGTCGAGTTCGGCCTGTGGGCCCACTCCGCGGCGGCGCGGGCGGAAGGCAAGGAGCTTCCGGGCGACGGCGTCGTGACCGGCAAGGGCGAGGTCGGCGGGCGCGCCGTCTTCTCGTTCTCGCAGGACTTCACCGTGGGCGGGGGCGCGGTCGGCGCGCTGCACGCGGCGAAGATCGTCGAGTGCCTGCGCACCGCGCTCAAGTGCGGCGTCCCGGTGGTCGGCTTCAACGACGGCGGCGGGGCGCGTATCCAGGAGGGCGTCGAGGCCCTCTCCGGCTACGGCCAGATCTTCTTCCACAACACGCTGCTCTCCGGCGTCGTCCCCCAGATCTCGGTGATCGCCGGCCCCTGTGCCGGCGGCGCCGCCTACTCCCCGGCCCTCACCGACTTCCTGATCATGGTCGAGGGCACCGCGCACATGTTCATCGCCGGGCCCGAGGTGATCCGCGCCGCGACCGGCGAGGAGATCACCGAGGAGGCGCTCGGGGGCGCCACCGCCCACGCCGCCGTCGCGGGCAACGTCCACCTCACCGCGCGCGACGACCGCGAGGCGGTCGAGCTGGTGAAGCTGCTCCTGTCGTACCTGCCGCAGAACAACCTCGAGTCGCCCCCCGACCGCCCGTTCGAGGAGCCGGTCGTCGACGACCGCGGGATCGAGGACGTCGTGCCGGAGGACCCCCGGCGGGCGTACGACGTCCACGACGTGCTCGCGCGTCTGCTCGACCCCGGCTCCTTCCTCGAGCTGCAGAAGGACTTCGCGCCGAACGTGGTGGTCGGCCTCGCCCGCCTCGGCGGCATGGCGGTCGGGGTGGTGGCGAACCAGCCGGCGGTGATGGCGGGGGCGCTCGACATCAACGCCTCGGACAAGGCGGCGCGGTTCGTGCGGACGTGCAACGTGTACAACCTCCCCCTCGTCACGTTCGTGGACGTGCCGGGCTTCCTCCCCGGCGTCGCCCAGGAGCACGGCGGGATCATCCGGCACGGGGCGAAGATGCTCTTCGCCTACTCCGCGTCCACCGTGCCGAAGCTCACCGTGATCCTGCGCAAGGCGTACGGCGGGGCCTACCTCGCGATGTGCTCCCGCGACCTCGGGGCCGACTCGGTGCTCGCCTGGCCGACCGCGGAGATCGCGGTCATGGGACCGGAGGGCGCGGCGCGCGTCCTGTGGCGGCGCGAGATCGAGAAGGCGAAGGACAAGGAGGCGTACCTGCAGGCGAAGGTCGACGAGTACCGCCGCCAGCACGCCAACCCCTTCCGCGCCGCGGAGGGCTTCCACGTCGACGACGTGATCCGGCCGTCCTGGACGCGGCGCCTGCTCATCGAGCGGCTCGGGATCCTGCGCTCGAAGCGCGACCTGCGGCCCCAGAAGAAGCACGGCAACGTGCCCTTGTAGGCCCCCTTGCACCCCCTTGTTCTCGCCCTCACCGCGCTCGGGGCGGTCATGGCCGCCATGGGCCTCCTGACCGGGCTCGTCCTCGTCCTGCGCCGCCTGGCCGCTCGGTTGGCGCCCGTGCCCGAGGCGCCCGCGGGCGTGTCCGCCGAGACGCTGGCCGTGCTCGCCGCCGCCGCGAGCGAGGCGCTCGGCACCGCCGTGCGCCTGCACCGCGTCCACGTCCACCGCGGCCCGGTGGCCGACCGCTGGTCCCGGGCGGGGCGGATGGACATCATGATCTCCCACCGGGTGGAGCCCCGCCGATGAAGAAGCTGCGGATCACGATCGAAGGCAAGACGTACGACGTCACCGTGCAGGTGCTCGAGGACGACGAGCGGGAGGCGAACGGGACGGGCTTCCTGTCCCCGCTCCCGCCCGCGCCTCGCCCCGCCGCCCCCGCCCCGCCGCGCCCCGCGGCGCCGCCCGCGGCGATGCCCAAGGGCGACCCGAACGCGATCCTCGCCCCGCTCGCCGGCACCGTCCAGAAGGTGTTCGTGAGCGCCGGCTCCCGCGTGGACGCGAAGGCGCCGGTCGTCCTCCTCGACGCGATGAAGATGGACACCTACATCTACGCGCCGCGGGGGGGCGAGGTGGCGGCGGTCGAGGTCGAGCCCGGCGACTCCGTCCAGGTCGGCGACTGCCTCATCCGCTACCGGACCGAGGCCTGAGTTGCCCGAGCTCGTGCAGTCGACCGGCCTCGCCCACCTGACCGGGCGCGAGGTCGTGATGATCGGCGTGGCCTCCCTCCTCCTGTGGCTCGCCATCGCCCGCCGGTTCGAGCCGCTCCTCCTCGTCCCGATCGGGTTCGGCGCGCTCATGGTCAACCTGCCGCTGAACGGCCTCACCGCGGCGCCCCACGGGACGGAGGCGGGGGGGCTGTTCCACTACCTCTCGCAGGGCCTGCGCCTCGAGATCTTCCCTCCCCTCATCTTCATCGGCCTCGGGGCCCTCACCGACTTCGGGCCGCTGCTCGCCAACCCGAAGACGCTCCTCCTCGGGGGCGCGGCCCAGCTCGGCGTGGTCGGCGCGTTCCTCGGGGCGTGGGCCCTCGGCTTCACTCCCCGCGAGGCGGCTTCGATCGGCATCATCGGCGGCGCCGACGGCCCCACGTCGATCTACCTGACGATGAAGCTCGCCCCGCACCTGCTCGGCCCGATCGCGGTCTCCGCCTACTCGTACATGGCCCTCGTGCCCCTCATCCAGCCCCCGATCATGCGCGCGCTCACGACTCGGGAGGAGCGCCGCATCCGGATGGAGGCGGACTTCGACATCCCCCGCCCCCTGCGCGTGGGCTTCCCGATCGCGGTGACCGTGGTGTGCGCCCTGATCGTGCCCGCCGCCACCGCCCTCGTGGGCCTCCTCATGTTCGGCAACCTGCTCCGCGAGTGCGGGGTCACCGAGCGGCTCACCCGCACCGCCCAGAACGAGCTCATCAACCTCGTGACGATCGTGCTCGGCCTGTGCGTGGGCGCGACGATGGACGGCGAGACGTTCCTGCGGGCGGGGACGCTCAAGATCCTCGCCCTCGGGTGCGTCGCCTTCGCCCTCTCGACGGCGGGGGGCATCCTCCTCGGGAAGCTCATGAGCCGGCTGCCGGGGAGCCCGGTGAACCCGCTCATCGGCGCGGCCGGCGTCTCCGCAGTGCCCATGGCCGCGCGCGTCGCCCACAACGTCGCGCAGGAGGAGAACCCCCACAACTACCTCCTGATGCACGCGATGGGCCCGAACGTGGCGGGCGTGATCGGGACCGCGGTCGCGGCGGGCGCGCTCATCGCGCTCCTGCGGTAGCAGGGGGACGCCTCCTCGCTCCACGAGCGGACGGTTCGGTGGTAGAAGGATGTCATGACCCGACCTGTGATCGACAGACCCCTCGCCAGGCGCGCTGCCGGCGTCCTCCTCCTCGCTCTCGTCGTCGCGCCCGTGGCGACCGCGGGCGAAGTAGAGGCCCTCTGCCCGACGGCCGTCACCCCCCTGTTCGACGGCAAGACCCTCTCGGGTTGGACGGCCGACGTCCCCGCCCGCGACAAGGACGCCTCGCTGCCCGACAGCTTCGTCGTGCGGGACGGGCTCCTCGTCAGCCGGGGCAAGCCCGAGGGCCACCTCGTGACCACGCAGGCCTTCCGCGACTACCGCCTGGTAGTCGAGTACCGCTTTCCCGGCAAGGGCGGCAACTGCGGGGTCCTCGTCCACGCCTCGACGCCGCGAGCCCTGTACAAGATGTTCCCGCAGTCGATCGAGGTTCAGATGATGAGCGGGGAGGCCGGCGACTTCTGGGTCATCCGGGAGGACATCGAGGTCCCCGACATGGAGGCGCGCCGCCCGCGCAAGCCCGGGCAGAAGTGGGGTGGGAGCGAGGGCGACGCCCGGAGGATCCTCAACCTCACCGACGGCTCGGAGAAGCCGCTCGGCGAGTGGAACACGATGGTGATTGAGGCCCGGGGCCGGACGCTGCGGGTCTGGGTGAACGGCGACCTGGTGAACGACGGCTTCGACGCGACCGTCGACCGGGGCAAGATCGCGCTCCAGGCCGAGGGGACCGAGGTCGAGTTCCGCAAGGTGGAGATCGGCCCGCTTCCTCCGGCTTCGCGGTAGGGCGCAGGACGCCGAGGGGGAGAGCGAGCACGGAGCCGCGCCGGGTGGACGCGCGCGACGTGCTCGACGCCGACGCGACGACCGCGCGGGCGTTCCCGGGACGCGTGGTCGGCTCCTTCCGGCGGACCGGCCCGAACGAGTGGGACGAGTACGAGCTCGTGCCGGGAGACGGCGGCGCGGTCGACGTCCTCGCGGGGTTGCCGATCCAGATCGAGCCGGACGGGGCGCGCTTTCGGATGCGCCGCCGGGGCGAGGTCGTCGTGGTGGAGTGGACGCCGGACGACGCCCGGACGGACGAGGCCGCCGGCGACGTCCGATCGCGGTTCCTCGAGTCGTGCGTGCGTCGCCTCGATCCCACCCCGGACGGCAACCTCGCGGCCTGGCTGCACCGCGAGCTCGACGAGAAGCCAAAGGTCGCCGACTGACAGGGGTGAGACCTTCAGAGGGCTGCCACCCCCGGGGGATCCCGCTCCCGCGGGCGAAGTGGCCTACTTGACGAAGCGGTAGCCGAGGCCGACCACGGTCTCGACGTGGTTGCGGGCCGGCCCGAGCTTCAGGCGCAGCCGCCGGATGTGGGCGTCGATGCTCCGGGCGTCGATGTCCGACTCCCAGCCCCAGACCCGTTCGAGGAGGCGCTCGCGGGTGAGGACGCGACCGGGTCGCTCGACCATGTAGCGGAACAGCTCGAACTCCTTGTGGGTGAGCCGGATCTCCTCGCCCCGGTAGCGCACGACGTAGGAGTCGAACTCGATCTCCCAGTTCTCGTCCCGGTAGCCCTGGGGCCCCTCGGACGCGCCGCCGCCGGCGCGGCGCAGCGCCACTTTCGCCCGGGCCGCGAGCTCTTTGAGGCTGAACGGCTTCACCACGTAGTCGTCCGCGCCCATCTCGAGGCCGAGCACGCGGTCGACCTCGTCCGCCCGCGCGGAGACGATGATGATCGGCACGTGGGCGGTCGTCTGCTGGCGGCGGATGAGCCGGCACACCTCGAGCCCGTCCATGCCGGGCAGGTTGAGGTCGAGCAGCACGAGGTCGACGCCCTTCCGGACCGCCTCGAGGCCCTCCTCGCCGGTACGGGCGACGCGCACCTGGAGGCCGACCTTCTCCAGCTGGTAGCCGATCGCCTCCGCGATGTCGTTGTCGTCCTCGATCAGCAGCACCCGACGCCGCGTGTCCGCGGCCGCGACGGCCGTCTCGCGTCGCCCGCCGCGCTCCGCCCGCTCGGGCCCCTCGAGACGGTCCGCCCGATCGGCCTTCACGGCTTCTGGCCCCCGCTCTCCGCGTGGTGGCGCACGTCCTTCGCCTCCGCGATGAAGATCACGTCCTCCGCGATGTTGGTCGCGTGGTCGGCGATGCGCTCGAGGTTGCGGCTGATCAGGATCAGCGAGAGCGCGCGCTGGATGGTGCCGGGGTCGGCCATCATGTAGGTGAGCAGCTCCCGGAACACCTGGTCCTTCAGCTCGTCCACCTCGTCGTCCCGGTGGAGCACGTCGCGGGCGAGCTCGGCGTCCTTCTTCACGAACGCGTCGAGCGCGTCGCGGATCATCTTCTCCGCGATCGCCGCCATGCGCGGGATGTCGATGAGGGGCTTGAGCGGCGGCTGCGGGATGAGGACGAGCACGCTCTCCGCGATGTTGACCGCCTGGTCGCCCACCCGCTCGAGGTCCGCGTTGATCTTCATGGCCGACGTGATGAGGCGGAGGTCGACCGCGAGGGGGGTCTGGGTGGCGAGGAGCCTCAGGCAGCGGTTGTCGATGTCGATCTGGAGATCGTTGATCTCCTTGTCGCTGGCGATGATCCGCTGCGCCTCCTCCTCCTGGCGGTGGACGAGGGCGTGGACGGCGCGGTGGACGCGGTCCTCCACCAGCCCCCCCATCGTGAGGAGCTGGTTGCGCAGCGCCTGCAGCTCGGCCTCGAAATGGTGCCGTTCCATCTGATCCCCTCTTAACCGAACCGGCCCGTGATGTAGTCTTCGGTCAGCTTGTCCTTGGGGGCGGTGAACATCTCCGCGGTGGGACCGAACTCCACCAGGCGCCCCAGCCAGAAGAAGGCGGTCTTGTCGGAGACGCGCGCCGCCTGCTGGAGGTTGTGGGTCACGATGACGATCGTGTACTTCTCCTTGAGCTGGAAGATCAGCTCCTCGATCTTCAGGGTGGCGATGGGGTCGAGCGCCGAGCACGGCTCGTCCATCAGGATGATCTCGGGCTCGACCGCGATCGCGCGGGCGATGCACAGCCGCTGCATCTGGCCGCCGGAGAGGCCGAGGCCGCTCTCGTCGAGCCGGTCCTTCACCTCGTCCCACAGGGCCGCGCCCTTGAGGCTGCGCTCGGCCGCCTCGTCGAGCGTCGGCTTGTCGTTGATGCCGGCGATCCGAAGGCCGTAGACCACGTTCTCGTAGATCGACTTCGGGAACGGGTTGGACTTCTGGAACACCATCCCCACCCGGCGCCGGAGCTCGATGACGTCCGTGCTGGGGGTGTTGATGTCGGTGCCCTTGACCTTGAGCTCCCCCCACACCTTCACGTTGTCGATGAGGTCGTTCATCCGGTTGAAGCACCGGAGCAGGGTCGACTTGCCGCATCCGGAGGGTCCGATGAGGGCGGTCACGCGGCGGTCCTCGATGTCCATCGTGATGTCGTGCAGCACGTGGTTGTCGCCGTAGGCCAGGTTGACGGCGCGGCAGACGATGTCGTGCCCCTCGGAGGGCGGGAGGTCCTCGCCCGGCGCCTTCACCTCGGTCCGGATCCTCAGGCCGCTGTCGGGGGCCGTCGTCTGCATGGGGTCGTTCGCCATGAGCATTCGTCCTTCGTCCTCAGAAGGCGCCGGTCTTGTACTTCTCGCGGAGCCGGTTGCGCACCACGATCGCCGTCATGTTGAGGAGCACGACGATCACGAGCAGGAAGATGGTCGTGGTGTAGACCATGGGCTTCGCCGCCTCCACGTTCGGGCTCTGGAAGCCCACGTCGTAGATGTGGAAGCCGAGGTGCATGAACTTGCGGTCCAGGTGGAAGAAGGGGAAGAAGCCGTCGAGGGGCAGCTCGGGGGCGAGCTTCACCACGCCGACGAGCATCAGGGGGGCCACCTCTCCCGCGGCGCGGGCCATGGCGAGGATGAGGCCGGTCAGGATGCCGGGGGCCGCCGCCGGGAGCACCACGCGCAGGATGGTCTGGAACTTGGTGGCCCCCATGGCGAGCGAGGCCTCGCGCATCGAGCGGGGCACCGCGGCGAGCGCCTCCTCCGAGGCCACGATCACCACCGGCACCGTGAGCAGGGCGAGGGTGAGCGAGGCCCAGAGGATGCCCCCCGTCCCGTAGGTCGGCGCGGGAAGGGCCTCGGGGAAGAACAGGCGGTCGATCGTGCCGCCCACGAAGTAGACGAAGAAGCCGAGGCCGAAGACGCCGAACACGATCGAGGGCACCCCGGCCAGGTTGTTGACCGCGATGCGGACCGTGCGCACCAGCGGGCCCTGCCGGGCGTACTCGCGCAGGTAGAGGGCGGCGAGGACGCCGAGGGGCACCACGACGATGCTCATGATCACGACCATCATCACGGTGCCGAAGATGGCGGGGAAGATCCCGCCCTCGGTGTTCGACTCCCGCGGGTCCTCGCTGAAGAAGGCCCAGAGGCGGCTCGAGTAGACGCCCAGGCGAGCCGCCCACATGAGCTGGTTGGCGGGATAGGCCCGGTAGATGTCGAGCGTCCGCAGCTGCTTCTCCTGCCCGTCGGCGGCCTTCACGGTCAGGTAGGTCGTGGCCGCCCGCTCGAGGAGGGCGGCGAGCTCCTCGGTCTTCTTCTCGTAGAGGGCCTTCTGCTCCGCGGCCGCCTTCTCGACGGCCTCGCGCTCGCGGGAGACGTCGCGTCCGGGGTCCTTCGCCGCCTGCAGCTCGAGGCGGCGCGTGCGGAGCCGGGCCTGCTCGATACGGTAGTTGATGTCGCCGATCTCGCCCTTCTCGATCCGCTCGATCGCGGCGCGGTCCCGCGCGGCCTGGCGGACGAGGTCCGGCAGGGCCGCCGCCACCGCCTCGGGTCCGGCGGCCAGCTCCTGCCCTTCGCGCTTGAGGCTCACCGGGGTGCCGATCAGCGGGCCGTACTCGCGGCGCTCGATGAAGAACGCGTGGGCCGGACGCTCGCGCTTCTCGATCTGGTCCTCGTCGATCCACTTGAAATCGATCCCGAAGACGTCCCGGTTCCCCACCCTCAGGAGGACGCGGTGGCGCTGGTTGTGGTCGGGCTGGCCCGGGTTCGGGATGGGCTCGCGGCTCACCTGCTCCCCGAGGAAGACCGAGCCGTCCTTCAGGGTGACCTGCTCGAGCGCGGCCGGCCAGAAGAAGGTGAGGCCGTTGACGAGGATGACCCCGATCAGGCCGAGGATCATGAGGATCGACACGCCGAGGGCGCTGCCGGTGAACCAGATCATCGGCTCGCCGCGGAGGATGGACTTCTTGAGCGACATCAGATCGCCTTGTAGCGGTCGCGGAGCCGCTGGCGGACGACCTCCGCGACGGTGTTGACGAGGAAGGTCATCAGGAACAGCACGAGCCCGGCGAGGAAGAGCGTGCGGTAGAGGGTCCCTCCGAAGGGGGCCTCCGGGATCTCCACCGCGATGTTCGCCGAGAGCGTCCGCATGCCGTTGAAGATCGACCAGTCGAGGACCGGCGTGTTGCCGGTGGCCATGAGGACGATCATGGTCTCCCCGACCGCGCGGCCGAATCCGATCATCACCGCGGAGAAGATGCCGGGGCTGGCGGTGGGGAGCACCACCCGCGTCGCCGTCTGCCAGCGGCTCGCCCCGAGGGCGAGCGAGGCGGCGGTCAGGTGCGAGGGGACGCTCGTGAACGAGTCCTCGGCGATCGTGAAGATGATCGGGATGACGGCAAAGCCCATGGCGAGGCCGACCACGAGCGAGTTGCGCTGGTCGTAGACGAGGTCGAGGGCCTGCTGGAGCCAGGCCCGGAAGTCCCCCCCGAAGACCCCCGCCTCCACCCAGGGCCCGATGTTGAGGCTGACCCAGCCGCCGAGGAGGAGGAGGGGCAGGATCACCGCGATCTCCATCCCCGGCCGAAGGCTCTCCCGGAAGCGCCGCGGCAGGCGGTCCCAGAGGAGGAAGCCCGCCGTCCCGAAGATCGGCATGAGGACGATCATCAGCAGGACCGGCACGACGTGCCGCTCGACGCGCGAGGCCAGCCACAGGCCGGCGATGAAGCCCACCACCACGCTCGGGAGGGCGGCCATGATCTCGACGGTGGGCTTGACCTTGGCCTTGATGGTGGGGTGCATGAACTGCGACGTGTAGAGCGCGCCCATCACCGCGATCGGGATCGCGAAGACGAGAGCGTAGAACGTGCCCTTGATCGTGCCGAAGATGAGGGGGACCAGGCTGAACTTCGTCTCGAAGTCGTCGGTGCCGCCGGTCGACTGCCAGACGTACTCGGGCTTCGAGTAGCCCTCGTACCAGACCTTGCCGAAGAGCGCGTTCCACGAGACTTCGGGGTGGGGGCTCGCGATCTCGTAGCGCGTGATCCGGCCGTCGGCCTGCTTGACGATGATCCCGTCCATCTTCGGCGTGAGGAGGACGGAGTCCACCTGCTGTCCGGTGGGGGGGAACGTGATCAGCGAGCGCCCCGAGGTCATGTGGCGCAGCACGAGCGAGCCGTCCTTCCCCGCGGTGACGAAGCTCTTGTCCCGGGTGGAAGGCCCGATCGCCTGGATGGCCGTGCCCTGGGAGGGGAAGGTGTGGGCGTTGGCGAACGTGGGCTCCGACTCGTCCGTCACCCGCACGCGGAACCAGCCGCCCACCGCGCCCGTCGAGTCGCCGACGAGGGCGGTGACGTTGCCGAGGAGGAACTCGAGGGCGGTGATCGGCTCGCCGGACACGTGGGCGACCTCGGTCAGGCGGGCCTCGGGGGTGATCTCCCAGTGGTAGAGGTTGCCCCGGTCGGTGGAGGCGACGAGGGTCTCGCTGCGCCCGATGCGCACCCGGGTCACCTTCTCGCCGTCGTTGGTGCGCAGGGTGGCGCGGTGCTCGGCGCCCTCGTCGTCCGTCCAGAAGACGGCGATCTCGTCCTCGCCCACGACGCCGGCCACGAGCTTGCGGCCGTCCACCTCCTCGTAGGCCACCTCCCGCACGGGGCGCCCGGCGGGGTCGAGGCTGACCACGCCCCGGTCGCGCACGGAGATGTCGAGGTCCTGGAGCTTCTGCCCCTCGTACATCGGCACGAACCGGACCTGCTGCAGCGAGACCCGGCCGTCCTCGGTCGCGACCGCGACGAAGTCGTGGAGCAGGCTGCGGGAGGCGGTGGTGACCCGCGCATCCCCGATGGAGGTGGGCGGGAACTGCTTGGCGAAGGAGCCGTCGGTGCGGAAGAAGGCGGTGCGCCCGTCGGCGAGCACCTCGTAGAGGTACATCTGGTACTCGTCGATGCCGATCAGGAGGGGCTTCGCGAGGCCGGCGGGTCGGCCGGTGGCGGCAGGCGCGACCGGCGCGGACCCCGCCCCGGTCGGCTCGAGCGGGGGCACCGCGGCGAGGTCGAGCGTGCCGACGAGCCTGCCCGAGGCGGACCGGAACAGGGGCAGGGTCTGCTGGACGAGGAAGACGAAGATGAACGAGACGGCCACGATGATGAAAACGCCGCCGAGGGTGATGAAGACCGTCGCGAAGCGGTCGATGGCCTTGACGCGGCGGATGCGGGAGGAGGCCTCGAGGACGCGCTTTCGGATCGTGGTGTCGACGGCGGGGGCGGCGACGGCCATTGCCGGTTCTCCAGGCGGGGGTCAGGGGAGCGGCCCGGGCGCGGCCTCGCGCCCGGGCCACACCTCGACCTACTCGAGCTTGGCGAGCTCCTGCTTCGCGATCTCGGCGGGAAGGGGCAGGTAGCCGTCCTTGATGACGACCTCCTGGCCCTCCTTCGAGAAGATGAGCTTGCAGAACTCCTTGACCACGGGGTCGAGCGGCTTGCCCGGGGCCTTGTTGATGTAGAGGTAGAGGAAGCGGTTGAGGGGATACTTCCCGCTCTTCACGTCCTCGTAGTTGCCGTCCGAGAAGGCACCGCCGTCCTTCTCGGCGAGGGCGACGACCTTGACCCCGGACGTGCGGTAGCCGATCCCGGAGTAGCCGATCCCGAAGCGGTCCTCGGTCACGCCCTGGACGACGGAGGCCGAGCCGGGCTGCTCCTTGACCTGGTCCTTGTAGTCGCCGTTGCCGAGGGCGTGCTCCTTGAAGAACCCGTAGGTGCCGCTCGCGGAGTTGCGGCCGTAGAGGCTCATCGGCCGGTTGGCCCAGTCGCCGGTCAGGCCCACCTGGCCCCAGGTCGAGATCGCCTTGCCGCCCCGGCGCCGGGTCTTGGAGAAGATGGCGTCGACCTGCTGCAGGGTCAGCTTCTCGAGCGGGTTGTCCTTGTTCACGTAGACGGCGAGGGCGTCGTACGAGGTGCGCAGCTGCGTCGGCTTGTACCCGTACTTGGCCTCGAACTGGTCGACCTCGGTGCCGCGCATCGCCCGCGACATCGGGCCGAACTGCGAGGTGCCGGCGATGAGGGCGGGAGGGGCCGTCGAAGAGCCCTTGCCCTCGACCTGCACCTTGACGTTCGGGTACATCTTCAGGAACGCCTCGGCCCAGAGCGTCATCAGGTTGTTCATCGTGTCGGAGCCGACGCTGTTGATGTTGCCCGACACGCCGGCCGTCTTCTGGTAGGACGGCAGCGCCGGGTCCACCTTCACCTGCTGCGCGGCGGCGGGAGCCGCGAGGGCCACCAGCGCCGCGATCGTCACGAAACGCTTCATGAGTCTTGTCTCCTTCTCACCGCGGTCAGGCTAGCAGCGCCCTCGAACCGGCGGGTTACACGCGTGTTAATTCCGTGTGAACTAGAAGATGAACTGGGTCTGGATGCGCAGCTCGTTGTTCTTGCGGTCGCCGCTCGAGGTCTCCGTCTTGACCTGGCCGAAGTCGAGCTGGACCTTCAGGGCGTGCCGGGCGTAGAAGTAGTTGAGGCCGCCGCGGATCTCGGTGATCTTGTCCGAGCTGGCGAGGTCGCTCGGGTCCTGCTCGCCGTAGCGGGCGGCGATCTCCCACTTCTCGGGCTTCAGGAAGTAGCCGGCCTGGACGAACCAGCCGCTCGCGTCGAACTTCGGGTTCACCGCCTGCGGCTCCCGTTCGCCCCACGTGTAGGCGCCCGTGGCCGAGAAGCCCCGGTACTTGAACATCGTGTCGACCGTGAAGAGCGTGCTCTTGATGTTGGTCTTGAGGTCGGTGGCCACGAAGCTCAGGTCGTTCTGCTCGAAGGCGCCCGAGATCGTGAAGATCGGCTTGCCGAGGGCCCGGGTCTCGAAGTCGGACTCCGACTGGTGGGCGCCGGAATAGGTGCCGAGGGGCACGGCGCCGTTCGGCTGGAAGGTCACGCGGGCGTTGTACTGGAACTTGTCGTTGTCGTTGACGGAGCGGGTGAGACCGTTGCCGTTGAAGAGCCCGGCCCGGTACTCGAGCTTGTTGTTGCCGAGCACACCCCAGACCGAGACGCCGGTGTCGCGGCCGCGGAAGAACGTGTTCGAGACGAGCGAGCGATCGACGAGCTGCTGGCTGCCGGAGGAGACGAGCTCCTGGAGGCCGAAGGGCACCTTGTACTGGCCGAGCTTGACCATGAACTGCTTCTTGCCCTTGGTGATGTCCCAGTTGATGTTGGCGTCCTCGAGGTAGTTGGCGAGGTTCGCGCTCGAGATGCCGGGCCAGTTCGTCTGGACCTCGTAGGTCAGGTAGGGCTTGTAGAACCAGCCCTCGAACTTCAGCTTCGCGCGGCGGATGCGGAAGCTGCCCTTGCTGTCGCCGGCGTTCTCGGTGCCCGCGAGCTTGATGGAGTCGTCCGGGAACTCGTGCGTGTAGCGCACCTGGACCCGGTTCGAGAGCTCCAGGTAGAAGTTGCTGCCGATCGTCATGCGCGTCTTGCCGTCCCGCCACACGATGTTGAGCGTGGGCGCCTTCGCCCGCGGCACGTCGGCGTTGAGGTTGTACTTGAAGAGGAACAGCTCGAGCGCGGTCTCGTTGTCGGCGAAGACGGACTCGCCCTTCGGGCCGATGCCGATCCTCGTGATGCCGACCCCCGTCTCGCCCGACCTCTCGAAGGCGTCGGCGGCGGCGGGGTTGTTGAAGACGAAGTACCGACCGTCCTTCAGGAACTCGCGGTAGTACACGCTCGTCACGGTGTTGGCGGTGTAGGCGACCTGGGCCTGGGCGTCGCTCACGCCGACGAGGGCCAGGAGCGCGGTGGCGACGAGCAGGGCTCCTCGCCGGAGTGTCGTTCGCATTCTCGATTCCTCCATGGAAGCAGTGCGCGCGCGCCGCCACGGAAGGCGCGACGCGTCGGGGAATCTATGGGGGGGTCGTGACGCCGAAGTGACGGTCCTGTGAACGGGGCGTTAACTCGGCTCCCTTCGGCCTTCGGGGCGCAACCTCCAGTGGGCCCTGGGGTTCCGTCGATCCGATGGCACGGCGGGGCCACGACGGCGTCACGGCGTGGAGCGAACCTCCCGCTCATGAACCGACGACCGTGGAAGCGCCTCGCTGCTCGGCGGGCGGGCCGACGCCGCAGCCTCGAGGTCCCGAAGCCCCCCGAATCCGACGCACTCGACTCCGTCCCTCTCTTCGAGCCTCCCGACGACGACCGCGAGTTCGCGTGTGTCGTCCGGGTCGGCTTCCCCCCTGCGGCCGAGCGACGCCCGGAGGCCGCCTGACGGCTACACTGGGGACATGCTCGCCCTGGTGCTCGCCGTACCCCTCCTCCTCGCGCCCGTCGCACCCGCGCCGATCGTCGCCTGCCGCGGCGTCGAGCCGTCGTGGAGCCTCCGCCTCGAGGGCGCGGCGGCGGCGATGGCCATCCACGGCCTCCCGTCCCGCGCCCTCGACGGCCGGCTGGTCGAGTCGAGCGGCCGGGGCCTGCCGTTCTTCGTGTACCGCGCGAAGAGCGGAGCCGACGGCGATCTGGTGGCCCTGATCACGGCCGAGGCGTGCCGCGACGCGACGACGGCGCGGAGCGGGAGCGACGGGATCTCGACCCACACCGCCCGGATATCGCTCGCCAGCGGCGAGGTCCTCATGGGCTGCTGCCGGTTCGAGGGCGCCCCGGCCGCCGAGGCCGGCCCGGCGCCGAGCGCCCCCGCGCCTTCGCCCGCGGAAGGGATTCCGGCGGCGACGGGGTCGATCACGGCGCTTGCGCTGCCGGACGGCACCGTCTGCCGCGCGGGCGATCGCGCCCTGCTCGGTCCCGGGGGCCGGCTCCTCACGTTCGAGTGCGAGCCCTCGGGGGTCGACGTGGTCGCCCTGCTCGGGCCGCTCGCCGCCGGCCCGGGCGGGCTGCTGCTCGCGCAGCGAGCGGAGCTGGCCTGGAACGAGGGTGAGTACTCGGTCCGGCGGGAGGCGTCGACCCCGGTGAGGGTCTCGGAGATCTCCTTCTCCGACGGGCTCACGTGCCGGAGCTCCGGAAGCGGCGCCACCGTCGCGTTCGGGGGACGCCGGGCCGCTCTCACCTGCGGGACGCTCGCCGGCGCGAGGGTCGTCGTGCTCGGCGACCTCGAGCCCGTCGAGGGGGGCTTACGGGCGACGCGCGCGCGCGTGGTCGCGGGCGCCGACGGCTTCTCCGTCGCCGGCGAGGAGTCGCTTCTCGTCACCCTGCCCCGGTGAGCGCCCCGCACCGGGGCGCCTCGTCGAGCTCGCCCGGCTGCGGCCGAAGCTCGGGACGATCGGCGTCGGGGGGCCCGCCGCCCAGATCGCCCGCATGGAGCGAGCGGTTCAGGGAGAGGCGACGACGCGACCGGCCTCGGGCCAGACTCGGAGGAAGTGCCGGGGATTCAGGGTCAGGAGCCGTTCGGCGCCCGCCTTGTACGCCGCGCGGGCGATGAGAGCGTCGTAGACGACGCCTCCCGCGAGGCCCTTCTCGGCCACGTCGCGGACGACGGCCTCGTAATCCCCGGCCGAGAGGGTCACCACGCGGGCGACGGCCGACACGTTCTCTCGGACGAGGCGCGCGGCGATCGACGGGGAGAGCCGGGGTCGCGACGGCCAGGACGAGAGGACGGCGAAGAGCTCGGCGAGCGAGTGCGCCGCCACCAGGAAGTCGAAGTCTCCCTTCCTCGCCCGCTGCAGCCACGGGAGGCACCGGTCGTGCTGGGGGTGGTCCTCGACCATCGCCGCCACGAGCGTGGACGTGTCGAAGAGGACCCTCAACGGCGGCGCCTCGGCAGGAAACTCCGGACGCGCTCGTCGCGGGCCCTGCGCACGTGGTCCTCGGCGGCCGCCGTGGTCCGGCCGGAGTAGACGAGCACTCCCCCCTTCGCGGCCACCGGCGTCTCCGGGAGGCCCGGCCTCAGGAGCACGCCGTCCTCGGCGTCGACCACCGTGACCGCGGTCCCGGGGACGAGGCCGAAGTGGTCCCGGGTTTCCTTCGGGATCACCACCCTCCCGAAGCGATCCACGGTCGTCACGGTGGCCATCCCCCTCCTCCTTTCTGCCATTTGACTGTGGCATATGGCAAACAATCTTGGCAAGAGTGGCCCGGCCTACAATGGCCGCGTGTCGACGCCAGCGGAGACCGCCCCCGAGGGGCGGGAGGCGCGCGTCGAGCGTCTCCTGAAGACGGTCGGCCTCTTCGCCGGGCCGGCGCTCGCCCTCCTCGTCTACGCCTCGAACCCGGGCGGCCACCCGGCGGAGGCGCGGCGGCTGCTCGCCATCCTCACCCTCACGGTCGTGTGGTGGATGAGCGAGGCCCTCCCCCTCCCGGCGACGGCCCTCGTCGGCTCTTCGCTCGCGATCGCCGCGGGGGTCGCCCCCGCCCGTCAGGTGCTCGCCCCCTACGCGGACCCCGTCATCTACCTGTTCATGGGGAGCTTTCTCCTCGGCGAGGCCTTCCGCAAGCACGGGCTCGACGTGCGCGTGGCGCGGGCCCTGCTCTCGCTCCGGGTCTTCTCGCGCTCGCCCCAGGGGCTCCTCGCGGGGTTCGGGGTCACGTCGGCGAGCCTGTCGTCGATCCTCTCGAACACGGCCACGGCCGCGCTGCTCACCCCGGTGGCGACGGGCGCCCTCGACGCGAGGCGCGGCGCCTCGAAGGGCCCCCCATCCCGCTTCGACTCCGCGGTCCTGCTGATGGTCGCCTACGGGGCGTCGATCGGCGGCCTCGCCACGATCATCGGCTCCCCGCCGAACCTGCTCACCGCCGGCTTCGTCGAGCGGCTCGGCGGCGTGCGGATCACCTTCACGCAGTGGCTCGCCTTCGGCCTCCCCCTCTCGGCCGCGATCCTCGTCGCGGCCGTCGTGGTGATGCGGGTGACTCTCGCGCGCCGGCTCGAGCCGTCGGGGGACGGCTCGCCGCCTGCGATCTCGGAGGGCGCGGGCGAGAGCGACCGCGCCGGCGCGGCGTGGACGCTCGCCGCGATCGGCCTCGCCTTCGTCCTGTGGACGGCGCCCGCGGTCGTGGGCGGGGTCCTCGGCCGCGACCACCCTGCGGCGCGGGCGCTCGACCGCCACTTCCCCGAGGCCGGGGTGGCGCTGCTCTGCGGCGCGCTCCTCTTCGTCCTGCCCACGAGCTGGCGCCGGCGCCGCTTCGTCCTCGCCTGGGACGACGCCGAGCGGGTCAACTGGGGCGTGCTCCTCCTCTTCGGCGGCGGCCTCTCGCTGGGGAGCCTGGCCGAGGCGACGGGCCTCGCCCGGTGGGCCGGAGAGGGCGTCGTGCGTTCGGGCCTCGCCTCGAGCCCGCAGGGACTGCTCCTCGTGTCGATCGCGGCCGCGCTGCTCGTCACCGAAGTGGCCTCCAACACCGCCGCCGCCACGCTCGTCGTCCCCGTGTCGATCGCGGCCGCGCTCCAGGCTGGCTTCGACCCCGTTCCCCCCGCCCTCGGCGCGGGGATCGCGTGCTCCTGCGCGTTCGTCTTCCCGGTGTCCACGCCCCCGAACGCGGTCGTGTTCGGGACGGGGCGCGTCCCCCTCACCCGGATGATCCGGGCGGGCGCCCTGCTCGACCTCGCTTGCCTCGTCGTCCTCTGGGGCGGGCTGCTCCTGCTCGGCCCCCTGCTGCCGCGGGCGGGATGAGGCACCATAGCCCATGCTCTCCCTCGAGCTCGAGCCGATCACCCTCGCGACGCCCGCCCTGCTCTTCTCGGCGATCTCGCTCCTGATGCTGGCGTTCACGAACCGCTTCCTCGCCCTCGCCGCTCTCGTGCGCAGCCTGCACGCCCTCTACAAGGAGAAGCCGGACGACGTGCTGTACGGCCAGATCCGGAACCTGAGGAGACGCCTCGACCTGCTCCGTCGGATGCAGGTCGCCGGGATCGCGAGCCTGCTCCTGTGCGTGCTCAGCATGCTCCTCATCTACCTGAGGTGGCCGGCCCCGGCCGCGGCCGTGTTCGGCTTGGGGCTCTTGCTCATGATCGTCTCGCTCGCGCTGTCTCTCCGGGAGATCCAGATCTCGGTCGACGCCCTCGACCTGCACCTGCGCGACATCGAGCGGGGCGAGACGACCGCCCCGCGGGGCGATTGACGGGGGCGAGCGGGCAACCCCTGCCGGCGCGGCCGCTCAGCCGAGCGTGCTCGGCAGACGCAGCTCGAGGGCGCCGTCCACGGGCTCGACCGCGCCGCGAAGCAGCCCGGCGAAGCCTCGCGCGAGGGCCAGCCCCCGCGCGAGGCCGGGGCGGGTCGACGCCGCGGCGAGCAGGGTCGCCGGCTCGGGCGCCCCGGCGCCCAGGAAGGCCACGCGCAGGACGAGCCCGCCCGCGTCGCTCCAGCCCTCGAGCCGGACGGCCGGCGGCGGTTCGAGGACGGTGGCGAGGCCGAGCAGGGCGCCGACCGCGCGCTCGAGCACGAGGGGGTCGGTGCGGACGGGGGCCGCGAGCCGCCCCAGCTCCGCGTCCACCGAAGGCAGGGCTCCCCGGCGACGGACGAGCTCCACCGCCGCGCGCACGCAGGGCGCGGGGACGACCTGCTCCGGGGAGATCTCGAGGGTGCCCGCCTCGAGCCGCGAGAGGTCCTGGAGGTCGTTGACGAGCGTCCCGATCTCGCGCGCGCGGCTCGCGAGGGCCGACAGCGTGCGACCGTGTCGATCCTGCACGTCGGGGTCCACGGAGAGAGCGGAGGCGAGGGCGGCGAGGGCGTTGACCGGGTCCCGCAGCTCGGCCGCCAGCCGGGCGGACAGGCCGGCGTGGAGGCGCGTCATCTCGCGCAGCCGTCGGTTCCCCTCCTCGAGCCGGGCGCGCTCCGCCATGCCTTCCACGAGCAGGGCGCGGTGGTGGACGAGGAGCGAGCGCATCGAGACGAGGCCGAGGAAGGCGCCACCCTCGAGGACGATCACGTCGTCGAACACCCGCTCCGGGTCCCGCTGGCTCGCGAGGGAGATGACCTCGACGGGGTCGACGTCGGCGTCCACCGTGGAGCCGTCCTCGGCGAGGAGAGACACCGGCCGGTGCTCGAAGAGCGAGTAGCCGAACTTCTTGCCGAGCTGCAGGAAGAAGCGGGCGCGCGAGAGGTAGCGGATGCGCTCCCCGCCGACGACGGCCATCCCGTCCTCGTCGGGGTGGTCCTCCCAGAGCGCGGCCACTCGGCTCACGGCCTCGTCGGCGGGGACCTGGAGCCGGCTGCTGACGAGGTCGGCGATCCGGCGGGTGGTGGGAGCGGCGGCGGTGTCGTCCTGGGGCATGGGACGCGGGCGCCGCCGGATCTTCCCGCGGCGCCCGCGAGTGTGCCCTCGACGCGTGACGACGCGGTGACCGGCGGTCACAGGCCCGTCACCGGGGCGGGCGACGATACCGCGGTCGGAGTGCCCCCCGTGCACGACCCTCTCGTCGGAACCGTCGTCGACGGCAAGTACCAGGTCACCGGACGCATCGGCGCCGGCGGCATGGGGACGGTGTACCGGGCCGTCCACGTGAGCCTCGGCGCCCCGCGGGCGCTCAAGGTCATGCGACGAGAGCTGGCGGGCGACCCGGATCTCGCCGAGCGATTCCGCGCCGAGGCGCGGCTCGCGGAAGGCCTGCGCCACCCCAGCCTCGTCGCGCTGTACGACTTCGGCCAGATGCCCGACCGCGGGTGGTACATCGTGAGCGAGCTCGTGGAGGGTGCGACGCTCGCCGTCCTGCTCAGGCGTCGTGGAGGGCGCTTCTGCTCGGCCGACGTGGCCCGGCTGGTCGGACAGCTCGCCGAGGGCCTCGCTCTCGCCCACCGGCGAGGCGTGGTCCACCGCGACATCTCGCCGGACAACATCATGCTCGCCCCGTCGGACGGGGAGATCGTCGCGAAGCTCCTCGACTTCGGCATCGCCAAGGACACTCTCGCTCCGGCCGCGGGGACCACCGGCGTCGGCTGGAACATGGGCAAGGTCGGCTTCTCTTCCCCCGAGCAGCTGGGGCTCCTGCCCGAGGGCGCGGGGGTCGACCACCGGGCGGACGTGTTCTCGCTCGCCGCGGTCGCCTACGTGATGCTCACGGGCCGCCTGCCCTGGCGGCGCGACGGCGTGCAGGCCTTCACGCACGACCTCCTCGTGCGACCGGAGGCGGAGCTGCAAGACGAGATCCGAGCCCACGCCCCCTTTCCCTGGCACGAGTTCTTCCTGGCCGCCCTCGCGCGCTCGCGCGACGAGCGCCTCTCGGGCATGGCCGAGCTGCGCGAGGGTCTCGCGCTCGCCGCGGAGGCTGCCCGGGAGGCCGGCTGCGCCGAGCCGCCCTCGTTCGGGGCGGACCGGCTGCGCTCGGACTCACGCGACGGCAACCACGGCCTCGTGACGCAGACGCTGGGCGAGGCCCCGGGCGAACCCGGCCCGTCCCCGGCACCGGTCTCGCCCGCGCCCGTGCCGGCGGGACCGGTGCTCGTCCCCTCGGCGGCGCTCAGGGAGGTCCTCGCCTCGTGCGAGGGGGGCGACTCGGAGCTCGGGCCCGAGGGCGCGCCCGGAAGGGAGCAGGCACCCCGGCCCCGCGTCGTCTTCGTCGACGACGACGAGGCGCTGCGATCGGTGCTGCCCGTCCTCCTCGGCGGCCGGGGCCTCGAGGTCTGCGCCGTGAGTTGGGACGCCGATCCCCGGGCGCTCGCTGGCGGCCCGCGTCCGACACTCCTGCTCGCGGACGCCGGGCTCGACGAGGAGCGGGCCCGGGGACGGCTCGAGCGGCTGCGAGAGCGGGTCGCGCCGGCCGACGCGCGGATCGTCCTGTTCTCCTCGGCCGACCCCTGGACCCTGCGCGATCGCTGCAAGGCGCTGGGCCTCTCCGGCTTTCTCTCCAAGGACGCTCTGGGGGCCGACATCGGCTCGGCGGTGGAGCGGCTGCTGCAGACGTCGACCGACTCCGGCCTCCCCCTGCCTTAGTACTCCAGCCCGGAAGTTCGATGACGTATTTTGCGGGTCATGCGGCTTT
>CAZLRF010000019.1:45992-85086 GCA_964561785.1 uncultured Acidobacteriota bacterium | reverse complement strand
ACCTCGAGCGGATGCGCCCAGCGTCGGAGCTGCCGTGCTGACCGCCCCCGAGCCGTGGCCCTTCCCCACGCACCCCGGCGCCGAGGGCCGTCACGTCCTCTCGGCCCTCGGCGAGGCCGTCGCGCTCGCCTTCGACCGTGAGCTCGCCCGGCTCGACGGCGCCGACCGCCTCGCGGAAATTCGGACCTCGGCCCGCCGGGACGCGCCGCATGATGATCCTGAGGAGGCGCCATGACGCACGACGAGCTGCTCTTGGAGGTAGGTCGACTGCAGGGCGAGCGGGCCGCCATCTTCGCCGACCGGGACCGCCTGCGCGAACGGCTGAAGACGTATCGGTCCCGCGTCGCCGACCTCAAGGCCGCCTCGGTCGGGAGCGATATCGAGATCCACGTCGGCGAGCCCGACCCCGACGACGTGGCCTAGACCATGCGCGCGACCATAGACCTCGGCTCATTCGAGAAGGAACTCGCCGAGCTCCGGCAAGACCTCCTCGCCCTGGGCGAGCAGGCGGCGCGGGCCGCCGTTCCTCGCGCGCTCAACCGAGCCGCGACGAGCGGAAGCGCCGCTATCAGCAAGGCGATTGTCAGAGACGCGAGGATCGACTCGAAGCACGTCAAGCGAGAGATCAGGATCGACAAGGCGACGCGCGCCAAGCCGGTCGTCAGCGTGACCACCAAGGGGCGACGCATTCCGCTGATCGCCTTCGACGCCAAGGGCGACGAGTCCGTCACCGGCCGGTCGGGAGCGGGCAAGGCGCGGCGCCGCGGCGTGTCCTGGCGCAGCCCGCGCGACGGCTCGCGGCAGCGCAACCAGCATGCGTTCATCGCTTCCGTTGCGTCCTCGAAGCAGAGAGCACAGGGCGTCTCGCACCGCGGCGTGTTCATCGTGAACAAGGAGGCGGCCAAGAGGCGGCCCGCCCGAAAGCACGGGCAGGCGCAGCTCCCCATCGTGGAGCTACACGGCCCCTCCGTTCAGCACGTCTTCGAAAAGCTCCTTCCGACTTTCATGTCCGCCGCCCTCGCGTCCCTGAAAAAGAACCTGCGGCACGAGATCGACTTCGCAAGTACCAAGGAGACCAAGGCTTGAGCAGCCGACGGCGGCAGCCCGATCCCGCGGCGACGAGGCTCACGCCTGGGCGGCCGGGGGCCCCACGCCCCCGGGCCCGGCGCGCGGGTGAAGCGTCCGCATTTCCTGCCCAGGTCCGAGGCCTGCATGGGGGGCATGACGGGGGGCGCCTGTGAACCTCGTGGTGACGCGGGACGAGCTGCGGAGGCTTCTCGGCACGTCCGAGCGGACGCTGAGCCGCCTGGTAACGCTGGGGGTGATCCGGCCGCGGCGCCGGGCCCGGGGGACGACGGGGGGGACCTACGAGCTCACGCAGGCCGTCCCGGCGTTCCTGCGGCACGCGCGGGAGTCGACTGGGTCGACGGGCGCGGCCCGGGACGCGCGGGACCGGAGCCAGGCGGAGCTCAACCTGCTGCACCTGGCGAAGGAACGCCGGGCCATCCTTCCGCGGGCGCAGGTCGTCGCGGAGGGGCAGGCCTACATCGCCGCCACGGCCGGGAAGCTCCGGGCCATCCCGGGGCGTGCCGTCCAGGCGGGGTCCGTCGCCGAGGAGCGGCAGGGCGAGCTCGAGGACCTGATCGAAGCGACGATCGGCGAGCTCGCGCAGTTGAGGCAGATGCACCACGGGAGGGTCTCTTGAGGAAGGGAATCGCGATCCGCAGGCCTGACGAGGACTACCCGGTCGCCGTGTACGTGAGGGACGACGGCGCGAACGGTCCCTCGCTGCTGTTCAGGGCGGGCGACGTGCTCACGATCGTCGCTCTCGACGCGGCGCTCGGCGACGGGCGTACGGTGCGCGGCGCGCTGCTCGAGGCGCTGCTCAAGGGTTGCACGGTCGCGGCGTCGGTGCCCGAGGCCTCGGCGCCCCCGCCGGCCCCGGCGCCGGCCGCAGGCGCGGGCATTCCCACGATCCGGCTCCTCGTCGGCGCCGAAGGGGAGCCGGCGCGATCGATCCTCTTCGAGCACGACGCGGACGGCAACATCACGCGAGCGGTGCGCGAATGACCACGGGAGGACGACGCATGCCCAGCTGGTACAGCTTCCAGGCGAAGGCCGCCGACGCGGTGGACGTTCTGCTCTTCGACGCGATCGGCGGGTGGGACCCCGGCGAGGGGATCACCGCGCGCGCCTTCGTGGACGAGCTCGCGAAGCTGCCCGAGAACGTCCGCACGATCCGGGTTCGGATCAACAGCCCGGGAGGGGACGTGTTCGCCGCCCTCGCGATCGCGAACGCGCTGCGCGCCGAGCGCGAGGGCGGGCGCCGGGTGGAGACGATCGTGGACGGCCTGGCCGCCTCGGCGGCCTCGCTCGTGCTCATGGCCGGAGAGCCGGCGCGCATCGCGGACGGCGGGCTCATCATGATCCACAACCCGTGGAGCTGGGCGATCGGCACGGCCGCGGAGATGCGCGGGACGGCCGAGGCCCTCGACAAGATCCGCGGCGCGTGCGTCGCCACCTACCTGTGGAAGTCGAAGCTCTCGGCCGAGGAGATCGGCGCCCTGATGGACGCCGAGACCTGGCTCGAGGCGGACGAGGCCCGGGCGAAGGGCCTGGTAGACGAGGTGATCGAGGGGGCGCAGGCCTCCGCGGGGACGTTCCACCCCCGGGCCCTCGCGCGGCTCAAGGTGCCGGAGAAGTACGCGGCGCGCTTCGCCGCCAGGGCGCCGGAGGCGAGCCGCCCGGCGCCGCCGGCCCCGGCCCCGAAGGGCGCCGCCGACGTGGCCCAGGTCGTCAAGCTGTGCGCGCGGGCCCATGTCGGCATGGCCTTCGCGCAGGGCCTCATCGCCGAGGGCCTCTCGATGGCCGACGTCAAGGCACGCGTCGCCGCCGAGGTAGCTCGCCTGGGCGAGGTGCGCGCCCACGCGGACACCATCCGGGCCCTGTGCAAGGCCGCGAGGGCGCCGGAGCTCGCGGACGAGTTCATCCGCGGCGAGGCGCGAATCGAGAACGTTCGCCGCATCCTGCTCACGGTGAGCGCGAAGGCGGATCACATCGAGATCGACAACATCCTCGCTCCCGCGGCGCCGGGCCGGGGCGGGCCGAAGGTGCTCGACGTCGCAGCGACGTACGCCGAGCGCAAGACGAAGGCCGGGCGATGACCACAATCGAGCGTCTCGGCGCCGCGCTTCGCCTGTGGGACGGCGCCACCCGGGGCGAGGTCCACGCCGAGTTCCGCAGCCTGGTCGGATTCGGGCTCCAGACGCACCGCACCCGGCCGCCCGTGCGCGAGGTGCCGCTCGCGATCGTGCGCCAGCTCGCCGACGACATGACTCTGCGCGTCGCGCCTGAGACGCGGCAGGGCGGCGCGGCCTTCGCCCAGCTGCCGCTCCTGTTCTGCCTGTGGCGGCCGGCGAAGGCCTTCGAGCGAAACCGCTACGTCGTGACTCCTGCCGGTGTGGAGGCCGTCGCCCGCGCCCTGCACAGCATGCCGCCCGTGTCCGCGTTCGTCGACGCGGGCCCGGAGGCCTGGGCCGCGTGGCGCCTGGACCGGCCCATCACCGACCCCGAGGCGGCCCTCGCCGCGCTTGCGCGCCTGGCCGATCGCCTCGGCGGCGTGGCGCCGGTCCTGGGCGAGGAGGCCGGCACGCTTCCCCTCGCCGGCCCCGTCCGCAACTGGAACAACCGCGAGGTGGAGCGCATCCGCATCGTGCGCCTCGACCCCGCACTGTCCTACTCGCTCGACGCCCTCAAGGAGGCCCCTCATGTCGACGCCGATGCCGGAGCTGCAGCAGCTGCGCGAGGCGGCCGCCGCCGCCGCGAAGCTCGCCCAGCGTGATCAGGAGCTCCGTGCCGCCCACAAGGCGGCCATCGCGGAGCGTCACCGCGTCCACTTCGCCCCGCCGCCGACCGAGGAGGTCGTCGCGAACATGCGCCGCCTGGTCGACGAGTGCGCCGAGAAGTGGCTCGAGGAGAACGCGGGAGCGATCGTGGAGGCCTTCGCCGGGCGAACGGACGAGCGGCCCTCCGGCGGCCAGGTGACGCGCCGCCCGAGCCTGTGGCGCCGGCCGGGCCACTTCCTGGACGTGCCCGACCTGTGCGGCCTCGCCCCGGAGGCCATGAAGGCCCGCTTCGAGGAGGCGATCCGTCGCCGCGACGCGCGAGCGGGCCTGCCGCCGGCCGAGCGGGCCGAGAGGGTGGCCGAGCTGGACCGCCGCATCGCCGCGATCGAGGAGTCCCACACCACCATGGTCGACGCCGCGGCCCGTCTTCCCCAGCCGATCGACATCCCACTGCTCGAGACGGTGCGCTCCCGGCGTGCGGCCGAGCGGGAGGCGAAGCGCCGCGCCGCCGAGGTCGAGGCCGCGCGCAAGCAGGCCGAGGCCGAGCTCGCCGCCCGCGAGGCGGCCGGCCGCCCCCCGGGGCGCAGCGGCTACCTCGAGCAGACGGGCGAGAGCGTCGGAGACCCCTTCGGGGCGTGATCCAGTTGCCGGCACGCGAGTCGGGCGACGCGGTCGTGGCTCTCAGTTCCCGCGACGAAACCCGGCCAGTGGCGCCCTCGCCGCTGACGAGCCTCACCCGCGATCGAGCACGCGGGGGAGGCACGAGGGCAGGAACGCGAGTCGGGCTCCGCGGGTGGCGCTGGCGTTGTGCGAACGAGGCCAGCGACACGAAACCCGGCCGGGCGCGCCGCGCTCCCGAAGAGCCGGCGGTAGGCCACCTCTGCGCTTGCCGTCAGCACGCGGCGTTCCCCCAGGTGGCGAAGAGGAAGGAGTAGCTCGAATGACCAGAACGAAGGCCCTCGCCGCAGCCGTGTTCGCGCTCGCGCTCGCGTGGGCAACCCCGTCCTTCGCCAGCGTCTGCATGCAGGCCTGCGGCGAGAAGGCGTCGAGGGTGCAGGAGCTGTGCCAGTCGACCCGGGCGAACACGCCGGAGAACCGGGCCCACTGCGAGCGCCAGGCCGCCGTCGCGTTCAACTCGTGCATGGACAGCTGCGGGCGCACGGGGGTGCCGACGCCGGACCCCGAGCGGACGCCGAACGGTGGAGGCGGGGGCGGGACGCCCGGGCCGACCGGACCCGACCCAGTCGACCCCATCGACCCCGATCCCACGGACGACCCCACGGAGGACGACACTTGCGAGGACGTCGGCGTCCTCATGGGCGCCGCGGTGCCGGGCCTGACTCCGCAGCAGGCCGCGGCCATCCGGGCCATGGAGGCCCGCATGGCGGTCGCCTCGGGCCAGCCGAACCCGCTCGCCCCGGCGCAACCCGCAATCCCGGCGGGGACGGGGACCACCGCGGCGCCGACGACCCCCCTCTCGGGGGCACACAACACGTTCGCGGACCGCGTGAGCATCTCCCGCGGCTACCACGAGAGCATGACCCACGGGGCGCAGACGCGTAACGCCGCTTGGAACGCCGAGAGGACCTTCGGGGCACGAATGGGCCGCTTCGCTGGACAGGCCGGCCGCGTGGCCGCCGGCGCCTTCATTGCCTGGAACGGTTGGCAGGCCGCCAACAACGCCTATGACGACACGGTCGCGGGCCGCGGCGCCTTCGCCACGTTCTTCGACGCCGCGCAGTCGGTTTTCACCGGCGCTACCTGGGCCGAAATGCAGGCCGCACCCAAGCCTGTCGACCCGTACGCGAACGATGGCTATTGCGTGAAGAAGTAGCCGAGGAGCCCCATCCCGGCGAAGAGCCCGGCGACGAAGAACCACAGGTTCACTCGCGAGACGATGCGGTCGAGGCCGCTGTCGCCTCGCAGGGTCTTCTGCATCGCCTTCGCGACGTCCATGAGGTGCTTCGCGTCGCCGATCTCCGAGATGAGAGCGTCCGAGGCCCACGGCTCGCCGTCGCGAGCTCGCCGGGCCTCGACGACCTTGTCTCGGATCGCTCGGCCGGCGTCGATCGCCTCCCTCGGGGACTGCGCGACAAGCGGCGTTCGGTCGAAGGACAGGGGGCAGCCGAAGCACTCGCCGCAGTGGACGTGCTCGAGCGCATAGCCTGAGCCGTCGCGGACGACGAAGGCAACCCACGAGGACGCCCCCGGAGGCTGCGCCCAGGCGGCGAAAAGGTGCGCGTAGCAGCTGACAGGCGGCTGATCGGAGCGCCGCAGGCCGCGCCACCAGGCCTTGAGCCGTTCCATGGGGCTCTGGTCCCGCCAGACGTCGCCGGGTCTCGGTTCCTCGAGCCTCATCGGGCCTTCCTCGGCTTGGGCCCTCGCCTCAGGACCCCCCGCGGCGTGTCCCAGTAGCGGGACTTGCAGCTGGCGCAGGAGCGGGGAGGCCGCGGCCCGATCGCGTCCCAGCGATGCCCGCAGCGCTCGCACCGGCAGCGCCAGGCCGTCACCTCCAGCGTTCGGCGCTTCTTCGTCATGGCCTGAGCCTACCACACACTAACGCTCCCCGGTAGCGAAATCGCTTGACAGGGAGGGCCACCGGCCATTAAGCTCACGAGTAGCTAAACGGAGCGAGGTGGCAAGCCTGAGACGCTCCGCACAGGAGGGGAACCATGAGGAAGGTCTCGGATCGGGAGTACCGCGAGCTGTCGGAGAGGCTGATCGACACGCGGAAGGAACCCGGGTGGAGGACCGAGGCGGCGCAGGCCCGCCGGACCTGCCGGTGGCTCGACAAGGCCGCGGCCCTCTACGGCGCGCGGCGCGTGGAGCGGCTGCTGCTGAAGTGGGGCGAGGATGGGGCCATCGTCGTGGTGTACTGGCGGCGTTGGCGGGCGCGCGACCGCGCGCACGTCGTCCCCTTCGGCGTGATCTCCGAGCCGTCCTTTCCCCAGGTCAACATCGCGGCCGAGCTCGCCGTCTCGCCGCGGCTCGCCGCGTAGGGGGGGTAGACAGAAGCGACACCCCCGGGGGGCCGGCGAGCTCGTCCAGGCGCCGGCCCTTCGTGCGTCGGGCCTGCCGCGCTACCATTCCCTGTGCGGCGCGTCGACGTCCCCGCCCCGGTCCTGATCGAGACCCGGAGCGCCCTCCCTGAGGCCCGGCTCGCCGCGGCCGTGATCCGCACGGCGCTCGAGGACGCCACGGCAGGCGACGAGGGGGCCCGCGCCTGGCTCACCCGGCCCCGGTCCCTCGCGCCGTGGGCGGCCCTCCTCAAGGTGGAGCCCGAGCTGGTCGTCGAGCTGGCCGCCAGCTGTCTGCCGGGGCTCCCCTCCCGGCCCTGAGAGCCGCTCACGGATCGCTCACGGGCCGTCTGGCGATCCCCGTAAGTTGGTGACCCGCCTAGGACTCGAACCTAGAACCCAGAGATTAAGAGTCTCTTGCTCTACCAATTGAGCTAGCGGGCCGACAGACGAACGCGAAATATAACCGATGAGCCGGGGCCCGCGCAAGAACTCGCCGAAGGCGCGCGGTAAGCTAGGCGCGTGGACGGGCGGATCGAGCACGGGTTCCGCGCGCGGCTGCGCGCGGCGGCGGCGCTCGCGGGATGCGAGGTGCCCAAGGAGCGCGCGGAGGCGCTCGTCCGCGAGGCGCGCGCGACGGCGGGGAGGCTCGCCGGACCGTTCGCGCGGGCGCTCGCCGCGGCCTGGGAGCGCGAGGTCGTCGCCGCAAGGGAGAAGCGCGCGAGCGCCGACGCCGAGCGGTCGCCGCGGTTTCTCTGCGACCCGAGCCTCGGGGGGCTCGCGCGCTGGCTCCGCGCGGCGGGCTACGAGGCGGCGACGGCGCCCGACGTGGCGGGGCACCGGCTTCCCGACGAGGCTCTTCGGCGGGGCCTCGTCCTGATCACGACCGACGCGGAGGTGCTCGACCGGCGCATCGTCGCCGACGGGTCGCTCCGGGTGGCGTGGGTCCCCTCGGCGCTGACCATGGTCGAGCAGCTCCACATGGTCGCTCTCGACCTCGGCCTCGCGCTGCGGGAGCCGCGGTGCATGGCCTGCGGCGGGGTGCTCGTGGCCCGGGCCAAGGACGAGGTCCGCCCGCGCATCCCGCCTCGCACCGCGCTGTGGAAGGACGACTACTTCGTCTGCGCGGGGTGCGACCGGCTCTTCTGGCGCGGGACGCACTGGGAGCGGATCGAGGCCACGCTGCGGCGGGCGGTGGCGGCGTGAGGCGGCTGCTCGCGAACCTGGCGCTCGCGCTCGCCTCGGCGCTCGCGTTCCTCGCCCTCCTCGAGGGGGCGGCCCGCCTCTTCGAGGCGCCCCGGCCGCCGCGGCCGGAGGTGGCCGACTACATCTGGGATTGGGACGACAAGATGCCGGGCGGCTTCTACGTGATGAAGTCGGACGCGGCGGGGTGGCCGCCCTGGGAGGAGTTCAACCGGGACGGGCTGCGCGACCGCGCGCGCACGGCCGAGAAGCCGGAGGGGTGGCGGCGCGTCGCCTTCCTCGGCGACAGCGTGACGCTCGGGGCGGAGATCCGGCCCGAGGAGGCGTACCCGCAGCGGCTCGAGGCGCTCTACCGCGCGCAGGGGCGCCGCGTCGAGGTGATGAACGTGGCGCTGTGGGGCTGGTCCACGCGGCAGCAGCGGATCGCCTGGCAGCGCGTGGCGCGGCGCTACCGGCCGGACCAGGTGGTGCTGGCCGTGTGCCTCAACGACATCCCGGAGCTGTTCAACAACAAGTCCCGGCCGCCCCGGTGGCTCCTCGCGCTTCACGAGCGCTCGGCCCTCGTGCGGCGGCTGGTGGACGCGGAGGGCCGCGAGATCGACAGCGTCGAGCGGCTCTTCGCGGAGCCCGACTCCGCCCGGGTGCGCCGCGCCCTCGAGGCGTTCTTCGAGGAGGTGCGGGCGCTGCGGCGCGAGGTGGAGGCGGACGGGGCGTCGTTCGCGATGATCGTGTTCCCCTTCCGCTTCCAGGTGGAAGAGGGCGCCCCCGCCCCCGTGGTGCAGGAGCGCATCGCGGCGTTCTGCGCCGCGGAGCGGCTCTCGTGCCTCGACTTCCTGCCCGCGATCTCCCGGATGGGGCCCTCCGCGTTCGTGGACTACGACCACCTCAGCCCGCAGGGAGCCCTGCTCGTCGCGGACACCCTGTACTCGAGCGGGCTCGTCGAGCCGGGGGACGCCCGGGACCTCCTCGGCGACGCGCTCGGGGCGAAGCGCGACGACCCCGGGGCGCTCGCCTCGGCCCTCGCATCGCACGACTCCGTGGCGGTGCGGATCGACGCCGCGGAGGCGCTCGGCGCGCGGGGGCCGCAGGGACGGGACGCGGTGCCCGCCCTCTTCGCCGCCCTCTCGGATCCGAGCGAGGCGGTCCGGGCCGCCGCCGCCCGCGCGCTCGCGCGGATCCCGCCGTCGCCCGAGGACGTGCCGCGGCTGGTGGCCGCGCTCGCGAGCGAGGACACCTACGTGTCGGCCTTCGCGGCCTGGACGCTCGGGAACCTCGGGGCCTTGGCGTCGTCGGCGGTGGCCGACCTCACCCGGGCGCTCGCGCGGGAGGAGACGAACGCGGTCGTGGCGGCGGCGATCGCCCGGATCGGCCCCGCCGCGGCGTCGGCGGTGCCGGCGCTCGTCGAGGCCCTGCGCAGCCCCGACGCCGACCGGCGCTGGCGGGCAGCGCGGACGCTCGGCCGCATCGGTCCCGCGGCCGCCCCCGCGGTCGAGCCGCTCGCCGCCGCCCTCGGTGACGAGAACGGCGTCGTGCGCCAGCACGCGGCGCGGGCGCTCGGTCGGATCGGCCCTGCGGCCCGCCCGTCGGCGGCCGCTCTCCAGCGGGCCACGGGCGACCGCGAGGAGCAGGTGCGAAGGGAGGCGAAGGACGCGCTGCTGCGGCTGCAGGAGGTGCGATGAGCGAGACTCCCTGTGTCCAGGAGCGCTACGCTCCGGCCAACCGCTGCTTCGGCTGCGGCCCCGCGAACCCGCAGGGGCTGCGCGTGCGCAGCTTCGAGGACGGCGAGGAGCTGGTCGCGGAGTGGACCCCCGCGCCCCACCACGAGGCCTTCGCCGGGGCGGTGAACGGCGGGGTGATCGGCGCGCTGTTCGATTGCCACTCGAACTGGACGGCGGCGCTTCACCTCATGCGGGCGGCGGGGCGGGAGGCGCCGCCCTGCACGGTGACCGCCGAGTTCCACGTCGAGCTACTGAGGGTGACGCCGTCCGCGGGGCCCCTGCGCCTGCGGGCGCGGGTCGTCGAGTCGGCGGCCGACCGCGCGACGGTCGAGGCCACGCTCGAAGCCGGGGGGAAGACGACCGCCCGCTGCCGCGGGGTCTTCGTGGCGGTCCGGGAAGGCCACCCGGCCTTCCACCGCTGGTAGGCGCTAGCTCTCCTTCGCCGCGCCGTCGAGGACGCGGTTCGCGTAGTCGATCACGCGGCGGACGTACGCCCGCTTCTCGAGGTAGCTGCCGGGGTAGAAGCTGCGCTTGAAGCCGTAGATCAGGATGTCGCGCACCTCGCGGGGGGTGAGGGCGAAGGCCTCGACCGCGCGGGCGATCTCCCGGCTCACGTCGGTGTGCGAGACGAGGCGGTTGTCCGTGCAGAACGTGGTCGACAGCCGCCGGCGCCGCATCTCGCCGAAGGGGTGCTTGCGCAGGTCGTCGGCCAGCTCGGGGACGGTCTGCTGGTTCGAGGTCAGGCAGACCTCGATCGTGATCCGCTTGTCGGCCACGAACTCCGCGAGGTCCTCCACGTAGCGCCTGCGGTCGGTGATCCTCGGGCTCGTGATCTTGGTCTCGTCGAACAGCCACGTGCCGTGGCCGATGCGATCGGCGTGCAGGTCCCCGATCGCCTGGAAGATGGACTCCGGGCCGTAGTCCTCGCCGGCGTGGACCGTCTTGCCGAGGAAGGCCTCGTGGGCGACCTGGTAGGCCTCGCGGTGGTCCTCCGCCGGGTAGCCCTTCTCCTGGCCGGCGAGGTCGATGCCGACCACGAGGAGGCCCTCCTCGCGGCGCAGGCGGGCCGCGGCCCGCGCCACCTCGAGGCTGGCCGCGGCGTGAATCTCGCTCTCGGGCGCCTCCGGGAGCGCCTCGAAGAAGCGCCGGAAGCCGACCGAGAAGTCGGGGGTGAAGAAGCGCATCGCGCACAGGATGATCCCCGCCGCGAAGGGGGGCTCGGCGCCCGAGGCGATCTCGCTCCGCGCGTTGAAGGCCGCGGCCGCCCGGCGCAGGCCCCGGTCGACCGCCCGCACCACGCCCGAGACGTCGAGGCCCGGACGCACGTGGAGCTGGGGCGCGAAGCGCACCTCGACGTAGCGCACGCCTTCCTTCTGGCAGTCCTCGGCCAGCTCGAACGCGGTCCGCTCGAGGGCCTCCTCGTCCTGGAGGACGGCCACGGTGTACTGGAATCCCTCGAGGTACTCGGCGAGGTTGGCGTAGCGCGGTCGGAACACCAACGATACGAGCCCCTCGGGCGTCTCAGAGGGGAGGGGGACCTTCCGGTCCCGGGCGAGCTCGACCAGGGTTCCGAGGCGGAGCGACCCGTCGAGGTGGACGTGGAGGTCGGTCTTGGGGAGGCGGCGGATGAGGTCCTTGTCCATGAGCGGATTATGGGCCGGGGCGGCGTGAAGTTGTGCGAACCGCCGCGCGCCCTCGCGCGTAGACAGGGGTGACCGAGCGGGTGCGCGGCGAGGCGTTCAAGGGATTGGAGCCCATCCGATGGCGAACGGAAATGGAAACGGGAACGGCCGGCGCAGGGGCCGCAGGCGATTGGTGCTGGCGGTCGCCGGCATCGCGGTCGTCGCGGTCTTCGGCCTCGTGGCGGCCCGGCGAGGGGGCCGGGAGATCGACCCCTCACGGCTCGCGGCGGTGGAGAGAGGGGACCTCGCCCGATCGGTGGTGGCCACGGGGAAGGTCCAGCCCCTCACCAAAGTCGAGATCAAGTCGAAGGCGAGCGGGATCGTGAAGCGGCTCTTCGTCGACTACGGGGACACGGTCGAGCAGGGCCAGGTGCTCGCCGAGCTCGACCGCGAGCAGCTCGAGGCCGCGGTGCGCGAGGCGAAGGCGAACCTCCTCGCCGCCGAAGCGGCATGGGAGCGGAACCGGATCGAAGCGCAGGGGCCGGACCTGCCGTTCCTGAAGACGGCCCTCGAGCGCTCGCGCAAGCTCTACGCCGACGGCCTCATCGCGCCCTCGCTCCTCGAGGACGCGGACAAGGCGTACCAGCTCGGCCTCAACAAGCAGACGGCGGCGAAGAGCCAGGCCGCGGTCAGCAAGGCCGAGGTCGAGAAGGCCCGCGCCGCCCTCGAGCGCTACGAGACCGACCTGCGCTACGCCACGATCACGAGCCCGATGGACGGGCTCGTCCTCTCCCGCGACGTCGAGGTCGGCGACGCGGTCAGCTCGATCCTCGTCCTCGGCTCGCAGGCGACGCTCGTGATGACGCTCGGCGACGTGAGCGAGGTCTATGTGCTCGGCAAGGTGGACGAGGCCGACATCGGCAAGGTGTTCCTGGGCCAGCGGGCGCGGATCGTGGTCGAGTCGTTCAAGGACAAGTCCTTCGACGGCAAGGTCACGAAGATCTCCCCCCTCGGCAAGGAGAAGGACAACGTCACGACCTTCGAGGTGCGGGTCTCGATCCGGAACCCCGGGGGCGAGCTCAAGACCAACATGACCGCGAACGCGGAGATCATCCTCGAGGAGAAGAAGGGCGTCCTGATCGTCCCCGAGTCCGCGATCGTCTACGACAAGGACCGCAAGCCCTCGCTCGAGGTGCCCGACCCGAAGGCGGAGGGGGGCAAGCGCAAGGTGGCGGTCGAGCTCGGCATCTCGAACGGGGTCAAGACCGAGGTGGTCGAGGGCCTGAAGGAAGGCGACCAGGTCGTCCTGCAGTAGGGAATCATCCGATGACAAGCCTCTGCCACCGTCTCCGCGGCGGACCGGGATCCCGGGAGCGGGCCCCATGGCTCGAACGGCGACCCGCTCCCGGGAGCCCTCCGGCTCCGCCGCTACCCGTGGCCTCCTGACATGCTCCTTTCCGACCTTCTCCGGGACACGATGCGGACGCTGTTCGCACACAAGCTCCGCACCCTGCTCACGATGTTCGGGATCGCCTGGGGCATCGTGTCGATCACGCTGATGGTGGCGGCGGGCGAGGGGCTGCGGGTGGGCCAGGCCAAGGTCGCGGAGAACTTCAGCCGCGACGTGATGATCGTGTTCGCGGGCCGGACGAGCCTGCAGGCGGGGGGGCTGCGCGCGGGCCGGCGCGTCCAGTGGACGGCCACCGACCACCTCGAGATCCAGAAGCAGGCCCCCTCCTGCGGTTACGTCATGCCGGAGCTCGGACAGAACGTGGTGGTGCGCAGCGCCCACAACAGCGGGTCGCTGGGGATCACCGGCTCCATGCCCGACTTCGCCTGGATCCGCTCGATCCCGGTGGCCGAGGGCCGCTATCCCAACTGGGACGACGAGCGGCAGGTGCGCCGGGTGGCTTTCCTGGGCAGCGACGCGAAGAAGCAGCTCTTCGGCAGCCGGCCCGCGCTCGGGGAGACGATCCGGGTCGGCGACTTCCCCTACACCGTGATCGGCGTGATGCGGCACAAGGAGCAGGACTCGAGCTACGACGGGCGCGACATCGGCAAGGTCTTCCTGCCCTTCAGCGCGATCCTCCAGGACTTCCCGAACAAGCCGCCCGCGCGGCCGGACTCGGTCGACCGCCTGCTCGTGACCCCGCGCTCCGTGGAGCTCCACGAGGCGTGCAAGGGGGAGCTGCGCCGCGCCCTCGGGCGGATCCACTCCTTCGACCCCCGGGACGAGGAGGCGGCGCACATCTGGGACACCGTGGAGGAGGCCAAGGCGTTCCGGACCATGACCGACGGGATGAAGTACTTCCTCGGCGCGGTCGGGGTCGCGACCCTCTTCATCGGCGGGATCGGCGTGATGAACGTCATGCTGGTCGCGGTGCGCGAGCGGACCCGGGAGATCGGGGTCCGCAAGGCGCTCGGGGCGACCCGCCGCTCGATCGTCCGCCAGTTCGTCGTGGAGACGCTGCTCGTGGTCTTCGTGAGCGGCGGCGCCGGGCTCGCCGTGGCCTACGGGCTGTGCGCGCTGGTGAACCTGCTGCCCATGCCGCCCTTCTTCGCGGGCCTTCTCCCCACCTGGTCCTCGGGGCTCGTGGCCTTCGCGCTCCTCGGCACGGTGGCGCTCCTCGCCGCCGTCCACCCGGCGCGGCGGGCCGCGTCGATCGACCCCATCGAGGCCCTGCGCTGGGAGGCGGGAGGCTAGCCGTGCTCCGCGAGCTGGTCGTGCAGAGCTGGACGAACCTCACCCGGAACCGCACCCGGAGCCTGCTCACCATGCTCGGCATCGTGTGGGGCATCGTGGCGGTGACGGTGCTCCTCGCCTACGGCTCGGGGTTTCGCGCCATCCTGACCCACGCCTTCGACGCCTTCGGGCGAAGCGCGGTCGTGGCCTGGCCGGGCCAGACGAGCGAGCAGGCGGGCGGGGAGAGGGCCGGCCGCCGGGTCCGGTTCGAGAAGGCGGACCGCGACGCGATCGAGGCCGAGGCGACGCTCGTCAAGAGCATCAGCATGGAGACGGTGCAGTGGCGGCAGATCGCCTACGGCGATCGCATGGCCAACACCGCGGTCCGCGGGGTGGAGCCCGTCTACGGCGAGATCCGCAACGAGGTCCCGAGCGACGGCCGCTGGCTGAGCCCCGAGGACTTCGTGGAGCGGCGCCGGGTGGCGTTCCTCGGGTCGCAGCTGCGGAAGAAGCTCTTCGCCGGGCGGCCGGCCGTCGGGGAGACGATCCGCATCGACGGCATGCGCTTCACCGTGGTGGGCGCGATGGACCGGAAGATGCAGATGAGCAACTACTTCACGAGCGACGACGAGTGCGTGTTCATCCCCTACACGACCGCGGGCGACCTGTGGGACACGCGCTACGCGAGCGTCCTCGTCTTCAGCGCGGTCTCGCCCTCCATGGAGAAGGCCGCCATCCAGCAGGTGCGCGACACGGTGGGAAAGCGGCAGCGCTTCTCGGGCACGGACACCCGTGCCATCCAGATGTTCGGGCGCGAGGAGTTCCGGCCGATCATCGACGGGATCACGATCGGCCTCCAGGTCCTGCTCGTGTTCATCGGCACCCTGACCCTGGGCATCGGGGGCGTGGGCGTCGCCAACATCATGCTGGTCTCCGTGGACGAGCGGGTGCGGGAGATCGGCCTGCGGAGGGCCCTGGGAGCGAGGAAGCGCCACATCCGGCTCCAGTTCCTCGCGGAGGCCCTGGTGCTGACCCTCGTCGGGGGCGCGGCCGGGATCGTGCTCTCCTACGCGGTGACCGCCGCCATGCCGATCCTGCCCGTGCTCGGCCCCCTCTACCAGGACGACTCGGGCAAGGGCGACATGCAGCTGCGCATCTCGGCCCTCACGGTCCTCGGCTCGACGCTCATCCTCGTCGTGGTGGGCGCGCTGTCGGGCCTCGTGCCCGCGCTGAAGGCCTCGCGGCTCGACCCGGTGGAGGCGCTCCGGTACGAATGACACCGATGGGAGCGCCTCTCCGGCGGCGCTCCCATCGGTCCTGAGCCGGTGCCGATCCGTCTGCGACGGCCTTCGAGGAGGCCTTCGAGGCGGCCTTCCAGAAGGGCCTTCGGGGACGGCCTTCATCGGGGCCTTCGAGAAACTTGGATTGATTCGCGACGCGATCCGACGCGAATCAATCCAAGTAGCGGATCCGCTTGTTGATGTCCGTGTTCACGGAGTGGTAGGGGCGGAAGAGGCTTCCCGCGTCGAACACCGACTGGCGGATCGCCTCGATGTCGGCGTGACCGACCGCGTTCGTGAAGATCGGCAGCAGGTACTCGACGCCGGTCTTGGAGGGCCGCATCAGCTCCTGGTCGTAGAAGCACGGGTGCAGGTGGCGGGCGTGGATCACGCCCCAGCGGTCGCGGAAGGCGTTGCCGTCGTAGGCGTCGACGAAGAAGCCCCGGGCGCGGTCCCACTGGAGGATCGCGATCGCGTTGTTGCGTCCCTCGAGGAGCATGTCGACCGCCTTGCCCCCGAGCTGGCCCCCGTGGAAGCGGTCGAAGAGGATCGGCCGGCCGCCGCGCTGGGTGTGGCCGACCTTTCGGGTGAAGACCGCGGCCTTGGCCGACTCCGCGCGCCGGAACTGCTGGAAGTACAGGTCGCCGAAGTGGTCGACGAGGACGTCGCGCAGGGCGTCCGAGGCCCCGGAGAGGGTGACGTTGCCCGCGGGGTCGTGGCTCTCGCGCTTCGCGCCGAGCTCGCGGCCGTCCTCGCCCACGATGCCCTCCCCGCACACGATCACCACGTTCTTCTGCAGCTCGTACAGCTCGCGCACCCGCTCGACGAGGGAGGGGATCCGGACCGGCACCTCCGGCACGAGGATGATGTCGGGCTGCCCGTAGGCGGTGCCGAGCGCGATGTAGCCCGAGTGGCGGCCCATGACCTCGACGATGCCGATCCGGCGGTGGCTCTCCGCGGTGGTGCGCACGCGCTGCAGGCCCTGCACGGAGTCGAAGACCGCGGTGGCGTAGCCGGGGGTCACGTAGTTGATCATGCCGTCGAGCTCGAAGCGGCTGAGCGAGCGGCCGAGCCGGTAGCGGTATCCCGGCGGCTCGGTCGCGGGGACGCGCTCCCACTCGTCGGGCTCGTTCGCGTGGTTGAGGCCGAGGTCGTTGTCGATCGTCTTCGGGGCGAGGACGACCGGGAAGCGCTCGGCGAAGGGCTGCAGGCCGTTGAGCGTGCCGTCGCCCCCCACGCAGATGAGGCCGTCGATCTTCAGGCGCTTGAAGCGCTCCGCGATCTGATCGATCGTCTCGAGGTCCTCGGAGTCGACGAAGGCGCGCGAGGCGCCGATGACCGTGCCGCCGCGCGTGGGATCGAGCTCGGGGATCTCGGTGAACAGCGGGTTCAGGTGGACGTGGGGGACGGCCGGGTTGAGCAGGGCGGAGTAGCCCTTGATGAAGCCGTAGACCTCGACCCGCCGCTGGTTCGCGCGGACGACCGCGCCGTGCACGGTCGCATTGAGGGCCGGCGTGTCCCCGCCGGCGGTCAGGATGCCGATCCGCTTCATTCAAGTGCCCCCCGGCGGGCCCCGGCAGCGCCGCCCGCACTCACGAACACGGGATTCTACGCGGGGCGAGGCCCCGGGGGGAGGCATCGGGGGCGCTCATGGATCACAGTTCGCCCGCGCCGGGCCTCGGGCGAGGGCCCGCGATCAGGCGAGGCGTCGCAGGACGAAGGCGAGCACCGCGACGGACAGGGCCATCCAGAGCACGCCCCAGGCGAGGGCGGGCACGCCGGTGAGGCGCGCGAGGGCCGCCGCGTCGCTCTGGCCGGAGTGGCGCAGCACGACGTCGGAGAGCACGTCCCAAACGGCGTACAGCGCGCTCGTCGCCCCCAGCGTGGCCAGGAGCAGCTCCGAGGCCGCGGGCGCGAGCCGCGCCGCGACGAGCAGGAGCGCGGCCCCGGCGAGGAGGCCGTAGGCGAAGCCGAACCACGTGCGGACGTAGAGCAGGGTGGCGAGGACCGTGAGGGCCCCGACCAGGGAGACGACGCTCCGCGCGGTCGTCCTCCGTCCCCCGAGGAGGAGGAAGAGGGCGCCCCACAGGAGGCTGCCGAGGTAGCCCGCGTTGAGGATCAGGAAGGGCGAGCCGCCGCGGGTGACGCACACGCCGCCCTCGTCGGCGGTGAGGCCGATCGACACGATCCGCCCTCCGGTCGCGACCGCGGCGATCCCGTGCGAGACCTCGTGGAGCAGGACCACGAAGACGCGGAAGGGGTAGACGACCGGGCTGTCCCAGAGGAGGAGGACGGCCGCGGCGAGGGCGAGGGGGAGGGCGAGCCGCCGCGGAGGGGCCTTCACCGGTCCGGATCTCCCTCTTCGAGCTCGCCGCTGAGCTGGACCACGACCTCCCGGTCGCGGGGGCGGGTGTCGAAGTCGAGGAGGACGATCTGCTGCCAGGTCCCGAGGAGAAGCCGGCCGCCGGCGAACGGCACCGCCAGGGAGGGGCCGAGGATGCTGGCCCGCACGTGGGCGTGGCCGTTGTCGTCGTGCCACGTCTGCTCGTGACGGTAGGGCCGGTCGCGCGGAGCGAGCCGCTCGAGCGCTTCTGGAAGGTCCTGCTGGAGGCCCGGCTCGAACTCCACGGTCGTCAGGGCCGCGGTGGAGCCGACCACGAAGACGAGGGCCTGTCCCTCGCGGAAGCGGTGGCGCGAGACCAGCTCGCGGACCCCCGGCGTGAGGTCGAGCATGTGCGAGTCGCCCCTCGTGCGGAGGCGGATGCGGTCGGTGACGAGGGCCACGGCCGCGCCCCTACGGCTCGGCCTCGAGGCCTCTCTGCTCGAGCCACCGGGACAGCTCGCGCATGCGCCCGCGGAAGGCGTGCGGCGGCTCGAAGGGCAGGGGGCCCGCCTCCTTCGCCGCGGCCAGCACCTCGGCCGCCTCCTTGGGAAAGCCGTTGTCCCCGTAGAACGTCACGCTCTCCGCGGCGAGGCGGGCCCTCACGACGAGGACGGAGTAGCTGCGGCCGTTCAGGAAGAGGTAGCCCAGCGTGCGACCGAAGGGGTCGACCGTGCTCGCCCGCAGCAGCTCGACCTGCGTGGCCGCGGCGAAGGCGCCCCGCGCGAAGGCCCGGGCCTCGGGCCCGAACGGCTGGCCGTAGGGCAGGTCGTGCTCCACGTGGCGGGTCTCGGGGGTGTCGATGCCGAGGATGCGCACGGTCTCGACGTCGTCCTTCGACCAGCGGATGTCGACGGTGTCCCCGTCGTCGACCTGGACGAGGGCGGGGTCGACCGGGACGCGCCGCGAGTGGGGCCGCGTCTGCGGCCGGGGCTCCGGGCGCGGGGCGGCGGCCGGCCGCGGGACCGGCGCCGGTCCCGGTTTCGGGGACTGCGCGAGCACGGGCGCGGTCGCGAGCAGGACGAGAGACAGGACGGCAACGATGCGGGGGCTTCTCATGCGCTCTCCTGGTCAGCCCCGAATCGTCTCACGAAGGTTGCGGGCGGGGCAGGGGGCCCGTCCCGCGTGCGGGCGTCCGGGAGGACGCCTGCACGCGCCGAGCCATCTCGCGCAGCCGCGCGACGCAGCCCGCGGCGGCGCCCTCCCAGCGCAGGCCGTAGCGCCGCATCGGCGTGCCCTCCCGGTCGCACCCCTCCTCGCCCCACACGACCCGGGCGGCGACCTCGTGGACCTCGGGTGGGTGGGCGAAGCTCACCCGCAGGGACAGCCGGGCGCCCGGCTCGAGGGCCCCGTCCGTCCACACGCAGCCGCCCGCGTCCGAGACGTTCGCGATGGCCCCGTAGCCGAGAGGCAGGCCGTTCTCGTCGTCGATCGCCACGGTGATGGGGTTCGGCGGGACGATGCGGGACCGCTGCCGCGGCGGCGTGTGCACGGTGTCTCCTCCTGGCTCTTCGGGCGGCGGCGTCCGTCCGGCCCGAGGGAGGGAGTGCCTCACGGCGCGTCGCATGCGGAGTCTATCCGATCGCGCGCGGCGCGGTGTGACCGGGCGCACCGTGCCGATCGCCCGACCGGACGAGGCGTGAGCGCGTGGCATGACGTCGAGTACGCGCCGTCATGCCCGCGGTCGAAAACGGTTGCAGCGGGGAGGCGTTGCGCTAGCATCTGAGCGTGCGGTCCTTCAGGACGGGCTCCTCGACCGAGGCCCGGTAGCGTCCCATGAGCAACCGAAGAGCCGCGATCGTCGCCGGGTGCCGCACGCCCTTCGCCCGAGCGGGGACCCTCCTGCGCGAGGCGAGCGCCCTCGACCTCGCGAGGGCGTGCGTGCGCGAGCTCGTCGAGCGCACCGAGATCGACCCCGCGTGGGTGGGCACCGTCGTGATGGGACAGGTCGTGCCCTCGGTGAAGGCGCCCAACCTCGCGCGCGAGGCGGGCCTCGGGGCCGGCCTCCCGAAGAGCGTCCCCGCGCACACGGTCAACCGCGCGTGCGCCAGCGCCAACCAGGCGATCGCCGACGTGGCGGCGGCCATCGCCCTCGGCCACGTGGAGGCGGGGATCGCCGGGGGCGCGGAGTCGCTCTCCCACGTCCCGATCCTCCACAGCCAGGGGATGGCCCGGGTCCTCGTCGACGCGCAGCGAGCGAAGACCCTCGGGGCCCGCGTGGCGGCATTCGCGCGGCTGCGGCCCCGCGACCTCGTGCCCGACGTGCCCGCGATCGCCGAGCCCTCGACCGGCCTCACCATGGGCCAGTCCGCGGAGAAGATGGCGAAGGAGAACGCCGTCTCCCGCGAAGAGCAGGACCGCATCGCGCTCGCCTCCCACCGCAACGCGGCGGCCGCGATCGCCGACGGCCGGCTCCCGGCGGAGATCGGACCCGTCTTCGTGCCGCCGTCGTTCGAGGCGGTGAGCGAGGACAACCTCGTCCGAAAGGACGCCTCGCTCGAGGCCCTCGCCGCGTTGCCGCCGGTGTTCGACCGCAGGTACGGCACCGTCACCGCCGGCAACTCCTCGCCCCTGACCGACGGGGCGGCCGCCGTCCTCCTCATGTCGGAGGACAAGGCCCGCGCCGAGGGCTACGAGCCGCTCGCGTTCGTCCGGTCGTGGGCGGTGGCCGCGGTCGACCCCGCGGGACAGCTCCTGATGGGCCCGGGCCTCGCGATCCCGATGGCCCTCGAGCGGGCGGGGATAGAGCTCTCCGACGTGGACCTCGTCGAGATGCACGAGGCCTTCGCCGCCCAGGTGGCCTCGAACATCCAGGCCCTCGAGTCCGAGGCCTGGGCCCGGCAGCACCTGGGCCGCTCGACCCCCGTGGGTCGCGTCGACCGGGACCGCCTCAACGTCTGCGGCGGCTCGATCGCGCTCGGCCACCCGTTCGGGGCGACCGGCGCCCGGATCACCACCACGCTCGCCCGGGAGATGAAGCGCCGCGGGGCGTCGCTCGGCCTCGTGTCGGTGTGCGCCCAGGGGGGCATGGGCTTCGCCATGGTGCTGGAGCGATGAGCGCCTTCACGCGAGAGACGGGCGCGGACGGCGTCCTCGTCCTCACGCTGGACGTCCCGGGCGAGAAGGTGAACACCCTGGGCCGGGCGCTCGTCTCCGAGTTCGAGGCGCTGCTCGCGGACGTGGAGCGGGACCCCGCGGTGCGGGCGGTCGTGCTCCGGAGCGGCAAGCCCGACTCCTTCGTGGCCGGGGCGGACATCAAGGACTTCACCCGGATCCGCTCGGCCGAGGAAGGCGAGGCGCTCTCCCGGGCCGCCCACGCGATCTTCGACCGACTCGAGCGGTGTCGTGTGCCGGTCGTGGCCGCGATCCACGGGACCTGCCTCGGCGGGGGGACGGAGCTCGCGCTCGCCTGCCGCTACCGCGTCGCCTCCGACGACCCCCGGACCGGCCTCGGCCTGCCCGAGGTCATGCTCGGCCTCGTGCCCGGCGCGGGCGGCACGCAGCGGCTGCCGCGGCTCGTCGGCCTCGCCACCGCCCTCGACCTCGTCCTGACCGGGCGCACGCTCAGGGCGACGCGGGCCTGGAAGGCGGGCCTCGTCGACGAGGTCTGCCCCGCCCCCGTGCTGCTCGACGTGGCCCGCCGCGCGGCGCTCGGTCTCGCCGAGGGGCGCCTCGCCCCGCGCCGCCCGGGTATCCCGCTGCGCGAGCGGCTGCTGCGGCCGCTGATCGTCTCGAAGGCCCGCTCCTCGGTCTTGAAGAAGACGGGGGGGCACTACCCGGCGCCCCTCGAGGCGGTGCGCCTGATCCGGGAGGGCACTGCCCGGCCGCTCGAGGAGGGCCTCGCCCTCGAGGCCCAGGCCTTCGGGCGCCTCGCCGTATCGGAGGTGTCGCGCAACCTCGTGTCCGTGTTCTTCGCGACCCAGGAGATCAAGAAGGACGCGGGCCATCCCGAGGGCACCCCCGCCGTCGAGGTCCGCAAGCTGGGGGTGCTCGGGGCGGGGCTCATGGGGGCGGGCATCGCCTCTGCCGCCGCCGAGGCGGGCGTCGCGGTGCGGCTGAAGGACGCGGGGAACGACGCCCTCGCCCGGGGGCTCGAGCACGTGAGGTCGAACCTCGAGGAGCGCGTGAAGCGCCGCCGCCTCACCCGCCTCGAGGCCCGGCACCGGCTCGAGCGGATCGCCCCCACGACCGACTACACCGGCTTTCGCCGCGCCGACCTGGTGATCGAGGCGGTGTTCGAGGACCTCGACCTCAAGCGGCGGGTCCTGGCCGAGACCGAGGCGGCGACGCGCGACGAGTGCGTCTTCGCGAGCAACACCTCCTCGATCCCGATCACACAGATCGCCAAGGCCTCGCGGCGGCCCGCCCAGGTGCTCGGGATGCACTTCTTCTCCCCCGTGCACAAGATGCCGCTGCTCGAGATCGTGGTGACGCGCGAGACGGCCCTCACCGCGATCGCGACCGCGGCCGCCTTCGGACGGCGGATCGGCAAGCACGTGATCGTGGTGCGCGACGGGCCGGGGTTCTACACGAGCCGGGCGCTCGCCGCGTACATGAACGAGGCCACGTGGCTGCTCGAGGAGGGCGCCCCCGTCGACGGGCTCGACCGGGCGATGACCGCGTTCGGCTTCCCGGTGGGGCCGATCACGCTCCTCGACGAGGTCGGGATCGACGTCGGGGCGAAGGTGGCGAAGGTCATGCACCAGCACTTCGGCGAGCGGATGTCCCCGCCCCCCTCGATGGAGAAGGTGCTCGCCGACGGGCGTCTCGGGCGCAAGGCGAAGAAGGGCTTCTACACGTACGGGGGGGCGACGAAGCGCGTCGACCTGTCCGCCTACGACCTGCTGCCCGGCGGGCGCTCGCGCGCGGCGCTCGACGCGCGCGCGGCGCAGGAGCGCATGGTGTACGCGTTTCTCAACGAGTCCGTCCTGTGCCTCCAGGAGGGGATCCTGCGCTCGCCCCGCGACGGCGACGTGGGGGCGATCTTCGGCCTGGGCTTCCCGCCGTTCCTCGGGGGCCCCTTCCGCTACCTCGACCACCTCGGGGCGCGCTTCGCCCTCGAGACGATGGAGAGGCTCCACGCGCGGCACGGCGAGCGTTTCCGCCCTGCGCCTCTCCTCGTCGACACGGCCCGGGAGGGCCGCACCTTCCATGTCCCAGGACGCTGACCCGCTGACACGGGCGGCGGGGCGGGGGGAGGCCGGGCGGTGAGCCGCAACGGCCGGATCCTCGCGCCGCCGCGCCCGCCCGGACCGCACGTCGTCAAGAGGCGCTTCCAGGGCCTGCTCGGCAAGCGCCGCACGGCGGAGAGCCTCGCGGTGCTCACCCAGGCCCACGCCGCCTACATGGGCTTGAAGCGCAGCGCCAAGGCGATCCGCGGGCGCGGCGCGAACGTCTTCACCCAGTGGGTGGGCGACCCCGACGCGCTCGGCTCCGCCGTGCTCCTCTCCGCGATCCTGCGCGAGCTGGGGGCGGAGGAGGTCCGGATCCTCACCGGCAGCCTCGGGCACCCGCAGAACCGCAACCTCGTCGAGCGGTGCGGCATCCGCCTCCAGGACCCCAACCGCGACCGCCTCAAGCGCGGGCTGCACTGCGTCGTGGACACTTCGCCCCCTCTCGGCATCCTCGCCACCCCCGGCGTCGATCCGGTGAGCGACTACTTCTTCGTGGCCGACCACCACGCGGACCCCGGCGAGGTCGAGGAGAACTGCCGCGAGAAGGGCGTCAGGCGGGTCCGGCTGCCGTTCGTCGGGCTCGAGGTGGGCTCGACGTCCGCGTTCATGGCCGTGCTCGCCGCGGCCTTCGGCGTGCTCGAGAAGCTGAGCCCGGAGGAGAAGGCGGCGGCCGCCCTCGGCATCTACACCGACACGAGCGCGCTGCTCCACGGGGCGACGCCCCTCGACTTCAAGATGTTCGAGGTCCTGACGCGCTCCGAGGAGACCCAGGACATCCTCGACGAGCTGCGGGACTACCGGGTCCCCCCGGAGTGGTACGTCTACCGGGCGGCCGCCTTCCGGAACCAGGAGGTGACCGGGGCGGTGCGGGTCGCCCCCGTCGGCTTCGTGCGCGACGCCCACCGCGACGTGATCGCGGAGATCGCCAACGAGCTGCTGCGGGTCGAGGGGACCTCGATCGCGATCACCCTCGGCGTGACCACGCGGGGGGTGGAGGCCTCGGTGCGCGCGGACAGCCGCCTCCTCGGGACCGACCAGGAGCGGATCGTCCGCATCATCGACTACCTCCTGGAGGCGACGTTCCCCGGCCTGTCGGGCTTCCGGCACGACCGCCGGCCGCCGCACCGCGTCGAGGGCGGGGCGTGCGTGCCGCTCACCCCCGAGCAGCGGGCGGAGTGGCGGCTCGAGAACGGCGGGGCGCGGGTCGGAGGCAACGGGCCGATCCTCGCCTACTGCCAGGAGCTCTCCCGCCAGCTCGTGGCCGCGCTGCGCGGCCTCGAGGACATGAACCCCGCGGAGATGCAGGGGCTGCTCGAGGTCGTGGAAGGGGACGCGCATCCCGGGCCCCGCAACGGCAAGGGGCACGAGGCGGCGCGGCCGCGGAAGAACGGCGAAGGCTAGCCGGGCCGGGACGCCTCCGGCCTCAGTGCTCGAAGAGCAGGTCGAAGCCCTCGAGGTCGAGGCGGGCCATCACCGGAATCGCGGCGAAGCACTCGCGGGCGAGGGCGTCGCGGCCCTGGCGCTCGAGCATCTCCTGCAGCCGATCCCGCAGAGGCAGGAGCAGCGTGACGTCCGAGATCGCGTAGCGCACCTGCTCGGGGGTGAGCACGGGGCTCGACCAGTCGGAGTGACGCGTGACCTTGTCGAGCTCGACGTCGAGGAGCTCGAGCAGGTTGTCCTTGAGCCCGTGGCGGTCGGTGTAGGTGCGGGCGAGCTTGCTCGCGGTGCGCGTGCAGTAGAGCGGGGCGACGGAGGCGCCCAGCCAGTGCGCGAAGGCGGCCACGTCGAAGCGGGCGAAGTGGAAGACCTTGACGACGCGCGGGTCCTCCACGAGGCGGCGCAGGCGGGGGGCGCGGGCCGGGGGGGGGATGGAAGGCGCCAGCGCCTCCGCCGGGACCTGCACGATCGCGGCGCGCCCGGCGCGATCGCACAGCTGCACGAGGCAGAGCCGGTCGCGGCGGGTGACGAGGCCCATCGTCTCCGTGTCGACCGCCACGTCGGCGCCGCGGAGGTAATGCTGGAGCAGCTCCTCGCTGAGGTCGCCCCTCAGGATCTCCGGGTTCACGTCGGGCGGCCGCTGGGGCATCGTGTCCTCTCCTCGCGCGGGCGGTCCCCGCGCCGCCCCGGATCGTAGCACCGCGCGGGGCGGCGGCCGGCGATAGAATCCCGTCCATGGTCCCCCGCAGGTCGAGGCGGCGCCTGGCCGTCGCCGCCGTGCTTCTCGCGCTCTTCGTGCCGCGCGCGGCCGCGGTCGAGGCGACGCCGCGGCAGTGGGGCTCCGTGCTCGCCGCGGTTCCCTCCGACCTGCCCGCGTGGCGTGCGCTCTACGAGGAGGCGCGTCGGCGCCACGGGTTCCCCTGGGAGGCGGCCCGGGCCTCCATGCCCGCGGCGTCCTTCGGCGCGCCGGCGAGGGAGGTGCCCCTCCCGCTCGCGAAAGACGCCTGGCGGACGCTGCTCGGTCGGCCGGACCTCGCCGACGACGAGGTGGCGGAGGCGATCCTCGCCGACCGCCGCGCGACCCTGCTCTACCGCGGCCTGTGCGCCTTCGACGAGGAGACGCTGTCCGCCCTCGCCGCCGACCCGGTCGCGCTCGCCCGCGTGCTCGAGCGGCGCGCCGACGTGCTGGCCCTGTTCACCGGCCGCTTCCGGGTGCGGGGAGGCCGGGTGGTCGTGCCCGGGGGGGAGGAGGCCGCCGGGGCGTGGGAGGCCGTCGTGGGGGCGAAGACGTCCGCGCCCCTGCCGTTCCTCCTCGCCCTGCTCGAGGGCGCGGAGGGGAGGCGGGCGTTGATGTACGACTCGGTGGCGCGCCTCGACCCGCCACGTCTGCGCTTCGCGCTGTCGCTCGACCGGCCTCCCCCCGCTCGCGCCGCGGCGCTGCGGCGCCTGGCCTCCGTCTTCGAGGGCGAGAGGGCCTGGTGGCGCAGCGGCAGCGACGCCCATGCGCGACCGGAGTCCGACGCCGCACGCGTCCTGCGCGAGGCGAGGCTCGCCCCGGACGGCACCCTCGCCCCCCCGAGCCGGCGCCCGTTCTGGGCCGCGGTGTGGGGCTGGCCTCCGCCTCGAGGCCGGGAGGCGGATGCGGCCGCGGATGCGGCGTGGGCGGCCGCGGCGTTCTCGGGCGGCGGCCCGCAGGAGTCGCGGGTGCGGCTCGAGCAGCTCGCGTTCGCCCAGAGGACCCTCGGGGACCCCGGAGAGGCGGCCTGGCCCGACCTCATTCTGGCCGTGCGCGGGATCCGCGAGGCGCGGGCGCTCGTGCTCGCCCTCGAGCGCATGGGCGTGCGCGATCCGGCGCTGTTCGCGGCGGGCGTACGAGCGGCCCGGCGGGCGAGCGGAGCGGGTGGGGAGGCGGCGGAGCGGGCCCACCGCGGCCTCCAGGGCGGACTCGCGCTCGTGGACCGCGTGCGCTTCTCGCGGGTGCTCACGGCCGACGAGGCGGGGCGGCTGGTCGCCGCCCTGTTCGCGCTGCCGTTCGACGACGCGCACGCGTGGCCTTTCGGCCTCGCGCGCTGGGTCGAGGCGGAGCTCGTCCCGGCGGCGGCCGCCGGCGTCTACGGGGGCCTCGCCGCCGGGGACGCCGAGACGACGCTCCGGCGCGCGCTCGCGGGGGACGTGCTCGAGGCGGAGCTCTCGGGGGAGCGCTTCGAGTGGGACGGGGCGCTCGTCCCGGCCGATCCCGGCCCGGCCGAAGCGCTGCGGCTCGAGAGGGTGCGCGAGCGGCAGGGCGGGCCGCGGCTCGACGAGGTCCTCGCCCGGTGCGGCGAGCGGGCTCCGGCCCGCGCCTGCGGGGACGAGCTCGGCGCCGCGCTCGCCGCGCTCGTGTACGCTTCGGCCCTCGGCGACCCCGAGGGCCCGGCGCTCGGCGCGGGGGATCCGTCGGTGCGGCACCGTTTCCTGCCCGAGCCCCTGGCGCTGCCCGAAGAGCGCTCCGGCCCCGGCGTGGCGTGGCACGTGCGCGGCTCGCTGCTCGGCCTCGAGCGTGGCCTCGCGCGCCTCGCGCTGCTCTCCCCGGAGGACGGCGCGATGCCCGCGGCGCCCCCCGCCCTGGGGGAGAAGGACCGGCTGGCCCTGGCCGGTGCGGCCGCGCTCGCCAACGCGCGCGACCTCGACGCCGCCTCCCGGGACGCCGTCGCCGCCGCCCTTCTCGCGGGCCGCCGTCGGGCGGCAGGGCTCGACGCCGGGTCCGCCGCGCTCGCGGAGGCGGCGCGCGAGGCCGGCCTCGAGCCGGCCCGCGCGCGGGCCCTCGAGTGGGTCCTCGCCCGCGACCCGGCGGGAGCGGCGTCCCTGTTCTCGCTGGGCGAGCTGGCCCGGCTCGGGGGCGGGGCGGGCCTCGACGCCTGGGGCACGGGCGACGAGATCGCGGCGGGGCTCCGCGTGCGCTTCCCGTCGAGCGTTCCCCTCGACGGTTCGGGCCGCGCGTCTCACCTGGCGCTCGGGGCCGCGTTCGTCGACCTGCGGCTGCGGGTGGCGGAGCACCTCGCCGAGCGGCGCTTGCCCGCGGTGCTCGCCCCCGCCCTCGTCGCGCGGCTGCTGCCAGGGCTGTTCTTCGAAGCGCAGCCGCTGTTCCCGGGCGACCGGCTCGCCCTCGAGGCGTGGGTGCGCGAGCTCGACCGCGGCCGGCTCGACCGGGCCGTGGCGGCGGTGGCCGCCACGTGGGGAGCGGCCGCGTCGCCCCGGGGGGCACGGTGACCCGCCACGCCCTCGTGGCCCTGGGACTCCTGGTCTGCCGGGCGTCGCTCGCCGGCGCGGCGGCGGCGTCCCTCTCGATCGTCGAGCCCCAGCCGAGCCGCTACGTGAGCGGCCCGCTCACGCTGCGCGCCGAGGTGACGCCGGCCGACGCGGCCGTCGTCCGCATCGCCCTGGTGGCGAACGGGCGGACGGTATGCACGCGCGAAGCCCCCCCCTGGGAGTGCCCGTGGGACGCGGGGGCAGGCGTCGGCGCCCACGAGATCCGGGCGGTGGCGGTGCTCGCCGACGGGTCGCGCCTCGTCGATACCGTCAGGACGCAGGCCGCCGGGTTCGTGCCGACCGCGGCGGCCGAGGTGGTCGAGGTCGCGGCGACCGTGACGGACGGCGGCGGCGCCCGGGTGAAGGGGCTCGGCCGGGAGGCGTTCCGCGTCTTCGAGGACGGCGAGCGGCGCGAGCTGACGCACTTCGTCGGGCAGGACTCCGAGCGGGAGATCGTGGTCGCGATGGACATGAGCGCGAGCATGGCGCCGGCGATGGGAACCTGCCGCGAGGCCGTGCGGCGGTTCCTCGCCGGGCTGCGGGCCGTCGACCGCGTGACGCTGCTCGCGTTCAACGACGCGATCTTCACGGTCGCCCGGCGCGAGGCGACGCCCGAGGCGCGGCTGCGTGCGGTGGACCGGCTGCGGGCCTGGGGCAGCACCGCGCTCCACGACGCGGTGCTGCGGGGCCTCGACCTGCTCGAGCGCCACCGGGGCCGTCGCGCCCTCGTCCTGTTCACGGACGGCGAGGACATGGTGAGCCACGCGGCGGCGTCGGACGTCGTGCGCCGGATCGAGACGAGCGCGGTCCCGGTGTACGTGGTCGCCCAGGGCAAAGGCATGCGCGAGGCCGGCCTCAAGCGGAAGCTCGACCGCATCGCCGAGGTCGGCGGCGGGCGGGCGTTCTACACCGACCGCATCGAGGAGCTCGACGGCGCGTTCTCGGAGATCGCAGCGGACCTCGCGAGCCAGTACCTGCTCGCGTACGACGCGGGGGTGTCGGCGGAGCCCGGCCGCTGGCGGACGATCCGGGTGGAGGTCGCGGGCCGGGGCTACGCGGTGCGGGCGCGCCAGGGCTACCGGGTGCCCGCCCGCCGGAGGTGAGGATGCGCGTGTGGGTGCTGATCGTGGGCGTTCTCGCCGGCTCCGTGGCCCGGGCCCAGCCGCCCTCCGCGCCGGCTCCGCCGGTCTTCGGCGTGGACGTCGACGTCGTCGCGGTGGACGCGGCGGTCGTGGACGATTCGGGCCGTCCGGTGATCGGCCTTCTGCCGGAGGACTTCCGGGTGAGCGTGGGCGGGAAGCCGCGGCGGGTGGTCTCCGCCGAGTTCGTGGGGACGGAGGCCCCCACGGAGCCCGCGGCCGCGCCGCCTCCCGCCGCCCACTTCTCGAGCAACGAGGGGCAGGCCCCCGGGAGGCTGGTCCTCCTCCTCGTCGACCTCGGCAACATCGCGCGGGGCGGGGGACGGCAGGTGTTCGCGGCGGCGTCGCGCTTCGTGGAGCGCCTGCCCCCGTCCGACCGCGTCGGCCTCGTCACCATCCCCGGTCAGGGCCGAAGCCTCGACTTCACGGCGCCGCGCGAGCGCGTGAGCGAGGCGCTGCGCGGCCTGGTGGGCCAGGGCGACGCCGACCGCGGCGTCTTCCGGGTGCCGGTGACCGAGGCGGTCGCGTACCTCGTGCGGCACGACCAGCAGGCCTGGGAGCGCTTCATCGACGTCGAGTGCGCGTTCCAGCTCACCGCCGAGCGCCTCGAGGACTGCCGCCTGCAGCTCGAGACCGAGGCGGCGCAGGTCCTCTCGAGCTACCGGGAGCGCTCGTTGCGATCCAAGCGTGCGCTCCTGCAGGCCATGCGCAGCCTGCGCGCGATCGAGGGCCCGAAGACGGTCGTCCTCCTCTCCGAGGGCCTGTGGAGCGAAGACGTGGGCGAGATGGTGCAGATCGCGGAGGCGGCGGCCGAGGCGCAGGTGACGGTCTACAGCGTGCTGCTCGACAAGCCGGGTCAGGACGCGGAGTTCCGGCGGGGACACGTCCCCACCGGCGCCGAGGAGGCGGCGGAGCAGGGCACGCTGCACGACCTCTCGGCCACGACCCGGGGCGCGGTGCTGGCGGTGACCGGGACGGCCGACGCCCCGTTCGCGAGACTCTCCCGGGAGCTGTCGGGGTACTACCTGCTGGGCTTCGAGCCCGAGCCGGGCGACCGCGACGGGAAGAACCACGCGGTCGCGGTGGAGGTCACGCGGCCCGGGGCGACCGTGCGCTCGCGGCGCCTGCTCAACATCCCCGCTTCGGCGCCCACCACCGAGGCCCTCCTCCTCGGCGCCCTGCGCTCGCCCCGGCTCGAGCGCGCCCTCCCGCTGCAGGTCGCCACGTTCGCGACCCACGCGGCGGAGAAGGGCAAGGTGCGCCTCCTGATCGCGGGCCGGGTGGCGACCCCGCGGCGGCCGGTGAGCATCGCGTTCACGCTGAGCGGCGCCGACGGGAAGCTCGCGATGGCCCGCTCGCAATCCGGGGTCGCGGCGGGCGAGGGCGAGTGGGGAGACTTCGTCGCCGACGCCACCGTCTCTCCCGGCGTCTACCGGCTGCGGCTGGTCGCGGTCGACGCCGCCGGCCGCCGCGGCAGCGTCGAGCACCAGGCGAAGGCGGCGCTCGTGTCCGCGGGAGGCCTCGAGGTCTCCGACCTCGTGCTCGGGCCCACGCGGGCGGGAGGCGGAGTCCGTCCCGCGGCGGACCTCGAGGCGGACGGGGGTGTCTGCGGGCTCGTGGAGATCGGGGGCGAGGACCGCTCGCGCCTCGAAGGGGCCGCGGTGGCCTTCGAGATCGCGGAGGCGGAAGGCGCTCCCGCGATCCTGCGGGTGCCGGTCGCGGTCGCGCCGCCGGGAGAGGACGGGGCACGGCTCGCGCGCGTCAGCGTGGCCGCGGGCCTCCTCCCCCCCGGCCGCTACTTCGCCCGGGCGGAGGTGTCGGCGGAGGGCAAGCCCGTCGCGACGGCCGGGCGGCCGTTCCGGATCGTCGCCGGGCCCTCCCGCGCCTCGGGCGGCCTCGCCGCGCAGCTCGTTCCCGCCCCGGCGTACGACCGCCGGGAGCTGCTGCGACCCGAGGCGCTCGCGCACTTCGTCGACCGCGTCCTCGAGATCGTGCCGGGCGCGGCGCCGGCGCCGGTCGCGGCGGCGGCGGCCCTCGCGCGCGCAGGGCAGCCGGAGGCCATGCTCGACCAGCTGCGCGAGGCCGCCAAAGCGGACGCTCGCACGGACTTCCTGCGCGGCGTCTCGTACTACGCCCGGGGTGATCTGCGCGCCGCCCTCACGCAGCTGCAGGCAGCGGCGCGGCGCGCGGTCGACCTCTTCCCGGCCGCCGTGTACCTGGGCGCCTGCCACGCGGCGCTCGGCCGCGACCTCGACGCGATCGCGGCCTGGCAGACCGCGCTCGCCGGCGAGACGCACAGCGCCCTGCTCGTCGCCTTGCTCTCCGACGCGCTCGTCCGCGCGGGGGAGGCGGAGCAGGCCGCGTCGCTCCTGGTCGAAGGCCTCGCCGCGCACCCGGGCGACGCCTCCCTGCGCCGCCGGCTGGCGCTCGCCTACGCCCGCGCGGGCAACTCCGACCAGGCGCTGCCGCTGCTCAGGTCCTGGGTGGAGGAGAACCCGGGCGACCAGGCGGCCGTCCTTGCCACCCTCGGCGTCCTCTTCGAGGGATTCTCCCGGGAGTCGGCGGGGCTTCTCCCGGGGGAGCGGGAGCGGCTCGTCCGCTACGCCCGCTCGTACGTCGCGGGGCAGGGCCCGAACCGCGGCGTCGTGGAGCGCTGGCTGCGCTACCTGGAGGAGGGAGCGGGGGGCTAGCGCCCGAGGAGGCCGCGCAGCCAGCCGCGCAGGCCGGCCGAGCGCTCCGTGTGGTGAAGTCGGACCTGCTCCTCCCGCTGGAGCCGCTCGTGGCAGGCGTTGCACAGCGGGCCCTGCAGCCCGAACCAGCGGGGGGAGGCGAACGAGCGCCCGCAGGAGACGCACTGGATCGGTCGTGTGTCGTCGCGCTCGGTCATCGAGGTGGTCTGGGGTGGCTGACGGGATTCGAACCCGCGACCTCCAGGGCCACAACCTGGCGCTCTAACCAAGCTGAGCTACAGCCACCACCGGTCGAATGGCGCGCCTGAAGGGATTCGAACCCCTGACCCGCAGCTTAGAAGGCTGCCGCTCTATCCATCTGAGCTACAGGCGCTCGCTTCGGACTTCAGACGACTCCAGAACCGGACGATAGTACCGCAGCTTGGTCCCGCTTGTCGCGGGGTCTCGTGGGTCGTGCTGGTCGGGGAGGCGGGATTCGAACCCGCGACCACGAGCGCCCAAGGCTCGTGCTCTACCAGGCTGAGCTACTCCCCGGACCGCCGGCGATGATAGCAGTATCATGCCGGGGCATGGCCGACCTTCTCCTCGCCAGCCAGAACCCCGGCAAGCTCGGGGAGATGCGCCTCCTCGTGGAGGGGCTGCCTTTCCGCGTGGTGGGCCCGCGGGAGATCGGGATCGAGGACGCGCCCGAGGAGACGGGCACCACGTTCCTCGAGAACGCGACGATCAAGGCCCTCGCCTACGCCCGGCGCTCGGGGCTCCTGACGGTCGCGGACGACTCGGGGATCTCGGTCGACGCGCTCGGGGGCGAGCCCGGGCTCTACTCGAGCCGATTCGGGGGCGAGGGGGCGAGCGACCTCGACCGCAACCGGCTCCTCCTCGCGAAGCTGGCGGGCCTGCCCCCCGAGCGCCGGGGCGCCCGCTTCGATTGCGCGGTGGCGGTGGCACGCGGCGACGAGGTGCTGTTCCGGGCCGAAGAGAGCGTCCGGGGCCGGATCGCGGAAGCGATGCGGGGCACGAACGGCTTCGGGTACGACCCGCTGTTCCTCTACGAGCCGTTCGGCCGCACGTTCGGCGAGGTCGCGCGGACGGAGAAGGACCGGGTGAGCCACCGGGGCAAGGCCTTCGCCCGGCTGCGCGTCTTCCTCGCCTCGCTCGCCGGCCGGGGCTGAGGCGTCAGGCCTTCGGCTCGAAGCCGCCGAGGGCCTCGCGCTGCCGGGCCACGAGCTCCCTGATCCCCGCGTCGGCGGCGGCGAGCAGGGCCTGCATCTCCTCGGCGGTGAACGGCTCGCCCTCGGCCGTGCCCTGCACCTCGACGAAGCGTCCGCGGCCGGTCTTGACGACGTTCATGTCCACCTGGGCGGAGGAGTCCTCCTCGTAGTTGAGGTCGAGGAGGACGGCGTCGCCGACGCGGCCCACGGAGACCGCGGCCACGTAGTCGGTGACCGGGACCTCGGGCAGCGCGCTCGCGCGCTTGAGGCGCCGCAGCGCCTCGACGAGGGCCACGAAGGCCCCCGTGATCGAGGCGCAGCGGGTGCCGCCGTCGGCCTGCAGGACGTCGCAGTCGACCCACACCGTGCGCTCGCCGAGGGCCTTCGCGTCGACCACGGCGCGCAGCGAGCGGCCGATCAGGCGCTGGATCTCGTGGGTCCGGCCGGAGGGGCCGCCCCGGCCCGACTCGCGCGGCGAGCGGGTGGTGGTGGCCCGCGGCAGCATCCCGTACTCGGCGGTGACCCAGCCCTCGCCCTTGCCCTTGAGGAAGGGCGGCACCTTGTCCTCGAGGCTCGCCGCGCACAGCACGCGCGTGTCCCCGAGCTCGACGAGGCAGGATCCCTCGGCGTGCTTCTGGACCCCGGCCGTGAGGCGGAGCGGGCGCAGCTTGTCCGCCGTGCGGCCGTCGGAGCGCACGCCCTTCTCCCGTTCCAGGACCGAAGGGTCGATCTGCCGCTTGAAGTCGCCCAGGCGGAAGCTCACGGTCGCGCCCCCTCGACCGCCGGGGCAGGAGCGGAGCGCTCCAGCCCGTAAAGGCGGCGGTACTGCTCGCGGTTCGCGAGCACGATCATCACGTAGCCCCGGGTCTCGCTGAAGGGGATGCTCTCGGTGAACTCCTCGGCGCTCGTCTCCCCGCGCGAGGCCGTCCACGCGTCGACGCGGTGGGGACCCGCGTTGTAGGCGGCGAGGACCTTCTCGACCGCCCCGCCGAAGCGCTCGCTCATCTGCCGCAGGTAGTGGGTGCCGAAGTCGAGGCTCGTCACCGGGTCGTGGAGCGCGGCGCGCTGGAAGCGCCGGCCCTTCGCGCGGGCGATCGTGCGGCCGGTGGCGGGCATCACCTGCATGAGCCCGCGCGCCCCCGCGCGGGACAGGGCCCCGGGGTCGAAGGTCGACTCCTGGAGGACGAGCGCGGCGACGAGCGCGGGGTCGAGCCCCTCCTCGGCGGCGGCCGCGCGCAGCTCGCGCTCGTAGCGCAGCGGGAAGAGGATCTGCCAGACCTCTCGGGGCAGGCGGTCGCCCGCCTCGCCGACCCACTCGGGGTACGCGCGCTTCATGGCGGTGATCGCGGGGCGCAGCCGCCCGCGCCTCCAGTCGATCCACGCGATGGTCGCCTGCACGCGGGGCGACTCGGGGACGAGGCGCAGCTCGGCCGCGGCCTCGTCGAGCCGCTCGACGAGGAGGAGCTGGCGCACCCGCGTCGCGCGCGGCTCGCCGAGCGGCGGCTCCGGGGGCGGCAGCGCGGCCGTCACCGCGGACGCGGGGGCGGGCGCCCCGCCCAGCCGGGCGAGGGCCTCGCGGGCCCGGATGCCGTGGTAGGCGTGCTTGTAGCGGAGGACCGTCTCCGCGAGGAGGGCGCGCGCGCGTTCCTTCTGCCCGAGCGCGGCGCGCGCGCGGGCCGCCCAGTAGAGGAAGCCCGGGGTCGAGGCGCTCGGCGGCCGCAGGCGCGCGGTCGTCTCGAGCAGGCGGGCGGCGGCCTCGTGCCGGCCGGCGCGGTAGTCGTCCCACCCCGCGCGCCACGCGGCGCGCTCGACGTAGCGCCCGTCGGGGAACTCCTCCGCGAGACGCCGCCACCAGCGGGCCGCAGCCTCGTCGAGGGCGTCCTTCTGGTAGTGGTTGGCGAGGGCGAGGAGCGACTCCTCCGCCCACGGGGTTCCAGGGAAGCCGTCGGCCACCGCGACGTAGGGCTGCGCGTCTCGCGTGCGCCGGGCCGCGTCCCGCGCGAGGTGGTAGGCGGCCTCGGCTGCGTGGGGCGATCCCGGCCCGACCTTGCGCAGCGCCGCGCGGCCTTCCGCGCCGCGGCCGCGGACGAGGAGGGCGCGACCCAGCTTCACGCGCAGGAGGTCGACGTCGGCCGGCGGAAGCTGCGCGGTCGGCACCGCCTGGAGGGCGACCACGGCCTCCGCGGCCTGGCCCGCGGCGAGGAGCGCCGCGCCCCGTTCGAGGAGCTGTCGAGCGCGCTCCTCGGCCGGGTGCGGGGGCAGGTGCGCGGCGAGGGCGGCGAGGTGCGCGCGGGCCTCCTTCGCCGGCCGGGAGGCGGGGTGCTCGCGGTCGAGCCGCGCGAGGACGGCCGCTGCCGCCGCCGGCTCGCCGAGCGCGAGGTGAGCCTTCCCCAGCTCGAGGAGGGCGGACGGCGCCTCGCGCGGGCAGGCCGCAGCCGTGCGCTCGAGGGCCGGCGCGGCCATTGCCGGCTGTCCGGAGGCGGCGAAGAGCCGCGCCGCGCGGGGCAGCGCGTCGCAGGCCGTCGCCCCCGCGGGGTCGGTCCCCGCCGCGAGCGCGGAGCGAGCGGCCGCGTCCTTCTGTCCGAGGGCTTCCTGTGCGCGGGCGAGCGCGAGCAGGGCATGGTCGTGGAGGTGGGTGAGCGCGACGTCCGGGTGGGACAGCTGCGCGACCGCGTCGGCGGGGCGGCCCGCCTCGACGAGGCGCAGCCCCGCCGCGAGCCGCGCGAGGCCGGAGGCGGGCGTGCCGGGGAAGCGCGCCGCCGCGGCGAGCAGGGCGTCGGTGCCCTCGAGGACGGCCGCCTCGCGCGCCGCCGCCTCCGCCGAGTCGCGCGGGTCCGCGGCGAGGCGCCAGTCGGACGGGTCCGCGGCGGGACCGGCCAGGGCGAGGAGAAGGCCGAGCGTCGCGAGCAAGAGCGGCCGCGCGCCCCTACGAGGGACCGAGGGCGGAGGCGTCGCCGCCGGCGAGGATCCGCACGAGCTCGTCGTGGAAGTAGTCGCTCACGTCGCGCACCGCCTGCGACACGCGGTCGTGGTACATCTGCCGGCCCCGCTCGATGTCCTCCTTCAGCCGCTCGTAGATGTCCTTCGTCTTGCGCCCCTCGGCGACCTTCGCCTCGTTGTAGAGCTTGATCTCGCTGACCACGAGGCGGGCGAAGCGCTTCGCGTCGTCGTGGGCCTTCTGGTCCTCCGGGGCGAGCGCGCGGGCGGGCGGCGTGGAAGGGGGCGGCGCGGCGATCGGAGGAGGAGTCGGCGCCGGCGTGGGAGCCGGAGCCGGGGCGGGCACCGCGGGCAGGCGGCCCGGCGGCATCGTCGGGGGTCGCACGACGCTTGGGGCGGGCTGCGGGCGGATCGTCCCCGTGCCGACCGGGATCGAGGGTCCGGTGCTCTCGATGCCCGGCGCGGTGCCCATGCCCGGCCGCGCGCCCGCGCCTCCGGGGGCGGGGGCGGGTCGCGCGGCCGTGCTCAGCAGGTCGATGACCCGGCCGGCGTAGGCGACCAGCACCTCGACCAGGTCGGCCGTGGACTGCGGCATCTCGTCCTGGGAAGTGTCGCAGTAGAGGACGGCCGCGACCTTGTCGCGCAGGACGAGGGGGACGGCGAGGACGCCCTGGCCGTCGCCGCCCAGCCGGGCGAGGGCCTGGGCGGTGGCCGGGGAGTGGCTCGAGTGGCCCCGCGTCGCGTGCCGCGTCTGGGCCACCAGGCGGAAGAGCGTGTCCGCGGTGAGCGGGATCGTGAGCGCCTTCACCGCGTCGTTGTGGTCGAAGCCACGCGCGTACCAGCCGACGGCCGCGTTGCTCTTCAGGATGAACATCGCGGCGCGGTCGGTCTGCTTCGCGACCTCGGTGACGAGGGCGATCAGGACCTCCTGGAGGTTCGTTCCCTTGTCGAGGGCGGCGATCGCGGCGCGCAGGCCCGAGTAATCGGCGGCGGCCGCGGGCGGGGGCTGCTGCTCGAGGACCTCGGCGACCGCCTTCGCGATCGACGACTCGTCCACCTTCTCGTCGTAGCGGGCCACGGTCTCGCCGAGCTCGTCGAGCGCGCGCACGAGGCTCGCCTGGTGGCCCTGGATGGATCGCTGGATCTCGACGACCCAGTTGGCCATCTGCTGGCTGATGAGGGCGGAGATGCGGGCCTTCAGGTCGTCTTCGAGCGCCATGTTCCCCTCGGCGGACGAGCCAAAATCATGCAGTATCCCGACTTACGTCCCCGCGCATTATCCGGCACCCGAGCGGGGGTGTCAACGAAAGCCCGCTCCTGTATCGTCGCCCCGTGCCGCGAGCGGGACGAGCGGGCGCAAGGGCGCTGCTCCTCCGGATCCACCGCCTGCTGGTGAAGCGCCACGGGCCTTCGGGGTGGTGGCCGGGGGATTCGGCGTTCGAGGTGTGCGTCGGCGCGATCCTCGTCCAGAACACCGCCTGGACGAACGTCGAGCGCACGCTCGCCGCGCTGCGCCGCCGCGGCCTGCTGTCGTTCGCCGCGATGAGCCGGCTGCCGGCCTCGCGGCTCGCCCCGCTGCTCAGGTCCTCGGGCACGTTCCGCGTCAAGGCCGAGCGGCTTCGGGCGCTCGTCGACTTCCTCGAAGCCGAGTACGGCGGGCGCGTCGAGGCCATGCGCCGGGAGGAGCCCCGCGCGCTGCGGCGCAAGCTCCTGGGAGTGCACGGCGTGGGACGAGAGACGGCCGACTCGATCGCGCTCTACGCGGCGGGAAAGCCGCTGTTCGTGGTGGACGCGTACACGCGTCGCGTCTTCTCCCGCCTCGGCCTCGTCCGGGGCGACGAGCCCTACGACGCGCTGCAGCGCTTCTTCGAGGACCGGCTGCCGCGGAGCGCGGCGCTCTACGGCGAGCTCCACGCGCAGGTCGTGCTCCTCGCGAAGGACGTGTGCCGGGTGCGCCCCCGCTGCGGCGAGTGCCCCCTGCGGGGGATGTGCCGCCACGCGGGGGCGATTGGGCTATGCTGATTCACGGGCCGGCGCCGCCCGAATCCCACGGAGAGTCCATGAGACACGCCCTCGCCGCCGTGCTGTCCCTGTCGATCGCCGCTCCCGTCGCCGCCCAGGACTTCTGGGCGCACTGGGGAGACGGCAAGGCCGAGCTCAACGGCTACGCCCTCACCCAGCCGCGCTACGGCGCGCCGCGCGCGGGCCGGGCCGTCCTCGTCTACGTCACGGAGGACTTCTCCGACACGCTCCGCGTGAAGGCGGACCCCGGGCGTCACCCCGCCTCCGACGTTTACCCCGTGATGAAGCTGAACGCCGTGCGCGAGTTCCCGACCGGCATCTACGACTACGACGTCATGACGTCGACGTTCCTGCGCGTCGCGCCCGGCTGGCCGCTCGCCAAGGTCAGCTTCTCGAGCCAGGAATGGTGCGGCCACGTGTGGCACCAGATCGCCCCGCGGGGATCCCGGCTCGCCGGCCTGTTCCACAGCTACTTCGACGGGGAAGCGGACGGCGTGGACGACCTCGAGTGGCCGGCGGGAGGAGTCGTCGAAGACGCCCTGCCCATCCTGCTCCGGGGCTGGATGGGCGCCTACCTCGGCCCGGGGGAGAGCCGCAGCGTGCCGTTCCTCCCGTCGCTGCTGTGGGCTCGCCTGCGCCACCAGCCCCTCGCCTGGACGAAGGCCCAGATTTCCCGCTCGGCGGCCACGAGGATGGCGAGCGTTCCCGCCGGCCGCTTCGAGGTGACCGTGTACACCGTCTCCGTCGAGGGCGGCCGCACCCTCGCCTTCGAGGTCGAGGCGGCCTCCCCCTTCCGGCTCGTCCGCCAGAGGGGGCCCGAGGGCGAGGAGCTCGCGCTTCGGGGTTCGACCCGCCTTCCGTACTGGCAGCTCAACGGGCCAGGCGGCGAGCGCTACCTGAAGGAACTGGGCTTCTGAGCGTGCTATCCTGACGGCAAGGAGGGGGGCGTCACGGTTTCGACGGGAACGTGACCCCGACAGACGCAGGTCGAGCGTGCCTACCGGCTCGATAATCCGGTGGGAAAACCACAGCTGCCAACGACAACTTGGCGCTGGCTGCCTAACTAACCCTTAGGCAACCCGCTCTGCCGGCTGCCCGCCCACGGCGGCTGGACAGAGCGTCACAAAGGTGGGCTGGCTGCGAGCTCTCGGTCCGGGGGCGGACGGCGAGATCAATCGGACTAGCCTCGGTCGGTTGCGTCCGGCCTTCACGACCGTGGCGAAACACCAGGTCGGACTAAACCTGTAGGGTCTGTCGCAGGCTCGTTTCCGGACGCGGGTTCGACTCCCGCCGCCTCCACCACCTCGTCGCTTCGCTCCTCGGGGCGGAGTCGGCGGGCCTCGTTCGCCGATCCCTTCGGGATCGGGGTCCGACTCCCGCTCCGCCCGGCGCCTCGCTTCGCTCCTCGGGGCGGAGTCGGCGGGCCTCGTTCGCCGATCCCTTCGGGA
>CAZLRF010000019.1:0-45892 GCA_964561785.1 uncultured Acidobacteriota bacterium | reverse complement strand
TCGGGGTCCGACTCCCGCTCCGCCCGGCGCCTCGCTTCGCTCGGCGCGGCGGACCCGGCCATGACATCGTCGCTTCGCTCCTCAGGGCGGACGGTGTGATCCAGCGCTCTTGACCCGCGAACGGCGGGGCTGCTACAAGAGTGCGCGCACCACCCGATCCCTCCGGGAAGGAGCCGCACCCTCGAGATGACACCGGAAGACTCCGCGCGCCTGGGAGGGCTCCTGCTGGGGCAGCGGCTCCTGTCCCTCGGCGTCGTGGCCGGGAGCGAGCCGGTGGTGGGCCTTCTGCCCTACGCCGTCACCCCCGACCGCAGCGCCCTCGTCGTCCAGTCCTCGGCCCTCGCCCGGCACTCCCGCGGGCTCGCGGCCGGGGCGCCCTGGAGCGGCATGATCCACGAGCCCGACTCGGCCGAGGCGGACCCGCTCCAGGTGGCGCGTCTCCAGCTCGAGGGCGTCGTGACGCCGCTCTCCGGGAAGAGCCCCGACTTCGAGGCGGCCGCGCGGGCGTTCCTCTCTCGCTTCCCGCAGGCCGCGATGACGCTCCAGCTGCCGGACTTCACGCTCTACCGCCTCGAGATCCGGGGCGGACGGATGGTTCTCGGTTTCGGACGTGCCCTCAACCTGTCGGGGGAGCACTTCCGGGACCTCGCAAGGGGTTGAGGGTTTCCGTATAATCCGGATCCAGTGACAACGTTGGCCACGGATACGCCCGAGGCGGGCGAACGGGGGCAGGAATGGGCAGGCCGCTGAAAGTCGTGGTCGTCGCCGACGCTCACGTCGCGGCGCTGGACGTCGCGTCCGACCTGGAGCGAGCCGGCTACGAGCCGGCGGTGTTCCTGGCACCCGGCGAGAAGGACATCGAGAGGTTGGCCCCGGGGGCCGAGCTGCTGGTCGCGGTCGCCGACGAGGGCAGCCTCCCCCCCGTGAAGGTCCTCGAGCTCGCGCAGGACCTCTCCCTGCCCCCGGTCGTGGTCCGGTCGGCCTCGTTCACCGAGGACCAGGTCGTCGCGCTCGTGCGGGGCGGCGCCCACGACTGCGTGCGCTCGGGCGACGCGGTGCGGCTCAAGGCCGCGATCGAGCGGGAGCGGCGCGAGGCCGGCGGGCGACCCGGGCGCGCGGACGCGATCGGAGGCGACCCCTACCGGGCGCTCATCGAGGAGATCCCCGCGCTCACGTACGTGGCCTGGGCGGACGACGCGGGCAGCCGGGCGTACGTGAGCCCGCAGCTGCAGGCCATGACCGGCTTCTCCCCGGGGGAGTGGCTGGCCGAGCCCGACATGTGGGTGAGGCGCCTGCACCCGGAGGACCGCGAGCGGGTGCTTCGCCAGTTCCGTGAGGCCTGCGCCGCGGGGGGACGCTTCGCGAGCGAGTACCGCCTGCTCGACCGGGAGGGGCGGGTCGTCTGGTGGCGCGACGAGGGACGGGTGCTGCCCGGGCCCGACGGGAAGGCGCGCTTCGTGCGCGGCTTCGTGCTCGACGTGACGGAGCAGCGCCTCGCCGAGGAGTCTTTGCGCCGCATGCGGTTCTACGACCAGCTCACCGGCCTGCCGAACCGTGTGCTCCTCCTCAACCGCCTCGGGCGCGCGCTCTCCGAGGCCCTGCGGACGAGCCAGCCCCTCGCGCTCCTGATCCTCGCCCTCGACCGCTTCCGCGACGTGACGAACGCCCTCGGGCACCACAACGGCGAGCTGATCGTGCGCGACCTCGCCGCGCGGCTCGGCGACGCGCTCGGCGATCCCGACCGCGTGGCCCGGCTGCGCGGAGACGAGTTCGGCGTGCTCCTCCCCGACGCCGACGGCCCGTTCGCGCGGCAGGTCGGGGACCGCATCCTCGGCTCGCTCGAGCGGCCGTTCATGGTCCAGAAGCTGCCGATCGAGCTCTCGGCGAGCATCGGGGTCGCGGTTGCGCCGGAGCACGGGACCGAGGCGGAGACCCTGCTGCGGCGGGCCGACGCCGCGGTCCAGGCGGCGCGGAAGAAGGGCGGGGGAGAGACGGTCCTCTACGCGAGCGAGCTCGAGCCCCACGACCCCTCGCGTCTCGCCCTCCTCGGCGAGCTGCGCCGGGCCCTCGAGGGCAGCGAGCTGCAGCTGCACTACCAGCCCAAGGTCGATCTCAAGACGCGATCGGTGGTGGGCGCCGAGGCCCTCCTGCGCTGGACGCACCCGAAGCGCGGGCTCGTCCCGCCCTCGGACTTCATCCCCCTCGCGGAGCAGACCGGCCTCATCCGCCCCCTGACCCGGTGGGTGCTCGACCGGGCGGCGGGGGAGGCGCGCGGCTGGGAGCGGGCGGGGAGGAAGCTGCCGGTCGCGGTCAACGTCTCCGCGCGCAGCCTGCACGACGGGCGCATCGTCGACGACGTCGAGGAGGCGCTCCTGACCCACGACCTGCGCCCCGACGCCCTGCAGGTCGAGGTCACCGAGAGCGCGGTGATGGTCGACGCGGGCCGGGCCGCGGAGGTGCTGGCGAGCCTCAGCGGCCGCGGGGTCGCGGTCTCGATCGACGACTTCGGCACCGGCTTCTCCTCGCTCGGCCTCCTGCGCAAGCTGCCCGTCCACGAGCTGAAGATCGACAAGTCGTTCGTGCTCGGGATGTCCGGGGAGGGCGGCGAGGACACCGCGATCGTGCGCTCGACCGCCGACCTCGCCCACAACCTCGGTCTCACCGTGGTCGCGGAGGGGGTCGAGGACCAGTGGACGCTCGACCTTCTCGCCACGTTCGGGTGCGACCTCGCCCAGGGATACCACATCGCCCGGCCCATGCCGGGGCCGGCCTTCGCGAGCTGGCTGGGCGGCTCGCCCTGGAGAGTCGTCGAGAGCTGAAGCGCCTACTGGGCGACCGGCTCGTCCTCGTAGGCCGCGCCGTCCGGCTCCTCGCCCTCGGGCAGCGCGCGCATCGCCTCCCGCACGAGACCCTGGTGGAGGACCTCCTCGTCCCGCAGCTCCCGGAAGAGCGCCTTCACGTCGGGGTCGCTCAGGTGGGGCAGCGCGTTCACGAAGAACTCGTGGGCCTTCGTCTCGGAGGCGAGCGCGACCTGCATCGCCTGGCGCGCCGACATGAACGCGCGGGGCTGGTCGTAGTCGGGGGCCTCCACGTCCCAGAGCATGGACCGCCTCACGCGGGACGGGGCGTCGCCGAAGAGGCCGCGACGCCTGGCCCGCAGCTCCTCGCCGTGCTTCTGCTCGTTGCGGGCCATCGAGGCGAAGAACGCCGCCGCCTCCTTCGTGTGGTGCCGCTCCATCTGGTCGACGAACTCGAGGTAGCGCTCCTGGGCCTCCTCCTCGACGAGGATGGCGAGGTCGAGCGCGTCCTGCAGGCTCAGCGTCCGGAAGTCGACGGTGGCGGCCATGGCCTCTCCTACGGGTTGTCCACCCTGCGCACCGACGTCACCCAGTAATGCGTCTCGCCGAAGCAGCTCGGCAGGCCGAGGTGCTGCTCGTAGCCCAGCACGACGCGGGCCCCGAGGTGGGCGTTGATCTGCGCGGCCACCGCGTCGTCGCGCACGGTGAACGCGAAGACCTCGGGCATGGCCCCCGGGAGGTTGGCCATGGCCACCTCGCCCTCCCACGTCTTGCAGACCCATCCCTTCTTCGAGAACTTCTGCACGTAGCCCGCGCGCTCGCCGGAGGAGTAGCTCCAGCGGGAGGCGAGGAAGAGGTAGAGCGCGGCCGCTCCCACCGCGAGCAACGAGAACAGGAGGACGTAGCGGCGCAGGCGCTTCGCGAAGCGCTCGAGCCGGGACGGCCCGGCGGGCGCGGGGGGTTGGGCTTCGGCGGCCGTCATGATCGGATCTCCCAGGGACGGGCGCAGTCTATCGCCGCCCGGCGGCGGGGCGCAACGATCAGGCCTCCCAGGGCAGACCGGGGCGCCCGAAGTGGCCGTAGTTCGTGGTCTGGCGGTAGATCGGGCGCAGCAGGTCCAGCCGCTCGATGATCGCCGCGGGGCGGAAGTCGAACCGCCGGACGTGCGCCTCGGCCGCCCGGGGGTCGCCGGTGCCGAACGTGTCGACCTTCACCGAGACCGGCCGGGCCTGGCCGATGGCGTAGGCCACCTGGATCTCGGCCCGCTTCGCGATCCCCGCCTTGACCACCTCGCGGGCGATGTGGCGACAGAAGTAGGCGGCGCTGCGGTCCACCTTCGAGGGGTCCTTCCCGCTGAAGGCGCCGCCGCCGTGGTGGGCCGCGCCGCCGTAGGTGTCCACGATGATCTTGCGCCCCGTCACCCCGCAGTCCGCGGAGGGACCGCCCTCGGCGAAGCTGCCGGAGGGGTTGACGATGTACTCGATGCCCGGCCGGTGCCATCCGTCGAGGGCGCGGGGGGCGAGGCTCCCCGTCACGTAGGCGGCGATCTCCGCCTGGTCCTTGCCGCGCGCGTGCATCGTGGAGACGAGCACCGTCTTCACCTCGACCGGGCGGCCCCCCTCGTAGAGGACGCTCACCTGCGTCTTCGCGTCGGGGCGCAGCCAGGTCTCGCGGCCCGCATGGCGGTCCTCGGCCATGATCCGGGCGAGGCGGTGGGCGAGGAAGATCGGCAGGGGCATCAGCTCGGGCGTCTCGTCCGTCGCGTAGCCGAACATCAGGCCCTGGTCGCCCGCCCCCTGCTCGAGCCCGTCCTTGCTCACCGCGCCGTCGATCTCCTGTGCCTGGCGGGTGACGTGCTGGATCACCCTCACGCCGTCCGCGTTGAAGGCCTCGGTCGGATCGGTGTACCCGATCGTCCGGATCGCCTCGCGGGCCACCGCGTCGAGGTCGACCCGCGCCTGCGGCGCGGCCGTGATCTCGCCGGCCACCACGACCACCCCGGACTTGCACAGGACCTCGCACGCCACGTGGGCGTTCGGGTCCTGCGCCACGTAGGCGTCGAGGACCGAGTCGGCGACGAAGTCGCACACCTTGTCGGGGTGGCCCTCCGTGACGGACTCGGACGTGAAGATGAAGGGGTGGCCGTTCGGGCCGGGCTGCTTCTCGCTCACCGGGCGTCCTCCTTGATCGCTCGCAATCGGACACCCGCGAGGGCGCGGCTGCGCCGGGCACTTCGTTGCCACGGGACCGTCCCGGGGCCACATCTCCCGGCCGGACGGGGCCGGGATCGGCACCTTGGGTTGCCCCCCCAGGTTGCCGGGCCCGCGACGTGCGGGCCGCTCCGAATGTCCTTGCCGGCCAATATATCCGGCGCGCGCGGGACGGGCAAGCCGCCCCGCGCGCCGGCGTGCGTGCCCCTGGCGCCTACCTCCGCGCCCGGGCCGTGACCGCGGCCCGGATCCGGTCGGCGGCCTTGTCGAGGTCGGCCTCGCTCTCGAAGCCGAAGACGGCCGAGTAGCGCCGCCCCACGACCTGGGCGACGAGGAAGGCGATGTTGACGCCGCTCTCGGCGAGGGCGCTCGCGATGCGGTTGGCGAGCCCGGGCCGGTTGTCGCCGAGGACGAGGAGGGTGGGGGCTCCGCCCGGGGCGAGGCCGGCGCCCTCGGCCGCCTGCACGACCTTGCGCGTCCCCACCGGCGCCACCTCGACCACGGCCCGCGTCTTCTGCCCGGGGATCCGGTACCCCATCACGATCTGGAGGTCGGCCCCCGCGGCGGCGAGCGGCTCGAGCAGCTCCGAGAGGGCGCCCGGGCGGTGCTGGACCTCGGTGCGCCAGAGGGTGAGCTTGCGGATGCTGACGGCCATGTGCTCCTCCCGGGGCTACGCCCCGACTGGGACCTCCTGCTTCTCCTCGAGCGGCGGCGCGGCCTGTCTCGCCCGCGCCTCGACGATCCCCGTCTCGAGCCACGTGTCGGCGCCCCCGAGCACGCCCAGCCCGTGCTTGTAGCGGAGAACGTCGTCGTTGCTCCACAGCTCGCGGAAGAGGGCCACGACCCTGCGCCGCGCGGATCGACAGAACACGTCGGCCATCCTCACCGCCTGCCGGCCCTCGGGCGCGTTGCGATCGACGAGCGTCTGCGCGCGCGAGGCCGCGGCCGCCATCGCGAAGGTCTCGTTCGCGATGTCCACGAGGCGGAAGAGGAACGCCTGCTTGTTCTGGAGCTTCGCCTGGTAGACGAGCATGCCGTGGAAGCTCGCGCGGGCGAGGCGCCGCGACGAGCGCTCGACGAAGCGCAGGTGAGGGGCGAGCGGCCCCATGCCCGCGTACTTGGGCCAGAAGGACCAGCCGAGCCAGCGCGTCGGATACCACCATGCGTAGAAGGCGGCCATGCCGGGCAGCGCCGCGAGCTTCGCCGAGAGCGGCTTCGCGGGGTCGACGAGAGCGCCCGCGACCTGCAGGTGCTTGTCGACCATCTCGCGGGCCATGAACAGGTGCATGATCTCGGTCGAGCCCTCGAAGATCTTGTTGATCCGGTAGTCGCGCATCATCCGCTCGACCGGGACCGGCTCGTCCCCGCGGGCGGCGAGGGACTGCTCGGTCTCGTACCCGCGGCCCCCGCGGATCTGCATCGTCTCGTCGACGACCTCCCAGGCGCGGAAGGTGATCCATTCCTTGGCCGCCGCGGCCTCGAGGCGGATGTCGTAGCCGCCGCGGTCGGACATCTCGGTCGCGAGGCTCGCCACCGCCTCCATCGCGAACGTGCGGGCCGCGATGTCCGAGATCTTGTGGGTGATCGCCTCGTGCTTCCCGATCGGCTTGCCCCACTGCACCCGCTCGTTGGCCCACCGCCGCACGATGCCGAGGCACGCCTTGACCGTGCCCACCGAGATGTTGGGGATCGAGAGCCGCCCGTCGTTGAGCGTGGTGAGCGCGATCTTGAGGCCCTTGCCCTCCTGTCCGATGAGGTTCTCCGCGGGCACGCGCACGTCCTTGAAGTCCATCACCGCGTTCGAGATCGCGCGCAGGCCCATGAAGCGGCAGCGGTGCTCGACGCTCACCCCCGGCCAGTCCGCCTCGACCACGAAGGCGCTGATCTTCTTCGTGTCGGGGTCGATCGCCATGACCACGAGGAGCTTCGCCAGGGTGCCGTTCGTGGTCCACAGCTTCTTGCCGTTCAGCACGTAGGCCGTGCCGTCCGCCGTCTTCTTCGCGGTGGTCAGCATCCGCGCGGGGTCGGAGCCCACGCGCGGCTCGGTGAGGGCGAAGGCCGAGATCTCGCCCGCGGCGCAGCGGGGCAGGTACTTCCTCTTGAGCTCTTCGGTGCCGAACGTCTTGAGCGGCTGCGGCACGCCGATCGACTGGTGGGCGGAGAGCAGCGCCCCGAGGTTCCCGCAGCGGCTGCCGATGAGCGTCATCACCCGGTTGTACTCGACGTTCGTGAAGCCGAGCCCGCCGTACTTCGCGGGGATCTTCATCCCGAACGCGCCGAGCCGGCGCAGGCCGTCGAGCACCTTCGGCGGGTACTCGCCGGTCCGGTCGATCTCCGCAGGGTCCACCTCGTCGCGGAGGAAGGCCTCGAACTTCTGGTAGAACGCGGCGAACTCCGGGCGCTCCTTCTCCGCGAGCGGGAAGGGATAAACGAGGTCGAGGCGGAAGCGGCCGAGGAAGAACTCCCGCATGAAGCTCGGCTTCTTCCACTCCGCTTCGCGCGCGTGCTCGGCGACCTTCAGCGACTCCTGCTCGCTGACCTCCGGGTGCTTGTCGGTGGTCATGGTGATCGCCTCCTCTTCTTCGAGGATTCTACGCCCCGCCCCTCGCGCGGATGCCCCGAAATCGAGGCCCCCGCCCGAAAAAGGATGCGAAAACCTCGCGTTCTTCGAGCGTTTCGATCGGGAATGCCGCAGCGAGGCGGCGGCCGCCTTGCGGCGACCGCGCGGGTGCCCTTAAACTGCCTTCCTTGAACGGCTTCGCCCAGATGGCCCTCCCGCGCTCGGTCCTCCACGCCGCGGCGGCGCTCCTCGCGTTCGTCCCCGCGCTCGCGGCCGGGCCGGGCAGCCTCACCGTCCTCACCGCCACGCAGCGGCGGGAGGTCGCGACGCTCGCGCGCGGCGACGGCGAGCGCGTCGCGCTCGAGGACGTCCTCGCCGGATTCGGCGCCACCCTGACGAGCGACGCGAGGGCGGGCGCCGCCACCGTGCACAGGGGCGGCCGCGAGGTCGTGCTGCACCGCGGGAAGAGCCTCGTGTCCGTCGACGGGGACCTGCGGCTGCTTTCGGCGCCGGTCCTGCTCGAGGGCGGCCGCTGGCTGGTGCCGGTCGACGGGCTGCCCCGGCTCGTCGGACCGCTGCTCGACCGGCCGGTCGAATGGCGCTCCGCGGCGCGGGTGCTCGTGGTCGGACCGGTGTCGATCCCGCGCGTGTCCGTGGGCGCCTACCCCGGGGCCGACCTCGTGAGGGTGGTCTTCGAGGCGAGCGAGAGCGTGCCGTTCCGGGTGCAGCAGGAGGCGGACCGGGTGACGGTGGCCGTGCCGCGGGACCTCGTCGACGTCGCTCTTCCCGCGACGCGCCCCGCGGGGGGGATCGTCGAGTCGGTCCAGTTCCTCGGGGGCCCCGACAACGTGTTCGCGGTGGAGCTCGGGCCGCGCTTCAGGGGGCTCAAGGCGACCGAGCAGGAGTCCCCGGCGCGGCTCGTCCTCGAGCTCTCCGGCGCCCCGGCTCCGGCGGGCGAGAGACCGGCCGCTCTTCCCGCCGCTCGCCCGCCCCGCCCGGCGGAGGAGCCGACGGTCCGCACGGTGGTCATCGACCCCGGCCATGGCGGCGAGAACCCCGGGGCGCGGGGGGCGGGGGGCACGCTGGAGAAGGACGTGGCCCTCTCGATCGCCCGCAAGCTCCGCGCCGAGCTCGTCAACGCCCGCGGCCTCCAGGTCTTCCTGACCCGGGACGGCGACATCGACGTCCCGCTCGACGAGCGCACGGCGATCGCGAACAACTACAAGGCGGACCTCTTCGTCTCGATCCACGCGAACGCGAGCCGGGCCCGCGTGGCGAAGGGCAGCGAGGTGTACTTCCTCTCCTACCAGGCGAGCGACGACGACTCCCGCCTCGTGGCCCAGCTCGAGGGCGCGGCCCCGCCCCTCGATGGCGCGCCCCCGGGGTCGGACCTCGCCCTCATCCTCTGGGACATGGCGCAGGCCGAGCACCTCGAGGACAGCTCCGCCCTCGCCTCGCGGATCCAGGAGGAGCTCGCGGTGGTCACGGGCAGCGAGGGGCGCGGCGTCAAGCAGGCTCCCTTCCGGGTGCTCGTCGGGGCCGCGATGCCGGCGGTGCTCGTCGAGGTCGCCTTCATCAGCAACCCCGAGGAGGAGAAGCTCCTCGCGTCCGAGGCCCACCAGACACGGATCGCCAGCGCGCTCGCCCGGGGCATCGAGCGGTTCCGGCGGGAGCGCGCCGCGCGGCTCGGCGGCGGGGGCGCGCCCCCGGGCCTCCCGTGACGCCCCGGGCGGCCGACGCTCTCACCGTGCTCGGCCTCGCGGGGCTGCTGGCCACGGTCTCGCTCACCGCCCCGCGCTGGGCCTCCCTGCTGCGCGCTCCGGCGGCAGTCGAGGCGGAGGAGCCCCCGGCCGACGAGACCCCGGCCCCGGCGGGCGACGAGGAGGAGAGCGCCTCGCGCCGGATCCGCGTGCGCCTGTACTTCGAGGCGCCCGGCCAGGACGGGCTGCTGCCCGAGGAGCGCGAGGTGGCCTTCTCCCCCGACCTCGCGGCGCAGCTGCGGATCGTGGTGGAGGAGCTGGCGAAGGGCTCGTCCACCGGCCTCGGAGCCACCCTGCCCGCGGGGACGCGCGTCCTCGAGGTCTTCGTGCACGCGAGCGGGGTGGCCTTCGTGGACCTCTCGCGCGAGGCGGCGGCCGGGCTGCCCGGCGGCTCGAAGGCCGAGATGCTCACCGTCTACTCGGTCGTGAACACCGTGGTCACCAACTTCCCGGCGGTCAGGCGCGTGCGGCTGCTCGTCGACGACGTCGCCGTCGAGTCGTTCGGAGGGCACGTGGACGTCTCTCGCCCGCTGCCGCCGGACATGACGCTCCTCGCCCTGCCGTCGCCCACGCCCGGCGAGGCGCCGACGTCCGTCCCGTGACCTGGAGGCCCCGTTGAGCATCGTCGTTCTCCTCGCTCTCGCGGTCGCGGCCCCGCCCGCCGCGCGCCCGGGCGGCCCGGCGGAGGCCGAGCGGCTGGCGGTCTCGTCTTCGGCCGACGCGGATCCCGCGGCGGCCCTCGACGCCGCCCGCCGCGCCCTGGCGATGACCGCGGAGTTCGTCCCCACCGACTTCGTGGCCACGGGCCGCAAGGGCGAGGTGGTGGAGGACGAGTTCCAGGCGGCCCGCGAGGCGTACCGGCGGCACCGCGCGGGCCTGTACGAGGCGGTCGGCGCGGCGCTGTCGCGCCTGGGACAACCGGTGCCGGCCGCGCGCTACCAGCGCCGGGCGTTCCTCCTCGACGCGTCCCCGGCGAGAGGGCTCGCCCTCGCCCGCTCGCTCAACGCGCAGGGGCGGGGGAGAGAGGCCCTCGACGTGGTGCAGCGCGCCATCTCCGGCCTGGTGCGCCTCGAGCCGGAGGCGGCGGAGGTGATCGCGCAGGCGGCCGACGCGGCGGGCCTCCCGAGCGCCCAGGCGGAGATCGACCGCGGCCGGCTGCAGGCGACGCTCGGCAAGGCGGTCGAGCTGCGCGAGGGGCCGCTCGAGCTGCCGCCCGGCGTGCGGTTGTCGACCGCCCCCGTCTTCCGCCTCGACGACGCGCGGGTCACGATCGTCTACGCGGCCGAGGCCTCCTGCCGCCACTGCTCGGCCGACCTCGACGTCCTCGCCCGGCAGGCGGGCGACGCGCGTGTCCTCGCCCTGCCCCCGGGGGACGACCAGGACCAGGCGCTGCGCCAGGTGCTCGCCCTGTACAAGCGACCCTGGCCGCTCCTTCTCGGCCCCGACCTCGCGCGGCGACTCGCGCTCGCCCCTCGCTCCCTGCTCCTGGTGGCGCGGGGCGGGTGGACCCTCGCCGTCGTCAAGGCCCCGTTCGGCGTGGAGGTCGGCCAGGCCCTCGCCGCCCTCCAGCGGGAGGACGTCCGGGAGACGCGGCCGCGCGCGGCGTGGAACCGCAGGCCCGTCGACCGCTCGCCGCCGGCGCCGCCGCCCGCCCTGCTCGCCGAGGGCCTCGCCCCCGGCGAGGACGAGCCCTTCCCGCCCGAGTTCTCGGCCGCGGTCGAGGCTTTCCGGGCCGGGCGCGCGGCCGAGGCGCGCAAGGCGTTCGACGGTCTCGAGGCGCGGGGCGACGGCTGGCTGCTGCCGCCCGAGGCGCGGATCAACCGCGCGCTCTGCCTGGCGAAGAACGGACAACGGGACGCCGCCCGCCGGATCCTGCTCCGCACCGGCGACACGCGCTTCGACGGCGACATCGACCGGCTGCTGGAGGCGGTGGCGGGCGGGACGCAAACGAGCCGGTAGCTCGCAATCCCGACGGGCGTCGGGTAGAGTCGGTGGATTCCACGGAGGTCCTAACATGGCCGAGACGGCCCGCGCGGTGATCGAGACGAAGTTCGGCGAGATCGAACTCACGTTCCTGCCCGACAAGGCGCCCGGGCACGTGAAGAACTTCCTCGACCTCGCGCGGAAGGGCTTCTACGACGGGACGACGTTCCACCGGGTCATCCCGGGCTTCATGATCCAGGGCGGCTGCCCCCACACGAAGGACGCGAGGTCGGGCAAGTCGACGCACGGGACCGGCGGCCCCGGCTACACGATCAAGGCGGAGTTCAACGACACGAGCCACCGGCGGGGCGTCGTGTCGATGGCCCGGGCCCAGGACCCGGACAGCGCGGGCTCGCAGTTCTTCATCTGCGTCGCCGACTCCACGTTCCTCGACCGGCAGTACAGCGCCTTCGGGCAGGTGACGCGGGGCATGGACGTCGCGGACAGGATCGTCGGCACCCCGCGCGACGGCCGGGACAACCCGAACGAGCGCGTCGAGATGAAGGTGCGGGTGATCGAGCCCACCGCCTGAGCCGGGCGATGGGCGGACCGAGGGAGACCGAGGTCAAGATCCGCGTCGCCTCCGCGGAGGCGGCGCGGGCGCTCCTCCGGCGCGCGGGGGCCGTCCTCGTGCGGGAGCGCCACTTCGAGGACAACGTGCTGTTCGACGACGCCCGCGGCACGCTGCGCGCGTCGGGCGGTGTGCTGCGCCTGCGGACCACCCCGGACGGGGGGGCCCTCACCTACAAGGGGCCACGGACGATCGAGGGGGGCGTCAAGACCCGCGAGGAGCGGGAGAGCGCCGTCGCGAGACCCGGCGAGGTGGAGGCGATCCTCCTGCGCCTGGGCCTCGCGCCGGTCTTCCGCTACCAGAAGCACCGCGAGAGCTGGTCGCTCGGCGGCCAGGCCGTCGAGGTGGACGAGACCCCGATCGGCGACTTCCTCGAGATCGAGGGCGACGCTGCGGGCATTCACGCCGTCGCGCGGCAGCTCGGGTTCTCCGCCGCCGACTACGTGGCGGAGTCCTACATCGGCCTGTTCTTCGCCGGCGGGGGCCGGGGGGACATGGTCTTCCCGCGATGAAGGCGATGGTGCTCGCCGCGGGGCTCGGCACGCGGATGCGGCCGCTCACGCTCCTGCGCGCGAAGCCGGCGCTGCCGGTCCTCAACCGGCCGCTCCTGCACCTCACGATGGAGAAGCTGGCCCGCGCCGGCGTCCGGGACGTGGTCGTGAACCTGCACCACCTGCCGCAGACGGTGGTGGACGCGGTGGGCTCGGGTCGGAGGTTCGGCCTGCGGGTGCGCTATGCCGAGGAGCCGGTCGTGCTCGGGACCGGCGGCGGCCCGCGGGCGGTGCGGGGGCTCTTCGGCGACGAGCCGCTGCTGATCGTCAACGGCGACGTCCTGTTCGACCTCGACCTGCGGCGCCTCCTCGCCGTGCACCGCGCGTCGGCGGCGCGGGCGACGCTGGCCCTGCGGGAGAACCCGCCGCCTCGCGCCTACTCGCCGGTGGTGACCGACCGCCGGGGCCGCATCCTCTCGATCGCGGGCCGGCCCTCGCCCGCGCGCGGGCGCGTGTCGATGTTCGCGAGCGTCCACGTGATGGACCCGGCGCTGCTCGAGCGGCTGGCTCCGGGTCCCTCGGACAGCGTGCGCGACCTCTACGTCCCGCTGCTCGCCGAGGGGGAGCGCCTGCAGGGCGTGCACACGCGGGGCGCGTGGTACGATTTCGGCCGCCCCGCGCTGTATCGCGACGCGCAGCTGCGGCTCGTGCCGGGGCGCTCTCGCGATCGGTCGCTCGTGTCGCCCCGGGCGCGGGTGAGCGCCACCGCGACGGTGCGCCGCTGCGTGGTGGGGGCGGCCCGGGTCGGCGGCTCGGCGCGGGTCGTTCGCAGCGTCCTGTGGGACGGCGCGGTCGTCGAGCCGGGGGCGTCCGCGGTCCGCGCGATCGTGGCCGAGGGCGGCGTGGTCCGGGCGGGGGAGAGGGCCGAGGACGTGATCGTGCTTCCGTGGGGCGTGGTCGCCGGAGGCGAGTCGCCCGGGGAAGGCGTCGAGAGGCGGGGCGACATGGCCTGGGTGGAGATCTGATCGGGTGAGCGCACAGGCGACGGCAGGCGAGGCACGGGGGCCGGAGGAGGCGGCCGCCCTCGTCCGCGAGTTCCTGCGAGAGCGGGGGCCGGGCGGGGGCGAGGCGAGCGTCGTGGCCCTCTCGGGCGACGCGTCGACGCGGCGCTACTACCGTGTGCGGCTGGGGGGGACGAGCTGGGTGCTCGCCCTGTACCCGGGGCCGTTCGCCCCCGACGAGCTGACCTACAACGCCGTCCACGCGCTCCTCGTCTCCTACGGCCTGCCGGTGCCGGCCACGGAGGCCGTGGACGGCGAGCGGGGGATCGTCCTCCAGGAAGACCTCGGCGACCTGACCCTCCAGGCCGTCCTCGAGGAGGCGGGGGACGGGAGGCGGGAGGAGCTCGTCCGCGAGGCCGTCGACGAGATCGCCCAGCTCCAGCAGCGCGCGGCCCTCGGGCCGCAGAGGGCCGAGTGCTTCCGGATCGCGTTCGACATCGAGAAGCTCTCGTGGGAGCTGCACTACTTCCTCAAGCACTTCGTGGAGGGGCACCGCGGGCGCGACCTCACCGTCGAGGACCGCGCGACGCTCTCGGAGGCCTTCCACCAGCTCAGCCACGAGATCGCCTCGTGGCCGCGCGTTCTGTGCCACCGGGACTACCACAGCCGCAACCTGATGCTGCACCGCGAGCGGCTCTACTGGATCGACTTCCAGGACGCCCGCATGGGCCCCGTCACGTACGACCTCGCCTCGCTGCTGCGCGACGCCTACGTCGACGTGCCGGAGGCGCTGCGGGAGGAGCTCAAGGAGCGCTTCCGGCAGAAGGCCGCCCCCGACGAGCCGCGCGAGGTCTTTCGCCGCCGCTTCGATCTCATGTGCGTGCAGCGCAACCTCAAGGCCCTCGGGACGTTCGGCTTCATGGCCACGGTGCGGAGCAACCCCGTCTACCTGCCCTACATCCCTCGCACCCTGGCCCACGCCCGGCACAACCTCTCGCGCTACCCCGAGCTCGAGAGGCTGTGGCGGACGCTCGCCCGCCACGTGCCGGAGCTCGACTGACGGAATCGAGGACACGATGAAGACCGCGAGGATCGACGAGTTCAAGGACCACGTGGGACACAGCGTCCGCGTCCGCGGGTGGATCCACAACAAGCGGTCGAGCGGGAAGCTGCAGTTCCTGATCGTGCGCGACGGGTCGGGCTACGCGCAGGCCGTGGTGTCGAAGAAAGCGGTGGCGCCCGAGGCCTGGGACGCGCTCGAGAAGGCGGGGCAGGAGAGCTCGCTCGAGATCGAGGGCGCGGTCCGCGCCGACCATCGCGCGCCGGGAGGCTACGAGGTCGACGTCTCCTCGGCCACGGTCCTCCAGAGCGTCCACGACTACCCGATCACGCCCAAGGACCACGGCACCGCGTTCCTGATGGAGCACCGCCACCTCTGGCTGCGCTCGGCCCGCCAGCACGCGATCGCCCGCGTGCGCCACACGGTGGTGAAGGCGGTGCGGGACTACCTCGACGCCCAGGGATACATCCTGGTCGACACGCCGATCTTCACCCCGGCCGCGTGCGAGGGGACGACCACGCTGTTCGCGGTGCCCTACTTCGACGAGGGCACGGCCTACCTGACCCAGAGCGGCCAGCTCTACAACGAGGCGACCGCGGCCGCCCACGGCCGGGTCTACTGCTTCGGGCCGACGTTCCGGGCCGAGAAGTCGAAGACCCGGCGCCACCTCACCGAGTTCTGGATGGTCGAGCCGGAGATCGCCTTCGCCCACCTCGACGACGCGATCGCGCTCGCGGAGGGGCTCGTCTGCCACGTCGTCGCGCAGGCGCTCGCCACGCGCCGGGAGGAGCTGGCGGTGCTCGAGCGCGACACCTCGAAGCTCGAGAACGTGAAGGCCCCCTTCCCGCGCCTGCACTACCGCGACGCGATGAAGCTGCTCCAGGGGAAGGGCTCGCAGACCCCGATGGGCAGCGACTTCGGCGGCACGGACGAGACCCTGATCGCGGGGGAGTACGACCGGCCGGTGGTCGTCCACCGCTTCCCGGCCGCGATCAAGGCGTTCTACATGGCGCCCGACCCGGAGGACCCGGAGTCGAGCCTCTCCGCGGACATCCTCGCCCCCGAAGGGTACGGGGAGATCGTCGGCGGGGGCGAGCGCCTCGCCGACCACGACATCCTGCTGAAGCGGATCCGCGAGCACCGGCTGCCCGAGGAGGCGTTCCGGTGGTACCTCGACCTGCGGCGGTTCGGCTCGTTCCCGCACGCCGGGTTCGGCATGGGCATCGAGCGGGTGGTGACCTGGATCTGCGGCATCGACCACCTGCGGGAAACCATCGCCTTCCCCAGGATGCTGTACCGGATCTATCCCTGATGCGGGGGGTGCTGCGGCGCACCCCGCGCGCCCCCCGCTCGCGGCGCGGGAGTAAATCCCGCTCCGCTCGCCGCCCGTGCCCTTGCGCCGAACGAGGGCGATGATGCTGGCGGTTTACGTCTCCGGGCACGGGTTCGGGCACGCGACGCGGGTCGGGGAGGTCCTGCGCGCGGTGCGGGAGCGGGCGCCGGGGCTGCCGATCACGGTCTCGACCTCGGCTCCCGCCTTCCTCTTCGAGGGCGTCGTCCCCCCGCCCCTCGACGTTCGGCGCATGGAGTGCGACGTCGGCCTCGCCCAGAAGGACGCGCTCGTCATCGACGAGCCGGGGACGGCCGGCGCGTGGCGGGCCTTCATGGAGGGCTTCGAGGAGCGGGTGGCGGCCGAGGCCGCGTGGCTGCGCCGGTCGGGGGCCCGTCTCGTCCTCGCCGACATCCCGCCGCTCGCGTTCGACGCGGCGGCACGGGCGGAGGTGCCCTCGATCGCCCTCGGCAACTTCTCCTGGGACTGGATCTACGCCCACCTCGCCCCTCGGGAGCCCGCCCTCGCCGCGGCCGCGGAGCGCTGTCGCGAGTCGTACGGGAGGGCCGAGCGCCTCCTGCGGCTGCCCTTTCGCTGCGACGCGTCGGCCTTTCGCGAGGTCGTGGACCTGCCGCTCGTCGTCCGCCGCCCTTCCGTCTCCCGGGCCGAGGCCCGACGCCGACTGGGGCTCGACGATCGCCCGGTCGTGCTGGTCTCGTTCGGAGGCGTGGGGCTGCCGGGCCTGCAGGCCTCGGCGTTCGCGCCGCTTCGCGACTACCAGGTCGCCTTCACCGGCGCGGGCGCCTCCGGCCCGGCCCCGCCGCACCTGCGCAAGCTCGCCGACGCCGAGGTGAAGGCGAAGGGCCTCGGCTACCCGGACCTCGTCGGGGCCGCCGACGTCGTGCTCACCAAGCCCGGCTACGGCATCGTGACCGACTGCATCGGCGCGGGCGTGCGCCTCGTCTACACCGACCGGGGCGACTTCCCGGAGTACCCGGTCATGGTCGCGGAGATGCCGCGGTACCTCCCGGCCGTGTTCGTCTCGAACGAGGACGTGCGGGGTGGCCGCATCGCGCCGGCCCTGGAGGAGGTGCTGGCCATGCCGTTCCCGTTGCCGCCGCGCACGGACGGCGCGGCCGAGGCGGCCGTTCGCCTGATCTCCCGGCTCTGACCCCGCCTCCTACAGGCCGACGAGGGCGAGACCGCTCATCGCGTACTTCTTGATCTCGGCCTCGTGCTTGCGGAACAGCTCCACGTTCTGCCGGGGGACCGCGAGGGCCTCGCCGGCGCCCTGCCCGAGCCGGGCCATCTCCTCCTGGAGCTTCCGCACGTCGTCCGCGGACACGCCTCCGGCGCCGGGGACGCCCTGCTGCTGGGCCGCCTCGAGGCCTGCCTTCACCGCGTCCTCGATGCCCTTCGCCGCCTCGCTCACCGAGCCCGACAACGCCTCCGCCGGCATCCGGCCGGTGTCCTTCTCCACGTCCGAGGCCCAGGCGGACTTGTAGACCGCGACCTGGATCGCGCGGTACTCCTCCTCGCTCATCCCGACCGCGGCCAGCGTCTTCATCTGGGCGAGGCGGAGGGCGGCGAACGCCTCGGCGAGCTGGCCGCCGGTTGACCACAGGTCGGTCGGCGACAGGGTGTCGCCCTCCTGTCCGGACCTCTTCTGCAGCCGCTCGAGATCGGCCTGGTACCGCTCGTACACGGCGTGGACGGCCTTGCGGGTCTGCAGGAACTTGAGGAGCCGGTCCTCGGGGATGACGCCGTCGGGGGAGGCGGCGTAGGCGTTGGCGTTCGCCTGCCGCTCCCACCGTTCGATCTCCTCCGCCTTCGCCGTGATCGTCTCGAGGCCGCCGGCGGCCTCGGTGAGCTTGTCCTTCGCCCACCACGCGCCCCAGCCGACGAGCCCCACCGCGGCGGCGCCGCCGAGGAGCACGAGGCAGCCGCACCCGATCGCGATCTTCGCGCCCGTTCCCATGGCCATGTCCGCTCTCCCGAGGACGGGGAAGTATAGCCGGAGCGGGGCGCGAGTCGCGGTAGAATGGGAGATCGACGGGCCCGCGAGGGTCCTCCCCGAGGAGGTCGAATGGAACCGACGTGGCACGACGGCCTGAGCCGGAAGGCCCTGGTGGAGCTGGTGGAGGGGCTGCTCCTGGCGATGGACAAGGCCGTGCCCCGCCTGGACGCCATCGCCCACCACCTCTCCCTCATGTCGCAGCAGGGCGAGGAGATGGAGGTCATCGGGGGCGTCTCCGACCAGATCGCCGACATCGGCGACGAGCTCTACGCCGCGAGCGACCGCGACAAGCTCCGCGAGTGGGGCAACGAGATCGACGCCCCCGGCAAGGCGCACTGATGGCCCCGGGGGACCTGGGGGGCGGGAAGCCCCCCAGGGTGGACCGCCCCCGAGCCCGGCGGGATGGCGCGCGAAAGACGGTCGGGATGGTCTCCCTCGGCTGTCCCAAGAACCTCGTCGACGGCGAGGTGATGCTGGGCCGGCTCCGGGGGGCCGGCTACCGGCTGGTGGCCGACGCGAAGGAGGCCGACGTGCTGGTGGTGAACACCTGCGCGTTCATCGACCGGGCGAAGCAGGAGTCGGTCGACGCCGTCCTGGAGATGGCGAGGGAGAAGGGACGCGGCGGGGGGAAGCGGCTGGTCGTGACCGGCTGCCTCACGCAGCGCTACGACGCCGAGCTGCGGCGGGAGATCCCGGAGATCGACGCCACGCTCGGCACCGGGCAGGTGGAGGACATCGTTCGCGCCGCGTCGGGCGAGGACACCTCCCTGGCCGAGGCGGACCCGGGCCCGCCCACCTGGGTCTACGACCACACCGCGCCCCGCGTGCTCTCCACCCCGCCCTGGCTCGCCTACGTGAAGATCAGCGAGGGCTGCGACTACGCGTGCTCGTTCTGCATCATCCCGACGCTGCGCGGCCGCCACCGCTCCCGCAACGTCGAGGACGTGGTGGCGGAAGTGAGGGGGCTCGCGGAGCGCGGCGTCCGGGAGGTGGTCCTCGTGGCCCAGGACTCGACCCGCTACGGGCTCGACCACGGGGTGCGCGACGGCCTCGGCTATCTCCTGCGGCGTCTGGGGCGCGTGGACGGGATCCGGTGGGTCCGGGTGATGTACGCGTACCCCTCCACCCTGACCGACCCGATTCTCGATGCGATCGCGTCCGAGGAGAAGGTCGTGAAGTACGTCGACATCCCCCTCCAGCACGCGAGCGAGCCCGTGCTGCGGCGGATGAGGCGGCCGACGGGGCGGGGAAACCTCCTCGGGATGATCGAGCGGATCCGCGAGCGGGTGCCGGGCGTCGCGATCCGGACCTCCTTCATCGTCGGCTTCCCGGGGGAGACCGACGAGGACTTCGCGCGCCTCCTGCGCTTCGTGGAGCAGGCGCGCTTCGACCACGTCGGGGTCTTCACGTTCTCCGACGAGGAGGGCACGACCTCGTTCGACCTGCCCGGGCGCCTGCCGGCGAGGGTCAAGGAGGCCCGGCGGCGGAAGCTGATGTCGCTCCAGAAGCGCCTCTCGGCCCGGCGCAACCGGGCCCGGGTCGGGGAGCGCGTGGAGGTCCTCGTCGAGGGCACCCACCCGGACAGCGACCTGCTCCTGCGCGGCCGCACGGCCGCCCAGGCCCCGGAGATCGACGGCCAGGTCATCCTCAACGACGGACGGGCGGCCCCCGGCACCTTCGTCACCGCGGAGGTGACGGAGGCCCACCCCTACGACCTGGTCGCGCGGATCGTCTAGAACTTCGTCACGACCTCGAAGCCGATCGTGCGCGGCTCGTTCGTCATGCCGGTCAGGTTGTTGAAGTCGATCCCGTTCTGGACGATCACCTCGTCGGTCAGGTTGCGGCCGAACGCGGCCACCTCGAAGCGGCCCTTCCCGAACGCGTAGGCGACGCGCGCCCCCAGCTCGAAGGCGTCGGAGACGAACTCCCTCGAGCGGTAGAGGAAGAAGCTCTTCTCGCTGTGGTACGAGAAGTCGGCGCCCGCCTTGAAGACGCCCTGGCCGAGGACGCGGCGGTAGTCCACGATCCCGCTCACGATCCACTCCGGGGCGTGCGGGAGAGGGTTGCCGTCGACGCGCGCGAGGCCGTCCACGACCGGGCTCGTGACCGTGCAGCCCCCGCCGCAGATCGCGACCGCGAGGCTCGGGTCGTCGATCTCGGTGTGGTTGTAGGACGTTCCGAGGGTGAAGAGCCAGCCCGCAGACGGAGCCCAGTCGAGGTCCACCTCGAACCCGTAGCCGTTCGTCCGGTCGGCGTTGAGCAGCGTCGCGGTGTTGAACTTCCCCCCGACCGCCACGATCTGCTGCCCGTCGACCTCGTAGAGGTAGCCGGCCACGTTCAGGCGCAGCTTCCGGGCGAGCTCGGTCTTCGCCCCGACCTCGAACGACGTGATCTTCTCCTCGTCGGCCACGGAGACGCAGTTGGTGGCCGGGTTCGTCCCGCCCTCGAAGTCGGCGCAGAAGAGGATGCGGCCCTGGATCGAGGGCGCGCGGAAGCCGGTCCCGACCCGGCTGTAGAGGTTCACGTTCCCGCTCGCCTTGAAGGTCGCCGAGAGGTCCCACGTGAGGAGGTCGGCGTCGGTCGAGACCTGGATCGGGCGCACGGTGGGCAGCTGGAACGTGGGGTCGGGCCTCTCGGCCGCGAAGTCCTTCTGGTCGGTCGTGTAGCGCAGGCCGCCCTTGAGCGCCCATCTGTCGGTCGGCCGGAAGTCGAGCGAGGCGAAGCCGGCCCACGAGGTGGCGTCCTGCGTCTGGAACGCGTAGCCGTCCTGGGGGTTGCCCGGGGCGAGGGTGTTGTAGCTGAAGGTCTCCGCCTTGAGGCTCTCGTCGAAGTAGTAGAAGCCCAGCAGCCAGTCCCAGCGTCCCTTCGTGTGGCTGGCGAGGCGCAGCTCCTGTGTGAACTGGTCGAGCTCGGGCAGGCCGTCCGCGCTCTCGGAGGGGAAGGGGATGAGGCCGGGGCCGGACGGGGGGGCGAACACCGCGCCGAAGCCGCCGTCGATGTCGCCTCGGGAGTACATCTGGTCGAGCGTCTCGTAGCCCGTGACGGAGGTGAGCGTCGCCTTGCCGAAGTCGTACTCGAGCTTGAGCGCGCCGCCGTACTCCCGGATCTCCTGCTGGTTGAGGCCGTCCTGGGACACCGCGTCCTGCTCGTAGCCGTCCACGAGGGCGTTCGTCCCCTTCTCGAGGATGTTGGCGCGGAAGATGCGGGCGGTGCCGTCGAGGTCCCACCCGTGGACGTTCGCGAGGGCGCTGAACCTCTCGGAGGGCTGCCAGAGGAGCTGCAGGCGCCCCGCCCACGTGCGCTGCCCGCCGAGCGCGTCCTGCTCTCCGGTGAAGGTGTTGTCGATCCAGTCGGACTGCGACTGGAAGAGCAGGGACGCGCGCGCCGAGACGGTGTCGGAGAGCGGGCCCCCGAGCGCCCCCTTGAAGTCGACGTTGTCGAAGGTGCCGTAGGACACGCGGGCGAAGCCGTCACCCTCCCGGGACGGCTTGACGGTGTCGAACTTCACGATGCCGGCGGGGGTGTTGCGGCCGAACAACGTCCCCTGCGGGCCCCGCAGGACCTCCGTGCGCTGCACGTCGAAGATCGGCATCCCCTTGAGGATCGGGTTCTCGAGCACCACCTCGTCGACGATCATCGACACCGGCTGCGAGGCGTTGAGGTCGAAATCGGTGTTGCCGAGTCCCCGGATGTAGAAGCGGGGGAAGGCCCGGCCGAAGGAGGACTCGAGGAGGAGGCTCGGGACGCGGGCGGAGAGGAACTTGACGTCGGCGCCGCCCGCGGAGAGAAGCGTGAGCTGGTCCGGATCGAGGGTCGTCACCGCGAGGGGGACGTCCTGGACGTTCTCCTCGCGCTTCTGGGCGGTGACGGTGACCTCCTCGAGGATCCGCGGCGCCTGCTCCTCCGGGGCCGCGGCCTGGGCGGGCGGCTCGGGGGGCGAGGGGGCCTGGGGGCGGGCGGCCGCAGGCAGCAGCAGGGCGGCGAACGCCAGGGCCGGGATCGAGGGAAGCAGCCTCTTCACAGTTCGTCCTCCTGGCCCGGGGGTTCCGGGCCGCAGGTTGTGATCGCGATTCGACGGGACCGTGACGCTACACCGGCCCGGTGCGGCGGGGCAAGCGGATTCTCGGCCCGGCCTGCTTTCCTTGCCGTGACGCCCCGTTGCTGGTATCATTCATGTTCTGGCTTTGGGCGCTGGACCAGAGTGGGCTCGCCCACTCTTTTTTTTGGAGGAGACAACCTGGCGAGGCAGGAGGGGACGGTGGAGCGGGTGAGGTCCGTCGGCCTGCGGGTGGCGAACGACCGCGGCCTCGAGCTCGTCGACGTCGAGGTCAAGCGGGGCAAGGGAGGCGTGGTGGTGCGCCTCTTCGTGGACCAGCCCGGAGGCGGCATCGGGCTCGACGCTCTGCAGTCCGTGTCGGAGGAGGTCTCCGCCATCCTCGACGCGGAAGACCCGATCGAGGGGCACTACACCCTCGAGGTGTCCTCGCCCGGGCTCGACCGGCCGCTGCGGGGCGAGGCCGACTACCGGCGCTACGCGGGCCGGCTCGCGAAGGTCTCGAGCTACGAGCCGGTGGAGGGGCGGCGTCACTGGACGGGGCGCATCGTCTCCTGCGAGGGCGGGTTCCTCACCCTCGACCTCGCGCGGGGCGAGGGCGAGGCGCGGGTCCCCCTCGCCAAGATCTCCCACGGCCGGCTCGAGGTCGAGTTTTCCTAGGCACGAGACAGGGTAAGGAATGGCCAGCCAGCTGCGTCAGCAAATCGAGCAGATCAGCCGGGAGAAGAACATCAACCCGGAGGTGATCATCGCCGCGATCGAGGACGCGATCCTGACCGCGGCGAAGAAGTACTACAAGGGCGCGGAGGACCTCCGCAGCCGCTTCAACGAGGAGAGCGGCCAGATCGAGGTCTTCGCGGTCAAGCAGGTCGTGGAGACGGTGGAGATCCCCGAGACCCAGATGACCCTCGACGAGGCCCTCCAGATGTTCCCGGGGGCCGAGGTCGAGCTCGGGCAGGAGATCGAGTTCCCCAAGCCCACCGACGTGCTCGGGCGGATCGCCGCGCAGACCGCGAAGCAGGTCATCTTCCAGAAAGTGCGGGAGGCGGAGCGCGACAACGTCTTCGCCGAGTACTCCGGGCGGGTGGGCGAGGTCGTGAACGGTATCGTCAAGCGCCAGGAGATGGGCGACCTCGTGGTCGACCTCGGACGCGCCGAGGCGCTCCTGCCCCGCAAGGAGCAGAGCCGGGCCGAGGCGTACCAGACCGGCGACCGGGTCCGCGTCGCCATCGTCCGGGTGGCGAAGGCGGCCAAGGGCCCCCAGGTCATCGTGAGCCGCACCGATCCCGCCCTGCTCGTGAAGCTGTTCGAGATGGAGGTGCCCGAGATCTACGACGGCACCGTGCAGATCAAGGGCGCCGTGCGCGAGGCGGGGGAGCGGGCCAAGGTGGCGGTCGTCTCCCGCGAGCGCGACGTCGACCCCGTGGGCGCCTGCGTGGGCATGAAGGGCACCCGCGTCCAGTCGATCATCCGGGAGCTGCGGGGCGAGAAGATCGACATCGTGGAGTGGAACGACGACCCCGCGACGTTCGTGGTGAACGCCCTGTCCCCGGCCAAGGTGAGCCGCGTCTCGATCGTCGACGAGGAGCAGCGCATCATGGAGGTCGTGGTCGAGGACAAGCAGCTCAGCCTCGCCATCGGCAAGAAGGGCCAGAACGTGCGCCTCGCCGCCAAGATCGTGGGCTGGCGGATCGACATCAAGAGCGAGGAGGAGAAGCGCCGCGAGGTCGAGGCCGAGATGGCGCGCATGGCGCGGGCGGTCGACGAGATCCGCAGCCTCGAGCGCCACGGGATCGGGGAGAAGACCGTCCAGAAGCTGGTCGAGGCGGGGGTGCACGGCCTCGCCCACCTCCTCGAGCTGAGCGACGACGAGCTCTCCGTCATCGAGGGCTTCGGCCCGAAGACGATCGAGAAGGTCCGCGAGGCGGCGGCCCAGGCGAAGCTGGAGTGGGACGCGCGCGACGCGGCCGACGAGGCCGAGCGCCAGGCGGCGGAGCACGCCGCGGGCGCCGACGAGGCGGAGGGGGAGGTGGAGGCGTCGGCCCCGGCCGTCGAGGACGCGGACGGGGCCGCGGCGGCGCACGGCGCGCCGGCGGAGGCGTCGGCGGGCGTGGCCCCGGCCGGCGAGGAGGGTGGGACGGATGGGGAACGTTAGGGTCTTCAGTCTCGCCCGGGACCTCAACCTCACGAGCCAGGAGGTCATCGACCGCCTGAAGAAGCTCGGGGTGGAGGCGAAGACCGCCTCCTCCTCGGTGGACGAGGACACCGCGGACAAGCTCCGCCGTATTCTCAAGATCGACGCGCTCACCGCCAAGAAGAGGCGCGTCTACGGGAGCGACGAGGACGAGGACGAGCGGGACCGCGTCGAGCGCGAGCAGGCGGAGAAGGTCGCCGCGGAGCGTGCCGAGCGCGAGCGCGCGGCGGCACTCGCGCGCGAAGCGGCCGAGGCGCGCAAGTCGGGTCGGTCGCGGAAGAAGGCCGAGGGCGAGAAGCCCGTGGCCGAGGCGCCGGCCGCGCTCCTCCACGCTCCGGGCGCGCCCCGCCTGGCCCCGAAGGGGGCCCACCCGCCCCCCGTGCCACTCCCGGAGCCGCAGGCGGCGGAGCTCGAGGCGGAGGCGGAAGCGCCGGCCGAGCTCGAGGCGGCGCCCGAAGGAGCGCTCGAGGGGGCGCCGGAGGAGGCAGGGACGGGTGCTCCGCCCGCGGCTCCCTCCCCGGCCGTGGCGCCCGGACCGGTGCGTACGACCGTCACCGCCCCGCGCCTCGCCGGACCGGTGCGCCCGATCGCCCCCCCGGCCCCGCCGCCGCCGCCCGCCGCCCCCTCGCCCGTCGCCCCTTCACCCGTCGCCGAGGCCGCTGCGCCCGCATCGCCCGCGCCCTCCCCGGCCGTGCCGTCGCAGGTGCCCCCGCCCCGGATCGTGGCCCGTCCGGTCCCGCCGCGGCCGGTGAGGCCCATCGCGCCCCCGCGCCCGATCAGCCCCCATCCGGTGAGCCCGCACCCCACGAGCCCCCACGCGGTGGCAGGGAGCGCCCTCCCCCGCTCGCCGCACCCGGTGAGCGCGAGGCCGGGGCCTCCCGGGCGGCCGCTCGCCCCGATCGGGCGGCCCGGCGCCGCCCCACCCCGTCCCGTCGGGCGCCCCGCGCCCCGGGCCAAGACGAAGGGCCCGGTGGTGGTCGCGAAGGAGGAGCGGCCCGCGTACAGCGGCCCGCCGCGCAAGATCGCGCTCACCGAGGGCGTCACCGTCAAGGAGCTCTCGGACAAGATGCCCGACGTCAAGTCGCGCGACATCATGAAGGCCCTCATCACCCGCGGGGTCATGGCGACGGTCAACCAGAGCCTGGACCCGGCCCTCGCGATCGAGATCGCGAAGGAGTTCGGCTACGAGGGGGCGATCCAGTCGTTCGAGGAGGAGCTCGTCCAGGTGCAGGCCGTGGAGAGCAGGCCGGAGGACCTCGTCCCCCGCGCGCCCGTGATCACGGTCATGGGCCACGTCGACCACGGCAAGACGTCGCTGCTCGACGCGATCCGGCAGACCGCGGTCGCGGCGGGCGAGGCGGGGGGGATCACCCAGCACATCGGCGCCTACCACGTGGACGTCGGCTCGCGCCGGGTCGTCTTCCTCGACACCCCCGGCCACGAGGCCTTCACCCTGATGCGCGCCCGCGGGGCGAAGGTCACGGACATCGTCGTGCTGGTCGTGGCGGCCGACGACGGTGTCATGCCGCAGACGATCGAGGCCATGGACCACGCGAAGGCGGCCGGAGTCCCGATCGTCGTCGCCGTGAACAAGATCGACAAGCCGGAGGCGCAGCCCGACCGGGTGCGCCAGCAGCTCTCCGACCGCGGGCTGATGCCCGAGGAGTGGGGCGGCTCGACGGTCTTCGTGAACGTCTCCGCGAAGAAGAAGCAGGGCCTCGAGCAGCTGCTCGAGATGCTGCTGCTCGTGGCCGACCTCCAGGAGGTCAAGGCCAACCCCAGGAAGCCGGCGGTGGGCACCGTGCTCGAGGCGCGGCTCGACAAGGGGCGGGGCCCGGTCGCGACCGTCCTCGTCCAGGACGGCACGCTCAGCGTCGGCGACACCGTGGTGGCGGGGGCGGTGGCGGGCAAGGTCCGCGCGCTCGTCGACGACCGCGGGTCGCGCCTGAAGCTCGCGGGCCCGGCGACGCCGGTCGAGATCCTCGGCCTGCCCTCGCTCCCCGAGCCGGGGGACCAGCTCCTGGCGGTGACGGACAGCCTGAAGGCGCAGTCGATCGTCAACTTCCGCCAGCTGAAGATGCGCGAGAAGGCGCTCGCCGCCTCCGCCCGCATCCGCCTCGAGGACCTCGGCCGCGCGATCGCCGAGGGGCAGCTCAAGGAGCTCGCGATCGTCCTCAAGGCCGACGTGCAGGGCTCGCTCGAGGCGGTGGCCGACCAGCTCAACAAGCTGCCCCAGGACAAGATCAAGGTCCGCATCATCCGGCAGGGCGTGGGCGCGGTCACGGAGGGAGACGTGCTCCTCGCCGCGGCGTCGAACGCCGTCGTCATCGGCTTCAACGTCCGCCCGGAGCGGAAGGCCGCCGAGATCGCGGAACGCGACGAGGTCGAGCTGCGCCTGTACACGATCATCTACGACGTGGCCGAGGACATGAAGAAGGCGATGGAGGGGCTGCTCGAGCCCACGATCCGGGAGGTGCGGCTCGGCGCGGCCGAGGTGCGCGACACGTTCAAGATCTCGAAGGTGGGCACGATCGCCGGCTGCTACGTCCAGGACGGCAAGGTCACGCGCGCCGCGAACGTGCGGCTCCTGCGCGACAACGTCGTGATCCACACCGGCAAGGTGAGCTCGCTCAAGCGGTTCAAGGACGACGCGAGCGAGGTCAAGGCCGGTCTCGAGTGCGGGATCGGGATCGCCGGGTACAACGACGTCAAGCCCGGGGACGTGATCGAGTTCTTCACCACCGAGAAGGTCAAGGAGACTCTGTAGGCCGGCACGGGGGGCCCGGGGGGTGCGAAGCACCCCCCGGATCGAAGGAAGCAGGGCAACGGCGAAGCCGTGAACGCTGCTCCAGTCCCCGTGATCTCGCTCCGCCCCGCTCCGGGTAGGCGTAGGATGGTGCTTGGTGCGAACGGGGGACCGGTGAAGGGGAGCGAGGGTGCGGGGTAGGAACCAGCAACGGCCAGCCTGTTCCCAGCTTCCTTTGAACCGGGGAGACTCCGTCCCCCCGGACCCCCCTGGGTTGACCGTCGCGGGGACGCCATGGTGATCGGTCTCCTGACTCTCGAACTGCACTTCCCGGGCGCGCGATCGCTGAAGGACAAGCGCCAGGCGCTGCGCAGCCTGGAGGGGCGCATCCGCAGCCAGCACAACGTCTCGCTCGCCGAGGTGGAGCACCAGGACCTCTGGCAACGCGCGCGCCTCGCGGTCGTCGGGGTGAACACGGACCACGCCCACCTCGAGGCCACGCTCGAGGCGGTGGCGGGGGAAGCGGCGACCGCGCGCGACGTCCTGCTCGTCGAGCAGCAGGTGGAGTACCTCTGATGCGCCGGCCCGAGCGGCTCGCCGAGGAGGTGCGCGAGGAGATCGCGCGCATGATCGGCTCCGAGCTCAAGGACCCGCGCCTCGGGTTCATCACGGTCACCCGGGTGGAGATCGCCCACGACCTTCGCAATGCGAAGGTCCACGTGGGCGTTCTCGGCGACGCCGCCGAGCGCGAGAGGAGCCTCGCCGCGCTGCGCAGCGCGGCGGGGTGGGTGCGGCGCGAGCTCGGCCGAAGGCTGCGGATCCACCACTCCCCGCAGATCGACTTCCGCTTCGACAAGGGCCTCGACGCCACGGACCGCGTGGCGCGCCTCCTCGAGGAGGAGAGGGGGCGCGGGGAGCCGCCCTCGGGCGGCGAGGGCGGCGGCGGGGAGTAGGCCGCCTTGGACGGCGTTCTCGTCGTCGACAAGCCCGCGGGTCCCACGTCCCACGACGTGGTCGACCGGGTGCGTCGCGCCCTCGGGACGCGGCGGGTGGGGCACACGGGGACGCTCGACCCCTTCGCCACGGGGGTCCTCCCGGTGTGCGTCGGCCGCGCGACCCGCCTCGCGCGGTTCCTCGGCGGCGGGGAGAAGGAGTACCGGGCGGCGGTGCGCCTGGGGTTCGCCACGACCACCGACGACGCGACGGGCGCGCCGGTCGGGGAGGCCCGCTCGGGCGTGGTGGACGCCGAGAGGCTGCGCGCGGCCCTGGCGTCGCTCGTCGGCACGCTCGACCAGGTGCCGCCCGCGTTCTCGGCGCGCCACGCGGGGGGGCGCCGGCTGTACGAGCTCGCCCGGCGCGGCGAGGCGGTGCCCCGCGTCGCCGCGCGCGTCACGGTGCACGCGCTCGACCTCGTCCGGCACGAGGGCGAGACGCTCGAGGTCGTCGTTCGCTGCTCGGCCGGCACCTACGTCCGCGCCCTCGCCCGCGACCTCGGCGAGCGGCTGGGAACGGGGGGCCACCTCGCGGCGCTCCGGCGGACGCGCTCGGGCGAGTTCGACCTGTCGCTCGCCGTCCCCGGAGACGACCTCTCCGGGGCGCCGGGGGCGGTCGTGCCCCTGCGGCGGCTGCTCACGGCGTGGCCCGCGGTGATCGTCGACCAGACCGGGCTGGGCCTCGTGCGCAGCGGCCGCGAGCTGAGACCCGAGGACGTTTCGGGGAGCTTCCCGGGGCCGGGGACGGAGCGGGTGCGCGTGCTCGACGCCTCGGGCGATCTGGTGGCGCTCGCGATCCCGAGGCGCTTCGCGCCCCGCGAAGGGGGCCTGCCGGGAGTGAGCGCCCTGCACGCGGACGTCGTCCTCTGCGCCTGAACGAACGTGAAAGGTCGTCAACTCCACCGCCCGGAGCTTGTCGCGGGCGGCCTGGCGCGCTAATGTCGCTCGAACCGGGAGAGTGACGAGAGTGACGAAGGTGCACGAGGAGGCAGCGTCTGCCGTTCGAGGCGTGGTGGTCAGGCTCGCGGCGGTCGCCGCGCTCGGCGCCGCGCTCGGCGCGGCCCCGTCGTGCGGGGGCGGCGGAAACCCGTCGTCCTCCACGCCCCCGACCACGGTCGCCCCCCGGCCCGACCCGACGCCCACGCCGGTCGGGGGCGGTGACAGCTTCAGCCAGCTCTCCTGCCCCCTCGGGCGCGGCGACTCGAACGCGACGTGCAAGGCGGGCAACCCCGCCCTCCTCGAGGACGTCGAGAGCGCGATGGAGAGGCTTCTCCAGCAGCAGCCCCAGCTGTTCGACCCGACCGACGAGTCCCCGGCGGGGACGCGGTCGTTCCGGGTGAAGGACCGCGAGGCCTACATGGCGGGCCTCGTGAGCACCCTCCGGGCGGCGGGCCTGTGCGCCGAGCGCGACCCGGACGACGCGGCCCAGGAGCTCGTCCACGTGAAGAGCTCGAGCGACTTCTCGGTCGACGTGGCGGTGATCACGGCGGCCGGCTACATGCGGCGCGGGCCCGGGATGTACCGGCGGACCTGCACCCCGTCCTCGTTCCCGCTCGAGCGGGGCACGGACGCGCCGCCGGTGGGGAGCGGCTGCGGGAGGCCCTACCCGCCGCCCGTCACCCGCTTCAACTGCAAGGTGCACATCAAGACGAACGAGTTCTACACGCTCGACGCGACGCCGCTCGTGGGGCCGAACCCCGAGTACTGCTACAGCGTCGGCTACACCGACGGACGCACGATCTGCCCGGTCCGGCCGGACGACTGGCCGGACCGCAACGCGTGCGAGAACTGGCGGGTCGGCAAGGCGAAGGACACCGGACGCTGGGGGCCCACGTGGACGAAGGAGGGGCGCTGGTGCACCGGGCCCGACAGCGGCTGCGCGAACCACCCCGACAACCAGTACCAGGTGCTGACCTACGTCAGCGGGTCGTACACCGTCACCGCCGAGAACGGGGCGAGCTGCACGGTGAGCCACTGACGCGCGAGGTGCGGATGCGGCCACGCGAGGGGGGAAGGCGGCCGGGCCGTGCGGCACGCATCGGGGGGATCGTGGGGACGTCGCTCGTCGTCGCGGTGTGCGGCGGAGGGGGCGGGTCGGGCGCCGCGCCGACGGGGCCGGTCGTCCCGCCGGCGCCGACCGCCTCGCCGTCCGCCACCCCGGACCCGCCCCTGTCCGCGAGCTGCGCGAAGCTCCCCGCAGGCAACCGGGACGCCGGCTGCTCGCCGCAGTCGCCCGACTTCCAGGACCAGGTGGACGAGGCGATCCGCGCTCTGCAGAGGGAGCAACCCGGCATCTTCGACGGAACCGTGGTGCGCAGCGTGGGCGCCTACTACGTGGGGCTCATCAGGCTCCTCGATCGGCAGGGCCTGTGCGCCGACACCGAGGGAGAGGAGCTCGGCGTGGCGCGCAGCGCGGGCTACAACGAGCAGTACGACGTCCTGACCGCCCGCAACGAGGTGCGGTTCGGGCCCGGGAGCTACCGCGTGACGTGCGCGCCGTCCTCGGTCCCCATCGGCCGCGGCGCCCTCCCCCCGGCGTCCGCGGACTGCCCCCTGCCACCGAGCCGCGAGGTCGTCTGCGCGCGCGAGCCCGACGGGCGGTTCTACGACGACGTCGAGGCCGCGATCGCGCAGCTCCTCAAGGAGAAGCCGGACCTGTTCGACTTCGACCGCACGGCCCCCGGGACGGACTTCCCCCTCGTGCGGGACCTCGCGGCCTACGACGCGGCCCTCGTGGCGATCCTGAAGGGAAAGGGCTACTGCGCGCGCGCCGACGGGGAGGAGATCGCCCTCAAGAAGGGCTCGAACGCCTCGAGCGAGCAGTACGACGTCAACCTGCAGGACCGCTACGTGCGCCGGGGCCCGGGGATCTACCGGGTGACCTGCTACCCCGCGGCGTTCTGAGCGGGAGCGGGGGGCGCCGCCTCCCAGCGGATGCGGTAGACGCGGGCCCCCTCCTCCTCGTGCACGGGCTCGAGCAGCCCCTGCGGGTCGAATCGGACCCGGTCGAGGCCGTACAGGGCCACGAACCGGGCGTCGAGCGAGCGGGCGATGGCGAGCGCCTCCTCCCGGCTGGTCGTGCGGAAGAAGCGATAGACGGCCTGGTGCCGCGCCTCGAGGTCCCGGCGCGAGGCGAACTGGGTGAGGTAGGGCGTGAAGCGCTCGTAGGGCACCCTCCGCCCGGCGAGGACGACCGGTGCGGGGGGGTAGCGCGCGCCGGGCCGCTGGAGGACGACATCCCCGGGTCGCGAGACGCGGGCGAGGGCCTCCGTGGCCCGGACCATCGGCGCGGGGAGGCGGTCCGGCGGCGTCGCGGCCTTCCTGGCCGCGTACTGCCACGTGGCCGGCGTCGCCAGGATCAGGATGGCCGCGAGGACGGCCGCGCGGCGCGCGGGTGTCGTCGCGACGCGGGCGAGAGCAACGGCCGCGAAGACCCAGAGAAGGGGACCGGACTGCTCCACGAGGTACGCCGCGTCGTTCACCACCTTCTGGCCGGGCAGGACCTCCGGGGCCGACACGCGGAAGAGCAGACCCAGCGGCCAGCCCGAGAGGGCCATCGCGGCGAGCGCCGACGCGGGCGCCGGGCCGCGCAGGGCCCGCACCGCCCCGGGCAGGCCCACGAGGCGCAGGCCGAGCGACAGGGCGAGCCAGAGGCAGGCCCACGCGGCGAGGGCGAGCCCTGAGAGCGGGAGAAGGCCGAGCGTTTCGCGGGTGACCGCGGCGAGGTCCAGCGGGGCCAGCTCGACGCGAACGGTCTCGCCGCCCTGGCCCAGGACGAGAAGGGCGGTGGAGAGGGTTGCGCCCAGCCCGGCGAGGAAGAGGGCCCGGCGGGGAGCGCCGCGGGCGAGCATCCACGCCGCGCCGAGGCCCAGCAGAAGGTGGGCGCCCAGGAAGACCTTGAAGAAGGGGACCGCAGCCGCCTGCAGCGCGGCGAGGACCAGGTGGCCGCGGTGGCCCGTCTCCTCGAGCCGCGAGAGCGAGACGAGCGCGCCGGCGGCGAGGGCGAGGGCGGGCACGACGGGGTTCGCGTAGACCAGCGAGAGGAGCAGGTTGCCGCGGAGGAGGTCGGTCCACCAGTGGGCCTGGGGGTTCGGGGCGAAGACGAACGAGAAGTCGGTGAGGAGGAGCGTCCACGGGACGAGGGCCACGGCCAGGGGCGGGGCGCCGAGGCGCGCGGCGAGGGCCCGGAGGACGAGGACGAGGGCGAGCGCCCACAGGCTGACGTCGAGGCGGGTGAGGGAGTCCCACGGGTCGGTCCCCGCCCAGCGCAGCGCGGCCGCGCGCACGAGGTCGGTGCCGAGGTGGTAGCCGAGAGGGAAGCCGGCGACGCCGGGCACCTGGGGCGGGTGGCCGAGGACGAGCTCGTGGGTGAGACCGACGTGAAAGGCCGAGTCGAAGGTGACGAGGGGGTCGAGCAGGAAGTCGCCCGATGCCACGCGGCGGTTCAGCGGGAAGTGGGTGAGGGCGAGCAGGGCCACGATCGCCAGGAACGGGGGCACGGCCCCGCGGAGCGACGGACCGGGAGCGAGCCTTAAGCGCCGCGGAGGCAGGAGGAGCGCGCCGGCCAGGAGAGCGAGCGTCGCCGGGAAGAGGAGGGGGCGATGGGCGACCAGTGAGAGCCAATAAGCCCCGGCGCAAGAAGCAGTTCCGAGGGGGAGCACGAGCGCCGGGTCGGGGGTGACGCGGGCGAGGCGCTGCAGCGCAAGGCCGGGCAGGACGAGGGCGGCGGCCGCGAAGAGCGCAAAGGCGAGGAGAGTCAGGGGGTCCAAGTGCTTGTCGCGCGGAGAGTTTACAGCGGTTGGGAGGGCATGGTAATCTCTCCCGTTGATTGAAAAGTGAATAGAGGAGCCAGTAGGGAGGTCAGTCGGTGAGCTTCAGCAAGGACCGGAAGACGGAAGTCATCTCGGGAATCCGCACCCACGGCACGGACACGGGCTCGCCGGAGGTGCAGGTGGCGCTCCTGAGCGAGCGGATCAGCTACCTGACGGAGCACTTCAAGTCCCACCCCAAGGACCACCACTCGCGCCGGGGCCTCCTGCAGCTGGTCGGCCAGCGCCGCCGCCTGCTCGAGTACCTCAAGGGCAAGGACCTCGGCCGCTACCGCGTCCTGATCGGCAAGCTCGGCATCCGGAAGTAGCCCCCGGTCCCCGGACCCGGGGACGGCGCCCTGCGCGCCGCGCGAGCATCCCAGGCTCGCTCCTCGAGAATCCCGGAAGGCCGCGAGGGCGGCCGCCGGCAGCGGAGAACAAGGAAGAGAATGGAAAGAGTGGAGATGGCCCTCGGCCGCCACACCCTGTCGATCGAGACGGGGAAGATGGCCAAGCAGGCCGACGGAGCGGTCGTGGTGCGCCTCGGCGACACCGTGGTCCTGGCGACGGCGTGCGCGCAGCGCGAGCCGCGGGTCGGGGTGGACTTCCTTCCCCTCACGGTGGACTACCGTGAGGGCAACTATGCCGGCGGCAAGATCCCCGGCGGCTTCTTCAAGCGCGAGGGCCGGCCGAACGAGAAGGAGGTCCTCACCTCGCGGATGATCGACCGCCCGCTGCGGCCGCTGTTCCCCGAGGGCTGGGCCTGCGAGACCCAGGTCATCGGCCTCCTGCTCTCGGCGGACATGGAGAACGACTCGGACACGCTGTCGATCATCGGCGCGTCGACCGCGCTCTACATCTCCGACATCCCGTTCGAGCGCCCGGTCGGCGCGGTGCGGGTCGGCTACTGGGACGGGGCGTTCGTCGTCAACCCCGCCACCGCCGACCTCAAGGCGAAGAGCCAGCTGAACCTGCTCGTGGCCGGGACCGAGGATGCGATCGTCATGGTCGAGGCCGCGGCCCAGGAGGTCTCCGAGGCGCTCATGGCCCAGGCCCTCGTCGAGGGCCACGCCGTGATCCGGCAGATCGTGGCGATGCAGAAGGAGCTGCGCGCCCGGGTCGGCAAGCCCAAGCGTCCGGTCGCGAAGAAGGAGATCCCGGCCGCCCTGGTCGCGGAGATCGAGTCCGCCGTGACCGAGCCCCTCCTCGCCGCCCTGCGCACGAAGGGCAAGCTCGAGTCCTACGCCCTCGTGAAGAAGGTGAAGGACGACTATCTGGCCGGGGTCCCCGAGGACCAGCCGGAGAAGAAGGCCGCCTTCGCCGCGGTCTGGGACGCGCTGCGCGAGAAGCTGCTCAAGCGCGAGATCTTCGAGCACGGGCGCCGGCTCGACGGCCGGCGCTTCGACGAGGTCCGCGCGATCGCGTCCGAGGTCGGGGTCCTGCCCCGCACCCACGGCTCGGCGCTGTTCACCCGCGGGGAGACCCAGGCCCTCGTCACCGCGACGCTGGGCACCTCCGAGGACTCCCAGATCATCGACACCGTGCAGGAGCAGGAGTACCGCAAGCGCTTCATGCTCCACTACAACTTCCCGCCGTTCTCGGTGGGGGAGGTGAAGTTCCTCCGCGGTCCCGGCCGCCGCGAGATCGGCCACGGCGCTCTCGCCGAGAAGGCGCTGCGCGAGATGCTCCCTCCCGAGGAGAGCTTCCCCTACACGATCCGGATCGTCTCCGACATCCTCGAGTCGAACGGCTCGTCGTCCATGGCGACCGTCTGCGGGGGCACGCTGGCCCTCATGGACGCGGGGGTGCCGATCAAGAGCCCGGTGGCGGGGGTCGCCATGGGCCTCGTGATGGACGGCGAGCGAACCCAGGTCCTCACCGACATCGCCGGCGAGGAGGACCACTACGGCGACATGGACTTCAAGGTCGCGGGGACCCGCGCCGGCATCACCGCGCTGCAGATGGACATCAAGGTCGGCGGGGTGTCGCCCGAGCTGATGGCGGGCGCGCTCGAGCAGGCGCGGGCGGGGCGGATCCACATCCTCGACCGGATGCTCGAAGCCCTCGCCCAGCCGCGCCCCGACATCAGCCCCTACGCCCCCCGCATCATCACGGTGCGCGTGCCGGTCGACAAGATCCGCGACATCATCGGGCCGGGGGGCAAGATGATCCGCTCGATCGTCGAGCGGACCGGCTGCAAGATCGACGTCGAGGACGACGGCCGGGTGTCGATCGCGTCGGTGGACGAGGCGGCGGCGCGCAAGGCGGTCGCGATCATCGAGGAGCTCACCGCGACGCCCGAGCTCAACAAGAGCTACCTCGGCAAGGTCGTCCGGGTGGTCGAGTTCGGGGCCTTCGTCGAGATCCTGCCCGGGACGGACGGGCTGCTCCACGTCTCGGAGATGGCCCACCACCGCGTGCAGAACGTCCACGACGAGGTCAAGGAGGGCGACCAGGTCCTGGTCAAGGTGGTCAGCATCGACCCCTCCGGCAAGATCCGTCTCTCCCGCAAGGCCCTCCTCGACGAGGCGCAGGGCGGCGAGGGCCAGGGGGCGGCCCCCTCGGGGGGCCACCCGTCCGGAGGCCACGGCCACGGCGGGAGCCACGGGCACGATCACGAGCGGCGTGGCGGCGGACACGGCCGCGATCACGACCGGCGCGGCGGTGGACACGGCCGCGGCGGGCACGGCGGCCACCCGCGCAGCGGGCACGGCCGCGACCGCCGGTAGGCGATGGGAGGGTGGGTGCGGGCGGCGGCGCTCGCGGCGCTCGCGGCACAGGCGGCGCCCGGCCCGGCCGCGCCCGCCCCCTCCACGGTGGAGATCGCGGTCTCGCGGCGGGGCTTCGAGCCCTCGCGGGTCAGCGTGCGCCGCGGGGAGGCGGTGCGCCTCGTCGTCACGTCGCGCGACGTCGAGCACTGCTTCGCGATCGACGCCCTGCGCGTCGAGAAGCGGGTGGTGCCGGGGCGGCCGGCCCGCGTCGACCTCGTGCCGGAGCAGGCCGGCGAGATCCCGTTCCACTGCTGCCTCGAGTCCGGCTCGCAGGCGGAGGTCGAGCGCGGGGTGCTCGTCGTCTCGGAGTAGCGGCGCCTCGACGCCGGTGCCCGGCTACGGGGCGGGCGGCGCGGGGGGCAGGACGAGCCGGAAGGTCGTGCCCCGGCCCTCCTCCGTGTCGAACTCGACGCGGCCGCTGTGGCGCTCGGCGATCATGAGGACCGTCGACAGGCCGAGGCCGGTGCCCTTGCCCTCGGGCTTGGTCGTCACGAAGGGCTCGAAGAGGCTTCCGCGGATGTGCTCGGGGATGCCCGGCCCCTCGTCGCAGACCGCGACCTCCACGTCCTCCCCCCGCCGCCGGGTCGAGACCGTGAGGGTGCCGCCCGCGCCCCCCATGGCGTGGACCGCGTTGACGACCAGGTTGATGAGGGCCGTCTCCAGCTGGTTCGACACGCCGAGGACGCGGGGCAGGGCGGGCTCGAGCTGCCGGACGAGCCGGACGCGGCCGCTCGCGATCTGGTACTGGCACAGCTCGAGGCAGCGCTCGACGACGTCGTTGAGGACGAGCGGCGCCATCTCCTCCCTCCCCGGGCGGGAGAAGGCGAGCAGGCGCTGGGCGAGGGCGCGGATCCTCTCCGCCCCCCGCGCGATCGAGGCGAGCATGTCCCGCTGGGCGGAGGTCAGCTCCTGCAGCTCGAGCAGCTCCACGTTGCCGACGATGTAGGTGAGCGGCGTGTTGAGCTCGTGGGCGATGCCCGCCGCCATCTGGCCGATGGTGGCGAGCTTCTCCGACTGGAGCAGCCGCTTCTGCGCCTTCTGCAGCTCCTCGATCGTGTGCTGCTCGCGCTCGAACAGCTGCGCGTTCTCGATCGCGAGGGCGGCGTGGCGGGCGAGGGCCTCCGCCGCGCGCAGCGCGTCGCCGCTGAACGGCTCGGCCGATCGCGCGTTGTCCACGTAGAGGACGCCGAGGGCCCGGGGGAACGCCCCCGCCCCGTCCGAGCCCGCGCGGGGCGAGCGCAGGGGAAAGCAGACGACGGTCTGGAGGGGCCGGGTGTCCTCCTCCCGGCGGCCAGGGTCGGGCGCCGCGGGCGCCTCGCCCGGGGCGCGCACGGTCGAGACGACCTCGCCGCTCTCGATCGCGCGCCTCACGATCGCTCCCGAGATCCCGTGGCCGCCGGCCGCGGCGCCGTCGGCGCGTCCGCGGGCGACGCGCAGGCGCAGGCCGGCCACCGCCGGGTAGCGCGCGGCGGAGGGCGAGGCGTCGGCGAGGAGGAGGAAGCCCCGCTCGGCCCCGGTGATGTGCATGATCGCGTCCGTGACCTGCTCGAGGACCTGGCTCAGGACGAGGGTCGAGTTGAGGGTCTGGACGAGGGAGAGGAGGAGCTGCTGCTGCTCGACCCAGGGCAGCTTCGCCATCGCCCCGGTGGCGGGTTCGGACCCGAGGAGGGAGAACTTCAGGGTCACGTTCCCGAGCTGGACGAGCGCCCCGGGGACGAGCTCCGCGCGGCGCACCTTGGCCGCGTTCACGTAGACGCCGTGGAGGCTGCCCGCGTCCTCGATGAAGAACCGGCCCTCGACGTGCTCGATGCGCGCGTGCAGCTTGGAGATCGAGGGCTCGTTGAGCGAGATGTCGTTGTGGCGGGCGCGGCCCACCGTGTGCGCTCGCGGGCGGAGGAAGCGGATCTTCTCGGGGAGGTCTCCGCGCACCACCTCGAGCACGGCGACCGAGAGCGAGTCCCCGCACCCCTCGCACCGGGTGGCGTCCAGGGGACTCTCCGCCCCGCACTTCGGGCACTGCATGGCCGGAGCATGATGACCGACGGCGAAAGGCAAGGTCAAACCACCCTCACAGGACGCCCGCGACGACCCGGGGGGGCCCGAGAGGGTGGAACCCCCTCGGCTCAAGGGACGCCGGGGACAGGCGAAACCGTATCGGCTCGGGTGTCTCCGGATGGTGGATGACGAGGCAGGGGCCGGCATTCTCCGGGGCCTTCCGAAACGACACCCGCCGCCTTTCCCGCGAGAGAAGGGAAAGGCGGCGGGGAGTCAGTTCGACAGCCGCAGGTGCCAGCGGTCCTTCTCCCGGACGTCGTACGGCTCGCCGGGCATGAGGGCTCGCTCGAGCACCTCCTCGATCGACGACACGAGCTGGATCTTCAGGTCGCCCCGGACGTTGTCGGGGATGTCCTCCTTGACCGCCTTCTCGTTGCGCTTGGGGAGGAGCACCTCCTTGACCCCCAGGCGGTGGGCGGCCAGGACCTTCTCCTTGATCCCGCCGACGGGGAGGACCCGGCCGGACAGGGTCATCTCGCCGGTCATCGCGACCCGCGGGCGCACCGGGCGGCCGGTGAGGAGCGACACGATGGCGGTCACGAGGGTGATCCCGGCGGAGGGCCCGTCCTTGGGGATGGCGCCCTCGGGGACGTGGAGGTGGAGGTCGACGCGCTCGAAGAAGGACTCCTCGATCCCCAGCTGCCGGGCGTGGGCCCGGACCCAGGAGAGCGCGGTCTGGGCGCTCTCCTTCATCACGTCGCCGAGCTGGCCGGTGAGGGTGAGGCCCTTCTTCCCGAACATCTGGGTGGCCTCGATGTAGAGGACCTCGCCGCCGGCCGCCGTCCAGGAGAGCCCCGTCGCCACCCCCGGGATCTGCGTCCGCTCGTCCATCTCCTCGTCCCGGAGGAAGTAGGGGGCGCCCAGGAACTCCTCGACCTTCTCCGGGGTCACCGCCACCGTGTCGAGCGCGCCCTCCGCCTTCTTGCGGGCGACCTTGCGGATGATGCTCGCCACCTCTCGCTCGAGGTTGCGCAGCCCCGCTTCCCGCGTGTACTCGCGGATGAGCTTCACGAGGGCCTCGTCGCCGAACGCCACCTGCTCGGCGGTCAGCCCGTGGTTCTCGAGCTGCTTCGGGATGATGTGGCGCCGCGCGATGTGGAGCTTGTCCTCCTCGGTGTACCCCGCGAGGCGGATCACCTCCATGCGGTCGCGAAGGGCGGGGGGCACCGTGTCGAGGACGTTCGCGGTGGTGATGAACAGCACCTCGGACAGGTCGAAGGGCAGGTCGATGTAGTGGTCCTTGAAGCTGTTGTTCTGCTCGGGGTCGAGCACCTCGAGCAGCGCCGCCGAAGGGTCGCCCCGGAAGTCGGCCCCGATCTTGTCGACCTCGTCGAGGATGACGACCGGGTTCTTGCTCTCGGCGCGGCGCAGGCCCTGGATGATCTGGCCGGGGAGGGCGCCGATGTAGGTGCGGCGGTGCCCGCGGATCTCGGCCTCGTCCCGCATGCCGCCGAGGCTGATCCGGTGGAACTTGCGGCCGAGCGCGGAGGCGATCGACTTGCCGAGGCTCGTCTTGCCCACGCCGGGGGGGCCCACGAAGCACAGGATGGGTCCCTTGATGTCCGGCTTCATCTTGCGGACGGCGAGGTACTCGAGGATGCGGTCCTTGACCTTCTCGAGGTCGTAGTGGTCGTCGTCGAGGACCTCCTTGGCCTTGACGAGGTCGATCTCGCCTTCCGTGCGCTTGTTCCAGGGAAGCGAGACGACCCAGTCGAGGTAGGTCCGGGTGACCGTGTACTCCGCGGCGGCGGGGGACATGCGGGACAGACGGTCGAGCTCGCGCAGGGCCTCCTTCTTCGCCTCCTCCGGCATCCCGGCCGCCTCGATCTTCTCCCGCAGCTCCGAGATCTCGCGCTGCTGGTCGTCGCTGTCGCCGAGCTCCTTCTGGATCGCCTTCATCTGCTCGCGCAGGTAGTACTCGCGCTGGTTCTTCTGCAGCTCGCTCTTGACCTGGCTCTGGATCTTGCTGCCGACCTCGAGCACCTCGAGGTCCTTGACCAGGACCTTGTTGACCCGCTCGAGGCGGGAGCGCACGTCCACCGTCTCCAGGAGCTCCTGCTTCTGCGCGGTGTTCAGGGACGGCAGGCTGCCCGCCACGAAGTCGGCCAGCCGCTGGGGCTCCTGGATGTTCGCGGCGAGCGCCGCGAGCTCGTCGGACAGCGTGGGGGAGAGCTCGACCACCCGCTGGAAGAAGCCGAGCGCGCTCTGGGCGAGCGCGCGGACCTCGATCTCCTGCTCGGCGGGCACGTCGTCCCGGAGCAGCTCCACCCTCGCCTTGAGGAACGGCCGGTACTGGGTGACCTGCAGGATGCGGAAGCGCTGGATTCCCTGGACGACGAGGCGGAGCGAGCCGTCCGGGAAGCGGAACATCTTGTGGATGTGGGTGAGCGTCCCCACCGGGAAGAGGTCGCTCTCCGTCGGCTCGTCGATCGCGGGGTCGCGCTGGGTCACGACCCCGATGACCTTGGGCTCCTTGACCGCGTCGTTGACCAGGGCGACCGACGTCTCCCGGGCCACCGCGAGCGGCAGCACCGCGTGCGGGAACAGCAGCGTGTCCCGCAGGGGGAGCAGCCCGATCTCGGGCGGGATCTCGTCGAGGTCGACCGGGTTCACTCCCTCCGACTCGAAGTCGGGCTTTCGCTCGTCGCTCAGGGTCCCCTCCCTCAGTCGCGGGCGCCGGCCCGCAGGGTCACGTTCACCAGCTCGCGCTGCAGCCGCTCGAAGGCCTTCGCCTCGCGTGCGGCGCGCACCCGGCTCTCCGCCTCCTCCTGGCAATCGCGGCACAGGGCGGCGAAGGGGAGCGCGCGCAGGCGGGCGGCCGGGATCTCCGCGTCGCACTCCTGGCAGCGCCCGTAGGTCCCCTCCTCGAGGCGAAGGATCGCGCGGTCGATCTTCTTGAGGGTGTCGGACTTCATCTGCATGAGGGCGAGGTCGACCTCCTGCACGAAATCGTCGACGCTCTGCTCCTCCGCGTCCCGCACGTCGGGCGCGTCGGCCGGGATCTGCTCCCGCAGCGAGCGCAGCTTGGCGTGAATCTCGCGCCGTCGGCTCTCGAGCATTCCCTTGAGGAGCAGGTAGCGCTCCCGGTCGATCGTCTCGGCCTTGCGTGCCATGGGATCACTCCGTTTCTGACCAGGTTCGAGCCCCCCGTACGTCACTTCAGCCTCAGCACGACGACCCGGTAGCCCTCGAGCTGCGGGTTGTAGACCCGCAGCCGGGCCCGCCCGGTCGCCCGCGTCGCTTCGATCGCGCGATCGAACTCCTCGACGCTCGCGACGGCCTCTCCGTTCACGCTGACGATGACGTCTCCGCGGGTGAGGTTGGCGTCCGCCGCCGCCTCGCCCGCCTCGACTTCCGTCACCACGACGCCGGCCACCGAGCGGGGCAGCTCGAGCCGCTCCCGCAGGGCGGGCGTCAGGTCGCGCAGGGTCATTCCGAGGCTCGCCCGTCCGCTCTCCTGCTCGGCGGCCTCGTCGCCCTCGTCGGGGAAGGTCCCGAGGGTCACGGTGATCGTCTTGCGCTCCTTGCCCCGCAGCACCTCGAGCTTGACCGCCGTGCCGGGGGCCTTGCCCGCGATGTAGCGGGAGAGGTCGGAGTTGTCCTCGATCTCGCGCCCGTCGGCGGACAGGACCACGTCCTCCGGCTGCAGCCCGGCCTTCTCGGCCGGGGAGCCGGGCTGGACCGAGCTCACCGCGGCGCCCTTCGCCTCGGTGAGCCCGTAGGTCCCCGCCATCTCGTCGGTGAGGGCCTGGATGGTGACCCCCATCCAGCCCCGCACGACCTTTCCCTTCTCGCGCAGCTGGGGCAGGATCTCCTTCGCGACGTTGATCGGGACCGAGAAGCCCACGCCGGCGTTGGCCTGCGCGCCCCCGGTCACGATCATCGTGTTGATCCCGATCACCTCGCCGCGGGCGTTGATGAGCGGTCCGCCCGAGTTTCCGGGGTTGATCGCGGCGTCCGTCTGGATCATCTCGATCGACGTCCCGCGCCGGGGGTCCTCGAGCCGCATGTCGCGCCCGACGAAGGACACGACCCCGACGGAGACGCTGTTGCCCCCGAGGCCGAACGGGTTGCCGACGGCCATGACCCACTCGCCGACCTCGGTCCGGTCGGAGTCGCCGAGGGGCAGGACGGTGAGGGGCACGGACGCGTCGATCTTCAGCAGACCCACGTCGGTGCGGGAGTCGCGGCCGACGATCTTCGCGTCGTAGGTCTTGCCCCCGGGGAACGTCACCTTCACCTTGTCCGCCCCCTCGATGACGTGACGGTTGGTGAGGATGTAGCCGTCCTTGTCGATCACGAAGCCCGATCCGAGGTTCGTCTGGGTCTGGCGCCGCTCGCGGCCGCCCCGGTCCGGGGAGGGCTGGCCGAAGCGCTCCATGAGGTCGTCGCCGAAGAACTCGCGGAAGGGGTCGCGCGAGCGCATCCGAACCGTCTTCTCGGTGTTGATGTTCACGACCCCGGCGTTCACCGCGCGGGCGATGTCCCGGAAGGTGTCGAGCCCTGGGGAGGCCGGGCGTGAGACGGCCTGGGCGGCGGCGGCCTCGGTACTGGCCTGGGCCGGAGCCGGGCGCCGGACCTGCGTGGTGTAAAGAGCCCCCAGCAGGGTCGCCGCCATGGCGACCGAGAAGAAGGAGGCGACGGTCAGGGTCCGGGTCTTCATCTGGGCTCGATCCTTCCTGCGACCGTCCTCGGCCGCTTCGAGAGCCGCTCAGTATACCGCTTCCGGCAATGCTCCTCGCGAGCTTTCGACCCCCCAGGATGCCCGAAAGTCGCTCACTCGCAAGGCTTTTACGCGACCGGTAGGTGAAAAGTTGTCTCGCCGGGCGCTTCGAGCCGGCCGGACGGGGGAAAACGGCGGAATCCCCCGTCCGGCCGAGCGAATCAGTAGTCGTCCATCCCCGGGGAGGGGGGGGTGTCCTTCTTCTTCTCCGGGACCTCGGCCACGACGGCCTCGGTGGTCAGCATCAGGGCGGCGATCGAGGACGCGTTCTGGAGGGCCGTCCGGACCACCTTGGTGGGGTCGATGACTCCCGCCTCGGTCAGGTTCTCGAACTTGTCCTCCTGGGCGTTGTAGCCCCAGTCGGCATCCTTCGCGTCCTTGACCTGGGCGACCACGATGTTGCCCTCCTTGCCCGCGTTCGCGGCGATCCAGCGCGCCGGCTCCTCGATCGCCCGGCGGGTCAGCTCGACGCCCACCCGGACGTCGTGGGGGAGGTCCTTCTCGTCCTTCAGCAGCTTGTCGAGGGCCGGGATCGTCCGCAGCAGCGCGACGCCGCCGCCGGGCACGATGCCCTCCTCGACCGCCGCCTTGGTCGCGTGCATCGCGTCCTCGACCCGGGCCTTCTTCTCCTTCATCTCGGTCTCGGTGGCCGCGCCGACCTTGATCACCGCCACCCCGCCGACCAGCTTGGCGAGCCGCTCCTGGAGCTTCTCGCGGTCGTAGTCGGAGGTCGTCTCGTCGATCTGGGTGCGGATCTGCTTGACCCGGCCCTCGATCGCCTTGGCCGTGCCCGCGCCCTCGATGATCGTCGTGTTGTCCTTGTCGATCACGACCTTCTTGGCCCGGCCCAGGTCCTCGAGCTTCACGTTCTCGAGCTTGATGCCGAGGTCCTCGGTGATGGCCTTGCCGCCGGTGAGGATCGCGATGTCCTCGAGCATGGCCTTGCGGCGGTCGCCGTAGCCAGGGGCCTTGACCGCGGCCGCCTTGAGCGTGCCGCGGAGCTTGTTGACGACGAGCGTCGCGAGCGCCTCGCCCTCGACCTCCTCGGCCACGATGACGAGGGGCTTGCCCTGCTGGGCGATCTTCTCGAGGACGGGCAGGAGGTCCTTCATGCTCGAGATCTTCTTCTCGAAGATCAGGAGGTAGGGGTCCTCGAGCACCGCCTCCATCCGCTCGGGGTCGGTCACGAAGTACGGGGAGAGGTAGCCCCGGTCGAAGCGCATGCCCTCCACGACCTCGAGGGCGGTCTCCATCGACTTCGACTCCTCGACGGTGATGACGCCGTCCTTGCCCACCTTCTCCATGGCCTCGGCGATGATGTTGCCGATCGTCGCGTCGGAGTTGGCGGAGATCGTGCCGACCTGGGCGATCATCTTTCCCTTGACCGGACGGGAGAGCTTCTTGAGCTCCTCGGTCACGACCCCGACCGCCTTCTCGATGCCCTGCTTGAGCGACATCGGGTTCGAGCCGGCGGTCACGTTCTTGAGGCCCTCGCGCAGCATGGCCTGGGCGAGCACGGTCGCGGTCGTAGTACCGTCCCCGGCGACGTCGGAGGTCTTGGAGGCGACCTCGCGGACCATGCGGGCGCCGAGGTTCTCCATCGGGTCCTTGAGCTCCACCTCCTTCGCGACCGTCACCCCGTCCTTGGTGATCACGGGGGAGCCGAACTTCTTGTCCAGGACCACGTTGCGGCCCCGGGGGCCGAGGGTCACCTTGACCGCGTCGGCCAGCGCGTTGACGCCGCGCAGGACGGCCGCCCGGGCGTCCTCGCGGTAGACGATGTCCTTCGCCATGTTTCGATTCTCTCCTTCGAATAGCAACGAACTCGAGCCCGCGCCTGGGGGAGCGGGGCCTGGTGAGGGGTGCGAGGGCGCAACGGCTTCGCTTGTGCCCTCCTTCCTTCGATCCGGGGGGTTCCACCCCCCAGACCCCCTGGGTGGCCTGTCACCTGTTACCCAAGAATCCCCAGGATCTCGTCCTCCTTCAGGATCAGGAGCTCCTCGCCGTCGATCTTGACCTCCGTGCCCGACCACTTGCCGATCAGGACCTTGTCGCCCTTCTTGACGGCCAGCTCGACCTTCTCGCCGTTGTCGAGCAGGCGACCGGTCCCGACCGCCATGACCTCGGCCTGCAGGGGCTTCTCCTTCGCCGTGTCGGGGATGATGATCCCTCCGACCTTCTGCTCGGCTTCCTCGATCCTCCGGACCAGCACGCGGTCGCGGAGGGGCTTCACGTTCGCCATCAGTCCTCCTCCTGTCGTTCGATGGATGAGCGTTCTCTCGCGCCCGGCGGCGGCGGCGGCCGGACGGGGGCGGGCCCCCCGGCCGGCCGCGCGCTTCACGCGTTGTCGACGGGAGGCGGTGGTCTTCGCCTTCCCGCGGACCGTCACTTCGTCACCGAGATCGAGATCTGCTTCGGCTTGGCCTCCTCCCGCTTCGGCAGCGTGACGCGCAGGACGCCGTCACGGAACTCGGCCTTGATCTTGTCGGTGTCCACGACGTTCGGCAGCGTGAACGAGCGGCTGAACTGCCCGTAGGCGCGCTCCACGCGGTGGTACTGCTCGCGCTTGACCTCGTCCTCGAAGCGCCGCTCGCCCTTGAGGGTCAGCACGTTGTTCTCGACGCGCACGTCGACGTCCTTGAGATCGATGCCCGGCAGCTCCGCCTTGAGGACGAGGTTGCCCTCCTGCTCGTAGATGTCGACCGCGGGCGCCCAGGTGCCGCCGAGGGCCCAGTCTTCCTCGGCCCCCGGGCGGGGAACGCCGCGGAAGGCCTCGTCGAAGATCCGGTTCATGCGGTCCTGGATGCTCACCAGGTCACGGAACGGCTCCCAACGAACGATCGCCATTGTCGCTTCCTCCTTCTCCTTCATCGGGCCGCTCGGGGCGGCCTCAGTTCTTCACCGTGTACTCGGCGTCGACGACGTCGCCCGCGCCCGGCGCCGCCTCGCCCGAGCCGGGCGCGGGCCCGGCTCCCGGCCCGCCGGGGGCTCCGGGCGTTCCCGGCGCGCCGGGCGCCTGACGGTAGAGCTCCTCGGCGAGCTTGTGGCTCGAACGCGTCAGCTTCTCCATGGCCGCCTTGATCGCGGGGGCATCCTCGCCCTCGATCGCCTTGCGGGCCTCGGCCACCGCCTCCTCGATCGCCTTCGCGTCCGCCTCGCCCACCTTGGCGCGGTTGTCGGAGAGAAGCTTCTCCACGCTGTACGCGAGGTTGTCCGCCTGGTTTCGCAGGTCCACGAGCTCGCGGCGCTTCCTGTCCTCGGCGGAGTGGGCCTCGGCGTCCTTCACCATCCTCTCGACCTCCTCCTTGGCGAGGCCGGAGGAGGCGGTGATGGTGATCGCCTGGGCCTTGCCGGTGGCCCGGTCCTTCGCGGACACGTTGAGGATCCCGTTCGCGTCGATGTCGAACGTGACCTCGACCTGCGGGACGCCGCGGGGAGCGGGCGGGATGCCCACGAGATGGAACTTCCCGAGGGTGCGGTTGTCCCGCGCCATCTCTCGCTCGCCCTGCAGCACGTGGATCTCCACGGAGGTCTGGTTGTCGGCGGCGGTCGAGAAGACCTCGCTCTTCTTGGTCGGGATCGTGGTGTTGCGCTCGATGAGCCGGGTCATCACGCCGCCGAGGGTCTCGACGCCGAGGGAGAGGGGGGTGACGTCGAGGAGCAGGACGTCCTTCACCTCGCCGGCGAGGATCCCCGCCTGGATCGCCGCTCCCACCGCCACGACCTCGTCGGGGTTGACCCCCTTGTGGGGCTCCTTGCCGAAGAACT
>CAZLRF010000018.1:43589-86598 GCA_964561785.1 uncultured Acidobacteriota bacterium | reverse complement strand
GCCCCAGTGGCCGAAGTCGCACACGCGCACGAACGGGTGCTCCCGGGCCAGCATCTCCCGCGTCCGGCGCAGGAGCTCGGGCAGCGACGAGCGGGGGACGCTGACGTCGAGGCCCAGGACTTCCCCCTCGTGGCGCAGGCACTCGGAGACGTGGTGACGGATCTCCCACAGGTCGGCCGGCCGCCCCGGGAAGACGTCGGTGATCCCCTCGCCGGCCTGCCCCTCGAGGAGTCCGGCGAGGGCGGACTCGAGCGTCCCGGCGAGGTCCAGCCGGTCGGCGGCCAGGGTCGTGGACAGCTCCACGAGAGCCGAGAGGGGCGGCAGCGGCTCGCCGAAGGGGTTCCGCAGCCGCGGCTGGTGGCGGAACACCGGCGCGAGCGCGCCGGCGCTCACGACCTCGAAGGCGCTCAGCAGCTCGCCCACCGCGCCCTCGAGGCCGGCGAGGAGGGCGAGGGCGGCCTCGCCGTCGCGCGCGCCCACGAGGGCGGCCGAGCGCTGGGCGGGGCGCGGCACCACCCGCAGCCGAGCCCGGGTCACGACGCCGAGGGCACCGGAGGTGCCGACAAAGAGCTGCTTCGCGTCGAGGCCCGTGTTGTTCTTGCGCAGCGACGTCATGAGGTCGAGCACGGTCCCGTCGGCGAGAACCACCTCGAGGCCGAGCAGGTTCTGGCGCACGTCGCCGTAGCGCAGGAGGCGGGTCCCGCCGGTGTTCGTGGCCACCATGCCGCCGACCGTGGGGTCGGCCCCGAGGTCGATCGGGAACATCAACCCGTGCGGCTCGAGGGCGGCGTCGAGCTGGCTCGCCAGGACCCCGCCCCCGGCCTCGACGGAGCGGTCCACGACGTCGACCGCGAGCGGCGCGGTCAGCCGCTCGAGGCTGAGAACGAGCATCTCTCCCGTCGCGTCCGGGGTGGAGGCGCCGACGAGGCCGGTGTTCGCGCCCTGGGCGACGAGGCGCAGGCCGCGCTCCGACGCGAGGGAGACGACGCGCGAGACCTCGCCGGTGGTGCGCGGCCGCGCGACGGCGAGCGCCCGCCCGCGCCCGTAGCGCCAGCCCGTCTCGTAGCGCGCGAGATCGTGGGCCTCGGTGGCCACGGCGTCCTCCCCGAGCGCCTCCCTGAGCGCCGCCACGACGAGACCGCGACCGCTTCCGCTCACGCGCCACCTCCGTCGGCCACCCGCCCGGCATCGAACGGGACCGAGCGCGTCGTGACTCCCTCCGCCCGGATCCCCGAGCGTACACTGAGCCGCCGCGCGGCTATACTCGGCGGCAGCCATGGCGATCTTCCAGTCGGACGCCCGGCTCCTGCTGAAGCGGCTGGCGGACAAGTCGTTCCAGACGAGCCAGGAGCGCGACCAGCTCCTCGCCCAGCTCGCCGCCGCCGAGGGGCTCAAGGCGAAGGACGTCACGTGGATGCTGTTCCGCCCGGACCGGGCGTACCGCGACGCGGTGGTGCCCCTGCTGAGGCGGCTCGCCGACCCGGAGACCGTCGAAGCGGTGCTCGCGGAGTGCAAGGGGAAGCCCGAGGCGGCGGTCCGCTCGGCGGCGGGGACGCTGTTCGCCCTCGGCGTCCCCGGCACCGAGCAGCGCCTCGCCGAGATCGCCCTCCACGGCAAGGGCGAGGCGCAGGAGATCGTGCGCCGCCTCTTCCTCGACGCCCCCGTGACCCCCGCCCTCGAGCCGGTCCTGTGGCACCTCTCGGCGAGCGGCCGCGCGGAGGACCGCGTCGCGTTCCTCACCCGCCTCGCCGCGGCGCGGGTGGACGCGAAGTCGCTCCCGCGCTGGCAGCGGCTCGCCCGCGACCCGGAGAAGGCGGTCCGCGAGAAGGCGCTCGCGGTGCTCGCCCAGCACGACCCCGCGGGCCAGGCCGACCTGTTCGTCGAGCAGCTCGCCCTCGTCGACTACTCGACCCAGCAGCTCCTCGTGGACGCTCTCACGCGGGCCGCGGCCACGCAGGGAGCGGCGTTCGCCGACCGGATCCTCCCCCTCATCGCCTCGGGCGAGGCGGCCACCCGCTCGGTGGTGCTGAAGATCCTCCTCGGGATGCCCGACCGGCGCGACGTGGTCCGCCGCTACATCGTCTTCTCGAAGTCCCTCGCGGGCTGGGCCCGCGACCGCGCCCTCGAGTCGATGCGGGCGTTCGGGGCGGACCTGCTCGAGCCGACGATCGCCCTGCTCTCCGACCCCGACCAGGAGGTCCGCGCCTCGGCCATGCTCGTCGCCCAGTCGTTCGAGGACCCGCGGATCGTTCCGGCCACGATCGGGCTGCTCAAGGACCCCGACTGGTGGATCCGGATCACGGCCGCGGAGACCCTCGGCCGCCTCCGCGATCCGCGGGGCGTCGCGCCCCTCGTCGAGGCGCTCTCCGACCCCGAGACCCGCTGGAGCGCGGTCGAGGCCCTCGGCCGCATCGGCGACCTCAAGGCGGTGCCCGCCCTCTCCGAGCTGCTCCGGGACCCCGCCCCCGAGGTGCGCATCGAGGTCATCCAGGCCCTCAGCCACTTCGACCACCCCCAGATGCTCGCCTTCGTGCGCAACGTGGCGAAGCAGGACCCGTCGAGGGCGGTTCGCGCCCGGGCCTTCGAGATCACCTGCGAGATGGCCGCCCGCAGCAACACGCCCCTCGCCGACGCGGACGCCCTCAAGCAGGCGGCCCTCGTGGCGCGGTCGGGCGCGGGCGAGCCGAAGCTCAACGCGCTCCTCGTCGCCACCCGCAACAACGGCGCCTCCGACTTCCACCTCTCGGTCGGACAGCCCCCCGTCGTGCGGATCGCCGCCGACCTCGTGCGCGCCCAGGGCGAGCCCTTCACCGCCGAGCAGACCGAGGCGATGGTCCGCGAGATCCTCACCGAGGCCCAGTGGGAGAGGCTCCAGGCGGAGAGGCAGCTCGACTTCTGCCACTACATCCCGACCGCCGGGCGCTACCGGGCGAACGTCTTCGTGGACCAGAAGGGGGTGAACGGGGTGTTCCGCGTGATCCCCGAGCGCCCGCCCACGATCGCGGAGATCGGCCTGCCCCCGCACCTCGCGGAGATCGCGGACTACCACCAGGGGCTCGTGATCGTCTGCGGGCCCTCCGGGTCGGGCAAGTCCACGACGCTCGCCGCGCTCGTGAACCTCTTCAACGAGACCCGCCACGACCACGTCCTCACGATGGAGGACCCGGTCGAGTTCGTCCACCCGTTCAAGAGCTGCCTCGTCAACCAGCGCGAGGTGGGCAAGGACACCCGCTCGTTCGCCCGCGCCCTGCGGGCGGCGCTGCGCGAGGACCCGGACGTGATCGTGATCGGGGAGCTGCGCGACAACGAGAGCGTCTCGCTCGCCCTCACCGCCGCCGAGACCGGCCACATCGTCCTCGGCACGCTCAACTCCACGTCGGCGGCGAAGGCGGTCGACCGCATCCTCTCCTCGTTCCCCTCGGAAGAGCAGGGGCAGGTGCGGGCCGCGCTCAGCGAGTCGCTGAAGTTCGTGATCGCCCAGCGCCTGCTGCCGGCGAAGGAGCCGCGCAAGCAGGTGGCCTGCTTCGAGGTGCTGCGGAACACGGTGGCGGTGGCGAGCATGATCCGCGAGGAGAAGACCTTCCAGATCCCCTCCGCGATGCAGATCGGCAAGTCCCAGGGCATGCAGACCTTCGACGACGCGCTCAAGGCGCTCCTCGCCGCGGGACGGATCACCGGCGAGGCGGCCTACCGGGCGGCGGCCAAGAAGGAGGACTTCGAGGCGTACCTCCCCGGCGGGGCCGCGGACGGGAGGACGGCGTGAGCACGGCGGCCGCCGCCCCGATCGCCCCCAAGATCGACCGCTTCCTGCGCCTGATGACGAGCCGCGGGGCCTCCGATTTCCACCTCACGGTGGGCCGCCCGCCGATGCTGCGGGTGGGCGGCGCGATGGAGCCGATCCGCTACCGCGCGCTCGTGGAGGCGGACTGGGTGGAGCTCGTCCGGCCCATCGTGCCGAAGGCCCTGTGGGAGGAGTTCCTCGGGGGCGGCGACGCCGACCTCGCCTACGAGGTGCCCGGGCTCGCCCGCTTCCGGGTCAACCTGTTCCGCCAGCAGCGCGGCTCGGGGGCCGTGTTCCGCGTGATCCCCACGAAGATCATGACCCTCGAGCAGCTGGGGATGCCCGACGAGGTGCGCCGCCTCGCCTCGATCGAGAGCGGCCTCGTGCTCGTGACCGGCCCCACCGGGTCCGGCAAGTCCACCACCCTCGCCGCCGTCATCGACCTCATCAACGAGACGAGGAACTACCACATCATCACGATCGAGGACCCGATCGAGTTCGTGCACCCGAACAAGAGGTGCCTCGTCCACCAGCGCGAGATCGGCAGCCACGCCACGAGCTTCGCCGAGGCGCTGAAGGCCGCCGGCCGCGAGGACCCCGACCTCGTCCTCGTCGGCGAGATGCGCGACCTCGAGACGATCTCGATGGCCCTCTCCGCCGCGGAGAAGGGCACGATCGTCTTCGGGACCCTCCACACGAACAACGCCGCGAAGACCGTGGACCGCATCATCTCGGTGTTCCCGGCGAGCGAGCAGGAGGGCATCCGCAACGTGCTCGGGGAGACGCTGCGGGCGGTGGTGGCCCAGCAGCTCATCCCGAAGATCGGCGGGGGACGCGTGGCCGCGATCGAGATCCTGTTCTCCTCGCCCGCGATCGGCAACATGATCCGCGAGGGCAAGACGCCGCAGATCACCTCCGCCATCCAGACCGGGGCGAAGGACGGCATGATCGACATGGACACGTCGATCCGGCGACTCTACGACGAGAAGAAGATCACCGCCCGCGCCGCGATCGACAAGGCGATCGACAAGTCCCAGTTCAAGGACCTGCTGGAGGAGGCCGGCGCCCCGGGCGCGCGTTGAGGAGCCCCCCGCGCCGCCGTCGCGTCGGGTCACCCGGAGGCGCGCCGTATCGGCAGCACGCTCCAGTAGGTCAGCGATCGCCACAGCCACTCGGCCGGGCCGAAGCGGAAGTGGCGCAGCCACCGCTCGCTCGCCGTGACCTGGAGGGCGTAGACGACGATCCAGGCCGGCAGGATCACCACGAGGCCCACCTTCGCCATCAGGTGGGGGCCGGGCATGAAGCCGTAGAACAGCCAGAGGCCGACCAGCGTCTGGACCAGGTAGTTGGTGAGCGCCATCCGGCCCACGGGGGCGAGCCGCGCGAGCCGCCTCTTCCCGGCCGGAGTGCGGTAGAACAGCGCCAGCCCGCACGCGTAGGCGAGCGTCAGGCCGAGGAAGCCCGCCTCGTCGAGCACGCGCACAAGGGGGGCCAGCACGACCGCGGACGAGGACTCGGCGACCCTCCTGCCGAGGCCCGCGGCGAAGCTCAGGCTCCCGACGACGCCCGTCACCAGGCCCAGGACCAGCATCCGCTCAAGTCGCCCGCGGCTGCGGTCGAGGTCGTGGAAGAGCCCCGTCCGTCCCGCCCACACCCCTAGGAGAAGGCGCCCGAGGATCGCGAGCTGATACCCGGCCTGGCCGATCGACCCCGAGAGCTGCCAGTCGAATGCCCAGTTCATTGCCAGCATCTCCCGGTAGCTGCCGCGCGAGAACGCCGAGAGGACGCTCTCCGAGAGGTCGGGACCCGCGGAGCCGATCGACGGGGCGCCGTGGCGGAGGAGCACGACCAACGCCGGCGCGACGACGCTGAAGAAGACACCGGCGGCGAGGACCGTGCGTTCGCGCCTCCCGACGAAGACGGGGAGGAGCAGCCCCCACAGGGCGTAGAACCGCAGGACGTCTCCCCACCAGAGGAGCCATCCGTGAGCGGCCCCGAAAGCGAAGAGCCAGAAGACCCGCCGCCGGAAGGTGGGGCCCCCGTCGGCCCCTCTCGCCTCGGCGCTCCGCAACTGCAGCGAGAAGCTGATCCCGAAGAGGAAGGCGAAGAGACCGAGGAACTTGTTCTCCACGAGCAAGCGCAGGAGGGCGCCGAACACGGCACTGACGCCGGCAAGGGGCAGCGAGGCCCTCTGCTCGTCCGAGAGGAAGTCGTTGCCCCAGAAGAGCGACAGGTTCAGCCCGAGGATGCCGAGGAGGGCGAAGCCCCGCAGCGCGTCGACGAATTCGATGCGCTCGGCGACCACGCCCGCCCGGCCCTGCCCGCTCCTCGGGCCGGCCGTCACGCCATGCGTCCCGGCCACACCCGCGCCTCCGGCCGCGCCCGGCCTCAGCCCTTCTTGGGCGGGGCGAAGCTGAAGACGAGCGAGACCGAGAAGCCCTGGTCGGTCTTCTTGAAGGGGGCGAGGACCGTCGTGCCGGTGTCGATCCCCCCGAGGAAGAGCGGGAACTCGGCGAGCGCCGGCTGGTTGTCCCACAGCAGGCGCCAGTTCAGCCTGAGCCCCAGCCGGCTCGACATCGCGACGTGCAGGCCGAGCTGCGAGTCGAGCCGCAGGTCCTCGGTGTCCTCGAGGTTCTCGTCCGCGAGCAGCGTGTGGGTGAGCGTGGTGTTGTCGAGGAGCTTCTGGCGGAAGTCCCAGCCCGCGCGGGCGCCGACGAACGAGCCGTCCCGGCCGTCGTCGACCGTGTAGTCCTCGCTCGTGTACGTGAGTCCCAGGCCCCCGCGGAAGCTCGTCCTCTCGGTGTCGACGAAAACGTAGCCGAGCCCCGCGTCGAGCAGCCAGCGGTTGTCGATGCCCGAGAAGCGGTTGCGCTCCCAGCCCGCCCCGGTCGTGACGAACAGCCGGTCGGACAGCTTGTAGTCGTAGCGGCCGCGGCCGAAGTAGTACTCGGCGGTCAGCTCCGCCTCCGGCACCACGATCTCGAAGCTCCCCGGCGTGCCGACGGCGTAGCGCGTGTCGGGCGAGGAGCTCGCCCGCAGCCCGCCCGCGGCGAAGCCGATCGAGTGCTTCGTCCACCGGCGGGTGACGTCGCCCTTGAAGCCGAGGCTGTTGGCGCTCGAGTTGCCCGAGGTCAGGACGTAGGAGAGGTCGGCGTTCGCGAAGAGCCCCGGCTCGTCGAGCTTGAAGGCCTTCTCGTCCACCGCCTTGGCCTCGGTCGGGGTGGCGACCGGCTGGGCCCAGGCCGGGGCGGCCAGGGCGAGGACGGCGATCGCGGCACGGCAGGCGTGCGACATGGTTCTCTCGGACCTCTCGAAAAAGGACGGCCCGGGTGCCGTCACCCGGGCCGTCTGACCCTGTGCAAGAGCTGTCGGAGTGTCGCCCGCTCGCCGCCCCTTGTCAAACCCGGCTCCCTATAATCGCCCCGGCCGAGGCGGCGGACGCCGCTGGCCGTATCCCGGCCGCGCCGGCCGGCAACAAACCAGCAGGCCTCCCGGGTGGGGGCGTATGCACGATGGCGCCGCGGAAGCCGAGCTGCTCCTGAGGGCGGGCCGAGGGGACGAGGCCGCGTTCCTGCTCCTGTACGAGCGGCACCGGACGGCGGTCTTCCGCTTCGCCTGCCGGCTGCTCGGCTCGGCGACGCAGGCCGAGGACGTGACCCAGGAGTGCTTCCTCCAGGTCCTGCGGCGGCCCGACGCCTTCCGCCCGGACCGGGCCGCGCTGAGGACGTACCTGTGCGCGATCGCCCGGCATCTGGCGTTCCGGCTGCTGCGTAAGCGGGGTCAGGAGACGGAGCTCGACGATCCAGCCGAGGAGGCCGGCGGAGCGGGGCCGGGCGGAGCGGATCCCCTCGGCCGCGTGATCGAGGAGGAGGCGGCGGAGGCGGTGCGCTCGGCGGTCGAGGCGCTGCCGCCGCTGCAGCGCGAGGCGGTGATCCTGTTCGAGTACCAGGAGATGAGCCTCGCCGACGTCGCGGCGGTGTGCGACGTGGACGTGGGGACGGTCAAGTCGCGGCTGCACCGGGCGCGGGAGCGCCTGCGCAGGACGCTCGCCCCTCTCCTGGGGGGCGGGTCGCCGCCGGCGGCGGCGGGGGAAAGGGAGACGAGGCCATGACGCGGGACGAGCGCGGGACCGAGCGGGACGAGGAGCTGCACCGCCTGCTCGAGCGGTGGAGCGCTCCGGTGGTGCCGGAGGGGATGGACGAGCGCGTGCTCGCGGCGTACCGGAGGCTGACCGCGGCCGAGCCGTGGTGGTCGCGGCTGTTCACCGCCAGCGTGCGCGTGCCGCTCCCGGTCGCGGTGGGAGTCCTCATGCTGCTGTTCGTGACCGCCCTGCTCGCCCTGCGACCGGCGCCCGCCGGACCGACCGCCGGCACGTCGGGGCCGTCCGAGCCCGTCCAGGCCGCGCGCCGCGGCGACGTACCCGTGGTGTCCCGCACGAGCCTCGAGGGCTTCGAGCCCGTGAGCGAGGTGACGGCGACCGTCGTCGCCGACCCGCAGGAGTCGCGCCCGTGATCGTGGGGTGCCCGGCAGCGGTGCTCGCGGCGGGGCTCGCCGTCGCCCTCCCTGCGCCCGCCGAGGAGCGCTTCGCGTCGGCAACGCTCGAGAACGGGACGTCGATCGCCTTCGCCCTCGTGCGCACGGGCGAGGGCGCGCCCGGCGGGGCGATGGGGGAAGCCGCCGTGCCTCGCTCGAGCTCGGCGAGCCGCGTGCTGTGGGACCGCTCGACCGGCGCCTACTTCGGCTACCGCGTCGAGGTGGAGAGGCGGGAGGGCCCGCGTCCGTTCCGCGTCTCGTTCCGGGCGCTCGACCACGACGCCGTCGCGCGCGAGCTGCGGCAGGCGGCCGACTGCCCCGGCTGCCCGCCTCCCGCCCCGCTCGGAACCGGCCCCCGCTTCCCGGCGGCCCGCCTGCTCGCGGAGGGGGAGACGCTCACCCTCGAGCTGCTCGCGAACCCCGCGACCGGGGAGCGCATCCTCGACGTGCTGCGCGTCTCCTCCCGGCCCGTGACCCCCGAGCAGATGCGCGCCGCGGCCGCACGCGTCCTCGAGGCCCAGCAGGCGGCCCGCCGCGGCGCGGCCCACGCCGCGCGCGGGCGTTACGCCGCGGCGGTCGACGAGTACCAGAAGGCCCTCGCCGTCCAGCCGAGCGACCCGAGCCTCCACAACAAGCTCGGCATCTGCTTTCAGCAGCTGCAGAACGAGCCGATGGCCCGGCGCGAGTACGCGCGCGCGCTCGAGATCGACCCCCGCTACGCAGAGGCCTGGAACAATCTGGGGACGCTCGAGCAGTCGAAGCGGCGCTGGAAGCCCGCCCTGCGCGCCTACCGCAAGGCGATCGAGGTGAAGCCCTCGCTCGCCACACCGTGGAAGAACCTCGGCAACGCCTACCTCGCGCTCGGCCAGGTGCAGGAGGCCTTCGAAGCCTACCAGGAGGCCTTCCGGCTGGACCCGACCGTCCTCGAGAGCCAGGGTCCCGGCACGCCCGCAATGGGCATCGACGCGGCCACGCAGAGCTTCTACCTCGCGAAGCTGCTCGCCGCGAACGGCCAGACGCAGACCGCGATCGACTTCCTCGCGCGGGCGAGGGAGGCGGGCTTTCGCGACTTCGATCGCGTGCGCAAGGACCCCGACTTCCGCGCGGTCGTCGCCGACCCGCGCTTCAAGGAGCTCGCGCCGGCGCCGTAGCCCGTATCCCCGACCGTCCTCCCCGCCACAACGGACGAGTGAGCCCGAGGAGGACGAAGATGAGACCCACGATCCTGGCCCTGTTCGCGACCGCGGCGCTCGGCGCCGCCGCCCACGCCGTCGACCTTTCCGCGCCGTCCACGAGCCCGCAGGACATCCTCCGGAAGGCCGAGCTGCTCGCGGCCCGGCAGTCCTGGGACGGTGCGATCGCGGCGTACCGCGAGGCGCTCGCCGTGAGCCCGAAGGACCCGACGATCCACAACCGCCTCGGCGTCTGCCACGAGCGCAAGGGCGACGCGAAGGCGGCACGGGCGGCCTACAAGCGAGCCCTCGAGCTGCGCAAGGACTACGCCGAGGCCTGGAACAACCTCGGCACGCTCGACCACCAGCGCGGCAAGTACAAGCAGGCCATCTCGGCCTACGGCAAGGCGATCAAGGCCAAGCCCACCGACCCGGTCTTCCACCGCAACCTGGGCGCCGCCTGGCTCGCCCGGGGCGATGTGGAGCGGGCGCTCGAGGCCTGGAGCGAAGCGCTGCGCCTCGATCCCGCGGGTCTCGACGGCGACGCCCTCGGCGTGCCCGCTGCCGGCGTCACCCTCGCCCGGCAGTACTACCTCTACGCGAAGCTCCTCGCCGCCCGCGGCGAGACCGAGCAGGCGCTCTCGTACCTCGCGAAGGCGCGGGCCGCGGGCTTCGGCGACTTCCGCAAGCTCGAGGCCGATCGCGACTTCGCCGGCCTCGTTTCCGACCCCCGCTACGCGGCGCTCAAGTAGGTCCGTCGCCGCGACGTGCGGCTCCTTGCGGTCCTCAGGCCGGGAGCAGGCGGTCGACCTCCTCCGCGATCGCGAGGGCGGAGGTGAGGCCCGGCGAGTCGATGCCGACGAGGCTCACGAGCCCGGGCCGGCCGCGAGCCGACTCCTCCGCGATGACGAAGTCGCGGAACCCCTCGCCGGGCCCCTGCCGCTTGGCCCGGATGCCTGCGATGTCGGGGGTGAGGTCCTCGTCGGCGATCCCCGGGAAGAGGTGGCGCACCGCGCGACCGAACTCCGGGAGCTTCGACTCGTCCACCCGGTAGTCGAGCTCCCGGCCGGGGAGGTGGTCGGCGTCGGGGCCGAAGCGCAGCCGGCCGTCGAGCCCGATCACCGCGTGCACGCCGAGGCTCACGTGGGTGGGCACGGGGTAGACGAGCCGCGACACGATCCGCGCCTTTCTCCCCGTCACCGCGAAGTAGCTGCCCTTCCACCAGTGGAGGCGGTAGCCGGCGCCGGCGACGTCGATCCCGGCGAGCGCGGCCACGGTGTCCGACTCGAGCCCGGCGGCGTTCACCACCCGCTCGCTCGTCAGCGTCTCGACGCCGTCCGGCGTCCGGATCTCCAGCCGGTAGTCGCGGTCGCGCCGCTCGAGACCCACGAGCTCGGCCCGCGGCTGCAGGAGCGCGCCGTGGCGGCGGGCCTCGTGGAGCAGCGCGTCCATGAGGCCGTGCGCGCTCACGATCCCGGTGCTGGGCGAGAGGAGCCCCGCCACCGCGGGGACCTCCGGCTCGAGGGCCCGGCACTCCTCGCCCGACCGCATCGTCAGCTCGACGCCGTTCGCATGGCCGACCGCCAGGAGCCGCTCCAGGTCTCTCACCTCGGCCGGCGCGGTGGCGACGATCAGCTTGGTGGTCCTGCGGTGGGGCACGCCGAGCCGCTCGCACAGCTCGTAGAGCATCCGCTGGCCCCGCACGCACAGCCGCGCCTTCAGCGTGCCGGTCGGGTAGTACATGCCGGCGTGGATCACCTCGCTGTTGCGGCTCGAGGTCTCGGTCCCGTGGCGCTCGCGCCGCTCGAGGACGATCGTCTCGGGAAAGCGGGGGGCGAGCCGGGCGGCCACGGCGAGGCCCACGACGCCGGCTCCGACGACGGTGAGGGGGGTGTCGGCCATGCGGGGGAGATCTTACCCCCTCGCCGCGTGAGGGCCCGATCCACGGCGGGGGACCACGTGATCTATGGCAAAGAGGCCCGGGGAGCGCCAAGCTGGAGGGGTCGGCGGAGGACGCGATGAGCGAAACGGAGCGGATCTGGGACGAGCTGCAGCGATCGTTCGAGGGCAACGAGGCGTGGCGGTGCCCGTCCCTGCGGGACCTCCTCGCCGCGGTCACCGCCGCGCAGGCGGCGGCCCGCCCGATCGCCGGCGCGCCGAGCATCTGGGAGATGCTGCTGCACACGACCGCGTACGAGGAGGTGGTGCGCCGCCGGCTCGGCGGAGAGACGGTCGAGACGCTCCCGGACGAGAAGGCATGGCCGAAACCGGTCGACACCTCGGCCGCGGCGTGGCTGCAGGCGAAGCTCGACTTCGGCGAAGCGCGGCGGGCGCTGCGCCAGGCCGTCGCCGCCTTCCCGGAGCCGCGCCTCGGGGAAGCGGTGCCGGGGCGCGAGTACACGTTCTACGTCATGCTGCACGGCGCGATCCAGCACGCGCTCTACCACGCGGGCCAGATCGAGATGCTCATGGTCGCCCAGGGCGTCAGGCCCGCGGCCTCGACTCTCACCGCGCATCTCGCCCGGGGCTGAGCTCGCCGTCGCATGATCCCCGGCATGTCGCTCCTGCTCGGCCTCTTCGTCGCCCTCCGTCTGCTCCAGCAGGCGGCCGAGACCGCCCTCTCGTGCCTCAACCGCCGCCATGCCCTCGACCCCGGGCGCCTCGCCGAGGCCGGCCGTGCCCTCGGCATCGGCGAGGACGAGATGGCGAAGGCCGTGGCCTACTCGGGGGACCGGTACCGCTTCTCGCTCGTCTACGGCTGGACGGAGGTGGTCGTGGGACTCGCCTTCGTCGCCGCAGGGGGCCTCGGCCTCGTGGAGCGGGCGGCCCGAACGCTCGCGGCGACCCCCGGGTCCCCTCCGATCGCGACCGGCCTCGCGTTCTTCGCGCTCCTCGCCCTGCTCACGTCGCTCTTCGAGCTGCCGTTCGACCTGTGGGCCACCTTCCGCATCGAGGAGAAGCACGGCTTCAACCGCCAGACGCTCCGGGGGTTCTTCCTCGACCGCCTCAAGGGCCTCGCCGTCGCGATCGCGCTGGGCGGCCCGATGCTCGCCGCCGTGCTGTGGGTGATCGAGCGCATGGGCCCCTCGTGGTGGCTGTGGGCCTGGGCCCTCAGCACCGCCTTCAGCCTCTTCGCCGCCTGGATCTACCCGACCCTCCTCGCGCCGCTCTTCAACCGCTTCACGCCGCTCCCCGAGGGCGAGCTGAAGGACTCGATCCTCGCCCTCGCCTCGCGCACCGGCTTCCGCGCCGGCGGCATCTTCGTCATGGACGCCTCGCGCCGCACCGCCCACGGCAACGCCTACTTCACGGGCGTGTTCGGCCAGAAGCGCATCGTCCTCTTCGACACCCTCCTCGAGGCGATCGGCCCCCGCGAGGTGGTGGCCGTGCTCGCCCACGAGCTCGGCCACTTCAAGCTGCACCACGTCCGCTGGGCGCTCCTGCGCGGGATCGCCACGAGCGGGCTCGTCCTCTTCGTCCTGAGCCGGCTCCTCCCGCTCGAGGCCTTCTACGCGGCCTTCTCGCTCGACCAGACCCCCTACGGCGCGCTCGCCGTCTTCTCGCTCTGGCTCTCGCTCGCGAGCTTCCTCCTCCGCCCCCTCGAGAACGCGCTCTCGCGCCGTCACGAGCTCGCCGCCGACGCCTTCGCTCTGCGCAGCGGCGCGACCGGGGAGGAGCTCGGGACCGCCCTGCGCAAGATCTCCGAGAGGAGCAAGCACCTGCCCGTCACGCACCCCCTCTATTCGGCCGTCTACCACTCGCACCCGCCGCTTCTCGAACGGCTGCGGGCGATGGGGGCGCTCGGGAGCCCCTGATCCGCGCGAGGCGCCTCGCCCCGTGGCCGCTACAATGGGGAGCGTGGGACCCGCGGACCTGCCCGAGTGGGAGCGGCTGCTGGCGGCCGAGCGGCACCTGCAGGCGCTCGTCCCCGGGGCCGTGCTCGTCGGTGGCACCGCGACTGCGCTCCACGCCGGCCACCGGCGGAGCCTCGACGGCGACCACGTGCTGGACGACCTCCGGCCCCGTTTCGACGAGGTGCTGGCCACCCTGGAGGCCGCCGCCGGTTGGCGTACCGGTCGTGTCCAGAAGCCGATCGCGATCCTCGGAACCCTCGATGGGGTGATGACGGGTATCCGCCAGCTGCGGCGGACGCGGCCGCTGGAGACCGAGGTCGTGTCCGGGCTGCGCGTGCCGACGCTTGCCGAGATGGCCCGCATCAAGGCCTGGCTCCTGGCGACGCGTCACACCGTCCGCGACTACCTGGACACGGTCGTGCTCCTGGAGCGACTGGGCGAGGCCGCCGCGCGAGACGCCTTCGCCCGGTTCGACGAGATCTACCGGCAGGAGACCGGAGCCTCACCCCTCGTCGAGGTGGTCGAGCGGCTCTCGGCCGCGGAGCCATCCGACGTGCGCGAGATCGACCTCCGCACCTACAAGGGGCTCGTCGCGCCCTGGAACGACTGGGTCCACCTCGCCGCCCGCGGGCGTCACTGGGCGGCGGTCCTCGCCGCCGGCCTGATGGAGGGGAGCGCTCCGTGAGCACGCGGGCTCTCGAGCGCCTCGTGGTCGGCTGGAACCGTACCCACCTCGACCTGCGGAGCGACGAGGTGCTCGCCCAGATCCTCGATCGCGGGGACCTCGAGGCCTGGAGGGAGCTCTACCGGCTCGCTTCGGAGGACCGCACCCTGCGGCAGCGGATCCTCGCCGTCGTCCGTCGCGTGCCGTTGCCGTACCCCGCCTTCTGGCTCGCCGCCCTCGCCAGCCTGGGGGAGCCGATCGACTGGGGGGGGCGTCTCCCGAAGGACCAGGGCGTCGCCTGAGCACGCAGAGGACGACGAACGTCCCCCCCACCCTATAATGGGCCTCCACACCGGAGGGATCGACATGCACAAGCTGGTCCTGCTGCGCCACGGCGAGAGCGAGTGGAACCTCGCGAACCGCTTCACCGGATGGACGGACGTGGACCTCTCGCCGAAGGGCGTCGAGGAGGCCGCGGCGGCCGCGAAGCTCCTGAAGGCGGACGGCTACGTCTTCGACGTCGCGCACACGTCGCTCCTCCGCCGGGCGATCCGCACGCTGTGGATCACGCTCGAGGGCATGGACCTCATGTGGATCCCGGTGCGAAGCTCGTGGCGTCTCAACGAGCGCCACTACGGGGCGCTGCAGGGGCTCAACAAGGCGGAGACCGCGAAGAAGTACGGCGAGGAGCAGGTGAAGATCTGGCGCCGCGCGTACGCGACGCCGCCGCCCCCGCTCGCCCCCGACGACGAGCGTCACCCCGGGAGGGACCCGCGCTACGCCGTCCTCACGAAGGACCTCCTGCCCCTCACCGAGTCGCTCAAGGACACGGTGGAGCGCGTCCTGCCGTACTGGCACGACGCGATCGTCCCGGACGTGAAGGCGGGCAAGCGGGTGTTGATCGCCGCGCACGGCAACAGCCTCCGCGCGCTGGTGAAGCACCTCGACGGGATCTCCGACGAGGAGATCGTCGGCCTCAACATCCCGACCGGCATCCCGCTCGTCTACGAGCTCGACGAGGACCTCGTGCCGATCCGCAACTACTACCTCGGCGACCCCGAGGCGGCGAAGAAGGCGGCCGAGGCGGTGGCGAACCAGTCGAAGGCGAAGTAGGCGTGGCCTCACCCGACGGGGACGCCCGCCGGCGCTGGCCGCTCGCCCTCGGCGGAACGCTCGGCGTCCTGGTCCTCGTGGGCGGGGGCGGCGGCGCCTGGGTCCGATCGCAGCTGCGGGCGAGCCTGCCCCAGATGGCGGGCGAGCGGGCGCTTCCCGGGCTCTCCGCGCCGGTCCGGGTCGAGCGCGACGCGCTCGGCGTCCCCGTCGTGCGCGGGGGGAGCCGCGCCGACGTCGCGCGCGCCACCGGATTCCTGCACGCGCAGGAGCGCTTCTTCCAGATGGACCTGCTGCGGCGCAGCGCGGCCGGCGAGCTCGCCGCCCTCTTCGGGAAGGTCGCGCTCGAGATGGACAGGGAGGCCCGCCTCGTCCGGCCCCGCCTCGTCGCGCGCCGCGCGGTCGAGGCCCTCGGCGACGAGGACCGGGCGATCCTCGCCGCCTACACGGCGGGGGCGAACGCCGGCCTCTCGGCCCTCGGGGCCCCTCCCTTCGAGTACCTCGTGCTGCGGGCCGATCCGGTGCCCTGGCGCGAGGAGGACTCGATGCTGTGCGTCCTCGCGATGTACCGCGACCTCCAGGGACGCCAGCCGCAGCAGGAGGCGCTGCTCGGCCTGCTGCGGGACGCGTTGCCCCGCCCCCTCGTCGACTTCCTGGCCCCGGTGGGGACGGAGTGGGACGCGCCGATCGAGGGCGACGCGATCCCGATGCCGGCCCTCCCGGGGCCGGACGTCGTGGACCTGCGCCAGGCGAAGCCGGAGGCCGCCGCGGCGCGCGCCGGGCCGCCCCCGGACCCCACCGTCCTCGCCGTCCTCGGCCGGCCGGTCGCCGCATGGTCGGCTCACCCGGACGAGGACGACGCCCTCGGCAGCAACAACTGGGCGGTGGCGGGGACGCACACCGTCCACGGCGGCGCGATCGTGGCCGACGACATGCACCTGCGGATCGCCGTGCCCAACACGTGGTACCGGGCCTCCTTCGTGTACCCCGGCCCCGACGGCGAGTGGCGGATCACCGGGGTGACGCTCCCCGGCGTGCCGCTCGTCGTCGCGGGCAGCAACGGCCGCGTCGCGTGGGGCTTCACGAACAGCGAGGGCGACTGGGCCGACCTCGTCCTCCTCGACCCCATGCCCGGCGACCCCGACGCCTACCCCACTCCCGATGGCCCGAGGACGCTCGAGCGCGCGACCGAGACGATCGAGGTGAAGGGGGAGAAGGCGGAGACGCTCGCGGTCGAGTCGACGGTGTGGGGGCCCGTGATCGACCGCGACCACACCGGCCGTCGGCGCGCGCTCGCCTGGGTGGCGCTGCGCGAGGGGGGCCTGCGCCTCGTGACCGCGATGGAGCTCTCCCGCGACCTCGACGAGGCCCTGGCCCTCGCCCCCGGAATCGGCATCCCCCACCAGAACTACGTCGTGGCGGACTTCGAAGGGCGCATCGGGTGGACGATCATCGGTCGTGTGCCGCGCCGGCTCGGCCACGACGGCCGTGTGCCGGCGTCATGGGCGGACGGGACGAACGGCTGGGACGGGTGGCTCACCGCCGCGGAGCAGCCCCGCGTCACGGACCCGCCGAGCGGGCGCCTGTGGACCGCCAACGCGCGCGTCGTGAGCGGCGACAGGCTCGCGAAGGTAGGGGTGGGGGGCTACGACCTCGGCGCCCGGCAGAAGCAGATCCGCGACGGGCTCTTTGCCCTCGCGAAGGCGAGCGAGGACGACATGCTGCGCCTGCAGCTCGACGACCGCGCGCTCCTTCTCGCGCGCTGGCAGGCGCTCCTGCTCGACGTCCTCACGCCCGGGGCCCTCGCGGCGGACCTCCGCCGCGCGGAGGCCCGCCGCCTCGTCGAGGCGTGGGGCGCTCGCGCCGCGGTCGACTCGGCGGGCTACCGCATCGTCCGCGCCTTCCGCGAGAGGATGCGCGGGCTCGTCCTCGACCCCCTCCTCGCCCCCGCCCGCGCGCGCGACGCGAAGCGGGTGCCCCCGGGCACCGCCCCGAACGCCCGCTGGGAAGGACCGGTGTGGGCGATCCTCTCCGCGCGCCCGGCCCATCTGCTCGACCCGCGCTTCCCGAGCTGGGACGCGCTCCTCCTGGCCGCGGCGGACGAGTCGATCGGCGAGCTCACGAAGGACGGCCGGGCCCTCGCCGCGGCCACGTGGGGCGAGCGGAACACGACGCTCATCCAGCACCCCCTCTCGCGAGCGCTGCCGTGGCTGGCGGGCTCGCTCGACATGCCACGCGAGCCGCTCCCGGGAGACAACCACATGCCGCGCTTCCAGGCCCCCTCGGCGGGCGCGTCCGAGCGCTTCGCGGTCTCGCCGGGACGCGAGGAGCAGGGCTACTTCCACATGCCGTGCGGGCAGAGCGGGCACCCGCTCTCGCCGCACTACGCCGACGGCCATGCCGCGTGGGCGAAGGGTGAGAGAGCACCCTTCCTGCCGGGGCCGGCCGTGAACGTGCTGACGCTCGTCCCGGGTCCCTGACTCCCGGCGTCTTGGATCGGAGGCCACGATGAACGCTCGCGCGACGCTCCTCACGGCCCTCGCCGCTCTGCTCGCCCTCGGCGCGGCACCCGAGAAGGGGGGCAAGGCCCAGGCCGACCGCGTCTTCGTCAACGGCCGCGTCTTCACCGGCGAGCCGGGCCGCCCGCTCGCGGAGGCCCTCGCCGTGCGCGGGCCGCGGATCCTCGCCGTCGGCTCGAGCGCCGACGTGCGCCGGCTCGCGGGCAAGGGCACCGAGATCGTCGACCTGCGCGGGCGCTTCGTCGCCCCCGGCTTCATCGACGCCCACCTGCACCTGCTCGGCGGCAGCCAGTCGCTCGACGAGCTGCGGCTCGACGAGGAGTTCACCTTCGCGGCGGTCGCGGCGAAGGTCAAGGCGTGGGCGGCCGCGAACCCCGGGGCGCGCTGGGTGACGGGCGAGGGCTGGACGTACGCCGCCTTCCCCGGCGGGCTGCCGTCCCGCCTCCAGCTCGACGCGCTCGTGCCGGACCGGCCGGCCTTCCTCGTCTCCTACGACGGCCACACCGGCTGGGCCAACTCGGCCGCGCTGCGCATCGCGAGCCTCGCCCGCGACACCCAGGACCCGCCGGGGGGCACGATCGTCCGCGACGAGAGAGGCGAGCCGACGGGGGCGCTCAAGGAGAGCGCGATGGACCTCGTCGGTCGCCTCGTCCCGAAGGCGCTGCCCCACGAGAAGGAGAGGGCGCTCAAGCGCGGGATCGCGCAGCTCGCGGCCTGGGGCCTGACCACCGTGCACCAGGCCGGCATCGGAGCGGAGGACCTCGAGATCCTCGCGCGCGCCCTCGAGGCGACGCCCCGGCTCCGTGTCTTTGCCGCCCTCGAGATCGAGCGCGACCCGACGCCGGAGGCGCTCGCCCGGCAGGACGAGCTGCGCCGCCGCTACGCTTCCGACCGCCTGCGGGTCGGCGCGATCAAGGGCTACGTGGACGGCGTCGTGGAGGCGAGGACGGCGGCGATGTTCGAGCCCTACCCGGGGGGCGGGACCGGGCTTCCCAACTGGACGCAGGAGGAGCTCGACCGGGCGGTCGCCGCCTACGACGCGGCCGGCTGGCCGGTCATGCTCCACGCGATCGGCGACCGCGGGATCGACATGGCCCTCACCGCCTTCGAGCGGGCCGCGCGCGCCAACCGCACGAGCGGCCGCCGCCACCGGGTCGAGCACGTCGAGGTCCCACGCATCGCCGACCTGCGGCGGTTCGAGGCCGCGGGCGTGATCGCCTCGACCCAGGCGATGTTCCCCTACCCGAACGAGAACCACCTCGGCGTCTACGTCCCCGCCCTCGGCCCCGAGCGCGCCCGCCGGGCGCTCGCGTTCAAGGCGATCGACGACGCGGGCGCGGTGCAGGCCTTCGGCAGCGACTGGCCGGTGTTCACCGCGGAGGTCGTGCGCGGGATCGCCTGCGCGGTCACGCGCACGACGGTGGAGGGAACGCCGGCCGGGGGCTGGGAGCCGTCCCAGCGCCTCAGCACCGAGGCGGCCCTCCTCCACTTCACGCGCCACGCCGCGTACGCCGAGCACGCGGAGAAGGACAAGGGCACGCTCGCCCCCGGCACGCTGGCCGACTTCGTCGTCCTCTCCCAGGACGTCCTCGCCGTCCCGCCGGAGCGGGTGAAGGACACGAGGGTGCTCCTCACCGTCCTCGGGGGGCAGGACACCCACCGGGCGAGCGGGTTCTGATGCCCGCCTACGCGGGCAAGGTGATCGTCGTGACCGGGGCCTCGCAGGGCATCGGGAAGGCCCTGTGCCTCGAGCTCGCCGCCCAGCGCCCGGGCCTCGTCCTCGCCGCGCGCGACGCCCCGGCGCTCGAGGCGGTGGCGGCCGAGTGCCGCTCCCGCGGGGCCGAGGCGCTCGTCGCGCCGACCGACGTGGCCGAGGAGGCCTCCTGCCGCGCGCTCGTCGAGCGGACGGTCGAGACGTTCGGGGGCGTCGACGTGCTCGTGAACAACGCCGGGATGGGCATGCTCGCCCGCTTCGAGGACGTGACCGACCTCTCGCTCTACGAGCGGCTCATGCGGGTCAACTACCTCGGCTCCGTCTACCCCACGTACCACGCCCTGCCCCACCTGAAGCGCAGCCGCGGCCAGATCGTGGCCGTGTCGAGCCTCGTCGGCCTCACCGGGGTCCCGATGCGCACGGCCTACGCCGCGACCAAGCACGCGCAGGTCGGCTTCTTCGACTCCCTGCGCATCGAGCTGAGGGGCAGCGGGGTCTCGGTGACGGTGGTCGCGCCCTACTTCGTGCAGTCGGAGATCAGGAAGCGCTCGCCCGGGCCGGACGGGCGGACGGTCGAGGCCTCCCCGGTCCGCGAGGCGGAAGTGATGACGGCCGAGGAGTGCGCGAGGCGGATGGTGCGCGCGATGGAGAGACGGCAGCGGATGCTCGTGATGACGTGGAAGGGGAAGCTCGGGCGCTTCGCGAAGCTCGTGGCGCCGGGCCTCGTCGACCGCATGGCGGAGAGATCCGTGCGCGAGGGAAAGTGAGGCACCTGCGATGAAGACGCTCCTGCGCGTGCTCGCCGGGGGGGTCGGCCTGCTGGCCGCGGCGTGGCTCGCCGCCAGCGCGTACCTCTCGTTCGCGAGCCCCCGCGTGACGTTCACGGCGGAGGACCTGGCCCGGCCCGCCGCTCCCCTGCCGAAGGGCTTCCTCTGGGGCACGGCCACCGCCGCCCACCAGATCGAAGGCGGAAACACGAACGACTGGACCCGGTTCGAGGCGCAGCCGGGAGCCATCGAGCGGGGCGAGACGAGCGCCGTGTCGGCCGACCACTGGAACCGGATGGCCGAGGACGTGGCGCTCATGAAATCGCTGCGCGCCAACGCCTACCGCTTCTCGATCGAGTGGAGCCGCCTCGAGCCCCGGGAGGGCGAGTGGAACGAGGAGGCCTGGGCGCGCTACGGCGACCTCGTCGGGATGCTGCGAGAGGCCGGGATCACCCCGGCGGTGACGCTCCTGCACTTCACGCTGCCGCTGTGGATGGCCGATCGGGGCGGCGTCGCCGCCCCCGAGTTCCCGGACCGCTTCTCCCGTTTCGCCGCGGAAGCGGGCCGCCGGCTCGGGCCCGGGGTCGACCTGTGGATCACGCTCAACGAGCCGAACGTCCAGGTGTACATGGGCTACGTGCTCGGGGTCTGGCCGCCGCAGAAGAAGGACCCGGCCGAGGCGGTGAAGGCCTTTGCCGGCCTCCTGCGCGCCCACGCCGGGGCCACGGCGGCGCTGCGGGCGGCCGACCCCGGGGCGAAGGTCGGCGTCGCCAACAACCTCATGCTCCTCGAGCCGCAGTCGCGCCTGATGCTCGGGGACTGGCTCGCCTCGAGGCTCGTCAGCCGGTTCTGGAACTGGGCGTTCGCCGACGCCGTGCAGACCGGGCGGGCCCGCTTCCAGCTCCCCGGCGCGTCGCTCGACGAGACGATCCCCGGCCTCGCCGGCTCGGCCGACGTGTTCGGCGTCAACTACTACTTCCGCTACTTCGTGCGCCTCGCTCCCGGCACCCCGGAGGGGGTGAGGATGACGCCGGGCCCGGGCCTGCGGAGCGAGCTCGGCGGGACCACCCCGGTGGGCGACAGCCCGCCCGAGGCGCTGTTCCTGCTCATGCGGGAGTCATGGATGCGCTACGAGCTGCCGATCTACGTGACCGAGGGCGGGATCGCGGACGAGAAGGGCACGATGCGCGGGCCGCTCATCCGCGGACAGGTGGAGGCCATCCAGCGGGCGCGGGCGGAGGGCGTCGCGGTGGAGGGGTACTTCCACTGGACGCTCGTCGACAACTTCGAGTGGGAGAAGGGCTACCGCCCGCGGTTCGGCCTTCTCCGGCTCGACCGCGAGACGCTCGCCCGCACGCCGGCGGGGGGCGCGGACGTCTTCACCGCCCACGCCCCGCCGCGGTAGAGCGGCTCACCGCGCGCCGGGCGGTCCGAAGCCGGCGGCCGCGTCGTCGAGGACCAGGACCCAGTCGAGGGCCTCGCCCGCGGCCGGCGGGGCGAACGTCCGCTCGCCCTCTGCCGGGAGCTCCCCGATCGCCGTCGCCTTCCCGTCGCGGGGATCGAACCACCAGGCCTTCACCCGCGGGCCCCGGACCGCACTCATCCTCACCCGGAACGGCCGCCCGGCCGGCGCGTACACCATCGCGCAGCGCCCCTCGCCGTCGCGGGTCGCGACGAAGCGGTAGCGTCCCGCTCCCGGCACCGACGTCGGCACGCGATCCTCGACGATCACCGTGTCGTCGGGAACACGGGTGAGGAAGGGGCGCGACTCCAGCAGCCGTCGGCCGTGCTGCATCTGGGAGGCGCCCGGCTGGTCGATGGCCTCGAACCAGGGGAGCAGCGGGTTGTTGATCGGGTTCCGCCCCGGCGCCCACATCTGCCACACCGAGTGGTGGCCGTAGGTGTGGCCGCACGCCCCGGTGAAGAGGTTCCAGTACAGGGGCCGTCGAACGTCGGCGGCGATCGAGTGGCCCAGCTCCGGGGCCTTGAAGGACACCGGGTGGTCCTCGTAGATCGGCTCGCCGTCGATGACCGGCTTCACCGGCACGCGGTCGTAGTCGGCCCGCGTCCGGTCGTAGCGGCCAGTGAACTCGGCGACGTGCCCGTTCTGGCGCATGTTGAAGTCGAGCCAGGCGTCCTCGTGGAACCACGTCGACGAGCCCTCGCCCCCCGTCGGGTGGAACGTCGCGAGGTGCGCGCCGCCGTCGCCCTTGCGCAGCCCGGCGGCCATCGCCCGGACGATCGCCGCATGGGCGTCCGTCTCCACGGGGCGGTCGCCCCCGAGGATCCAGACGATCCCGGCGTCCCGGTACCGCTTCCCGAGCCACTCCCCGTAGGCGGCGGCGTTCTCCGGGGTGAAGATCTCCGGTCCCGCCCCCCACTTCTTGTTCCACTTGTCGCCCCAGGTCGGGAGGAAGCCGACGTAGAGCCCGAGCTCGTTCGCCCTGCGCACGACGAAGTCCACGTGGTCCCAGTAGTCGTTCTCCGGTCCTTCCTCGACGTCGGGCCGCGCGGGGTCGTTCTCGAGGAGCGGGCGGTGCCCGTAGGGGTTGGGGTCGGAGAGGCCGTCGAGCTCGGCGAGGGCCACGGCCTGGACGACGGTGAAGCCCTTCTTCGCCCGGTCCTCGAGGTAGCGGGTCGCTTCCTCGCGGCTCAGCCGGTGGAACAGCTCCCAGGCGGTATCCGCCAGATAGAAGAAGGGCCGGCCGTCCTCGGTGACGAGGAAGCGCCGGTTGTCGCTCACCTTCAGGCGGGGGAGGGGGGCGGCGGCGGCCGCGGAGGCGGCGAGGGCGACGGCGAGGGCGGCTTGGGGCAGGACGCGCATGAGAGGTCTCCCTGAAGGACGATCATCGTAGTCCAGCGCGGTGCGGCGAAGCGAGGGGGGAGCGGCCTCGTCATCCTGCGCCCCGGGGAGTCGCGGCCAGGGAAGCCTTGTCACCCCGGACGGCTATTCGACGATGACGCGGTCGGTCGAGCCGCGGCCGAAGGTCTCCGGGGCGTACATCTCCTCGGCCCGCGGGGGAGGGACGACGAAGGTGCCCGGGGTCGTGGCCCGGGCGACGTAGCGGTACTCGTGGACGCCCTCCCACAGCAGCGACGAGAAGGCCTCGACCCGGTCGTCCCGCAGGTTCTGGTGGTCGAACCACGGCCGCGACCACCACCACCACCCGCCGGGGCGCAGCAGGCCCCCGAGGCCGGGCGCGCCGATCGACGTCACGTTGCTGCCGCCGTCGCCGGGAACCGTCCCCGTCACCGCGAGGGCCGGGTTCAGGGGCTCGAGGCCGGCCGGCAATGGGTCGACGAGCGCGACGTGGGAGCGCCGCGCCGGCGCGACCATCGTGAGCCGCACGCGCACCCGCGCCCCCGCGCGGATCCGCCAGGTGCCGTCCGCGTCGCGCCTCACGTCCCTCGGCGCGTCGACGCCCTCGTAGGAGCGCTCGACGGTGAAGCCGCGGTCGAGCGGCTCGAGGACGAGGCGGTCGGGGGCGTAGCGCAGGCCGACCCGGTAGTAGAGACGACCCTCGCCCTCCTTCGCGAGAAGGAGCTCCGCCCCGTCGCCACCCTCCCGCAGATCGCTCATCGGGATCGCCACGTGGTGGCGGTCGGTCGTGCGCCCGCGGAACGCGTGCGACCCGGCGTACCGCTCGCCGAGCCACGCCCGCGCCACGAAGTCGGGGGTCGTCCTCTCGTAGGCCTGGAAGTAGCGGTCGAGGGCGAGGAGCACGAAGACGTTCTCCTGCGTGTTCGTCCAGCGTCCCGCCGTGCGGTGGGCGAGGAGGCCCTCCACGAGCTTCGGGACGAGGTCGCTCCCCGGCTGGTCGGCGATCAGCGCCTCGAGGACGACCGCGTCCGCCCGGCGGTCGGAGTGGAGCAGCAGGTGGGCGCCGTCCCCGTAGGAGACGGCGAAGTGAGCCGCCCCCGCCGTCTCGGAGACGCTGTTCGCGAGGCGCCGCCGCACCAGGGCGGCCTCGCTCGCCGAGCCCGGGTCCTTCGCGAGGACGGGGAGGACCCAGCCGAGCGCCTCGAAGGACAGGCCCTCGGGGCCGGCCTCGCGCACGAGCGCGCGGGCGCGGGCGGGGTCGGCGTCGCCCATGAGGGCCCGCACGGAGACGGCGTACGCGCGCAGGGTCCGCTGTACGTCGGTCCCCGCGGAAGCGGGGACGTGCCGGTCGATGTCCCGCAGGTAGGCGCGCGAGCGCTCGAGAGCCTCCGCGGGCACCGCGTAGCCTCTGGCCTTCGCGCGGGCGAAGGCGTGCGCGGCGTGGATCGAGACGTACGGCCACGACTCGTCGCCCCGCCGCCAGAAGCCGAATCCGCCGTCCTCGTTCTGCAGGGCGCGCAGCCGCTCGAGGTCCCGCTTCACCGCCGCCTCGATCTCCTCCGGGGCTGGCAGCCCCTCCGCTCGGAAGGCCGCGAGCACGTCGCGCAGGGCGGCGACGGCGAGGACCCGCGACGAGAGCTGCTCCGCGCACTCGAAGGGGTAGGCCACGAGGTAGAGGACGGCGTCGGTGAGCGCGTGCAGGGCCGTCGACGACGCGGTGACCTCGAGCCCCCCGAAGTCGGGCACGACGCCGCGGGGAGCGGCGACCGGCTGGACCACCGCGCCGCGGTCGATCTGCCCGTAGGCCGCGAAGGCCTCGGTCGTGGCCGGCGTCCACACCGGCAGCGCGACCTCGGCCGCGTCCGCGGCAACGCCGGAGACGGCGCCGATCTGGATGCGCGCGGAGCCCGCGCGCACCGCCGCCATCGGGAAGCGGACCTCGGCCCGGTCGTTCGCCGGCACGCGGAGCCGCCGCCCCGCTCCGGCGGTGAGCGCCGCGTTGCGCGCGCGAACCGCGACGTCGACCGTCATCTCCGCGTCGGTCTGGTTCTGGACCACGACCGGCAGCTCGAAGCGGTCGCCGAAGTTCAGGAAGCGCGGGGGGGACGGGCGGACCATCAGCGGCAGGCGGGCCACGAGCGTCGCCTCGCCCGCGCCGAAGCGCCGCGCGCCCTCGGCCGCAACCGCCATCACGCGGTAGCGCGTGAGGCTGTCGGGCAGCTTCACGGACACGCTCGCGCGGCCGGCCGCGTCGGTGGGGACGATCGCCGCGAAGAGAGCGAGGGCGGCGAAGTCCGTACGCACGCGCACCGGCTCCGGGGCGCTCGCCTCGTCGGCCATCGACTTCGCGAGCCGCAGCGCGGACGGGGCCGCGGGAAGGGGCGCGCCCGACTCGAAGCTCCGGCTGGCCTCGGCCACCTCCAAGCCCCCGCCGGAGCGCGGGTCCTCCTCGGGCGGCCGCAGATCCTCCGGCCGCGCGAGGATCACGTGGGCGCGCAGGCGGTGGTCCCGCACCTCCGCCGCGCGCCGCGCGTAGAACACCTCGAGGGGGTCGGGCAGGCGGTAGCCGGTGAGGGCGAGGACCGCCTCGTCCACGACTACGACGGCCGCTTCGCCTCCGGCGACCGGGCGGCCGGCGGCGTCCTTCAGCGACAGGTCGAGCCGCGTCTCCGCGCCGGGGGAGAGGGCCCGCTCGCGGGGGGCGACCGACACCGCCAGCGTCCGCGAGGCGGGCGGGACCGGGAGGTCGAGGGTGCCGCTCGCGAACGCCGGGCGCGCCGGCGCGCCGCCGCCCTCGCGGGCCGCGCTCCCGACGAGGTCCACCTGGACGTGGACGTTGGGCGTGAAGGCTTCCTCGACCGGGATCTCGAGCGCGTGCGAGCCGGACTCGACCCGGAAGCGCTCCTCGCGGACCAGCCCGGCGCGGCGCAGGGTGAGGACTCCCTCGGCCGGGGCGAACGGCGGCACGACGAGGACGCGCGCCGTCTCGCCCGGCCGGTACTCCTTCCGGTCGGGCACGAGCGTGACCTTCTCCTCCTCGAGGCCGCGCCGCGGAGGAACACGCCCGCCCGCGACCCAGACCCGCACCTCGGTCTCGTTCGGCCGGCCCTGCTCGTCCTCGACCCGGGCGAGGACGCGGAAGACCCCGCCCTCGCGCGCCTCGAAGCGCGCGCGAGAGGGCTCGGCCCCGGAGGCGATCTCCCGCTCCTGGACGTCCTTCGGCGTCTCCTTCCACTCGCCCGCGACCTGCTCCCAGTCGAGCCGCTCCGCGCGCAGCCGGACGGTACGCCCGGCCACGGCCGCTCCCTCGAGATCGGTCACGAGCACGTCGAGGGCGATCTCCTCGCCCTTGCGCACGAACGCTCGCTCCGTGCGCAGGCCCACGTAGCGCGCGGCGGGGTGGACGAGGAGGTCCTCGCCCGCCGTCCAGGCCTGGCGGTTCACGTCCACGATCGTGGCCTCGGCCCGGACGAGCCGCGGCCGCGGCGGGTCGCCCCGCTCGAAGTCGACGCGCAGGCGGTGCACGCCCCGCGCGTCCGTGCGCGCGTCGAGGGTCTCGACCCGCTCGGGCTCCACGGGCTGCGGCCGGAAGTCCCACCACGGCTGGAACGGCCCGAACGAGAAGTCCTCGCGGTTCGGGGGACGATAACTGGCCGGCCGCGCCACGACGCGCCAGGTCACGTCGGCGCCGGGGAGCGCGCCGCCCGCGTAGTAGGAGGCGGTGACGCTCACGGTGGCGGCCCCGCCCACGAGGAACGGCCCCGCGCTCGCCTCGGTCGCGACCTCGAACTCGGGCCGGCGGAACTCCTGCACCTCGAAGGCGTGCACGTGGCGGCCGCCGCGCGCCCCGCCCTGGGCCACGAGCTCGAGCGTCGCCGTACCGAGGTTCGTCGTCGGGGGCAGCTTCAGCGCGAGGTCGAAGCCCGAGAGCCCGGAGAGCCGCGCTTCGCCGCGGGCGAGCTCGTTGCGCTGCGAGTCGCGCAGCGTCCAGCCGATCGGGCCCGCGGCGAGGGGCGGCGCCTCGACGTCGCCCGAGGGCCCGGCGCCCAGTCGCCGCACCCAGCCCTTGACCCGCACATCCTCGCCCGGCCGGTACATGCGGCGGTCGTCGAAGACGAAGAAGCGCAGCGCGTCCTCGCGGCGCGAGCGGCGGAAGCCCGAGCCCTCGCTCCACCAGCCCGGCTGCGACGGGAGGATCGCGAGATCGCCGCCCGCGCGGGCGACGAGCAGTGCCGACGGTGTCTCGGCGAGAGGGAGGCGGACGAGGCCCCGCTCGTCGGTGCGACCCGTCGCCCCGCCGGTGAGCGCGAGCTCGACCCCCGCGAGAGGGCTCCCGTCCCGCAGGTCGCTCGCCCAGGCGAGGAGCGTCTCGGCGTCGGCGAAGGCGTCGAGGCCGATGCGGGTCGACTGGACCCAGGCGCGCACGACCTGGCGCCGGGTCTCGCGGGTGGGCGAGGCGGGACGGACGACGACCACCGCCTGCCCGAGGCCTCCGTCGAGGGCAGCCGAGAGGTCGACTCGGGTCTCGACGACCGCGTCCGGCTCGCCTCCGACCCGCACCGTCGTGTCGAGGACGCGGCGGCCGGGCGGCATCGCCTCCTCGTCGCGCCAGCCCTTCTGGCGGTACGCGTGCCACGCCGGCCAGTCCGAGGGGGAGACGCGGTGGACGAGGACCCGCAGGGCCTCGTGGTTCGTCGAGTGTACCGGGAAGCACGGCCCTCCCGCGGGGTCGAGCACCACGAAGTCTCCGCCGGGGGCGAAGAGGGCCGCCGGCGCCTCTCCGACCGCGAACGTGAGCGGCGTGCTCGGCGGCTCGAGGCTCTGGCCGAACGTGTCGGCGATCTCGGGCGAGAGGGTCACGCGGTAGGTGGCGCGTCCCCGGGGCCGACCGTGGATCACGAGCGTGTCGCCCCACGCCTCGACCTTCAGTCCCGGCAGATCGGGCTCGACCCGGACGTGCTCCCGTCGCAGCCGCTTCGCGTCGAGCGGGTTCGTGAGCGTGACGCGCCACGGGTCGAACGGTGTGCACCGCCCGGCCCAGCCGCACTCGTGGCTCCTCACGCGGAACGGCCCGTGGGTGCGGAAGGACCACTCCTGCGGCTCGTCTGTGCGCCGTGGCCCCTCGGCGGAGGGTGCGCCGGCGGCGAGGGTCACGCGGACGGCCGCGTCCGCGGGCAGGGGCTCGGTGGCGCGCACGGCGACGAAGCGCCCCGGAGGGGCCGCCTTCGCGAGGCGCGACACCGTCTCGTCCGCGTCCACCTCGTCCGGCGTCGCGAGGCGCAGCGCGACCTCCGTCCGCCCCGCGCGCAGGTGCAGCGCGGCGAGGATCGCGGCGGGGTCGACCTCCTGGTCGAACGCCGCGAAGACCACCGCGTCGCGGCGCGCGGGCACGCCCTCGGGGTGGCGGGCGAGGACCCTCGGGGCCGGGGTCGTGAAGCTCCACGCCACGGCGGAGGCGAGGGCGGTCCCCGACGCGTCGCGGGTGCCGGCGGGGACCTCCACGCGGTACTCGGTGGCCATCGGAAAGCGGGGCTGCGGGGCGAAGACGAGCGTGCGGGTGCCCACCCAGCGCCAGTCGCCGGGCGGCTGCGGCACGAGCCGGACGGGCACGCGCGGCCGCGCCAGCGCCTCGTGGGTGGCGAGGGCGACCATTGGCCGGGAGAACGTGACGGAGAGGTGGGGGGCGAGAGGCACCTCGCCCTCCGGCATGCGCCGGACGACCGCGAGCGGGCCCGCGTCGCCCGCCTCCGGCCGCGCGAGCGCAGGCGCGGGGAATGCGGTCGCCACCACCCGGCCCGTTCGCGGCGGGGGCGCCGACGCCTCGCGCAGGGCGAAGGGCTCCTCCCGCGGCTCCTCGGCGAGGGGTGCGAGCCGGTCGATGACGCGACGCGTCTCGGCATCGGACAACGGCTCGGCCGGGGGCCGTGCGACCGGGGCGGCACTCTCCGATCCCGCCTCGCCCTCGCTCAGCCGGAACACGAGCCCTTCCCCCCCGGCGGCCGCGGGGCCCGTCCTCTCGCCCCGCCTCACCGGGGTCTCCTCGAGGACCGCCGCGCGCTGCGCGCCGGTGGCGAAGAGGGCGGCGCCCACGGCGACGAGCGCGCCGAGCGCCGAGAGTCGTGTGCGGGCCATCGCTTGCCTCCCATGCGTCGACGAGGATACCGCCGTTGTCCCCTCCACATTCCCGTGTCTCGCGCTAGAATGAGCGTCTTGTCGTTTCGTCAGGAGGTCTGATGGGTGACGCCGGTGAGGGACTGATCGACGCCGAAGACCGCTTCCAGCAGTGGGTGGCCGAGCGCGAGCAGCAGAAGATGCGGAAGGGCGTCGCTTCGGCCGACCCGGAGCGGGAGCGAAAGAGGAGCACCCTGCGCCTCGCGAAGGCGGAGCTCGAGCGGCAGCGGGACGTGACGACGAGCGAGATCCGAAGAGAGCAGATCCGCCAGGCCCTCGTCGAGGTCGAACGCCAGCTCGCCGAGGTCTAGGGCGTCCCGGCGGGGGAGAGCGCGGCGGGTCCGACCTTCGCCGCCAGGCGGTCCCGGATCCACTTCGGGTCCCACCACTCTCGCGGGTCCACGGGGAGCCCCCGCACGAGCGTCGTGAAGTGCAGGTGGTCGCCCCCGGCGAGCCCGGTCCGGCCCGTGCGCCCCAGCGTTTGCCCCCGCGCCACGCGATCGCCCTCCTTCACGTCGACCGACGACAGGTGCGCGTAGAGCGTGGCGAGGCCCAGCCCGTGGTCGAGGACCACGGTGTTGCCGTAGATCCCGAAGTAGCGCGCGAGCACCACGACCCCGGAGTTGGCGGCGGCGACGGGCGCGCGGGCCACCGATGCGAGGTCGAACCCCAGGTGGGTCTGGCGGTCGACCTCGCGCCCCTCGAAGAGGTAGGTGCGGCGGTCCGCGAACGCCGACATCACCTTCGCGTTCGGCGGGGGGAGGAAGCTGTGCGTCCACAGGAACGCGCCCGCCGAGCGTGCGCCGAGCGCGGCGATCTCGGCCGCGTTCGCCTGCCGCAGCTCGCGGTTGATCAGCAGGAAGCTGTCGAGGAGCGACCCCCGGTCCTCGAGCCCCGGCGTCCGCGCGCGGATCTCGGGCACCACCTCGGCGAGGAACGCCTCGTCGAGCCGGATCGTGTCCTCGTGCGGCGGCTTCGGGAAGAAGCGGTCCACGAACGCGAGCTCGGCGGCGTTCCCCGCGTCGTCCTCGGCCACGAGCCGCAGGCCCGCGTCCGAGGCGAGGTCCCACGGGACCCCGAAGAGCGCGAGGCGGTCTTCCTTCCCCCCGCCGGGCAGGGGCGAGCCCGGGAAGAACCACCCGCCCGCCCGCACGCCGTGCCTCGCCGCGGCCTGTCCGACGCGGTAGACGACGACGCCGGAGCCGCCCTGCGCCACGTAGTGCTGCGCGGACAGCAGGCCGAGGGGCGGGGGGGAGAGCCGCACGGGCAGACGCAGCTCCCGCACGACCGGGTCGGGCCGGCGAAGCCACGTGGCCGCGCGTTCGGCCACCACCCGGACGACCGCCTCGCCCTCCCGGAGATCGGGCACCGCCGCCCGCCCGACCTCGACGCGGAGCCGGTCCTGCTCCGCTCGCTCGCCCCACCAGGACCAGGCGGGACGGGGACGGTGGTCTCGCTGCGCCAGGACCCGCGTCCGTCCGGCCTGCTCGAGCTCGACCCGGAGGGGTGCGAGCCCCCGCCCCGCGGCCGAGGCGGCGATCTCGAGGCTCGTCTTCTGGCCGATCGCGGGCGGCGCCGCGACGACCTCGATCGAAGGGGGCGGTCCGACGCGCAGAGCGGAGACGAGGAGACCGGCGAGCGCGGCCGCGGCGAAGGGCGCGCGGAGGGCGCGGAGCAGGGCCTTCATCCGACAAGGATAACCGCTTGCAGTGGAGGCCCCGGCGCTTTACACTTCCCCGGGCCTTAAGTCGTACGAGTTCAAGGGACTATGGCTAGCGAGGAACCCGTCGCCCCCGACGCCGAGACTCTGGCCGCGACCGAGATCGTGCGCGCCCCGCGCAAGCCCTTCTACAAGGACCCGCTCTCCATCGTCGGCTGGGGCATCGCCCTCGCGTCCATCGTCGCCTACTGGTACTTCTTCGTGCGCAAGCCGGTGCCGAAGCCGGGCCAGCAGATCGCCCGCCTGACCGCGGTGGAGGGAACGGTCAAGGTCAAGCCCAACGCGAAGGAGGCGTGGGAGGAGGCGCGGCTCTCCGACCAGCTCCACGTGGGCGACGTGCTGCAGACCGAGACGCGGGCCGGCGCCCAGATCCAGTTCAACGCGGGCAGCCTCGTGACCGTGCGGCCCGACTCGGTGGTGTACATCGGCGGCTCGGCCGAGTCGTCGAGCGCGGCCTGGCGCGTGCAGTCGGGCCGCGTGAACTTCTCGGTCGGCGACGAGGCGACCGAGATCGTCACCCCGACCGTGCGCACGACGGCGCTCGAGAACGCCACCGGCAACATCGACGTCGGCGAGGGCGGCGAGACCGGGGTGAAGATCTTCCGGGGCCAGGCCGAGGTCGAGACGACGCAGGGGGAGAAGATCACCCTCGGCGAGAACCAGGCCGTGCAGGTCGACGCCGCGGGCAAGGCGGGAGCCCGGGTCGAGCTGCCCCCCCCGCCGACGCTGGTGGCCCCTGCGGCCAAGGCCCAGCTGCCCCGCGTCGCCCCTCCCGATCCCACCGCCCGGCTCTCCTGGAACGCCGTGAAGAACGGCGTCACGTACCGCGTCGCGATGGACTACAACGTGACGCAGGCGAACCTGCTGTTGTCGGCCGCCCTCGACGAGCCGGGCCTGACGACCACCACGCACGACCTCAAGGGGCTCGACGTCGGCCGCTACTTCTGGCGGGTGGCCGCGGTGAACAAGGACGGCCTCGAGGGTGCCTTCTCGCGGGTCTCGTTCTTCGCGGTCGTCGAGCCGGCGGCGCCCGAGCCGACCCCGACGCCCGAGGCGCCCCCGCCCACCCTCGTGGTCCAGGCGGTCGAGGAGGTGGCCCCGGGGGTGGTCTACGTGGGCGGGCGGACGGTTCCCGGCGCGACCGTCACCGTCGACGGGACGCCGGTCAAGGTGATGCCCGACGGCTCGTTCAGCGAGCACGTGAGGCGCAGCGGGCCGGGCGAGGTCGTCGTGCGCGCCACCGCCCCCGACGGCCAGCTCGCCGAGCAGGCGCGGGCGGTCTCGAAGCGGTAGATGGCGCGCGAGCGCTGGTTCTTCGCCCAGGGCGCGCAGCGGCGGGGTCCCCTCCCGTTCGCCCAGCTCGTGGAGTCGGTCCTCGGCCAGCCCGAGCCGCGCGCCGTCCTCGTCTGGCGCAAGGGGTTCGCCGACTGGACGCGGGCCGAGGACGTTCCGGAGGTCGAGAAGAGGATCAAGCCTTTCCTCGATCGCAAGGCGGCCGAGGAGGCCGCCCGCCGCGCGCCGGCTCCGCCCGCGCCGGAGCCGCCGCCGCCGCCGGCTCGCCTCGAGGAGGCCAAGCCGGGCAGCCCCGCCCTCGTGTACGGCGGCATCGCCGCGGGCGTCGCCGTGATGGGGCTGCTCGCGTGGCTGTTCTGGCCCCGCCCCGCCCCGCCCGCCGCCGCGCCGGTGCCCCTCCCGCTCGGGGGCACGACGACGGAGAACGCGCCCGCGCTCGTGATCCCGGCGCCGCCGCCCACCGCCGCCCCCGTCGCGCCGCCGCCCACGGTCGCCGCCGCGCCGACCACGACCCGCCCCGCCGCCCCGGTGGGGACCCCCGGCTCGATGTCCGACCGGGAGAGCGAGCTGCCCGCGGCCGAGATCAAGAAGCTGCGCGGCGTCGCCGCCTGGTCGGGGGACACCCTCAAGCTCACCGTCTACAACGGGACCGCCTGGCGGGTGACCGAGGTCTACGTGAAGGTCGGCCGCTTCGTGAACGACGACTTCGTCGAGGATCCCCGGCCCGTTCTCCTCGTCCCCCCCGGCGGCCAGGTCGACGCGGGGGTCGAGGACCTGCTGAGCCGGGTCGCGCCCGACCGCAAGAAGCCCGGCCTCAACCCGGCGGACACGGGGCCGTTCGAGGGCCGGGCGGGCGCGCGGCCGGAGAGCTTCCGCTGGGAGATCGAGTCGGCCCGCGGCTACGCGCCGCGGTAGCTACTGCGCATCGACCGCGATGAGGCCGTGCTCGGACGGCACGCCCTCGAGGCCGCGAGCGTCCCTCGCGGAGACCCGCCAGCGGAACGCGCCCTCCCAGGGCACCTCGACCCGTAGCGGCGGGGTGGCGACGTCTCTCTGGAGGAGCACCACGTCGGAGCCGACGGGGAGCAGCTCGATCTGGTAGGACGCGGCGTCGCCCTTCCAGCGCAGCTCGAGGGGCGCGCGCGGGGCCACGTAGACGGGGTCGCGTCCCGGCCACAAGCTCTGCGCGGCGGGCGCGGGCGGGACCGCCTCGGGCGGGGAAGGGACCCGGCCGGCGGCGACCACGGCGCCGCGGCCTGCGGCGAGCGTCACGACCGAGCCGCCGCCCTCGAGCGAGAACCGGCCCTCGAGGCACGTGACGAGGGTCGTGCGCCCCGTCCGCCGCACGACCGCGCGCCCCTGGCCTCGCACCTCGGCCTCCGGCGTCACCACCTTGAGCGCGTCGCGGCCCCGGGCCTCGACGACGGCACGGCCGGACTCGAGCGAGGCCGAGAGGAGGAAGGCGTCGGGGAAGCGCAGCGTCGAGCCCGGGGACAGGGTGAGGGCCATCCACGGCAGCTCGAGGCGCGCGACCGCGTCCGCGCCCGTCCGCAGGGCCTCGCCGATCCGGACGGGTCCGCCCTCGACCGCCGCCTGCCAGGTCGCGCCCTCCTTCGCGAGCTCGACCTTCTGCTCGACGAGGACGAGCCGCGCGAGCGCCGGCGTCCCCTGGGCGAGGGCGGTCCCGGGGACGAGGACGAGCGCGGCGCCGAGCGCGAGCGCGCCCCTAGACGATGGACGCATCCCCCACCTCCCCGCGGGCCTCGCCCGCCAGCCTCGGCCGCGTGGCCGTCGCCCCCCGGCGGGCCTCCGCCTTCTCCCCGCGCTCCTTGCGGCTGCCGTAGTAGGCGTAGCCGTAGTACCCCTTCGTCTTGACGTCGACCGCGTTCAGCACCGCCCCGATCACCCCCGGCGTCACCTTGCGCAGCGCGGCGAGCGCGCGCTTCACCATCGCCCGGTCGACCTTGTTCTGCTGCACGACGAGCACCGTCGCGTCGGCGGCCTGGGCGAGCAGCAGCGCGTCGGTCACCGCCGCGACCGGGGGCGAGTCGACCAGCACCCAGCGGTAGTGGCGCTTGAGCTGGGCGAAGGCGGCCCCGAGGTCCGGGCGCGCGAGCAGGGCGGGCGGGTTCGGCGGGAGGGGCCCGGCGGGGATCGCCCAGAGGTTGGGGACCCGGGTCGCGCGCACCAGCCCCGAGAGGTCCAGGCCCTTCACGAAGTAGTCGGTGAAGCCCGGCTCGCGCGGGACGTTGAGCCGCAGGTGGAGGTTCGCCCGCCGCAGGTCGCAGTCCACCACGACCACCGTCTCCCCGGACACCGCGAGCAGCTTCGCCACGTTGAGGAGGGTGGTGGTCTTGCCCTCGCCCGGCGCGGTGCCGGTGACGAGCACGACCTGTCCCGCATCCCCGCGGCGGGAGAACAGCAGGGCCGTGCGCAGGTTCTGGTAGGCCTCGGTCGCGAGGGTGGCGTCGTCCTTGCCGTAGCGGGGGATGGCGGCGAGCAGCTCGAGCCGCAGGTGCCGCTCGACGTCCTCGGCGTCCTTCAGCGTGTTGTCGAGGGCGTCGCGCAGCAGGACCCAGCCCGCCCCGAGGAGGAGCCCCGACAGCAGCGCGACCAGCGAGATCTGGCGCTTGCGCGGCCACACGGGCGACGTGGGCACGACCGCCTTGTCGAGCAGCCGGATGTTGTTGTTCTGGAGCGAGGCCGCGATGTTCGTCTCGTTGAGCTTCTGGAGGAGAACCGCGTAGAGGCCCGCCGCGGAGTCCGCCTTCTTCTTGAGCGAGTCGATCTCGGTGAGCTTCTGGCTCTGCTCCACCGCGCGCCCCTTGTGCTCGTCGATCGCCGCCTTGAGCTCGGCCTCCTTGCGCTGGAGCTGGCGGTACTCGGAGCGCAGGCCCTCCTCGATCTGGGCGATGCGGGCCTCCTTGTCCCGGCGCAGCTGGTCCGTCTGCACCTGGATCTTCTGGACCTCGGGGTGCCCCTCCTTGTACTTCTCGCGGAGCCGGGCGAGATCGAGGGCGAGCGACTGCATCTTGCCGTTGATCTCGGCGACCGCCTGGTCGCTCCCGACCTGCGGCACCGCGTCGAGGCCGCGGCCGCGCCGGCGCGCCTCGACGAACTCGCCGAGCTGGGCCTCGAGCTCGATCCGCCGGGCCCGGGCCTGGACGTGGTCGTCGGTGAGCTTGGTGATCGAGGTGGTGATCGCGGAGACGCTGCCCTCGGGCACGAACAGGTCCTGGCCCTGGTACGTCCTGAGCAGCCGGTCCTGGGCCTCCTGCATGCCGGTCTCGGTCTCCGCGAGTCGCTCGGTGACCCACTCGTAGGCCCGCTTGGCCGCCGCCACCTGGCCCTCGATGCTGTAGTCCATGTAGGTGTCGGCGAGCGTGTTCGCCCACAGCGCGGCGTCCTTCGGGTCGTTGTGGGTGACCTTCACCTCGACCACGTAGGTCTCGGGGACGGGCTCGACGGTGACCGCGGAGAGCAGGACCCCGACCGCCGCGTCGCGCGAGCCGCCGGCCGCGGGAAGGTCGGCGAGCTTCAGCTTGTCCACCACGCGGCCCGCGATCTCCCGCGAGTGAAGCACGTTGAGCTGGGTGTTGAAGAACTGGCGGTCCCGCATCGGGTTCCCGGTCTGGACGAGCGCGTCGGTCACCGCGAGCGAGGTGGGATTGGGCGGCATCACCTGGAGGAGGGTGCGCGCCTGGTAGCGGGGGACCTGGAGCTCGCCGGCGAGGATCCCGAGGGCGAGGCCCCCTACCGCGGCCGCGGCGAGCAGGATGCGCCGGCGCCACAGCAGCTCGGCGTAGTAGCGGATGTCGAAGTCCCGAGGGAGCGAGGCGGCGTCCCCCTCGCCCGGGCGGTGCGGCGCCAGGCCCCCGCTCACAGCCGCCTCGAGCGGACCGTCACCTCGTCGCCGGGCGCGAGCACGACGTCCTGGGCCTTGCCCTCGCGGATGTCGCCGAGGTCGGCTTCGATGTCGGCGCCGGCGCGGCGGATGATCACGCGGTCGCTCGCCCCGGTCGCGGGTCCCCCCGACGCTTCGACCGCGCGGCTCACGGTGAGCCCGTCCTCGAAGGGGCGACGGCCGGGGCTGCGCACGGCCCCCCCCACCACCACCCACCGCTGCACCGGGGCCGTGACCACGTCCCCCGCGGCGAGGGCGAGGCCGAGCTGCGCGAGCTCCTCCGGGGTCGGGCTTCCGCCCCCGAAGCGCAGGTGCAGCTCCCGCGACCCATCGGCGAAGGTTCCCGAGCTGCGGACGACCGTCACCTGGCCCGAGGCCCCGCCCTGGAAGCCGCCGGCGTCGAGCAGGGCGTCGACGAGGCGCGTGCCCTCGCGCAGCGGCTTGCGGCCCGGGCGCTGCACCGCGCCGAGCACCCAGACGAACTGGCTCTGGTACTCCCGGACGCGCACCGAGACCCGAGGCGCGGGGAGGTCCTCGCCCGCGAGCAGCGGCTGGAGGCGGGCGGCGATCTCCGCGGTGGTCAGCCCGGAGACCGCGACCTCGCCCGCGCGGGGCAGGAACACGTGCCCGGTGGTCTGCACGGTCGGCAGGCGCGAGAGGTCGGCCCGGCCCTCGACCGTGACCTCGAGGACGTCCCCGGGGCCCACCCGGTAGGGCGGGGCGGCCCCGGCGGCGGCCTGGGCGAGGACGAATGCGAGGGAGGCGGTGGCGAGGGGGCTCATCGCGGCGGGGCGCCGAAGATGTCCCACTCGATCTGGAGGTAGAACCCGTCGGCGTCGGTGTCGAACTCGTCGATGTTCGAGCGGCGGTCCTCGCTGCGGTAGGCGCCGCTCAGGAAGAGGCTGCGCACGATCGGCCGCCGCAGGCCGACGTACCAGCCGAGGATCTCGTCCTCGCGCGGGCGGCCGAGCTCGCTCGCGACCACGCGGTAGTCGTTCCACTGGTAGCCCACCCCGCCGCGGAGCTGGAAGCGGGCGGGCAGGGGTACCTGCAGCGTGCCCTGCACCGCGGTCGAGACGTAGAAGGCGTTCTCCTCGAACGCCGAGACGGGGGTCGTGCGGCTCGCGTAGAGCCCGAGGCTCGCCTCGCGACCGAGCTCGCGGGCGAGGGCCGCCGACATCGTGAAGCCCGAGTAGCTCGTCCCCCCCGGGCCCGCGTTCGGGCTCTCCTGGCTGCGGTAGCCCACGACCACGTCGCCGGTGAGCAGGGGCAGGATCTCTCCGCTCACCGAGAGCTGCGCCGAGTGGGCGCGCGACTCCGCCTCGGGCCTCTCGTCGGGCCGCGGCACCGTGTCGTAGACGTAGGACGCGATCGCCTTCAGGTTCGGGGTGAGCTCGAACCCGAGCCCGGCCGAGGCGAGCCGCGTGTCGTACTCGAAGAAGCTCGAGGGCTCCTGGAACCGCACGGCGCCGAGCGCGCCCGCGAGCTCGAGGCTCAGGCGCGGGCCGACGAGGACGCTCGCCCCGGCGTCGAGGTCGTTGCGGCGGAAGCGGCCGAGGCCGAAGAAGTACTCCCCGCCGGGGTCCACCACCCGCGTGTCGAGCACACCCGAGCGGAAGCGGTCGCGCAGCCGCACGGTCGTGCGCGACCCGACGGGGAGCTCGAGGCCCGCCGCGAGCTGGTGACTCGAGCTGTTGACGTCGTCGTAGGTGGCGAAGGCGCGCAGGACGGGCGCGTAGTCGAAGGTGAAGCGCCCGGCGCCGACGGGGGCGACGGCGGCGACGCGGGGCTGCACCTCGAGGTAGCGATCCTCGGTCGGGACGGCGGAGGACTCGACGAACGTGTCCGCGTCGACGTACCGCGCGTCCACCGAGGCCCGGACGCGGAAGGGTCCGAGGACGAGGCCCGGCTCCTGGCCGAGCTCGGCCACCTCGGCGGCGGGTGCGATCTCCTCGCGCGGGACCTCGGGCGGGCCCGCCGGGAAGAGCCTCGGGTAGAGCGCGGCGACCGACTCGCCCCCGGGAGGGGCCTGCTCCCCGGCCGGCGTCTGGGCCGCCGGGAAGAGCCGCCGGGCGAGCTCCGCGGTGTCGGAGCTCGCGGCAGCCGGGGCCGGCGGCTCCGCTTCGGCGGGCGGCGCCGCAATCGCGGGCGCCACGACCGGGGGCAGGACGGCCGCGGCCGGCGTCGGCTCCGGCTCGGCTGCGGGCGCGGGTGCGGCGACCGGCGTGGGGGGAGGGGGAGGCGTCTCGGCGCGCGCCACGCGCTCGGCCTGCGGGGCCCGGAACACGAGAAGCAACCCCTGCGCGTCCCGCCGGACGTCGACCGAGACGTCGGGCGGCACGTGGAGGAGCAGGCTGACCTCCGAGGCGCTCGCGGCCACCTCCAGCCGGTCGAGACGTGCGGGCGTCGCGGCCAGCAGGGCGGGATCGAAGCCGTCCGAGGGCGTCCACGCGAAGCGGCGGCCGCCGGCGAAGCGCAACCCCAGCCTCGCGTCCATCACGGAGACGCGGGCGACGTCGCCCTCCCGGTGGACGGCGACCATGCCCGGCGTGCCCGAGACCGCGACGCGGACGGCCAGGCGGGCGTCGACGGTGGTCAGGCTGATCGACTCGACCTGGGCCGAGGCGGCGAAGAGGACCAGGGCGGCGAGCGCGCTCACGAGCGCACCCTCCGCTTCCGCCCTCGGCGCTCACCGAGTGCGCTCATGCCGCCCCCTGCGAAGAACCCGGACATACGAGACACCACGACGTCCCATAGCAATGACCGTGCCCCGCCGTTCGATGGCCCGAGCCGCCCCAAAAAGCACGGCAAGAACCCGTGCTCCCACGCCGACCACGGCCATGTCCCTCCCGCTTGTCCGCGGACCGGACAAGCCGAATGACCCTGCCACCGTTTCGGTCACGCTCGGCACGGACCGTGTGTCGAGCCGCGGCGAGTGTAACGCTTGAAGAAAACAGATGCAAGTACCTTTTGAAACGCGAAAAAGTGGTGTAGAGTCCCGTTTTGGGCAAGTGATCCGAGTCGGCACGCGTCGTGCCGGAACCTCGTTTGGCGGCGTCTGCTACACTCGCCGCAGGGAGGGTGAGACCATGGTGGTTCTGCCGGGCGTGATGCCGCGCCTGCGGCGCGGTTCGGCACGAATCGACCGCCTCGGCTGGAGCTCGGGGACCTGCTTCGACGCCTACGGCCTGCGCGTGGGCGTGCGGACCAACTCTCCGGAACTTCTCGAGCGCCTGCCGCCCCACCTGCCGCCGGGGAGGCGGCCCGCGACGTCGCACCTCGTCGACGCGCTCTTCTCGCTGTGGGTCCCGCGCCGCGAAGGTCGCCCGAGCCGCGTGTACGTCGGGGCGCGGCGGCGCGCCCGCACTCCGGACCTCGACCGGGCGCTGGCGATCCTCGAGTCCGAGATCCGTCAGGCCGTGGCGGCGGGGGCCTCGCGCCGCACCTTCGTCCACGCCGGGGTCGTGGGCTGGGGCGGCCGCGCCCTTCTCGTCCCTGGCCGCAGCCGCAGCGGCAAGACGACGCTGGTCGCCGAGCTCGTGAAGGCCGGGGCCCTGTACCTCTCCGACGAGTTCGCGGTGCTCGACGAGCAGGGGCGGGTGCACCCGTTCGCGAAGCCGCTCTCGATCCGCGGCCCGGGAGGCTGCGACGTGCACGCGCGGAGCCGCTCGGCCGAGGATCTCGGGGGGAGGGCGGGTCGGCGGCCGCTCCCGGTGGGCCTCGTGGCCCTGGTCGAGCACCGCCCCGGCGCGCGCTGGGCGCCCCGTGCCCTGAGCCGGGGAGAGGCCGTGATCGAGATGCTCGCGCACACCGTGCCCGCCCGCCTGCGGCCGGAGGCCTCGCTCCAGGCGCTCGAGGGCGCGGTGTCCGCGGCGACCGTGCTGAAGGGCGAGCGCGGGGAGGCGAGCGACCTCGCGCCTGTCCTCCTGCGGTCGCTACGCGAAGCGAATCCGTCCCCGGAGGCGAGGGGCGAGAGGGGGACCGAATGAAGCCTGCGGCACGCCGCGAGGGCCTGCTCCTGCGGGAGCTCCCGGACGAGCTCCTCGTCTACGACACGGAGGAGAACCGCGCGCACTGCCTGAACCGCACCGCCGCCGACGTGTTCCGCTTCGCGGACGGGATGCGCGACGTGGACGAGATCGCCCGCCTCGTCGCCCCGGGCGCTCGGGCCGCCGAGGGCCGGGCCCTCGTGCGCCTCGCCCTCGACCGCCTCGGCGAGGCGGGGCTCGTGGATGCGGCTCCCGCCTCACCCCCGCCCTCGCGCCGCGAGCTGCTGCGCCGCGCCGCGCTCGGGACGGCGACCCTGCTCCCGGCGGTGGCCTCGATGGTGGCGCCCACCCCCGCGGAGGCGGCGGCCACGTGCACCGACAGCTGCGCGGGCAAGCCGGACGGCACGCCCTGCACCTGCTTCAGCCAGGACCCGTGCACGGCGACCTGCATCTCCAACACCTGCAGCGACGGCGGGGGCTGCTGACCCCCCGAAGGCCGCTCCGCTCCCGCCCTCCTACCGGACGGGCGTCGCCGGGTCGCCGAGGAGGTGGTAGACGGCGAGCAGCTCGGGCATGAGGCCGGTCCTCGCATAGGCGGCCTGGGCGGCGAGGACGGCGTCGCCGAGCCGGGCGTGGCCTCCGGCGGTGATCTCGGCCATGAGGGCCTTGTGGTACTGATGGGCGGGGTGGTCCAGGGAGAGGCCGCTCGGCGAGAAGGCGGCGACGGCCCCGCGGCCCTCGGCCTTGACGAGCGACTCGGAGAGCGAGTCGAAGCTGGGCGCGATGAAGTAGCCGTTGAGGCAGTTCATCGTGACGAGCAGGGGCTGGCGGGACTGGGCGAGGAGGCTCGGCGCGTCCCAGCTGGTCCACACGGTCTCGCTCGCCCAGGCCGCCGAGCCGCCGTGGCCCACGTAGCTCACGAGCGAGGCCCCGCGGTCGAAGGCGTCTTTGATCGCCCCCTTCATCGCGGCCGCCCCGATCTCGCGCAGCTTGAGCACCTGCGTCTCGCGCCCGCCGAGGAAGCTCGCCTTGACGTCCTCCACGTCCGCCTCGAAGTCCCCCGCGAGGTCGGGGTCGTCCGCCACGAGCACCGCCCGGCCCGAGAGGTCCTGGCCCGAGTCCTCCCACGCCAGCACCTTCGCGACCAGAGAGCGCGCCTCCTCGATCGTTCTCGCCGGCAGCCGTCCGATCGCGAGGTCGGGGACGAGGTCGTCCCCGTTGACTGCCGCCAGGAGCGGGTCCGACGCCGTCCACAGGTAGCTCGTCCTCGCCCGCAGCATCGGCAGCGGCGCGGGCTGCGAGCTCGGCTGGAAGCCCCGCGGGTCGTAGCTCGCGTCCCCCAGCAGCAGCACGTAGCGCGGCGAGGGGCGCCGCCACGAGTGGTACGCGTGGGCGAGGAACGCCCGGATCGCCTCCGCCGAGGGCCGCCCGTGCCCGAACACCTCCGCGATCTCCTCGAACGCGACCCCCATCGTCGAGAGCCCCTGGCTCGCCCGGCGCACGAGCAGCGGCTCGGCCGCCTCCAGGAACGCCCGCGGTGCCACGAGGACGTAATCGGCCTGGTTCGTCCCCTCCCGCAAGGACGAGCGCTGCGGCCACGTCACCCGCGGCGCGAGAAGCCCCGACGCCGACACCGCCGCGTAGCGCCGTCCCGCCTCCGCGTGGAAGAGCACGCGCTCGCCCGCCGTCTCGACCCCCGTCGCCCGCCGCGCCGCCGCCTGCGTCACGTCGAGCACGAGGGCCCCCGCCCCCAGCCCCGACACCTCCACCGTCCCCGACCCCTCCCACGTCCCCTCGAACACTCCCCCCCGCGCCGCGCTTCGCTGCGGGTAGCTCACCCACACCCGGTCCAGGAACACCGTCGAGACGACCCCCGTGTCCCCGAGATTGCGGACCTCCAGCTCGTTCGACCCGTTCACCAGCAGCGACGCCGGGAGCTCCGCGCTCAGCCGGTGCGGCCGCTTGCCCGTGAAGAACGTCTCCCCCACCACCGTCCACTCGCTCGCCCCCGCGGGCCGCAGCGACACCCGCACGTGGTGCTCGTTCGAAACCCCCGTCGCCGTGCCCCCCTGGAGCTCCACGTCGAGCCGCGCCTTGCGCGCCGAGGCGGTGTCCACCCCCTCGAGCCCGAGCGTCACCACCCGGCTCTTGCCCGCCGTCGCGAACTCCCACAGCCACGGGTCGTCCGCCTCGAGCAGACCGTCCTGGTAGATCCGGTTCGTCTCGAACCGCGCGACCCCCATGGGCGTCGTCCCCGCCGCCACACCCTCGGGCGCCGCCGACACCGTCTCCATCCCCACCCCCGCCGCGCGCACCAGCTCCCACGCCACCTCGCCCGAGTGGTCCGTCGATGAGGCCTCCACGTCCGCCCAGAACACCAGCCGGCTCCCCGGGGAGAACTCCCCTCCCCCCGGCTCCACCCGGTACCCCACCGCCTCGCCCTCGCGCTGCAGCCTCAGCTGCGAGAGCGGATACCCCCGCGTCCGCCCCGGGAACACCGACTCGAACGGCACCCCGTGAACCCCACGCCTCGTCGTGTGCAGCACCGCCAGCACGTCCCGAGACGCCGGCATCCGACGCGGCCGCGCCCGCCCCATCCGCCCCGTCCCCGTCTCCCCGGACTCGAGCTCCGAGAACGCCAGCCGCACCCGCACCCGCTGCGCCAGCACCAGCTGCTGCCGAGACCCGTCGAAGCGCACCGGGTAAAGCTCCACCACCGCGCTCTTGCTCTCCCCCTGGAACACCGTCCCCGCGAGTCGCGCCACGCGCTGCGGCAGGTAACCCCGCGTCACACGCGGCGCCGACACAGCCCGACGCGACGCTCGACGCGTCCCGTCCGCTCCCACCGCCATCTCGGGAACGCCCACCGCCGAGGGACGAAGACCCCGGAACGCCCGAAGCTCCAGCGCCTGCGCCGACACCAGACGCGCCTTGCGCCCCACCACCGCGTCCACCAGGGCACGACGCACCGGAAGCGCCGGCGCCGCCGCCTCGCCC
>CAZLRF010000018.1:38925-43489 GCA_964561785.1 uncultured Acidobacteriota bacterium | reverse complement strand
CCGCCGCCTCGCCCCCGCCGCCTTCCGCCCCGCCGCCGCCACCCTCCGTCCCGCCGCCCTCGCCCTCGCCGGGACCCGACGAGGATGCTTGCGGAACCGCCCACACCGGTCCGTGAACCGTCGACACCCCCGCCGTGTCCACGTCCTCCAGCCGGTAGTAGTACCGGACCCCGTTCGCGAGACCCGTGTCGAGCCACGAGTACGCTCGCCCCACCGCCGAGGAGCCCAGACCCTCGATCAGGTCCCGCGTCAGTCGCTCCCACGGCCCGTCCGCCGACGAGCCCCGGTACACGTGGAACCCCGCGTTCTCGAGCTCCGACCCCGTCCGCCACTCCAAGAGCACCGACGCCTCCCCGCCCGTCGCCGTGAACGACTGCAGCCGCACCGCCGTCGTCCCGAAGTACTCGTCGGCGCCGATGTCCCAGGACGGGCCGGTGGCCCGCAGCTGCGCGTCGATGTCCGTGCGGAACGGGGAGTAGCCGAGGACGGAGAGGAGGTTCGCGCCCTGGCCCCGCGCCTGGGAGTCGCTCCGCAGGTGCAGGTTCGGAGCGAACACGTCGACGAAGACGAAGGTGTCGATGGCCCCGGTCAGGCAGCCGCCCGCGCCGGCGCAGTGGTTGGGCGTCAGCGCGGAGCCGTCCGAGCTCATGTTCGTGCCGCTCGACGCGCCGAGGTCGGCCGTGCCGTCGGCGAGCTCGTCCGCGATCCCGAAGTCGACGCCGCCCGTCATGGCGTGGTTGAGGGAGAGGTTGTTGCGGAGGGTCACGTTGATGACGCCCACGGCGGAGCGGACGCCCGCGTAGGCCGCGGAGCCGCGGTTGTTCTCGAAGAACGTGTTGTTGAGGACGTTGATCGCGCTGCTGCCGCTCCAGCCCAGCGCGCTCAGGAAGAGGCCGTTCTCGCGGGCGCGGTAGACGAAGTTGTTGTAGACGTCGGCGCTCGTGTTCCAATCCTCGATCTCGATGCCGTCGCCGCCCACGTCGTGTACCAGGTTCGCGTGGAGGGCGATCCGGTTCGAGCCCAGCGTCGAGGCGGGGAGCCGGATGCCGTCGGCCCCGAAGCCCCCGCCCTTGACCTCCATCCACTCGACCCGCACGAAGTTGTTCGCCGCGATCTCGATGGCGGAAGCGGTGTTCGCCTCGTTGTCCACGACGACGCCCGTCCCCGCGGTGCCGTTGTGGCGGTTCGGCCCGACCGCGGTGAGGGTGATGTCGCGGGTCGCGCTCGTGGTGGCCCCGGCCACTCGCAGGACCGGCTGGCCCGGACCCGTCCCCCCGGTGGAGTGGGCGAAGACGCTGTCCTCGTAGGCGACGCCGACCTCGATGCGGCCGTCGGCCACGAGGCTGGAGCTCGCGGTCGCGAAGTACTCCTGGGTGTCCGCGAGCCGCTTGCAGGTGTTCGCCGCCGAGCGCGACACGCAGTCCTCCCACCGCTGCAGGGTCTCGAACTGCCGCGCGAGCGTGTAGGCGTACGTGCCCGATGCCTGGAGCACGGGGCGGGTCAGGGTGAGCTGGGTGTCCGACTGCACGGAGGCGACGACGTAGTGATACTCCGTCCCCGACACGTTGATCGTGAGCCGATCGCCAAGGCCCCGGTTGTTCGTCCGCCACTGCGTGCCCACCCCGGTCACGGTCGGGGAGTCGCGCGTCACCGTCGCGTTGCCCGTGTCGTCGGAGCGGGTCCCGATGGACCTGTAGGTGGGGCGCGGGCTGGCCGCGAGCGGACCCGTGGTGTCGCAGGTGATCGAGTCGGCGGGCGGGGGCGGCGTGTTCGGCGTGTCGTCGAAGGAGTTGTAGAAGCAGTAGATCTGGTCGGCGGCGGTGGCCGGCTTGTGCTTCTCGATCGCCACGTTGCCGCGGTCGGTGCTCGCGCTGCCGTTGAAGCCGAGCAGGTACTGGGTGTGCGAGCCGCACGCGCCGTCCACCCAGTTCGAGCCGGTCCAGAGATACCGGTACAGGCGGTTGTTGCCGAAGTCGCGCATCGCGGCCACGCGGTGGTCGGACCCGGCCGGGTTCGTGCCCACCACCGGGTTGATCACGTCGAACGAGGCGACGCACTCGAAGTTGAAGCCCGCGGCGCCGTGCGCCCACGCTCCTCCGTCCGAGGACGAGTAGTTGAACCAGGCCCACTACGAGCCGGCGCCGGCGAAGCCCCCGACCAGCCAGACGTCGTTGCCCTGGGCGGCGAGGCTCGGCGGCTGGCCCAGGTCGTTGCTCACGCCCGCGGAGATCACGGTGACGGGGGAGGTGAACGTCCCGTAGTCGCCGCTGAGGGCGTTGCGCACGTAGCGATAGCGGTCGGTCTTCGCCGTCGCGTCCCCGACGTTGCTGTCGTCCTTGTAGGCGACGTGCACCCAGCCGTTGCCGCCGTAGTCGATCGTGGGGTCGAGCTCGGTCGGGAACGCCGTCCCTGCCGCGCTCACGTCGCTGATCTCGATCTCGCTCCCCCAGCTCCCCTGCCAGGTCCGGTAGTAGACGCTCGGGCGGAACGAGACGTTCGCCCGCACGTAGGCGAGGTGGGGGCGGTCGTTGGCGTCGAACGCGAGCACGGGCGCCGTGGTGCCGTAGACGCTGGCGTTGACGGTGTCGTATCGGGGAGAGGTCCCTCCGCCGGCCTGCGTCCACGCGCCGGCCAGGCTCCAGCTCGCGACGTTGACGTTCTGGGTGTAGAGCACGTCGTTCGCGGTGAGGTCGAGCACCGTGACGCCCACCTTGAGGCGGCTCTCGCTGACGTCGAGCGACGGGAAGACGTAGTTGTTCGCAGCGTTGTCGACCACCAGCCCGCCCTGGCCGAAGAGGCAGACAGACGGCCACTCGTTCGCGTCCGGCAGGTTGTTGAGCGGGTTGAAGTCGCGGGAGCGGGCCAGGTGGACCTCGTTGCGGCCCGTCCCGGCGTTCACGCGGGAGAAGACGACGAGCCAGCGGTCGTGGGCGTCCCGGGCGACCTTCCGCTGGCTGGTCTTGTCGAACGGGTTGCGGCTCGTCCCGAGGCCGCCCGTGACCCCCGTGGCCACCTGATAGCCTGCCTCGGCCGTCCCCGCGTACGAGAGTGCGAGCAGTCCACCCAGGGCCACGCCGACGAGCCCGCCCCGAGCATTCCGCGACATACGACCTCCGGCCATGTCCGAAGCAAACGGCGGACCACCCGTAAGCTGTTGATTCGGAGAGGTCGCAGACGACCACAGCGCTCGCCCTGGCCGGAACGCGGACAGTGCGTCGAGCGACGGGCCTCAGGCGAAAGCTTCGCCCTCCCCGTCGCCGCCCTTGCGCGACTCGTCGAGGAGCCGGCACCCCTCGAGCAGCAGGTGCTCGACGCTCTGGGCGAGGGGCTCGCCCTGACCGGGGTCGCCCGGGGTGAACTTGAAGCTGCCCTTTTCCCACGCGAGGAACGCGTAGACGCCGTCGGCGCCGCTGGTGCCGCCGCAGGCCGCGGAGATGATGTCCCCCTCGCGGAAGCCCATGACGGTCGCGGTGTTGGCCGCGTCTTCCGCGAGCGCGGTGAACAGGCCGGTGAGCCGTCCCTGGGCGCACATCTGCAGGAGCGCCGGCGCGCCGAACACCTCGATGCGTCCCTGGAAGGCCCCCGCCACGTCCTCGGTCCCCGGCTTCTGCTCCGCGGAGAGGTCGGAGTAGCGCGTCATCAGGAGCTGGATGCGCATGAGCAGCTCGCGGATCGGCATGTTCTTCGAGAGGAAGTCGTCGGCGCCGATCTGCAGGGCGCGGTAGCGCTCCTTGTACTTGTCCGAGCCCGAGATGAACAGCAGCGGCACGCGGGCGAGCAGCGGGTGGTTGCGCACCCGGCGGCAGAACTCGAAGCCGTCCACCTCCGGCATCGAGATGTCGGCGAGGATCATCCAGGGCCGGTTCTGGACCGCGATCTGCCACGCGGCCGCCCCGTCCGCCGCCTCGTAGATCGTGAAGCCCTGCGCGGCGAGGGGCATCGCGAGGTACTTGCGGAACGCGGAGTCCTCGTCCGCGATCAGCACCGTGCGCAGCATCCCCGGCACGGTGTTGAAGTCCGGCATGTCCTCCTCGAGCAGGGCCCCGCGCTGGGCGCCCGGGATCAGGGGCGGGGGGATCTCCTCCGCGATCTCGCGCAGCTGGTTGGCCCTCACCCAGGTCTCGAGGCCGGGGTGCCAGACCTTCGTGTCCTCGGGGATCGAGGTGAGCACGAGGTCGATCAGGTCCTCGACGTCGATCGGGCCCCGCTGGGCGCCGTCGAGGAGGTACAGCCACTGGTCCGCGCGCAGCCCCTCCCCCCGCGGCGCCGGGTCGGCGGGAGGCGCCGGCTTCTCCGGCTCCCGGAACACCGCGGGCTCGGGGGCCGCGGGCTTCGGCGCCTCGAACTTCGCTCCCGCGGGGATCGGAGGTGGGACGCTCATCGCGGACGGCGGGGTCGACTTCGCCGCCACGCCCGGCCGCACGACGGGCTGCGGCTTGATGATCTCCGCCGGCGCTTCCGGCGCCGTGGGCTTCGGGGCGGGGATCGAGAAGGGCGGCGGCGCCGTCGGCGGCGCGGCGGGCTTCGGCTTTGCGAACACGATCGTCGAGGCGAGCTCGTCCTC
>CAZLRF010000018.1:14541-38825 GCA_964561785.1 uncultured Acidobacteriota bacterium | reverse complement strand
GCGGCGCGGCGGGCTTCGGCTTTGCGAACACGATCGTCGAGGCGAGCTCGTCCTCGGGGGGTGCGGCGGGCGGAGGCGGCGGCGCGGCGGGGCGCACGGGGGCGGCGGGCGAAGGCGGCGGCGCGGCGGGGCGCACGGGTGCGGCGGGCGGAGGCGGCGCGGCGGGGGTCGGCGTCTGGGCCCGCGCAGCCGGCGCAGCGGCCGGCGCGGCCGGGCGCGACGGGCCAGGCGCCGCCGGCTTCGGCAGCTCCTCCGGCTGGATCTTGAGCGTGGCGTGCGGGACCCGGACGGTGACCTTGACCGGGGCGTTCTCGGGCCCCGAGGCGGGGGCTCCGATCCCCGCGGTGGCGCTCGCCGCCGCCGCGTCGCCCTCGCCGTAGTAGCGTGAGAGCCACTGGAAGAGGAGCTTCGTGATCCCCTTCAGCGTCTCCTCGACCCCCGTGCCCTTGAACGCGACGGCCTCGAACCAGGGGAGGTTGCGCGGGTTGAGCCGCTCGTTGAGGACGGAGATCGGCAGGGCCGTCGGCAGGTCCCGCTTGTTGTACTGGATGACCTGCGGGATCGTGGGGTCGATCTCGTTGACGAGCAGGTTCTGGCGGAGGCTGCGCAGGCTCTCGGCGTTGGCGTCGAGCATGGCGGCCTGGCTGTCCGCGACGAAGACCACCGCGTCGCACCCCTTCAGCACCATGCGCCGGGTCGACTCGTAGAAGACCTGGCCGGGGACGGTGTAGATCTGCATCCGCGTGCGCATGCCGCGGATCGTCCCGAGCTCGACGGGGAGGAAGTCGAAGAAGAGCGTGCGGTCGGTCTGGGTGGCGAGCGAGACGAGCTTGCCCTTCGTCTTGAAGGACAGGTTGCCGTGGATCCACTGGAGGTTGGTGGTCTTGCCGCACAGGCCGGGCCCGTAGTACACGAGCTTCGCCGTGACCTCCTTCGTCGCGTGGTTGAAGAGGGCCATCGCCTAGAAGCCGGATCCCACGGGCTGGGTCGGCGACCCGGGCGGCTGGGGCGGGAGGATCGGGGGGCCGATCGGCGGCTCGATCGGGCCCGGCGGCTGGCCGCCCCCGCCCCCGTCCGGCCCGGTGGGCGGGGCCGTGCCCGCGGTCTGCGTGGGCAGCGCGGTCGGCGTCTCCTCGAACGGCACGCGGTCGCCGCACAGGTCGGCGAGGAGCGCGCGGCGCTGCTCGCGGACGAAGCCCATGGCCTCGAGGGCCCGGGCGCGGGTCACCGGCCCCGCGGGGCCGGGGTCGAAGCCCAGCCTCTTCAGGGTGGCGACGTAGTCGGCGGGGGCGCTCTTCTTGAGCTCGAGGCGCATCTGCTCGAGGCTCGCCCCGTCGCCCAGGGTCAGGACCAGGGTGTGGCGCCCCGCCTGGAACTCCTGGCTCAGGATCGGGCGCCACGCCGTGCCCGCCGCCGGGCAGACGATCGCCTTGCGGCACCCGTCGACGAGCCAGCGCTGGCCGGACCCCGGGGAGACGAGGGCGGTGAGCGAGTACAGGCCCGGCTCCGGCAGGTCGAACGACACCACCGCGCGCAGGCCGGAGCGCCCCGCACGCAGGCTCGCGCGCTCGAGCCCCGTCGCCCTGGCGCGCTCCTCGACCGCCTCGGCCGGCGCCTCCACCTGGAACGACTCGCCGTTCATCTCGATCGGGCTCGCCGCCGGCGGCAGCTCGTGCTCGACGTCGATCGCCCTCACCGCGGTGATCGCGAGGTCCTCGTCCGTGGTCGTGGCCTCGGGCCGCCAGCCCCCCGCCGGCTCGATCGGGTTGACGCAGGGCGGGGCGATCTCGACCTGGGCGAGCGTGGTGCCCGCGGGGAGGAGGAACTGCGCGGCGTACGCCCCGGGGTCGAGGTGGGTGGAGCCCGCGAACACCCAGCCGGCCTCTTCCGCGGAGGGCGTCAGGCTGAAGGACCGCAGCGCGACGCCCCCCGACAGCGGCACGACCTCGGCCGTCGCGGGCGTCGCTCCGCCGGCGAGCCGCGCGCGCAGCTGGTAGTCGCCGGGCCGCGCGACGGCCAGGGCGTAGACGACCTCCGCCGGGCCCTCGCCCGCGGCGAGCACCGGCTGGCCGCCCTCCTCGCGCAGGACCGCGCCCTGCGCGCGCAGGTAGCGGTCGGCGGGGTAGGAGAGGCTGTCGCGCCAGGCGAGCGTCGAGAACACCTGCGAGGCCTGGGCGCTCGCCTTCACCGCGTCGGTCATCTCGAGCGCACGGAGGAGCATCCGCGCCCAGAGGGGGTGCGTCACCGGCGTCTGCCTCGGGTCGCCGAAGAGCGGCACCAGAGCGGCGGCGCCGACCACGGCGGCGAGGACGACCGTCTTCACCCTGCCCCACATAGACCCCTCCACCCGTCCCCGAAGCAAGACGAGGGCCAGCGTTTCCCGATTCTAAACCACCAGGGAAGCCCGCCGCGGCTGCTTTTCGGACGGCCGCCGTCTTCCGCCTGGACCCGGAGGCCGGCCCGTGGACAATAAGAGACCGCTTTCGAGGCCCCCGGCGCGGGCACGGCGGTTGCTACCACTCGGGCCCGGAGGTGAGCGTGGAGTCCGGCGCATCTCAATTCGTCGCCTTCTTCCTCGGGATGGCCATCAGCGCGGGCATCCTCGTGCCCATCCTCCTCCGCCTGCGCACGTCGGTCGGCGAGGCGGTCGCGCAGAGGATGGCGGCCACCCACGCTCACTCCCAGCTCAAGAAGGCCCACGCCGCCCTCGAGGAGGACCTCAAGTTCCTCACGCAGTTCCTGAAAGAGTACCCCCGGCTCGCCCGCGAGCTCTACAGCGGCCTCACCGAGCGGCAGATCCCGGCCACCCTGCTCATGATCATCCAGCGCAGCCTCGACCCCCAGCAGGTGGCCGTGCTCGTGAAGAGGGCGGACGGGAAGGGAGAGAAGGCGAAGGCGCCGCGCTTCGTCGTGGCCGCCGCCTACCCCGACGGCGCGGGCGTCAAGGTGGGCACGGAGGTGCCGCTCGAGACGGGCGAGATCGGCTTCGCCGCCGAGGTCCAGAACGTGGTGACCCGGCACGACCTTCAGCAGGAGACGGCGCAGAGCCGCATCAAGCCCGGGACCGCCCTCCCCGGCATGCCCCAGCCCGACCTCATCGCCCCCCTCGTCTTCGACCAGGAGACGCTCGGGATCATCGCCGTCGCCCGGCCCCGCAAGAGCGGAGACCCCAAGGCGGCGCTGCACCTCGTGGCCCAGACCGGGGCGCAGGTGCTGCACACCGCGAACCAGGTCAGCCGCATGAAGACGACGGCGGAGATGGACGGGCTCACCCGCGTCTACAACAAGAAGCACATGGAGCAGACGCTCAACGACCTCGTCTACCGCGCGGCGTGCGCGGCCTACGACCAGCGCGCGGGGGGCTCGCCGACCGCGCAGACGCTGTCCGTGTTCCTTTTCGACATCGACAACTTCAAGAACTACAACGACACGAACGGCCACCTCGCGGGGGACAAGCTGCTCCAGGAGCTCGCGCGGCTCGTCAACGAGAGCGTGCGCAAGAACGACGTGTTCGGCCGCTTCGGGGGCGAGGAGTTCCTGCTCGTGATGCCCCACACGAACGCGGTCCAGGGCATGGCGGCGGCGGAGAAGATCCGTAGCCTCCTCGCGAGCCACCCGTTCCCGTTCGCGGAGAAGCAGCCGCTCAAGCGGATCAGCGTCAGCGGGGGCGTCGCCGAGTACCCCGTCCACGGGCTCGACGCCGCGGGGTTGCTCCACGCCGCGGACGAGGCCCTGTACGAGGCCAAGCGCGGCGGCCGAAACCGCGTCGTGCAGGCGAAGGCGGCGGCGGGCGCGCCTCCCGCCCCCGCCGGGGCGCGCGAGGCGGGACGGCCGTGACCCTCGCGGCGCGCCCCGAGCTCGGGCCGGCCGGGGACGGCCTCGTCCCCTACCGGGAGAGGACGGAGGAGCTGCGGCAGGTCCTCGTCCAGCAGGGCAGCCTGGGGCTGCTCCTCATCGACACCTCGTCGCTCGCCCAGATCGAGCACCAGTACGGGACCTCGGCCTTCGAGAAGGTGATGGGCATGGCCCGCGACCTGGTGCTCGAGCTCAAGGGGCACGAGGTCCGCACCGAGGACATCATCTGCGTCAACGACCGCGGGGGCGACGCCTTCCTCGTCTTCTTCGCGCCCAAGCGGCGGGAGGGGCCGCTCAAGGTCGCCGACCTCAAGGCGGCGGCGGAGCGCGTGGAGGGCCACCTCAACCGCAAGCTCGTCCGCCTCGCGAGCCCGTACCTCGGCACCCTGCGCCGGGTCACGGTGGGCTTCGCCCTCTCGTTCTACAACCCGCTCGTCATGCCGGAGCGGCTCGTCTCGCGGCTCGTCGAGGAGGCGTGGGCGTGCGTGCACGTCCAGCGCGCGCAGCGCGACCTGCAGAACCGCTGCGACCTGCAGGAGGTGCTGCTCGCCGACCAGCTCACGACGGTCTTCCAGCCCGTGGTCGACCTGCGGGGCCGCCGGGTCCTCGGCTACGAGGCGCTCTCGAGGGGCCCCGCGGGCAGCGTCTACCAGATGCCGCTGCGGCTGTTCGAGATGGCGGAGGAGGCCGATCTCGTCTTCGAGCTCGACCGCAAGTGCCGCCGCCGCGCCCTGGCCGCCGCCGCCGCGCTCCCCGCGGGAGCCAAGCTCTTCGTCAACGTCTTCCCCTCCGCGATGTACGACCCCGAGTTCCAGGGGGCCGCGCTCGTGCGCCTCGCCGAGGCGCACGGGCTGAGCCCCGACCGCGTGGTGCTCGAGATCACCGAGCGCTCCGCCATCGAGAACTACGACGTGTTCGCCGAGGCCCTCTCCGAGCTGACCCGCCACGGCTTCTCGATCGCGGTCGACGACGTGGGGGCCGGGTACTCGGGCCTCGAGAAGATCGCGCACCTCAACCCGCGCTACCTCAAGTTCGACCGCGAGCTCATCCGCGACATCGACTCGAGCTACATCCGCCGCGAGATGAGCCGCGCCTTGAAGGCGTTCGCCGACCGCATCGGCTCCACGATCATCGCGGAGGGCATCGAGCGCGACGGGGAGCTGCGCACGCTGCTCGAGCTCGGGATCGAGTACGGCCAGGGCTTCCTCCTCGGCCGCCCCGCCGCCGCGTTCCTTCCCCCGACGCCGGCGCGCCCGCTGGCGGCCGCGGTCTAGCCGCGGCCCCGGGGCGTACAATCGCCCCGCCTTGCGTGAAGCGGCCGAGCCCGGCGTCGCCGCCCGGATCGCCCTCGGCGTCCTCGTGGCGATCGCCGTCCTCTCGCCCTGGGCCGTGGGGGCGGTCCTCCCCGCGGCTCTCCTCGCGGTGCTCGCCGCCGCCCTGGTCGGCGCCGCCGTCGCCCTCGTCGCGGACGTCCGCCGCGGCGTCGCGCTCCCCGCCGTGGCCCTGTGGCCGCTCGCGGGCTTCCTCGCCCTGGGCCTCCTCCAGCTCGTCCCCGTCCCCGACGCGCTGCACACCCTGCTCGCCCCCGGCTCGCGGGCGGTGTGGCGGCCGGCCGAGCCGGCGGCCCAGGCCGTCCTCGGGGACGCCTGGCGCCCGGTCTCGGTCGACCCCGACGCCACGCTGCGCAGCGTCGCCCTCGTGGCCGGCCTCTCCCTCCTCTCCCTCCTCGCCGCCCCCGCCCTCGCGCGACCGGCGTCGGCGGTCCGCGCGGCGTCGGCGGTCGGTGCCTTCGGCTTCGCGCTCTCCGCGTACGCGATCCTCGCCCGCGCCCGCTTCGGCGCCCTGCTCTACGGGACGATCCCCGTGCCGACGGTCGCCCCGTTCGGCCCGTTCGTCAGCAAGAACCACTTCGCGGGCTGGGTCGCGATGGCGGGGTTGATCGTGGCGGGCCTCGCCCTCGGCCTCGCGGACGGGGCGCGGGGCCGCCGCGGCGACTGGACGACCGGCCCCCGCGCGGGCGCGGTCGTGCTGGCGATGGTCGCCGCCCTCGCGATGGCCCTCGCCGGGCTCGCCTCGACGTCCCGGGGGGGTGCGATCGCGCTCGTCGCGGGGGGCGCGTGCCTCCTCGCGCTGCGCCTGCGGCGCGAGGGGTCGCGCTCGGGCCTCGCCGCGGCCCTCGCGCCCGCTGCGGTCCTCGGCGCCTCCCTGCTCGTGCTCGTCCCGGTCGAGGCCCAGGAGCGCATGCGCAGCCTGAGCGGGGCCTCCTACCGCCTCGACACCTGGCGCGGCGCGCTGCGCCTCGCCGCCTCGAGCCCCGTGGTCGGGCACGGGATGGGCGCCTTCCACGACGCGTACCCCCGCGTGAAGCGCGGCCACGGCCTGCTCCGCGTCGAGCACGCGGAGAACGACTACGTCGAGACCCTCGCGGAGACGGGAGCGATCGGCCTCGGGCTCGCTCTGGCCGGTCTCGCCCTCCTGCTCGGCGCCTCCCTGCGGGGCCTCGGTGCGGGAGCCGACCGGACGGTGCGGGGCGTCGCCGCGGGGGCAATGGCCGCGCTCGCCGCGCTCGCCGTGCACTCGCTCGTCGACTTCAACCTCCGCATCCCCTCGAACGCCGCTCTCGCCGCCCTCGCCGCCGCGGCCGCGGCGGGCGCCACCGGCCTGCGGCCCCGCCCCCTCGCCCCGGCCGGCGCGCTCGCCCTCGCCCTCGCGGCGCTCGTCCTCCTCGCGTCGACCGTCGCCCTGCCCGCGAGCCCGTGGCGGGCGGCGCGGGAGGAAGCGGTCGAGGCGGCGCGCGCCGGCTCACCCGACGTGCGACGGCTGCGCCTCGAGCGGGCCGAGATCGCGCTGTCGCGCCTCGTCGCCCGGCGTCCCGCCCACGCCGAGTCGTGGCTGATGCTCGCCGGCGTGCGCGCGGCGCGGGGAGACGCCGCGGGAGGCGCGGCGCTCGCCGCTCACGCCGTTCTCCTCGACCCCGGGCGGCCGGAGCTGCGCGAGGCGGCCCGGCGCCTGCAGGGGGCCGCGCCTTGACCGCGGCGGGCCGCGTTGGATAGCGTCAGGCGGGTGCGCCCATGACCGACTGGACGAGCCGCATCCGGTCTCTCCTCCGCGGCCGACGGCCCGAGGCCGCGAGCCCGGCCGCGGGCGCGGAGTCCCCCGAGCCTTCCGAGGCCGGGGTCGAGGCGCCCCCGGCCGGGCCGTCCGAAGCGCCCTCGGACCGCCCCCCGGCTGCCGAGGCCGCGCCGGCCGCGACCCGCGAGGAGCAGCTCGAGGCGGAGGTGCGCGACCTGCGGGACGAGCGGCTCCGCCTGGAGGACGCGCTCGGCCGCGAGCGACGGGCCCGCGAGCGCCTCGAGGAGGAGGTCCGCTCCCTCGCCGACCAGGACCCGCTGACCGGCCTCGCGAGCGGGCGACGCTTCGCCGACCGGCTCGCCGTCGCCGTCATCCACGCCCAGCGCTACCGCCAGAAGCTCGCCGTCGTCCAGCTCGGCCTCGACCGCTTCTCCCGCGTGAACGAGCGCCTCGGGCGCAGCCACGGGGACGACCTGCTGCGCAGCGTCGCCCTCGCCCTCGAGAGCACGCTGCGCCAGGGCGACACCCTCGCCCGCATCTCGGGCGACGTGTTCACGATCCTGCTCCCCGGGATCCAGCGGGACGAGGACGTCACCGTGATCGCGGACAAGCTGCGCCTCGCGCTGCGCAGCCCCTTCAGCATCGGCGGCCACGACCTGCTCGTCACCGCCAGCCTCGGGGTCGCTCTGTTCCCCGACGACGGCCCGGACACGGAGTCGTTGCTCCAGAGCGCGGCGGTGGCCCTTCAGCGGGCGAAGGAGCGCGGCGGCGACTCCTGGGACGTGCACGCCCCTCGCTCGCGGGCGCTCGCCGCCGAGCGCCTCGCGCGCGAGACGTCGCTGCGCCGCGCGCTCGTGCAGGGGGACCTCGAGCTCTTCTGGCAGCCCGTCGTCGAGTGCGAGACCGGCGCGATCGTGGGCGTCGAGTCGCTGCTGCGCTGGCGGCGGGAGGAGCGGCTCGAGCGCGCCGCCGACTTCGTCTCCCTCGCGGACGTGAGCGGCCTCGCGGTGCCCCTCGGCCAGTGGACGCTGCGGGCCGCCTGCGCCCAGGGGCGGCGGTGGCACGACGCGGGGCACCGCGGGCTCGTGGTGTCGGTGAACGTCTCCGCCCGCCAGCTCGCGCACGCCGCCCTCGTGAAGCTCGTGAGGCGCGTCCTCGAGGAGACCGGCCTGCCCCCGGAGTGCCTCGAGCTCGAGGTGGGGGAGGGCGAGCTCGCCCGCGGGCCCGAGCTCGCCATCGAGCGGCTCGCCGAGCTTCGCCGGCTCGGGCTGCGCATCGCCCTCGACGACTTCGGCACCGGCGAGAGCCGCCTCGCCCACCTCTACCGCTACCCGCTCGACACCTTGAAGATCGACGGCTCGGTGGTGAAGGGCGCGGCGGCGAGCCGCGACCACGAGGCGATCCTCACCGCCGCCGTCGCCTTCGCCCGCTCGCGCCGGCTCAAGGTCGTGGCCGAGGGCGTCGAGACCGAGGCCCAGCGCGTCCACCTCGTGCGCTGGCAGTGCGACCGCATGCAGGGCAACCTCTGCGGCCCGCCCGCGACCGCGGCCGAGACGGAGGGCCTGCTCCTGCGGCAGAGGCGCGCCGGGGGCGACGCCGCCGCGGGGGACGCGGGCGAGCCGCGCCGGCTGCTGTGACCACGCTGCGGCTCGAGGGGGTGCGCAAGCGCTACGGCGCCCTCGTCGCCGTAGACGGCCTCGACCTCGAGGCCCGGCCGGGGGAGATCCTCGGCCTCCTCGGCCCGAACGGCGCGGGCAAGACGACCACGGTGTCGCTCGCCACCGGTCTGCTCGAGCCCGACGAGGGACGCGTCACGATCGAGGGGGCGGGCTCGCCCTCCCTGCCGTCGGCGAGGCGCCGGCTCGGGGTCGCCCCCCAGGCCCTCGCGGTCTACGACTCGCTCACCGGCCGGGAGAACGTCCGCTTCTTCGGCGCCCTGTTCGGCCTCTCGGGACGCGCGCTCGCGGAGAGAGTCGAGTGGGCGCTCGACTTCGTGGGCCTCGTCGAGCGGGCGGGCGACCGCGTGGCGGGCTACTCCGGCGGCATGAAGAGACGGCTCAACCTCGCCGCCGCCGTGGTGCACGACCCCGAGATCGTGCTCCTCGACGAGCCGACGGTCGGCGTCGACCCCCAGTCGCGCAACCTCGTCTTCGAGAACGTCCTCGCGCTGCGGGCACGGGGCCGGGCGATCGTCTACACGACCCACTACATGGAGGAGGCGGAGCGGCTGTGCGACCGCGTCGCGATCGTCGACCACGGCCGCCTCCTCGCCCAGGGCGCCGTGCCCGAGCTGCTCGCGGCTCACGGCGTGCCCGACGAGCCCTCGTTCCGCGTCGAGGGGGCGCGCCTCGAGGACGTGTTCCTCCGGCTCACCGGGCGGCGCCTGCGCGACTAGCCTTGCGCGTTCGGGGATACTTGGAGGCCATGAGGCCGGGACGGACGTGAGCGAGAGGCGCCCGGACGAGCCCGCGGAGGGCGACGGCGGCTGGTACCTCGAGTCGGAGGGGGAGGGGGGCAGCCTCCAGCGCATCCGGATCCGGAAGCTCCCTTTCCGGGTCGGGCGCCGCGCCGGGCTCGACCTCGTCCTTCCCGCCGACTCCGTGTCCAAGACGCACGCCGAGCTCTACGTCCAGGGCCCCGTGCTGCGGCTGCGCGACCTCGGCAGCAAGAACGGCACCTTCGTCAACCGCGCGCTCGTCGAGGACGCCGCCCTCGCCGAGGGCGACATCGTCCACTTCGCGGACTTCGAGTTCCGCCTCGGCCGCTCGGAGGAGGCGGAGTCGGCGCCGGCCGCGGAGAACCCCACGACCGTCGTCGTCCAGCGGCCCGACCTCCCTCACCGCTTCGCTGCGGGCACGCGCGAGCTGCGCGAGCTGCTCCGGGAGGAGCGGGTCACCATGGTCTTCCAGCCGATCGTGCTCCTCGCGCGGGGGACGGTGGCCGCCTACGAGGCGCTCGGCCGGGGCCGCCACGACCAGCTCCCCGAGAGCCCCCTCGAGCTGCTGCGCATCGCGGAGAGCATCGGGGCGGAGGCGGAGCTCAGCCGTCTGTTCCGGAGGAAGGCGGTCGAGCTCGCCGCGCGCCGGCCGGACGTTCCCACCGTCTTCCTCAACACCCACCCCGTCGAGCTCGCGCGGCCCGGCCTCCTCGAGTCCCTCGAGGACCTGCGCGCCATCGCCCCCCAGCTCGACCTCGCGCTCGAGATCCACGAGAGCGTCCTCACCCGCCCCGCCGCGATCGCGGAGCTGCGCGCCCTGCTCCTCGAGCGCAACATCGCCCTCGCCTACGACGACTTCGGCGCGGGCCAGGCGCGGCTGCTCGAGCTCGCGGAGGCCCCCCCGCACTACCTGAAGTTCGACCGCCGCTTCGTGAGCGGCCTCGACCAGGCGGGAGCTCCCAAGCGCCGGCTCCTCCAGTCCCTCCTCGGCCTCGCCCGCGAGCTCCTCGTGAAGACGGTGGCGGAGGGCATCGAGACCGCGGCCGAGGCCCGCGCCTGCGCCGAGCTCGGCTTCACCCACGCCCAGGGCTTCCACATCGGCCGCCCGCGACCCGTGGAGCAGATCTGAGGCAGGGGGCTCCCGGGGCCCGACCCCCTCGCCGACGCTACGAGAGCTCCTCGACGCGCACGGCCTCGAAGCGGACCTCGCCCTCGCCGGGGACGAGCTGGGCGAGCAGCGGCAGGTCGGCCGTGAGGACCGTCGCGATCTTCGGGTAGCCGCCGGTCGTCGGGCCGTCCGCCCCCATCACGATGGGCCGCCCGTCGGGCGGGACCTGGATCGATCCCGGCACCATGCCGTCCGACGGGATCTCCGAAGGGCCGCGGTGACGCAGCGGCTCGCCCTCGAGGCGGCAGCCCACGCGGTCGGAGGCTGCCCCCACCCCCCACGGCTCGGCGAGGAAGCGCTCGATCTCCCGCGGGTCGAAGTGGTCCGACTGCGGTCCGAGCACGACGCGCACGGTGGCCGAAGCCGCGACGGGAGCGACCGGGACCTCGCCCCCCCCGCGGATCCGGGCCGGGGCGGCCGCGAGCCGGTCGCCCGTACGCAGCGCTCGGCCGCCGAGGCCGCCGAAGCCGGACCCGAGATCGGTCGCCCGCGAGCCGAGCACCTCGGGCACGTCCACCCCGCCCTCGATCGCGACCAGGGCGCGGCAGCCGGAGCGGCGGCCCGCGAAGCGCAAGACGTTGCCGGCGCGGGCGAGGACGGGGGCCCCGAGGGGCACCGTCCACGGGCCGAGGTCTCTGCGCTCGAGGACCGCGCCGAGGTCCGCGCCCGCGATCGCGAAGCGGGTGGTCGCGAGGAACGCGAGAGCCGGGCCCGCGACCGTGCACTCGAGGGCGGCGGCGTCCGCGGGGTTGCCGAGGGCGGCGTTCGCCGCGGCGAGCGCGCGTGCGTCCATCGCCCCGGCGCGGGAGACCCCGAGGCGGCGCCGGCCGTTCCGTCCCGCGTCCTGGACGGTGGTGAGGAGGCCGGGGTCGAGCAGCTCCAGGACCGGCGTTGCGTGGGTCGGCGTCGCGGCGGGGGAGGGCGCCGCCGGCGGGAGCTCCGCGACCGGGCGGAAACGGACCCGGTCGCCGGGGGCGAGGAGGGCGGGCTCGTCGAGCGTCGGGTCGAACAGGGGGGTCGAGGTCCGGCCGAGCAGGCGCCAGCCCCCGGGCGAGGGGGCGGGGTAGACGCCGGTCAGCCGCCCGGCGGCGGCGACCGTCCCCGCGGGGACGCGCAGGCGGGGCGTGGCGAGCCGCGCGCACTCGAGCGCCCCCGGCAGCAGGCCGAGGTACGCGAAGCCCGGCGTGAAGCCGAGCATGAAGGCGGTGTACTCCGCGCCCGAGTGCGCGCGGACGACGTCCTGCTCGGAGAGGCCGCGCTCCGCGGCGAGCGCCGCGAGGTCGGGCCCGTCCTCCCCGCCGTACACGACGGGGAGCTCGTGGAGCCGGCCTCGAGGAGGGAGCGGGCGGGGGACGCTCGCCCGGGCCGCGAGCGCGCGCGCCACGTCCTTTCCCCGCGCGACGGCGGGGTCGAACAGCACGAGCAGCGACCGCAGCGCGGGCACCGCCTCGAGGAAGCCCTCGAAGGGGTCCCGGGCGAGAGCGGCGTCGAGGGCGCGTACGCGCGCGTTCGCGGCGGGGTCCCCTCCCTCGCCGAGCTCGACCGTGAAGGCGGCGTCGCCGACCGGCAGGACGCGGGGGAGGCTCACCGCGAGAGGGCGCGGACGCTCACCCCCGCTCCCTCGAGCGCCTCGCGCACCGCGCGCGCGATCCCGAGCGCGTGGGGGTTGTCGCCGTGGAGGCAGAGCGTGTCGGCGTGCATCTCTATCTCTCGCCCGTCGATCGAGGCCACGACCCCCTCGCGCACGATCCGCAGCGCCTTCGCCGCGGCCGAGGCGGGGTCGGTGATGAGGGCCCCCGGGCGGGAGCGGGGGACGAGCCGGCCCTCGCCGTCGTACGCGCGGTCGGCGAAGGCCTCCGCGGCGAAGCGCAGGCCCTCACTCTCCGCCGCGCGGCGCATCGCGGCGGAGCCGGCGAGCCCGACGAGCACGAGGTCGTGGCCGGCGCGGGCGACCCCGCGCGCGATCGCGCGGGCGAGCGCCTCGTCGCGGGCGGCCTGGCTGTAGAGGGCGCCGTGCGGCTTGACGTGGGTGAGGTGGGAGCCGTGGGCGCGGGCGAACGCGGCCACCGCCCCGACCTGGTAGAGCACGTCCGCCTCGACCTCCGCGGGGTCGGCCGCGATCTCCCGGCGCCCGAAGCCCCGCAGGTCGAAGTGGCTCGGGTGGGCCCCCAGCGCGACGCCCGCGCGCACCGCGCGGGCCACCGTGCGGTCGATCACGCTCGGGTCCCCGGCGTGGAAGCCGCAGGCCACGTTGGCCGAGGTCACGTACACGAGCACCGCCTCGTCCGCGCCCATCGGGTAGGCGCCGAAGGCCTCGCCGAGGTCCGCGTTGAGGTCGATGCGGGCGGCCATCCCTAGTCCATGAGGAGACGGAGCGAGCGCACCAGCGTCTTCTTGAGCTCCCGCCGGTCGACGACGGCGTCGATCATGCCGTGCTGGAGCAGGAACTCCGAGCGCTGGAAGCCCTCGGGGAGCTTCTGGCGGATCGTCTGCTCGATCACCCGCGGGCCGGCGAAGCCGATGAGCGCCCCCGGCTCCGCCAGGTTGAGGTCCCCGAGCATCGCGAACGACGCGGTCACCCCCCCGGTCGTGGGGTCGGTCAGGACGCTCAGGAACGGCAGGGCCGCGTCGCGCAGCCGGGCGAGGGCGGCCGAGATCTTGGCCATCTGCATGAGCGAGAGCGTGCCCTCCATCATGCGCGCCCCGCCCGAGCAGGAGACCACGACGAGGGGGAGCCGGCCCTCGAGCGCGCGCTCGACCGAGCGCGTCACCTTCTCACCGACCACGACCCCCATCGAGCCGCCGATGAAGGCGTACTCCATCGCCGCGATCACCGTGCGGCGGCCGCCCATCTCGCCCTCCGCCGACACCAGCGCGTCGTAGGAGTCGGTCTTGGCCTTGCCCGCGCGGAGCCTCTCGGCGTAGGGCTTGGCGTCGCGGAAGCCGAGGGGGTCCGAGCTCACGAGGCCCCGGTCGAACTCCGTCCACGCCCCGTCGAAGAGCATGTCGAGCCGCTCGCGGGCCGAGACGCGGAAGTGGAATGCGCACTTCGGGCAGACCGAGAGGTTCTTGAGGACGTCCTTGCGGTAGAGGATCTCCTTGCAGCTGCCGCACTTGACCCACAGGCCCTCCGGCACGCGGCTCTCGGCCGCGGGCCGGGCGGCGAGGGGCGCCGACTCCCGGCGGAACCAGGCCACGCCTCAGGCCTCCGGCTCCTCGGCGCGCTCGAGGTCGTTCTCGACGCCGAGGATCTTGCACGCGCCGTCGTAGATCTGCCGGGCGGCGTTCTTCTTGGCCTGCAGGTCGGCGAGGCGGTCCTTGACCTTGGCGAGCTCCTCCTCGATCAGCACGTTGAGCTCCTCGATCGACTTGCGCGTGATCTCGAGGGTCTGGCGGTAGAACTGGGCCTGCTCGTCGGTGAGGGTCATCGCGTCACCTTCTCCTCATTGGTCGATGCCGAACCGCTTCAGGAGCGAGTCGAGCGACAGGGGGTCGGGCGTCGGCTCCGACGCGCCCTCGCCCGCGGGACGGTCGCCCGCGTGCTCGGCCCGCTCGCCCCGGTCGAACAGCAGCTCGAGGAAGCGCGCGAGGTCCCGGGCGGTCACCGGCGGCCTCTCGCGGAGGAAGCGCTCGAGCCCGCGTTGCATCTGCCCCGCGTCCTGGTAGCGCTCGGCGGGGTCGCGGGCGAGCGCCTTCATGATCACCCGGTCGAGCGCCTCGGGCACCCGCGGGTTGATCTCGCGGGGGGGGGTGATCACGCACTGGCGGACGAGCTCGAGGATGGTCAGCTCCGTCCCCGCCCCGATGAAGGGCTTGGTCTCGGTCACCATCTCGTAGAGCACGATGCCGAGCGAGAACACGTCGCTGCGCCGGTCGATCGGCCGGCCCCACGCCTGCTCCGGGCTCATGTAGAGGAGCTTGCCCCGCAGCGCGCCGCGGTCGGTGTTCGAGGCCTTCGTCGCCGCCTTGGCGATGCCGAAGTCCACGAGCTTCACGTCCCCCTCGAACGAGATGAGGATGTTCTGGGGGGAGACGTCGCGGTGGACGATCTCCATCGGACGCCCGCGCTCGTCCTTCTTGCGGTGGGCGTACTCGAGGGCGGCGCAGACCTGGCTCACCACGCGCAGCGACAGGTCGAGGGGCATCCGCAGCCCCTTCTCGCGGGCGCGCTTCATCACCGTGCGCAGGTCGCGCCCGTGCACGTACTCCATCGCGATGTAGTAGCTCTTCTCGATGCGCCCGAGGTCGAAGATCTGAACGATGTTCGGGTGGTTGAGGCCGGCCACCATCTTGGCCTCGTCCACGAACATGTCGAGGAACTCCTTGTTGTCCGAGAGGTGGGGCAGGATGCGCTTGAGGGCCACCGTCTTCTCGAAGCCCTCGACCCCGGCCCGCTTCGCCTTGAAGACCTCCGCCATGCCCCCGATCGCGACCCGGTCCACGAGCACGTAGGGCCCGAAGCGGTCGTCGCGCCAGGACGGCTCGCGCGCCGTCGCGGGCGGGGGCGGCGGGGGCGGCGCGGGCTCGACCTCGCGCGAGGTCTCCGCGAGCGCGCTCTCCGCGACCGAGGCGAGGTCGATGCCGGGCCCGGGCACGAGGCGCGGGTCGGTGATGGAGAGCTTCGCCCCCGTGCGGACCGCCGCGGGGGGCAGCCGGGCCTCCTCGTCGTCCTCAAAGGGCGGCGCGGGGCGGAAGGCAGGCTCCGCCACGAAGCCCGAGAGGCGCACGAAGGCGTCCTCCACCTCCTCGTCCTCGTGCGTGCGCGTGGGCGTGTCCTCGGGGAGAGGGGGCGCCTCGTCCTCGGCGAGGGCGGCGAACGGGGCGGGGGTGGCCGGGTCGTCGACCTGCACGCGGACCGGCGGCCGGCGGGATCCGCTACGGCCCGCGTCGAAGGGGAGCGGCCCGTCCACGAGGTCGCCGAACAGGTCGTTCGCGGTGACGAGCGGCTCCTCCTCGTCGCCGTCTCGCCCCGGGGGTTCGGGGGGGTCGGATTTGGTGCCTGGCGCGCCGCTCATGGACCTCGGCCCGGATGGGCTGTCCGGACAGGATAGCACGCCGCTTACGTCAAGCGGGAGTTGCACTTACCGGTGGCGGCGCCAGTACGCGTAGGCGGGGACCCCGGCCGCCGTGAGGAGCAGCCCCAGGCCCGTGTTCCGGGGATCGGCGACCGGCATGTAGACCAGGAAGAAGAGCGAGACCGCCACGAACAGCAGGGGCACCACCGGGTACAAGGCGACGCGGTAGGGCCGGGGGAGATCCGGCTGACGGCGCCGCAGGACGAACAGGCCGACGACGGTGAGGACGTTGAAGAGGAGCGACGAGAACGCGGTCAGGGTCAGGAGGTCGCTGTAGGTCCCGGTCAGGGTGAGGGCGGCGGCCACGACGCCGTGGAGGACGAGGGCGGCCGCCGGCGTGCGGTGGCGGGGGTGGACGCGGGCGGCGCCCCGGAAGAAGAGGCCGTCGCGCGCCATCGCGTAGACGACGCGCGCGCCGGAGAGGGTGAGGCCGTTCACGCAGCCGAAGGTCGAGACGAGGATGGCTGCGGCGACGAAGGCCCCCCCGGCGGACCCGATCGCCCGCACCGCCGCCTCCGTCCCGATGCGGTCCTCGGTGATCGAGGCCATCTCCCCGATCGGCACCATGTAGAGGTAGACGGCCACGGTGGCCGCGTAGGCGACGGTCACCCCCAGGGTGCCGAGGACGAGCGAGCGGGGCAGGTTCCGTTCGGGGTCCTTCACCTCCTCCGCGGCGAACGTGACCGTATACCAGGAGTCGTAGGAGAAGAGGGCCTTGCTCATCGCCCCGGCGAGCGCGGCGAAGAGGCCGACCTCCAGGCCCTTCGGGCCGAGGGCCAGGCTCGCGAGCGGCTCGAAGTTCGACACGGCCCCCCGGGCGGTGAAGACGGCGAGGCCCACGAGGAGGAGGAGGGCCCCGAGCTTGGCGAGCGTGAAGAGGTTCTGGACGGAGGCGCCGGTCCGCAGGCCGGTCACGTTGAGCCAGGTCAGCACCGCGATCACGGCGAGCGCCACGAGCTGGGCGGTGGTGAACGTCGCGCCGGGGAGCGCGACCAGCACGTGCTCCTCGCCCACCCCCGGCACGAAAAAGCCGAGCGTCTTCGCGAAGGCCACCGCCACCGCGGCGACGAAGCCGGTGTTGATCGCGAGCAGCAGGGTCCAGCCGTAGAGGAAGCCGAACAGGGGGGAGAAGGCCTCGGAGAGGAAGACGTATTGACCCCCGGCCCGCGGCATCGCCGCCGCGAGCTCGGCGTACGAGAGGGCGCCGGCCAGGGTCAGGAGCCCCCCGAGGACCCACAGGCCCAGGAGCAGGCCCGGGCTCTGGAGGTAGCCCGCCATGATCGCGGGGGCGAAGAAGATGCCCGATCCGATCACGCTGCCCACGATCAGGAGCGTCGCGTCGAGGAGCGTGAGCCCCCGCACGAGCTCCGCGGGGCGATCCCCCGCGCCGGTCCCGGTCATCGCGACGACACCCCCCGCCCGCCGTATCCGGCAGAGCCCGCGGAGGATACCACGCCGGCCGTCTGCTATAATCCCGCGAAATCCCGGGGGAGCTGTGGCTTGCCGGGAGGGGTGAGCGGGCGCGTCATGGGATTCCTCTTCGGCCTACTCGACAACCCCTGGGTGCCGTGGGTCCTCGGCGCCGCCGTGCTCCTCGTGGTCTATCGCTTCCTCGCCGACCGCCTGAGGGTGCGCCTCCCCGGCGCCGCGGTCAGCCGCGAGGACCTCCTCTCGAGGATCCTCGGGCCGGGCTGGGCCCGGAGGAAGCTCGAGCGGGAGGTCGACCGCCTGAAGAAGCAGGACAACCACCTCGCCGCGGGCAAGCTGCTCGAGGACGCGGGCCGGCTCGCCGAGGCGGCCGACGCCTACCTCGAGGGCCAGGAGACCTGGGCCGCCGCGGCGACGTTCGAGAAGATGGGCCGCGCCGAGCGCGCGGCCGAGCTGTACCTGCAGGCGGGCGACCACAAGAAGGGGGCGGCCCTCTTCACCGCGGCGGGCAAGCCGGCGCGGGCGGCGGCGCTGTTCCTCGAGAAGGGCAACAACCTCGAGGCGGCTCGCCTGTTCGCGCAGGCCGGGCAGTGGGGCACGGCGGCGGAGCTGTACGAGAGAAGCGGCTACCCGCTGCGCGCGGCCGAGGCCTGGGAGAAGGACGGAAAGCCCCTGAAGGCGGCCGAGGCCTACGAGAAGCACTTCATGGAGAACGTCTCGTTCTCCACGACCTACTCCTCGACCGCGGCCGCCCCCGACAACAAGAGCGCCCTGCTCGCCGGGCGCATGTTCGACAAGGCGGGCCAGCTCGAGCGCGCCGCCGCCGCGTACGCCAAGGGCGGCTACCACAAGGAGGCGGCGGAGGCGCTCCTCCGGCTGGGCCAGCCCGCGAAGGCCGCCGAGCTGTTCCTGCGGGCGGAGGACAACGAGCGGGCGGCCGCCGCGTTCGAGCGGGCGGGCGACCCCGTGCGCGCCGCGACCCTGCGGGGCGAGCAGGCCTTCAAGGCCGACCGCCTGGCCGAGGCGGCCGCGTTCTTCGTGAAGGGGCGCGACTTCCTCCGGGCGGCGGAGCTGTACGAGTCGATCGGGATGATGGCGGAGGCGGCCCAGGCCTACGAGGCGGGCGAGAGCTGGGCCGCGGCGGGGGGCGTCTACCTCCGGGCCGGGCTCGAGGCCCGTGCCGCCGCCGCGTACGAGAAGGCGGGCGAGCTCGAGACGGCGGCGTCGCTCTTCGAGAAGCAGGGCGACGTCGCGCGGGCGGGTGACCTCTACGGCCGGGCCGGGCACGCGTTCAAGAGCGGGGAGGCGGCGGCGCGAGCCGGGGAGAAGGAGAAGGCGATCGCGCTGCTCCAGAAGGTCGTGCCCGGCGACGAGAACCACCGCGCGGCGACCGAGCTCCTCGCACGGCTCTTCATCGAGACCGGCCGACCCGCGCTCGCGATCGAGCGCGTCCGCAAGGCCCTCGGGGGCGAGGCGATCTCGGCGGCGAACCTCGACCTCCACTACTGGCTGGCCCTCGCTCACGAGGCGGCGGGCGCGCGCGACGAGGCCCTCTCCCTCTACAAGAAGATCCAGGCCGAGGACCTCTCGTTCCGGGACGTCAACCACCGCGTGGCCCGGCTCGCCGGGACGGCCCCCGTCCCCGCGGCCCCTGCCGCCGCGCCGGCCTCGGCCCCCGCCGCGCCGGCCGCCCGGCCGCGCTTCGTGCCGCGGGAGGAGATCGCCCGCGGCCCGCTCGGCGCCGTCTGGCGCGGGGAGGACGCGGCCGACGGCCGCAGCGTCGCGATGCGGATGCTGCCCCGGGAGCTCCTCGGCGCGCCGGGCCTGCTCGGCGCCCTCGCCGCCGACCTCAAGGCCGCCTCCCAGGTCTCTCACCCCAACCTCGTCAAGGTCATCGCCTTCACCGAGTGGAAGGGCGAGCGCTGCCTCGTGACCGAGCACGTCGCGGGCCGCAACTTCGCGGAGGCGATCGCGAGCGGGCGCCGCCTCGCCTTCCAGCAGGTGCACGCGCTCGGGCGGATCGTGGCCCAGGTCCTCGCGGTGATCCACGGCAAGGGGCTGGTCCACGGCTCGGTCCGCCCCTCGAACGTCATGGTGGCGGGAGGCGTCATCAAGCTCGCCGACCTCGGCCTCGGTCGCCTCGCGAAGAGCGTCGCCCCCGCGCCCTCGTACGGCGCCCCGGAGGGCGGGCTCTCCGTGGCCGACGACCTCTACGGCCTCGCCGCGGTCATCTACCACCTCCTGACCGGCAGCCATCCCGCCTCGCACCCGCAGGGGGCCCTCCTGCCCCTCCCCTCGCAGCTCGCGCCCGGCGTCCCCGAGGCGATGGACAAGCTCCTCCTGCGCGCCCTTCACCCGCGCCCCGAGCTGCGCTTCGCGAACGCCGAGGACGTGGTGCGCGAGATGCGCGAGATGGTGAAGATCGGATGATCTGCCCGCTGTGCCGGCAGCGGCGGGGCAAGCGGGCCTGCCCGGCCCGGGGCGAGTCCATCTGCTCGCAGTGCTGCGGCAGCAAGCGCCGCCTCGAGATCGACTGCCCCGCCGGCTGCGTGTACCTCGACGGGTCGCACGCCGGGGGGTGGGAAGGACGCGTGGCGGAGCGCGACCGCGACGCGCGGCGCGTGGGGCCGTTCCTCGAGGGCCTCTCCGAGGCCCAGGGCCGCCTCGTGCTGCTCTGCCTGGTCGGCCTCTCCGCGATCCGCGCGCGGAGGCGCGAGCTCGACGACCGGCTCGTCCTCGAGGCCGTGCGCGCGCTGCGGCGCACGGTCGAGACGCGGGAGAAGGGCATCCTCTACGAGCACCAGGCGGACGACGTGCGCGCCCAGGGCCTCGCCTACGAGCTCGGCGAGCTGTTCGCGGCGCGCGACGAGGAAGGGACCGTCCACTCCCCCGCGGACGCCGACCTCGCCCGGGCGCTGCTTCGCCTCGAGCAGGCGGTCGAGTCCACGGCGAAGCAGGGCGAGTCGCCGGTCGCCTTCCTCGACACCGCGACCCGGCTCGCCGCGCGGCTCGGCCCTCCGCCGGGCGCCCGGCCGCGGACCTCCCTCATCGTGGAGCCCTGAGCGCATGAGCTTCGCCGGCGACCTGGTCACCTTCGACCTGTTCGACCTGCTCGGCTGGCTGATGGGCCGGCGGAAGGCGGGTATCCTCCAGATGACCCGCCGCTCGACGAAGAAGCGGATCGCGTTTCGCGACGGGGCGGTCCAGTGGTCGAGCTCCAACGACCCGCGGGAGACGATCGGCCAGGCCCTCGTGCGCGACGGGCACATCGGGGAGGAGGCCCTGTTCCGCGCGCTGCTCAAGCAGGAGACCGACAAGCGGCGCCTGGGCGAGCTGCTCATCGCCGACGGCCACCTGACCGAGGCGCAGCTCCTGAAGACGCTGCGCGCGAACGCCGAGGCGCACCTGCTCGACCTCTTCCTGTGGGGCGAGGGGCGATTCGAGCTCGACGACTCGAAGCCGCCCGCGCCCGAGCCGTCCGACCTCGGCATCGCGCTCAAGCCCCTCCTGGACGAGGGCCGGCACCGGCGCGAGCGGTGGGCCCAGCTCCGCCAGCGCTTCCCCTCGAGCGAGGTCACCTTCCGCCTGACCGCGGACCCCGTGTCGGTCACCGACCAGGCCCTGCGGCAGGTCCTCGACCTCGCCGCGTGGGGCAAGACGCTCGCCGGGATCAGCCTCGAGACGCGCCGCTCGGAGTACGAGACGACGCTCCTCGTCGCCGGCCTGTGCGACCAGGGCCTGCTCGCGGTGGACAAGGTGGAATCCGGCGCCCCGGAGACGGACCCCGTGGGCATCATCACCACGCTGCTGGCGGGGGCGCAGATGCGCCTCGCGGAGGGCCGCTTCGACGCGGCCCTCGAGGCCTACGAGAGGGTCCTGAGCCTCGACGGCGTCAACCAGGCGGCCAAGAAGGGCCTGCTCGCGGTGGCGGAGGCGCGGCAGAAGGCGAAGCTCGCGCGGAAGATCCCCCTCGACAAGGTGCCTGTCCTGCGCCTGACCTCGGTCGCCCTCGCGCAGCAGCGCTTCGACCCCCAGGAGGGCTTCGTGCTCTCCCGCGTGAACGGCCAGTGGGACGTGCGCTCGCTGCTCAAGCTGTGCCCCATGCCGGAGGACGAGGCGCTCGTGATCTTCTCGCGGCTCCTCGAGCGGCAGGTCATCGAGCTGAAGTAGGGGCTCGGCTCAACGCGCCGCGAGCGCCGCGGCGAGGCGGTTGTGCCGCTCGACGACCGGGCCCATCTCGACGGTGGCGACGCGTCCGTCCTCGACGACCACGCGGCCCTCCACCACGGTGAAGCGGGCGCGGGTCGGGGCGCAGAGAAGGACCGCCGCGACCGGATCGTGGAGGGCCCCGGCGTACTCGAGGGCCCCGAGGTCGAGGGAGAAGAAATCGGCGCGCTTGCCCGGCTCGAGGGAGCCGACGTCGTCGCGGCCGAGCACGCGGGCGCCGCCGAGGGTGGCCATCTCGAGCGCCTCGCGGGCCGGAAGGAGGCCGCCCGCGGCCTCGGGCTCGAGGGCGGCCGCGAGCCGGGCGAGGAGCATGGCCTGGCGCGCCTCGAGCAGCATGTGCCCCGCGTCGTTGCTCGCCGAGCCGTCGACGCCGATCCCCACCGCGACGCCCGCGCGGCGGTACCGCCGCACCGGCGCGATGCCGGAGGCGAGGCGCATGTTCGAGCTCGGGCAGTGGGCGACGCCGCACCGGGCCTGCGCGAAGCGGGAGACCTCGGCCTCGCTCACGTGGACGGCGTGGGCGAACCACACGTCCGACGCCACCCACCCCAAGCTGTCCATCCACTCGACCGGCCGCACCCCGAAGCGCTCCCGCGTGTAGCGCTCCTCCTCGCGCGTCTCCGCGAGGTGGGTGTGCAGGCGCACCCCCCGGTCGCGGGCGAGCGCGGCCGACTCGCGCAGCAGGTCGGCGCTCACCGAGAACGGCGCGCACGGGGCGAGCACGACCCGCGTCATCGCCCCCGGGCGCGGGTCGTGGAAGCGCTCGATCACGCGCCGGGAGTCGCGCAGGATCGCGTCCTCGTCCTCGACCGCCTCGTCGGGGGGAAGCCCGCCCTTGGACCGCCCGACCGACATCGAGCCGCGGCTCGCGTGGAAGCGCACGCCGATCTCCCGCGCCGCCTCCACCTGCACGTCGACGGCGTTGCCGCTCTTGAAGAGGTACGTGTGGTCGAAGACGGTCGTGCACCCGGAGAGGAGGAGCTCGGCGAGCCCCACGAGCGTGCTCGTGCGCGAGGCCTCCGCGTCGACCCGCGTCCAGGCGTGGTACTGAGAGGCGAGCCAGTCGAAGAGGCCCGCGTCCTGGCCGCCCGGGAAGGCGCGGGTGAGCGTCTGGTTGAGGTGGTGGTGGGTGTTGACGAGGCCCGGCAGGACGATCTGCCCCGAGAGGTCGAGGACGGCGTCGGCCGCGGAGGGCAGCTCGGCGGTGGGACCCACGTGTCGAACGACGCCGTCCACGGCGTACAGGCCTGCGTCCCGCAGCTCGCGCCTGTGCGCATCCATCGTGACGAGCACGTCGGCGTTCTTCGCGAGAAGGGTCGGCATGGGTGGCCCCGCCGGTGAAGATACACTGGGCGAGGAGGCCGGAGGGCGGATGAGCGACGGCGGCATGAGGATCACGGTGGGCCGGCCGGGCTCGGTGAGGCTCGCCACCGACCCCGTGTGCGGGATGAAGGTGCCGCCCGTCACGGCGAGGGGCGGCTCGCACGAGCACGCGGGGAAGACGTACTGGTTCTGCAACCCCCGCTGCCGGGAGCGCTTCGCGGCGGATCCCGAGCACTGGCTGAAGGCGGGCCCCTCGCTCGCGGCGATGAGCACGCCCGCTCCCGCGCCCGCCCCGGGAGAGGCCGTCGAGTACGTCTGCCCGATGGACCCGGAGGTCCTCGAGACGAAGCCGGGCCCGTGCCGGGTCTGCGGCATGGCCCTCGAGCCGCGCACCGTGTCCCTCGCCGACGAGCGCAACCCCGAGCTCGAGGACATGACGCGGCGCTTCCGGCTCTCCGTCGCCCTCAGCCTTCCCCTCCTCGCTCTCGCGATGGGTGCCATGCTGCCCGGGCACCTCGTCCACCGCTTCGTCTCGTCCCGGGTCCAGGGGATTCTCGAGCTGCTCCTCGCGACGCCGGTCGTGCTGTGGGGCGGGTGGCCGTTCTTCCGGCGGATGGGGTCGAGCTTCCGCACCGGGCACCTGAACATGTTCACCCTCATCGGCATCGGCACCGGCATCTCCTGGCTCTACAGCCTCGCCGCCGTCCTCGGGCCCGGGATCTTCCCGGCCTCGTTCCGGCAGCACGACGGGGAGGTCGGCCGGTACTTCGAGTCCGCGGCGGCCATCGTGACGCTCGTGCTGATGGGGCAGGTGCTCGAGCTGCGGGCGCGGGCGCGGACGAGCGGGGCGATCAGGGCGCTGCTCGGTCTCGCCCCGAAGACCGCGCGGCGGCTGGCCGAGGACGGCAGCGAGAGAGACGTGCCGCTCGAGGACGTGCGGCCAGGCGACCGGCTGCGGGTCCGCCCGGGCGAGAAGGTGCCGGTGGACGGGGTCGTCCTCGAGGGCGCTTCGAGCGTCGACGAGTCGATGCTCACCGGCGAGCCGGTGCCCGTCGAGAAGGGGCCGGGCGCGCGGGTCACAGGCTCGACGGTCAACGGGACCGGTGGCTTCGTGATGCGCGCGGAGAAGGTGGGGAAGGACACTCTGCTCGCCCGGATCGTCCAGCTCGTCGCGGAGGCGCAGCGCAGCCGCGCAAAGGTCCAGCGCCTCGCGGACGCAGTGGCGGCGTGGTTCGTGCCCGCGGTGGTGGCGGTCGCCGCCGTGGCCTTCGCGACGTGGGCCGTCGTCGGCCCCGAGCCGCGCTTCGCGCATGCGCTGGTCGCCGCGGTCTCGGTCCTCATCATCGCCTGCCCCTGCGCCCTCGGCCTCGCGACGCCGATGGCGATCATGGTCGGCGTCGGCCGCGGGGCCTCGGCCGGCGTCCTCGTGAGGAACGCCGAGGCCCTCGAGACCCTCGCCCGGGTCGACACGCTGGTCGTGGACAAGACGGGCACGCTCACCGAGGGCCGGCCCTCTCTCGCGGCGGTGGCCGGCCCGGACGGGGCCGAGGACGTGGAAGCGCTGCGCCTCGCGGCCAGCCTCGAGCGCGGGAGCGAGCACCCGCTGGCGGGGGCGATCGTCCGCGCGGCCGAGGCGCGAGGGCTCGCTCTCGCGCCGGTCGAGGGCTTCTCGTCCGTGACCGGCCGCGGCGTGCGCGGC
>CAZLRF010000018.1:0-14441 GCA_964561785.1 uncultured Acidobacteriota bacterium | reverse complement strand
CTCGGCATCGACCGCGTCGAGGCCGAGGTCCTCCCCGAGACGAAGGCCGAGGTCGTGCGGAAGCTGCAGAGAGAAGGGCGGGTCGTCGCCATGGCCGGCGACGGCGTCAACGACGCCCCCGCGCTGGCCGCGGCCCAGGTCGGGATCGCGATGGGCACCGGGACGGACGTCGCGATGCAGGCCGCGGGGGTGACCCTCGTCAAGGGCGACCTCGGCGGGATCGTGCGGGCACGCCGGCTCTCGCGGGCGACCCTCGCCAACATCCGCCAGAACCTCTTCTGGGCCTTCTTCTACAACGCGCTCGGCATCCCGATCGCGGCGGGCGTCCTCTACCCGTGGCTCGGGTGGCTGCTCTCGCCGATGGTCGCGGCGGCGGCGATGAGCCTCAGCTCGGTCACCGTCATCACGAACGCGCTCCGCCTGCGTCGCGCCGCGCTGTGAGGGCCTCCGGGGGCGGGTGCTATCATCTTCCGGTGGCTTCCCCCCTCAGTGCCGAGATTCTCGGGCGCGAAATCAGGCGGCTGCGGTTGCCGGAGTACCACCGTATGGTGGAGGCGGGGGTCTTCGACGAGGACGAGCGCGTGGAGCTCCTGGAGGGGGTGATCGTCCGCATGTCACCACCGAACGCGGATCACTCGCTCGTCGTCGAGCGGCTCAACGATCCCCTGTTCGTCCACCTGCCGGCGGACCACGTGATCCGCTGCCAGCTCCCGCTCGCCGTCTCGGAGGGCGACGAGCCGGAGCCCGACGTCGCCGTTCTCGCGAGGACGACGCCGCGCTCTCGCCGGTCGCAGCCCTCGACGGCGCTCCTCGTCTTCGAGGTCGCCGGGGACTCGCTGCGCAAGGACCGCGAGATCAAGGGGCCGGTCTACGCGCGCGCGGGCATTCCCGAGTACGTCATCGTCAACCTCGGTGACGCGACGCTCGAGGTGCACCGCGACCCCGACCCGGCCGCGGCCCGCTACCGATCGCTCTCGACGCTGGAGGTCGGAGAGGCCTTCGAGTCCGCCACGGTGACCGGGCTGCGCTTCGGCGTTGCCGAGCTGCTCGCCTAAGCCGGGACCTCCCAGCCGGGCCGGTAGGTGCCGCGAAGGTACTGCTCCGCCTCGGGGGCGTTCGTCGCCCGCATGTTCTCCGGGTCCCACCGGATCCGCCGGCGGGTCCGCAGCGCCACGTTGCCGAGGAGGACGAGCTCGGTGAGCCGGGCGCCGTAGGCGAAGTTGCTGCACGCGGGCGGCCCGCCCTTGCAGGCGCGGAGCCAGTCGGCGTGGTGACCCTCCACCCGGGGCAGGGTCCTCGGCGGGTGGACGTAATCGCGGCCGCGCTCGAGCGGGAGCAGCCGGGGCATCCCCGACCACCCTCCGCAGGTGACGTAGCCGCGCTCGCCGACGAAGAGAACCCCGTTGTCCTCCTCGCCGAGGCGCTGGCGCGGGTCGTCCGGGTCGATGTCGGGGGGCGTCGGCGGGCGCAGGCCGCTGTCGTACCAGTGAAGGGCGAGCGGGCCGCGCGTCCCCCGCGCGGCGAACCGCCAGGTCACGAGCACGCCCTCGGGGCAGATCTCGTCGTCGATGCCCGGGGCCGTGGCTTCGATCGTCTCCGGCGTGTCGAGGGAAAGCGCGTTGAAGGCCGGGTCGATGTTGTGGCACGCCATGTCGGGCAGCGTCCCGCCCCCGAAGGCCCAGAAGCTGCGCCACGTGCACGGCGCGTAGGCGGGGTGGTAGGGGTGCGGCGCTCTCGGGCCGAGCCAGAGGTCCCAGTCGAGGCCCGCCGGCACGGCGGGCGCGCCCTGCGGCCGCTCCGTCCAGTGCAGGCTGCCCATCGTGCCGCTCCACACGTGCACCTCGCGCACCGCGCCGATCGCGCCGTCGGCGAGCCACTCGAGGGTCCGGCGGTGGCCCTCGCCCGAGCGGCCCTGGTTGCCCATCTGGGTGGCGACGCCCGTCTCCGCCGCGACCCGGGCCACCGTCCGCGCCTCCCACACGTTGTGCGTGAGGGGCTTCTCGCAGTAGACGTGCTTGCCCGCCTTCATCGCGAGGACCGAGGCGTAGGCGTGGAGGTGGTCGGGGGTCGCGACCACGACGGCGTCGATCCCCTTCTCCTTCTCGAGCATGACCCGGAAGTCCTGGTACACCGCGCACCGGTAGCGCGGGATCCTCTCGGCGTAGGCGCGCTCGATCTCCTGCCGGGCCGGCCCCCGCCCCGCGCGCCCCCCGTAGTAGAAGGAGGAAAGGTCCCAGTCCTCCGCGGGGTCGGCGATCGCCACGATCCGGCAGTCCTTCTCGTGGAAGAGGGCCCGGGCGTTCTGCAGCCCCTGCCCGCCCACGCCCACGATCGCCACGTTCACCGTGTCGCTCGGCGCGACGAAGCCGGCCCCCCCGAGCACGCGGCGGGGGAGGATCGTCGCCGCGGCGGCGGTGGCGGCGGTCGTCGTCAGGAAACGGCGGCGGGTGGCTGGCGGCGGCGTCATGGAGATCTCCCCTTCCCGGTGCGGCGTCGGCGCGGCGGGCCGGCGCCGGCCGCAAGCCTACCCCGAAGCCGGGGAGCCCGCGGTCGCCAGAAGACATTTTGTGCGTCAAGGCAGACAATGTCACGACAATCTCTGCCTTGAGGCATAATTCATCCATGGACCGGGAGCGCTACCTCGAGCGGGTCGTGGAGGCCGACCTCGGGGCCAAGATGGTGCTCCTCGGCGGGCCACGCCAGGTCGGCAAGACGACCCTCGCCCGCCGGATCCTCGCCCGCCGCGACTCCGGCGTGTACCTGAGCTGGGACAATCGCGAGGACCGCCGCGAGATCCGCGCCGCCCGCTGGCCGGGCGGGCGCGCCCTCGTGGCGCTCGATGAGCTTCACAAGTGGCGGGGCTGGAAGCGCTGGCTCAAGGGCGAGTTCGACAAGCACCGCGAGCGGCTGCAGTTCCTCGTGACGGGCAGCGCCCGGCTCGACCTCTACCGGCGGGGCGGCGACTCGCTCCAGGGCCGCTACCACCACCACCGCCTGCACCCTTTCTCGTACGCCGAGGCGGTCTCGGGCGCGACCGCGCCCTCGCTCGAGCCCGGGCGCGAGCTCGAGATCCCGGCCCGGGGCGACGCCGGGCTCGTCCAGGCGCTCCTCCAGTTCGGCGGCTTTCCGGAGCCCTTCCTCGCCCAGTCGCCCCGGACGCTGAGGCGCTGGCAGAAGGAGAGGCTCGACCGGTTCTTCCGGGAGGACGTGCGAGACCTCGAGCCGATCCGCGACTTGTCGACCTTTCAGCACGTCGCCGAGCTGCTGCCCGACCGCGTGGGGTCGCTCCTCTCCCTGAACGCGCTGCGTGAGGACCTCGAGGTGAGCCACCGCGCCCTCACGCACTGGATGGACGTCCTGGAGGCGCTCTACCACGTCTTCCGGGTCCGGCCCTTCGCGGGTCCGCGCTCCCGGCTCCTGACCAAGATGCCGAAGGCCTACCTCTGGGACTGGAGCCTCGTGCCCGAGCGCGCCGCGCGCTTCGAGAACCTCCTCGCCGGCCACCTCCTGAAGCTGTGCCATTTCCTCGAGGACACGGAGGGGTACCCGGTCGAGCTGCGGTACGTCCGGGAGCGGAGCGGGCGCGAGGTCGACTTCTTGGTGATGGCGGGGCGGCGGCCGTGGCTCCTCGTGGAGGTGAAGCTCACCCAGACGCGTGTCGACCCGGCCCTGGCCGACTTCAAGAAGCGGCTTTCGGTTCCGTGGGCCTACCAGGTGACACTCGAGGAGGGGCGCGACTTCGTCGAGGACGGCGTGCGGGTCGTCCCGGCGAGCCGCTTCCTCGCGGCCCTCGTGTAGCCCGTGCCGCAAGTGTGATTTCAGTCGCTTTCCGAATAAAATAGGTCATGCTCACCGCACGGGCCGCGATCCTCCAGGCTCTCCGCCGGGGCCCCACCTACGGGCGGGACCTCATGCGGCGCGTCAGCGCCGCCTCCGGGGGGAGGGCGTTGGTCGCCCCGGGCTCCGTCTATCCCACCCTGAAGGCGCTGGGGAAGGCGCGTCTCGTCCGCACCTGGACGGTGATCCCGGGACGCGCGCGGGGGGGGAGGGCCCGCCGCTACTACGAGCTGACCGTCCTCGGGGTCCGGCAGGCCGAGCGGGAAGGCGAGGCGCTCGCGCAGATCGCGCTGGCGCGTCGGTCGGCCGCTCCCCTCTCCGCCGCCGAGCAGGACGCCGTGCGGGAGAGGCTCGAGCGGGTCTGCCAGCTCCACGCCTTTGCGATCGAGGCGCGATCGCGGCTCGGCCGGACGAGGCGGCACCCGTGAGCGCGGCCCGGCGCCGGCGAGGCGACCTGGCGTCGGCCGCCGTGCGCCTCGCGCGGCTGCTCGGGCCGGACGAGTGCGTCCTGATCGGCGGGCTGGCCGTGGGCGTGCACGGATACGTGCGCGCCACGGACGATCTCGACTTCGTCAGCCGCAAACCTCTGGACGAAACGCGTGACGCGCTTCGCAAGGCGGGCATCGAGACACGCCTTCTGAAAGGCGACGTCCTCGATGGCGGGTTCAGCTGCCTCAAGGGCGAGATCGAGGGCATTCCGTTCGACGTCCTGCCACCCCTCGCGCCGATCGCCTGGGACGCCGCCTTGGCGCTCGACCTGGCCGGCGGAACGCTGAAGGTGGTCGACCTCGACGGCCTGCTGCAGCTCAAGTTCCGTGCCGGAGGCCCGCAGGACCTTCTCGACGTGGTCCGCCTGGTTCTGCTGCACCCCGAGACCGAGGCGCGGGCACGAGAGCTCGCCACGGCCTACCGCGCGCGCGACCGCTTCGACGCCTGGATGCGCGACCCGCGGGTGCTCGCCCAGGCCCGGGACGAGGCCGAGCGGGTTCGGGTGCGCCGGCCCCGGGCGCCGCGCCGGCGCCCCCGCTCGAAGCGCGGCTAGATCCGGCGCGCCCGCCGGATGAGGACCGGCGGGTCGAGGGCCTGGCCTATCGCCGGCGAGGCCTGGATCCTCCGGACGACGTCCATACCCCTCGCGACGCGGCCGAACGCGGCGAAGCCCTGGCCGTCTCCGTTGCGGCCGCCGCCGAAGTCGAGCGACGGCTGGTCGCCGACGCAGACGAAGAAGTCCGAGGTCGCGGTGTCCGTCCCGTCGCGGGCCATCGAAACCGTGCCGTCCGCGTGGCGCAGGCCGGTGTCGCGCGTCCGCTCGAGCGCGACCGGCGGGAAGCCCTCCTTCTCGCGCTCGGGGTTCGCGCCGGCCTGGACGACCTCGATCGGGACGTCCTTGCGGACCTCGGTGTCGGGCCGCACGGTCCGGTGGAAGCGCCCCCCGTCGTAGTGGCCGGCGTCCACGTAGCGGAGGAAGTTCGCGACGGTCCGAGGCGCCCGCTTCGCGTCCAGCTCGACCTCGATCTCGCCGAGCGCGGTCTCGAGGACCACGCGGACGGCCGTCGCCGCCTCCCCAGCCACGAGGCTCCGGCCGACGAGCGTCGCCCCCAGGGTCGTGACGAACCACCGTCGGTCGATCATGGCCGCGGATTGTGCCACGACCCCACGACCCGGTCCCTTGACCGGAGTCCGGTTGCGTGCTCCCATGCAGAGGATGGACCGTCTCCGGACGCTCGCCGCCGTGCTCGCCGGCCTGGCCCTCGTGGCCGTGCTGCCGGCGCCGTGCGCCTGCCCTCCGGAGAGGGACGCCTCGCGCGCGGCCGACCACTCCTGCTGCGCGCCGCCCGTCGGCGTGAGCGCCGACGACCACGGCTGCTGCGACGAGGACGCCTCCGTCACCGAAGCCGTGCCCTCGCCCTCGGGAGCCGACGCCGCGGTCCCGAGCCTCGCCGCGATGCAGACCGCGGCCGTCCCCGCGACGGCGCGGGCCTTCGGTCGCCCCGCCGTCCCCGCTCCTTCCCCGCCGATTCTCCTCGTCCTGCGGATCTGATCCCGCCCCGCGCGGGTGAGGTGTGCCCGCGCGCGTGAGGGCGTGCGTCCGCGCCGGCCCCGTTCCGGCGTCCGCGAGCGCACGTCGCGACAGGGACTTCGTCTGGCCGCGAGGTGGATCGTGACGTCTCTTCGAACAGCCGTACTCGCACTCGTCGTCGTCGCCGCAGGCGCGCCTGTCCGCCCTGCGGACCCGCCTCCGCTCGAGGCGCTGGTCGCCGAGGCGCTCGCCCAGGGGCCCGACGTGCGGGCCGCCGCCGAATCTCTCGAGGCCGCGCGATCGCGGCCTCCGCAGGCGCGCGCGCTTCCCGATCCTGTCGTCTCGGTCCTCTACGTCAACGACGGCTGGAGCCCGAGCCTCGGCGAGATGCCGATGACGACGCTCGGCCTCATGGGCAGCCAGGCGCTGCCGTGGCCCGGCAAGCGCGACCTGCGCGAGAGGATCGCCGTGCGCGACGCGGACGTGCTCGCCGAGCGGCTCGAGCGCGAGCGGCTCACCGTCGCCGCCGGCGTGCGCCGCGCGTTCTGGGGCCTCGTGCTCGCCCGCGACACGCTCGCGCTCCTGCGCGAGCAGGAGGCGGTCGCGACCGAGGCCGAGGGCGTCGCCCGCGCCCGCTACGCGGTGGGCCAGGGCGCGCAGCAGGACGTGCTCCGCGCGCAGGTCGAGATCACGCGCTTCGAGCCGCTGCGCGCCGCGCAGGAGGCCGAGGTCGAGTCGCGCCTCGCCGAGCTCGCGCGCCTCGTCGGCCGCGAGGTGGACGCCGGCGTCGCCGAGGGCGCGTCGCTCGAGCTGCGGCCCGAGCCGCGCGACCTCGCCGCCCTCGTCGCCGAGGCCGAGGCGGCGCTGCGCGAGCTGCGCGCCGGAGCCGCGCTCGTCGAGCGCGGACGGCTCGCGGTCGACCTCGCCTCTCGCGACTTCAAGCCCGACTTCAGCGTCCAGGCCGGCTACATGAACCGAGGCGGCCTCGATCCGATGTGGCAGGCCGGTGTCGGGGTCAGCCTGCCTCTGCAGCGAGGCCGCCGCCACGCCGCAGTGGCCGAGGCGGAGGCGGCCCACCGAGCCGCCGCCGCCGCGGTCGAGACCACGCGGGCCCGGATCCGCCTGCGCACCCGCGAGCGCGTGGCCCAGCTGCGCGCCGCCGAGCGGATGGTGGCCGTCTACGCGGGCGGCCTCCTCCCGCAGGCCGAGCTGACCTACGAGGCGGCGCTCGCGAGCTACCAGTCGGGCCAGGTGCCGTTCCTGGCCGTGCTCGAGGCGCTGTCCGGCTGGTACCGCGACCGCCTCGAGCACCGCCGGCTCCTCGCCGCCCACGAGCGCGTCAAGGCGGCCCTCGCCGAGGCCAGCCTCGAGGCGACCTCGGAGATGCCGTCGGGAGGCGCGACGGAGATCGCCATGTCCGGGATGGGGAACTGAGGTGCCCGCCATGCGAACCACGACGACGCGAACCCTGATGCTCCTGGCGGCGACCCTTCTCCTCGCCGGCGGCCCCGCCGGCTGCCGGCGAGGCGAGGCCCCGGGAACCACGACCGCCGCCGCGAAGCCGCAGTACCACTGCCCGATGCACCCGACCTACGTGTCGGACCGACCCGGCACCTGCCCCATCTGCAAGATGGACCTCGTGCCGATCGAAGGCGCCGCCGCGCCCCCCCCCGCCGCCGCCGCCGGGCCCGTCGTCGGCGGACGGGCCATGGTCGCGCTCTCCCCCGAGCGGCGAGCGCTCCTCGGCGTCCGCAGCGAGCCGGTCGCCCGCCGCCACCTCGACCTCACGATCCGCACCGTCGGCCGAGTGGCCATGGACGAGCGGCGCGTCCACCACGTGCACACGAAGTACGACGCCTACGTCGAGCGGCTCGACGTCTCCTTCACCGGCCAGCTGGTCCGGAAGGGCGAGCACCTGGCCGCGCTCTACTCGCCCGAGCTCGTGGCGAGCCAGCAGGAGTACCTCCTCGCCTACCGCGCCCAGCAGCGGCTCGCCGCGAGCGGCGTCGCGTCGGTGGCGAAGGGCGGGGCCGACCTCCTCGAGGCCGCACGCCAGCGCCTGCTCTTCTGGGACATGGCGGAGGAGGACATCGCCGCGCTCGAGCGCACCGGGAAGCCGCAGCGCACGGTCGACCTCCACGCCGAGTTGCCGGGCTACGTCCTGCGCAAGACCGCCGTCCACGGGATGCGCGTCACCTCCGCCGACGTCCTCTTCGACATCGCCGACCTCTCCGAGGTCTGGATCCTGGCCGACGTCTACGAGTCGGACCTCGCGTCGGTCGCGCTCGGCATGGCCGCCGAGGTGACGCTGCCCTACCAGCCGGGCCGGACGTGGCGGGGCAACGTCACTTTCATCGATCCCCTCGTCGAGCCGGGCACGCGCACGGTCAAGGTGCGCATCGAGGTCGCGAACGGGGACTACGCCTTGAAGCCGGAGATGTTCGCCGACGTGGTGCTCCGCAAGGAGCTGGGCGACGCGCTGTTCGTGCCCGAGAGCGCGGTGCTCAAGCCGGGCGAGCGGCGCCTCGTCTTCCTCGACAAGGGGGACGGCCGGCTCGAGCCGCGGGAGATCCAGACCGGCGCGCGCGTCGAGGGCGGCTACGCGGTCCTCTCCGGCCTGGCCGAGGGGGACAAGGTCGTCACCTCGGCCAACTTCCTGATCGACTCGGAGTCGAGCCTCAAGGCGGCCCTCGCCGCGATGGATGCCTCGCCGGCGACCGCCCCCCACGCCGCGGCGACCCCCGAGCCGGCCTCTACCCCGGCCCCGAGCGCGCCCGCGAAGAAGGCCGCGCCGGCGAAGGCGACGTACGTCTGCCCGATGCACCCCGAGGAGACGTCCGACGAGCCAGGATCCTGCCGCCTGTGCAAGATGGACCTCGTGCCCGCCGCCGAGGCGGCGAAGCCGGGCGCTCACCACCACCACTGAGGAGCCCATGACCCGCGCCATCATCAGGTGGAGCGCCGAGAACCGCTTCACCGTCCTCCTCGCGACCGCCGCCCTCGTCCTCCTCGCTCTCCACGCGCTGCGGTCGATCCCCGTCGACGCGATCCCCGACCTCTCGGACACGCAGGTGATCGTCTTCTCGCGCTTCGACCGCAGCCCCGACATCGTCGAGGACCAGGTCACCTACCCGATCGTGACCTCCCTTCTCGGCGCGCCGAAGGTGAAGACCGTCCGCGGCTTCTCCGACTTCGGCTTCAGCTACGTCTACGTGATCTTCGAGGACGGGACCGACATCTACTGGGCGCGCAGCCGGGTCGTCGAGTCGCTCTCGAAGATCCAGCCGCTCCTGCCCGAGGGGGTGCGGACCGAGCTCGGGCCCGACGCCACCGGCGTCGGCTGGGTCTTCCAGTACGCGCTCGTCGACGACTCGGGGACGCACTCGCTCGCCGAGCTGCGCACGTTCCAGGACTGGACGCTGCGCTACCGCCTCCAGGCCGTGCCCGGTGTCGCCGAGGTCGCGACATTCGGGGGCTTCCAGCAGCAGTACCAGGTGACGGTCGACCCGAACCGCCTCCGCGCCTACGGGCTCGGGATGATGGAGGTGACCGAGGCGGTGCGCCGCGCGAACGTCGAGGTGGGCGGGCGGCTCATCGAGATGGCGGGCAAGGAGTACATGGTGCGCGGGCGGGGATACGTCCGCTCCGTGGCCGACCTCGAGGGTGTCGCCCTGCGCACGGACCAGCAGGGGACGCCGGTGCTGCTGCGCGACGTGGCCGAGGTGGCGCTCGGCCCCGAGATCCGCCGCGGGGTGGGCGACCTCGACGGAAACGGCGACGTCGTGGGCGGGATCGTGGTCATGCGCCACGGAGAGAACGCCCGGGACGTCATCGAGCGGGTGCGCGAGCGCCTGCGCGAGGTCGAGCCGTCGCTCCCGGAGGGCGTGCGGATCGTGACCACCTACGACCGCTCCGACCTCATCCAGCGCGCGATCGACACCCTGAAGCACGAGCTCGTGCTCCAGATGGTCATCGTGAGCCTCGTGATCCTCCTCTTCCTCTGGCACATCCCCTCGGCGATCGTCCCGATCCTCACGATCCCGATCTCGGTGCTCCTCGCGTTCATCCCCATGTGGCTCATGGGGATCTCGTCGAACATCATGTCCCTCGCCGGCATCGCGATCTCGATCGGCGTCCTCGTGGACGGGGCGATCGTCGAGGTCGAGAACGCCTACAAGAAGCTCGAGGTCTGGAGCGCCGAGGGGCGCAAGGGCGACTACCACCGGATCCGCCTCGAGGCGCTCATGGAGGTGGGGCCCTCGGTCTTCTTCTCGCTCCTCCTGATCGCGGTCGCGTTCATCCCGGTCTTCGCCCTCCTCGACCAGGAGGGGCGCCTGTTCAAGCCGCTCGCGTGGACGAAGAACCTCACGATGCTGATGGCGGCGCTCCTCGCCCTCACCCTCGACCCCGCGATGCGGATGCTCTTCACCCGCATGGAGTGGGTGGAGTTCCGCCCGCGCTGGCTCTCGTACCTGTGGAACCAGGCCACGGTCGGCCGCTACCACCCCGAGGAGAAGCACCCGGTCTCCCGCGTCCTCTTCGCGGTCTACGAGCCCGTGTGCCGCTTCGTCCTGCGCTGGCCGAAGGCCACCATCGCCGCCGCGCTCGCCCTGATGGTGGCGACCGTGCCCGTCTACCTCCGTCTCGGCCACGAGTTCATGCCGCCCCTCGACGAGGGGACGATCCTCTACATGCCGACGACGCTGCCCGGCATCAGCGTCACCGAGGCCTCGCGGCTCCTCCAGGTGCAGGACCGCGTGCTCACGGCGTTCCCCGAGGTCGCGAGCGTCCACGGCAAGGCGGGCCGGGCCGAGACCTCGACCGACCCCGCGCCCTTCTCGATGATGGAGACGGTCGTCCAGCTCGAGCCCGAGTCGGAGTGGCGGGCGAAGGAGCGCTGGTACTCGTCCTGGGCCCCGGAATGGCTGAAGGACGCCGTCCTCCGGAGGGTGTGGCGCGACCGGATCACGTGGGAGGAGCTGGTCGCGGAGATGGACGAGGCGCTGCGCATCCCCGGCCAGACGAACGCGTGGACCATGCCGATCAAGGCCCGCATCGACATGCTCACGACCGGCGTCCGCACGCCGGTGGGGATCAAGGTCTACGGGGCGGACCTCGCCGAGATCGAGCGGCTCGGGGGCGAGATCGAGCGGGCCCTCCAGGGCGTCCGCGGCACGCGCAGCGCCTTCGCCGAGCGGGCCGCCGGCGGCTACTTCGTCGACCTCGACCTGCGCCGCGACGAGATCGCCCGCTACGGCCTGAGCGTCGCTGCGGTGCAGGACGTCGTCCTGTCCGCGATCGGCGGGGAGAACGTCACCACCACCGTCGAGGGCCGGGCCCGCTTCCCGGTCAACGTTCGCTACCCCCGCGACATGCGCAGCGACCTCGAGGCCCTCGCCCGCGTCCTCGTCATGACCCCCTCCGGCGCCCAGGTCCCGCTCGGCCAGCTCGCGGACGTGCGGACGGTCACCGGCCCCTCGATGATCCGCAACGAGAACGGCCTCCTCGTCGGCTACGTCTACGTGGACGTGGCCGGCCGCGACGTGGGCGGCTACGTCGAGGACGCCAAGCGCGCGGTGGCGGCGGTGGCGCTGCCCGCCGGCTACAGCCTCGAGTGGAGCGGCCAGTACGAGAACATGCAGCGCGTCACGGAGCGCCTGAAGCTCGTCGTGCCGTTCACGGTCTTCCTGATCCTGTTCCTGCTCTACGCCAACACGAAGTCCGTCGCCAAGACCCTCATCGTCGTCCTCGCCGTGCCCTTCTCGGTGGTGGGCGCGGTCTGGCTGCTGTGGGCCCTCGACTACAACGTCTCGGTCGCGGTCTGGGTGGGGATCATCGCCCTCATGGGCCTCGACGCGGAGACCGGCGTCTTCATGCTCCTCTTCCTCGACCTCGCCTACGACGACGCGAAGGCGAAGGGGCGGCTGCGCTCGATGGCCGACCTCCACGAGGCGATCGTCCACGGCGCGGTGAAGCGCCTGCGCCCGAAGATGATGACCGTGATGTCGGCCATGATCGGCCTCATGCCGATCATGTGGTCGATCGGAACGGGCTCGGACGTGATGAAGCGCATCGCCGCCCCGATGGTCGGCGGCCTCGCCACGTCGTTCCTGCTCGAGCTGCTCGTCTACCCGGCGGTGTACCTGCTCTGGCGCTGGCACACGGAGGTGCGTCACGCGGCGGCCTCGTGAGCCTGCCTTCCCGGCGTCGACGTCATCCGGAAGAAGGACGAGTGGCCGGGCCCATGGCCGGCCAGCGCATGCGGATGGAGGGCAGTCGGCTACTACGGCTGGTAGTAGGACGCGGCAGGATCCTAAGGTCATGGCCCGCGCCGGCGTCGGGCCGGTGTCGGTGCATGACCCGAGCTCTCGCCGTCTCCGCCCTTCACGTGCTCGCGCTCGCCGGGACGGCGAGCGCTCTCGACGGCCGGGTCGTCCTGAAGGACCGGGGCCTCCCGGTGGCCGACGCCGAGGTGTCCGTGCTGGGGCGGCCGGGGCACGTGCTGAGCGGCCCCGACGGGGGCTTCGTCCTCGTGCCCTCTCCGCGGCCGCCCTTCGAGGTCCTCGTCACGCTGCCCGGCGGTCGCACCTCCCGGCCCGTCCGCTTCGAAGCGCTCCCGGCGGGCGTCCTCACCGTCGAAGTGGAGTGGACGATCGACGAGGCCGTCACGGTGACCGCGGAGGGCGCGCCCGGGCTCGAGAGCCCTCCCGCGGGGGGCCTGACCCGCGTCCCGGCTCGGGACATCGCGGGCCGGTCGCCCTCGAACCTGGCCCAGGCGCTCGAGAACGTGGCGGGAGCCTCCACGGTGTCGGAGGGGCAGGCCGCCGTGCCCGCGCTGCGGGGCCTCGCCGCCGGGCGGACGCTCGTCCTCCTGGACGGTGCGCGGGTCAGCACCGAGCGCCGGGCGGGGCCGAGCGCCACCTACGTGGACCCGGTGGTGCTCGACTCGGTCGAGGTCGCCCGGGGGCCGGGGGCCGTGGCCTACGGGTCGGACGCGTTCGGGGGTGTCATCCAGATGCGCACCCGCCGCGCCGCGCCGGGCACCCCGTTCGGGGGGAGCTTCGAGGGCTCGCTCGGCGCGGGCGCGCCCCAGCAGCGCGCTGCCGCCGCTCTCTCGAAGGGTCTCGAGCGGGGCGGCATCCTCCTGGCGGGCCACTACCGCAACTTCGAGAACTGGACGAGCCCCGAGGGCGAGGTCGCGAACTCCGGGGCCAACGACCAGGGGTTCCTGGCCCGATTCGACCACCTGCTCGGAGGCGGGCTTCTCTCGCTCGCTTGGCAGAGCGACTTCGGGCGCGACATCGAGCGGCCCCGTACCAACTCGGGGACGGTCCGGTTCTACTACCCGACGGAAGACTCCCACCGGCTGACCCTGGCCTGGGAGCGCGGTCGGACCGGCGGCTTCAGCAAGGTGGGGGTGAGCGGCTTCGTGGGCCGGTACGCGCAGGTGACGGACCAGGACCGCCACGCCACCGCGACCCAGCCGCGCAGCATCGAGCGGGCGGACGTCTCCGCCTCCGACTTCCACCTGAGGGGTTACGCCCAGAAGCCGCTCGGCTCGGCCCGCTTCGAGGCGGGTCTCGACCTCAACGGCCGGGCGAACCTCGAGGCCCTCGAGATCCGCGTGCGCTACGACGAGGCCGGGCAGGTGGCCTCGAGCACCGAGATCGTCTCGATCGAGGACGCCCGGCGGGTGAACGCGGGCCTCTATGCGAGCGTCGAGGCGCCGATCGGAGAGGCGTTCTCGCTCTCCGGGGGCCTGCGCGGGGACGCGGTCGGCACTCGCAACGAGGGCGGGTATTTCGGCGACCGCGAGACCGAGAACGGCACGGTGTCCGGCTTCGCCGCCGTGACCGCCGGTCCTTTCTCCGGCTTCTCCGCCACCGCCCAGGTGGCCCGGGGGTTCCGCGACCCGACGCTGTCGGACCGCTACTACCGCGGTCCCACCGGCCGGGGCTTCATCACCGGCAACCCGAACCTCGACCCCGAGACGAGCCTCCAGCTCGACCTGACCCTGCGCTACTCCTCCGGGGGCTTCCGCGCGGTCGTCTACGGCTACGAGTACCGCATCGACGATCTCATCGAGCGCTACCAGGCGGCGGCCGACTTCTTCTTCTTCCGCAACCGGGGGGAAGCCCGCATCCGCGGGATCGAGGCGGAGGTCCAGGCCCGGCTGCCCGCGCGACTCTCGCTGGAGCTGACCGGCCACCTGCTGCGAGGCGAGGCGCTCGACGACGGCACCGGGCTCGACGGCATCCCGCCCGCGACGCTGACCGCGCGGCTGCACCGGCAGTTCGGCCGCGCGTGGGCGTGGGTGCGCACGGGGGTCTACGGCCGCCTCGACCACCCGGGCCCCACCGAGCAGGAGCGCCCCGCCTACGCGCTCGTCGACGCGGCGGCCGGGGTGCGCCTCGGCCCGACGGAGATCAGCCTGCTGGGGCGCAACCTCCTCGACGAGGCCTACCTCGTGAGCCCGGACAGCCGCGCGGTCCTGGCCCCGGGGATCAGCGGCATCGTCTCGGTTGGCGTCCGCTTCTGAGCGGGGCACGCGGTGGGGCCGCGCCCGTACGTGGTCAGAAACTCC
>CAZLRF010000017.1:0-88070 GCA_964561785.1 uncultured Acidobacteriota bacterium | reverse complement strand
GCGGCCGCACCGTCGGCTCCGGCACCGTCACCGAGATCATCGAGTAGGGAAGGCGCCCGGCCATGATGCTGAACGAGAAGATCCGGATCCGGCTCAAGGCGTACGACTACCGGATCCTCGACCAGTCGACCGGCGAGATCGTGGACACCGCGCGGCGGACGGGGGCGAGGGTGGCGGGGCCGATCCCGCTCCCCACGCTCAAGAACCGCTGGACGGTGAACCGCTCGCCCCACGTGGACAAGAAGAGCCGCGAGCAGTTCGAGGTGCGCACGCACCGGCGGCTGCTCGACATCTTCGAGCCCACCCCGCAGACGGTCGACGCCCTCATGAAGCTCGACCTGCCGGCGGGGGTGGACGTCGAGATCAAGGCGTTCGGGAAGGAGCACGCCAAGTAGGGGTCCGGGGGGCGACTTGGGAGCCCCCCGGTCCGGAAGGCCCCCCGGGAAGGCCCCTTGGAGAGCCGGCAAGGAAGGCCGTGCAAGGACAGACGGTGAGAGGCGACGCCCGAGGGCGTCCTCGTCGAAGCCGTGAACCTTGAAGAAAGCGAAGGCGATTGACGCGATGTCGGTAAAGGGAATCATCGGCAGGAAGGTCGGCATGACCCAGGTCTACGTCGAGGACGGGCGGGCGTTTCCCGTGACCGTCATCGAGGCGGGACCCTGCGTCGTCGTGCAGCGCAAGTCCAGGGACAAGGACGGCTACTCGGCGGTCCAGCTCGGGCTCGTCGAGGCGGGCAAGGCCAAGCGGGTCACCCGGCCCATGAAGGGCCACTTCGAGAAGGCGGGGCTCCCGCCCTGCCGCGTCCTGCGCGAGTTCCGCGTGGAGGACGGGGTCGAGGTCAAGGTGGGAGACAAGGTCTCGGTGGAGCAGTTCGCCGCCGGCGACACGATCGCCGTGTCGGGGACGAGCCGAGGCAAGGGGTTCCAGGGCGTCGTGAAGCGCCACGGCTTCCGTGGCGGCGCGGCCACCCACGGCTCGATGTTCCACCGCGCCCCCGGATCGATCGGCGCCTCCGCCTTCCCCTCCCGCACCCTCAAGGGCATGCGGGCGGCGGGCCACATGGGCTCCGAGCGGGTCACCGTGCGCAATCTCCAGGTGGTGCGCGTCGACGCCGGCAACAACCTGCTGGTCGTGCGCGGCTCCGTGCCGGGCGCGGGCGGCTCCATCGTCGTGATCAGGAAGAGCTAGCCATGGCGGAGAAGAAGCAGAAGGCGGTGGCGCCGCCCTCGGGCGGGAGGCAGGCGTCGCCGAAGGTGGCGGTCGTCAACCCCGCCAACGAGACGATCCGCGAGATCCAGCTCTCGCCGGAGGTCTTCGCGGCCAAGCCGAACGCCCACCTCGTCTACGAGGCGGTCAAGCAGTACCGGGCGGGCGCCCGGCGCGGCACGCACATGACGAAGAACCGGGCCCTCGTCTCGGGCACCGGCAAGAAGCCCTGGCGGCAGAAGGGCACCGGGCGGGCCCGGGTGGGCGAGACGCGCAACCCGCTCTGGCGCCACGGGGGCACCGTGTTCGGGCCGCAGCCGCGGGACTACTCGTACTCCATGCCGAAGAAGGCGCGGGCGGCCGCGCTTCGGGCCGCGCTCACCCAGCGCTTCGCGGAGGGCGCGGTCAAGGTGGTCGAGGGCCTCTCCGTCGACGAGCCGAAGACGCGGCTCCTCAAGGGGCTGCTCGCGAAGCTCGGGATCGAGGGCAAGGCGGTGCTGGTGGACCACCAGCCGACCGACGCGCTCGTGCTGTCCGGTCGGAACCTGCCCGGGGTGAAGGTGGTCTCGGACTCGCACCTCAACGTGTACGACGTCATGGACTGCCGTCACCTCGTGGTGACGCCGGAGGCGATCGACAAGCTCGAGGAGCGGCTCGCCCCGCAGGGCCGGGAGTAGGCGATGAAGAACCTGTACGACGTGATCCGCCGGCCGCTCCTGACCGAGAAGTCGACCCTCCTCAAGGAGACGAAGCGCACGCTCGTGTTCGAGGTGCACCGTGACGCCACCAAGCCGGAGATCAAGAAGGCGGTCGAGGCCCTCTTCGACACCAAGGTCGAGGACGTGCGCGTCGCCCGGGTGCACGGGAAGGTCCGCCGCCAGGGTCGATACGTCGGCCGCCGGCCGGACTGGAAGAAGGCCTTCGTGCTCCTGAAGAAGGACGCGAAGATGGTCGAGTTCTTCGAGCAGGCCTAGGGGGCGAGAAGCGATGGCACTCAAGCAGTACAACCCGACGTCCCCCGGACGACGCTTCATGACGACGCTCGACTTCTCCGAGCTCACGAAGAAGAGCCCGGAGCGGGCGCTGACCGAGCCGCTCAAGAAGACCGGGGGGCGCAACAGCAAGGGGCGCGTCACCATCTGGTTCCGCGGAGGCGGGCACAAGCGTCGCTACCGGATGATCGACTTCCGGCGGGACAAGCGCGACGTCCCCGCGAAGGTGGCGGCGCTCGAGTACGACCCCAACCGCTCCGCGCGGATCGCCCTCCTGCACTACGCCGACGGCGAGAAGCGCTACATCCTCGCCCCCGAGGGGCTGAAGGTGGGGCAGACCGTGCTCGCGGGCGAGGGGGCGGACATCCTCCCCGGCAACGCGCTTCCCCTCAAGTCGATCCCCGCCGGCACCATGATCCACAACCTCGAGCTGCGCCTCGGCAAGGGCGGCCAGCTCGTGCGCAGCGCGGGCGCCGCCGCCCAGCTCGTGGCCAAGGAGGGCGCCTACGCCCAGGTCAAGCTGCCCTCCGGGGAGGTGCGGCAGGTCCACGTCGACTGCGTCGCCACGATCGGTCAGGTCGGCAACATCGACCACAAGAACGTCTCGATCGGAAAGGCCGGGCGCAAGCGCTGGCTCGGCCGGCGGCCGCACAACCGAGGCGTCTCGATGAACCCCATCGACCACCCGCACGGCGGCGGGGAGGGGCGCACGGCCGGCGGCCGCCACCCGGTCACCCCGTGGGGCAAGCCGACGAAGGGCGCGAAGACGCGAAACAACAAGCGGACCCAGCGGTTCATCGTGAAGAGGCGGAAGTAAGCCATGGCAAGGTCGCTCAAGAAGGGGCCGTTCGTGGACGACCACCTCCAGAAGAAGGTGGAAGCGATGAACGCGGCAGGGGACCGCAAGGTCATCAAGACCTGGTCCCGCCGCTCGACGATCATCCCCGAGATGGTCGGCCACACGCTCGCCGTCTACAACGGCAAGAAGTTCGTCCCGGTGTACGTGACGGAGAACATGGTCGGGCACAAGCTCGGCGAGTTCTCGCCCACGCGCCAGTTCAAGGGCCACTCCTCGAAGGTCGAGAAGGTGGCCAAGGTGGCGGGCGCCCCCGCGGCGGCGCCGGCCGCGAAGTCGTAGGGAGGCGGCCATGCTCGAAGCCACCGCCACCAACCGCTACGTCCGCACCTCCGCCCAGAAGGCGAAGCTCGTGCTGGACCTCATCCGCGGCAAGAAGGCCGCGGAGGCGCTCAGCATCCTCCGCTTCACGAAGAAGTCGGTCGCCCGCGACGTCGAGAAGACGCTGCGCTCGGCGATCGCGAACGCGGTGCTGGTCGCGGACCGCAACCAGAAGCGCCGCCTCGACGAGGAGGACCTCGTGGTGAGCGCCTGCTACGCGGGGCAGGGGCCCAGCCAGAAGCGGGTGCGCCCCGCCCCCATGGGCCGGGCCTACCGGGTGATCAAGCGGACCGCCCACATCACCGTGCAGGTTTCGGAGAGGGAGTAGCACGACGATGGGTCAGAAAGTCCATCCCACCGGCTTCCGCCTCGGTTACACCAAGACGTGGCGGAGCCGCTGGTACGCGGAGAAGGATTACGCGGGCCTCCTGCACGAGGACCTGGCGCTCAAGCGCGACCTCAAGAAGCGCTTCGGCCACGCCGGCGTGAGCCGGGTGGAGGTCGAGCGCGCCGCGAACAAGCTCAAGATCACGATCCACACCTCGCGCCCGGGCATCATCATCGGCCGCAAGGGCCAGGAGGTCGACAAGCTCAAGCAGGAGATCCAGAAGCGCACGGGCAAGGAGGTCTTCATCAACATCCAGGAGATCCTCAAGCCCGAGCTCGACGCCCAGCTGGTCTCCGAGTCGGTGGCCCTCCAGCTCGAGAAGCGGATCGCGTTCCGCCGCGCGATGCGCAAGGCCGTCGACGCCGCGCTGCGCTTCGGGGCGCGCGGGATCAAGATCCGCGTGTCCGGGCGCCTGAACGGCGCCGAGATCGCCCGCTCCGAGTGGTACCTCCACGGCCAGCTTCCGCTGCACACCCTGCGCGCCGACGTCGACTTCGGCTTCCACGAGGCCCACACCACGTTCGGGCAGATCGGCGTGAAGACCTGGATCTACCGGGGCGAGGCCGAAGCCTCCCGCCCCTCTCGGGCGCTCGCCTAGGGGTCTCGTGCCATGTTGATGCCGAAGAAGGTCAAGTTCCGCAAGCAGCAGCGGGGTCGCATGTCCGGCAAGGCCTGGACCGGGGGCCACCTCGCGTTCGGAGACTACGGGCTCAAGGCCACCGAGTGCGGCTGGGTGACGGCGCGGGAGATCGAGGCGGGACGAATCGCGATCACCCGCTTCATCAAGCGCAACGGCCGCATCTGGATCCGGATGTTCCCCGACAAGCCCTACACCAAGAAGCCCCAGGAGACCCGAATGGGCAAGGGCAAGGGCGCTCCCGAGGGCTGGGTCATGGTGGTCAAGCCCGGGCGCATCCTCTACGAGATGGAGGGCGTGCCCGAGTCGGAGGCGCGCGAGGCGCTCCGCCTCGCCGCCCACAAGCTGTCGGTCACCACCCGCTTCGTGACGCGGGCGGAGGGGTAGGCCATGAAGGCGGCGAAGGTGAGGGAGATGGGGCCGGAGGAGCTCCGGACGAAGGAGAGGGAGCTCTCCGAGCAGCTGTTCCGGCTGCGGGTCCAGAAGTCGATCGGCCAGCTCGACAACGCGGTCCGGCTGCGCGAGATCCGGCGGGACATCGCCCGGGTGAAGACGGTGCTGCAGGAGAAGACGAAGCCGGCCCCGAGCGCGGACAAGCCCGCGCGGAGCACGGACAAGCAGGTGTCGCGATGACCGACGAGACGAAGCAGCAGGCCGAGGCGGGCCGGCGCCAGACGCGCGTGGGCGTCGTCGCGAGCGCCAAGATGCAGAAGACGGTCGTGGTGGCGGTCGAGCGCCTGGTGCGCCACGGCTTCTACAAGAAGACCATCCGCCGGACCTCGACCTTCATGGCACACGACGAGCTCGGCGCCCGCGCGGGCGACCGGGTGCGGATCGCCGAGACGCGGCCCCTCTCGCGCCACAAGCGCTGGCGGGTGGTCGAGATCCTCGAGCGCGCGCACGCCGAGGCCGCTCCGGCCGAGGCCGGGGCGTAGCGGGGGCGGGAGGGCGACATGATCCAGATGCGAACAATCCTCCAGGTGGCCGACAACAGCGGCGCCCGGAAGATCTCCTGCATCCTCCCCATCGGCGGGTCCACCGGCCGCTACGCGCGGCTCGGCGACACCATCACCGCGAACGTGAAGGAGTCCGCCCCCGACGCGCCCGAGCCCGTTCGCAAGGGCAAGGTGGTCAAGGCGGTGATCGTGCGCTGCCGCAAGGAGCAGAGGCGCCGCGACGGCAGCTACATCCGCTTCGACGAGAACGCGGCGGTGCTCATCAAGGAGGACGGGGAGCCGGTCGGCACCCGCGTCTTCGGGCCGGTGGCGCGCGAGCTGCGCGACCGCAAGTTCATGAAGATCGTGTCCCTCGCGCCGGAGGTGCTGTAGAAGCCATGGCGAAGCAGAGGACGACGGAGCGCAGCCGGATCCGGATCCGGAAGAACGACCTCGTCGAGGTCATCTCCGGCCGCGACCGGGGCAAGCGCGGCAAGGTGATGATGGTCCTGCCCGAGAAGGGCAGGGTCCTGGTGCAGGGCGTGAACTTCATCAAGCGGCACACCCGGCCCAACCCCCAGAGGAACATCAAGGGAGGGATCGCCGAGCGGGAGGCGCCCATCCACGTGTCGAACGTGATGATCGTGTCGCCCGACGACGACAAGCGGACCCGGATCGGGTCGAAGCTCCTCCCGGACGGGCGCAGGGCGAGGATCGGCCGCCGCAGCGGCGAGGTGCTGGACAAGTGAGCGCGACGAAGGTCGTACCCCGGATCAAGGACGCCTACCAGAAGCAGGTGGTGCCCCGCCTGCTGAAGGAGCGCGGCTACTCGAGCGTGATGGCGGTGCCGCGCCTCGCCAAGATCGTCGTCAACATGGGAGTGGGCGAGGCGACCCAGAACATCAAGCTCCTCGACGCAGCGATGGACGAGCTCGGACGCATCACCGGTCAGAAGCCGGCCGTCCGTCGGGCCCGCAAGTCGATCGCCGCCTTCAAGCTCCGCGAGGACATGCCGATCGCGGCCACGGTGACGCTCCGCGGCGACCGCATGTACGAGTTCCTGGACCGCCTCTTCAACGTCGCCCTGCCCCGCGTGCGGGACTTCCGAGGGGTCCCGGCGAACGCCTTCGACGGCCGGGGGAACTACACCCTCGGCCTGCGGGACCAGATCATCTTCCCCGAGATCGACTACGCGAAGGTGGACAAGCTGCGCGGGATGAACGTGACCTTCGTGACCACGGCCCGGACGGACGAGGAGTCGAAGCTGCTCCTCACGTACCTCGGCATGCCGTTCCGGAACCAGTAGGAGGCAGGCGAGTGGCCAAGCTGTCGATGATCGCCAAGGCGAAGCGCAAGCCGAAGTTCGCGGTCCGCGCGTACACCCGGTGCCGCCTGTGCGGCCGGCCCCGCGCCTACATGCGCAAGTTCGAGATGTGCCGGATCTGCTTCCGGAAGCTCGCCCTCGCCGGCGAGATCCCGGGCGTGGTCAAGGCGAGCTGGTAGGAGCCGGAGAGGAAAGTCCGATGAACATGACGGATCCCATCGCGGACATGCTCACCCGCATCCGCAACGGAGTGCGGGCGCGGTTGCCCAAGATCGACGTCCCCGCCTCGCGCCTGAAGGCGGAGATCGCGCGCATCCTCAAGGACGAGGGGTACATCGCGAACTACCGCCTGGTCGAGGACGGGGGGCAGGGCGCGATCCGCATCTTCCTGAAGTACGGCCCCGGCTGGGAGCGGGTCATCACCGACCTGCAGAGGGTCAGCCGTCCCGGCTGCCGGATCTACTGCGGCAAGGGAGAGATCCCCCGCGTGTACGGCGGCCTCGGCATCAACATCCTGTCCACGTCGCGCGGCGTCATGACCGGACGCGAGGCCGCGAAGACCGGCGTGGGCGGCGAGATCCTCTGCAACGTCTGGTAAGGAGCGCGCGATGTCTCGGGTCGGACGCAAGGTGATCGCCGTGCCCGCGGGCGTCAAGGTCTCGATCTCGGAGACCGCGCTCGAGGTGCAAGGACCCAAGGGCAAGCTCAGCACGCCCGTGCCTCCCGGCATCAAGTTCGCCCAGCAGGGCCAGGAGCTGAGCTGCCAGCGGGCGAACGACGAGCGGCAGCAGCGGGCCTTCCACGGGCTGGCCCGGGCCCTCGCCCAGAACGCGATCAAGGGCGTGACCGAGGGCTTCTCCAAGGACCTCGACATCGTGGGCGTGGGCTACCGGGCGCAGGTCGAGGGGAACAAGGTCGTCTTCGCCCTCGGCTTCTCCCACCCCGTCGAGTACGCGATCCCCGAAGGGATCAAGGTCGCGGTCGAGAAGCAGACCCGGGTGACGGTCTCCGGCATCGACCGGCAGAAGGTCGGCCAGGTCGCGGCGGAGATCCGCCAGCTCCGCCGCCCGGACCCGTACAAGCAGAAGGGCATCCGCTACGTGGGCGAGGTGCTGAAGAAGAAGGCCGGCAAGGCCGGGGCCACCGGATCGAAGTAGGGACGCGATGAGGAGCGGGGACGCCGCGGGCGGAGCCAGGGCCCGCGGGAACGCCCGCCGAGGCGACAGATGAGCACGAAGACCAGAGAGGACATTCGGCGCCGGCTGCACGAGCGGATCCGCAAGAGGCTGCGGGGGACGCCGGAGCGGCCGCGGCTCGCGGTGTTCCGCAGCCAGGGGAACATCTACGCGCAGGTGATCGACGACGACGCCGGCCGGACGCTGTGCGCCGCGTCCTCGCTCGACAAGGACCTGCGCGCGAAGTCGGGCCGCGGCGGCAACGTGGCGGCGGCGAAGGAGGTCGGCGCCCTCATCGCGAGCCGGGCGAAGGAGAAGGGGATCGAGGCCGTGGTCTTCGACCGCGGCGGGTTCCAGTACCACGGACGCATCAAGGCCCTGGCCGACGCCGCCCGCGGGGGCGGCCTCAAGTTCTAGCCGCCGGATGGCAAGCGAGAGACGCCGATGAGAGTGATCGCCGAGAAGATCGACGTTGGGGCCCTGGAGTTCAAGGACCAGGTGGTGTCCATCAACCGGGTCACGAAGGTCGTCAAGGGCGGCAAGAACCTGTCCTTCTCGGCCCTCGTGGTGGTCGGCGACGGCGCCGGCCACGTGGGCTACGGGATGGGCAAGGCGCGCGAGGTCTCCTCCGCGATCAAGAAGGGTGTGGAGGCCGCCAAGAAGAACGTGGTCAAGGTGCCTCTCACCGAGAAGGGCGCCACGATCCCCCACGCGGTGACGGGCCGCTTCGGCTCCGGGGCGGTCCTCCTCAAGCCCGCCTCGGAGGGCACGGGGGTCATCGCGGGCGGCGGGGTGCGCGCCGTGATCACCGCCGCGGGCATCCAGAACATCCTCACCAAGAGCCTCGGCTCCACCACCGCCCACAACGTGGTCAAGGCCACGGTCGACGCCCTGATGCGCCTCAAGGCGCCGCAGCGGGTGGCGCGGCTGCGGGGCCGCACGGTCGAGGAGATCGTCGGGGTCGAGGCGAAGGACGCGCCGAAGCCGGCCGCGGGCGAGGCGAAGGCGGAGCCGGCGGCGCCGGCGCAGGCGTAGGGAGCGAGCGATGGCCAAGACCCAGGGCGCGGCGAAGGCCGCGGGCACCGTCAGGATCAAGCAGATCGGCAGCGTCATCGGCTGCACGGACGAGCAGCGGGCGACCGTCCGCGGCCTCGGCCTGCGGCGGATGCACCACGTCGTCGAGCGGCAGGACACCCCGATGGTCCGCGGCATGATCAGGAAGATCCCGCACCTCGTCGCGGTGGTCGACTAAGGCGAGCGGAGAGAAGCAGTGGGCCTTCACAATCTCAAGCCGGCGAAGGGCAGCGTCAGGAACCGCAAGCGGGTGGGGCGCGGCCCCGGCTCGGGCCTCGGGAAGACCGCGGGGCGGGGCGAGAAGGGGCAGAAGAGCCGCAGCGGCTTCGCCCGCAAGCCGGGCTTCGAGGGCGGCCAGATGCCGCTCCACCGCCGCCTGCCGAAGCGCGGGTTCAGCAACCACCCCTTCCGGAAGGTCTTCGCGAGCGTGAACCTCGGCCGCCTGGAGGTCTTCGAGGCGGGCACGATCGTGACACCCGAGCTGCTCCTGAAGGAGGGCATCGTCAAGAAGCTCGGCAGCGGTCTCAAGGTCCTCGCCGACGGCGAGCTGACCAAGGCCCTGACCGTGCACGCCCACCGCTTCAGCGAGAAGGCCAAGGAGCGCCTTTCCGCGCTCGGCGGCAAGGCCGAGCTCATCCAGGGGTAGCTCCATGCTGCAGGCCCTGCGAAACATCTGGGACGTGCCCGACCTGCGAAAGCGGGTCCTGTTCACCCTCGGCCTGCTCGCGGTCTACCGGCTGGGCAACCACGTCCCCACGCCGGGGATCAACGCGCAGTCCCTGATCGACTTCTTCGAGCAGAACCGTGGCAACTGGTTCGGGCTCGTGGACATGTTCTCCGGGGGCAACCTCGCGAAGGTCACGATCTTCGCCCTCGGGATCATGCCGTACATCTCGGCGTCGATCATCCTCCAGCTCCTGACCGTCGTCTGGCCCTACCTCGAGAAGCTCTCGAAGGAGGGCGAGCTCGGCCGCCGCAAGATCACCCAGTACACCCGCTACGGCACGGTGCTCCTCTCGATCATCCAGTCGTTCGGCATCGCCGTGTACCTCGAGCGGATGACCCTCGCCAACCAGTTCAAGATCGTCGAGAGCCCGGGCTGGGGCTTCAAGCTCATGACGGTGCTCACCCTCACCACGGGGACGGCGTTCATCATGTGGCTGGGCGAGCAGATCACCGAGCGCGGCATCGGGAACGGGATGAGCCTCATCATCTTCGCCGGCATCGTGGTCGGCTTCCCGGGGGCGGTGATCGGCACGTTCAGCATGATCGAGCGGGGGGAGCTGAGCCTCCTCGCGGCGCTGCTCCTCCTCGCGGCGATGGTGGTGGTCGTGGGCGCGATCGTCTTCGTGGAGCGCGGCCAGCGGCGGATCCCCGTTCAGTACGCGAAGAGGGTCGTCGGCCACCGGGTGTACGGCGGGCAGACCACCCACCTGCCCCTGCGCGTGAACACCGCCGGCGTCATCCCCGTGATCTTCGCCTCCTCGATCATCGCCTTCCCGCAGACGATCGCCTCGTTCTTCCAGACGCGCCTGCCGTGGATGGAGACCGTGGCCGAGCAGCTCCAGTGGGGGATGCCGCTGTACAACGTGCTGTACGTCTCGTTCATCATCTTCTTCTGCTACTTCTACACCGCGATCGTCTTCAACCCCGACGACGTCGCGGAGAACATGCGCAAGTACGGCGGCTTCGTTCCCGGAATCCGGCCCGGCAAGCGGACCTCGGAGTACCTCGACCACATCCTCGGGCGCATCACCTTCGGGGGGGCCATCTACCTCGCCCTCGTGGCGATCCTGCCCGAGTTCCTGATCACCGGGTTCAAGGTGGCCCCGATCCCTCTCATCGGCCCGCCCCTCGACATGTTCCTGTCCAACAACAACCTGGGCTGGATCACCGAGGGGCTCCACCTCAACTTCTACTTCGGCGGGACTTCCCTCCTGATCGTGGTGGGCGTCGCCATGGACACCGTGGCCCAGGTCGAGGCGCAGCTCATCATGCGGCACTACGACGGCTTCACCGGCAAGGGAGGCAAGAGGATTCGTGGCCGCCGCTGAGCCCGGCCGCAGAGCCGTCGCCCGCGTGATCTTCCTCGGCCCCCCGGGGGCGGGGAAGGGTACGCAGGCGGCGCGGCTCGCGGCGCACCTCGGGGTGCCCAAGATCGGCACCGGGGACATGCTGCGGGCGGCGATCGCGAAGGACACGCCGCTCGGCCGCAAGGCCCACCCGACGATGGAGCAGGGCAGCCTCGTGCCCGACGAGCTGCTCGTCGAGCTCGTGCGGGAGCGCACGAGCGAGGCCGACTGCCGCGACGGGTTCGTCCTCGACGGCTTCCCCCGGACCGTGCCCCAGGCGCAGGGCCTCGAGGCGATGCCGGGGGGCGACCCCCGCGGGTTCGTGGTCTTCGACTTCGAGGTCCCGCGGAGCGTCCTCATGGCGCGCCTGAGCGGCCGGCGGTGGTGCCCGAGCTGCCAGGCCACGTTCCATCTCCTCAACGACCCCCCGAAGCGCCCGGGTGTGTGCGATGCCTGCGGGACCGGCCTCCTGCAGCGGGAGGACGACCACGAGACGGTCGTGGCGCGGCGTCTCGCCGAGTACGACGAGCGGACCTTCCCGCTCATCGAGTACTACCGGAGCCGGACGCGGGTGGTGGTCGTCGACGGGAACCGCCCGATGGACACGGTCCTCCACGACCTCGTGACCGCGATGGGAGCGCCGGCGTGAGCGTCCAGAAGTCGTGGCGCGAGCTGGAGGCGATGGCCCGGGCGAATCGGATCGTCGTCGAGACGCTCGACGCCCTCGAGGCCGCGGCCGTGCCCGGGGTCACGACGAGGGAGATGGACCGGATCGCCCGCGAGCACATCGAGCGCGCGGGGGCGCGCCCGGCGTTCCTCGGCTACCGTGGCTACCCCGCCACCCTGTGCATCTCGGTGAACGAGGAGGTCGTACACGGCATCCCGGGGCCCCGCAAGCTCCGCGAGGGCGACATCGTCGGCCTCGACCTCGGGTGCATCGTGGACGGCTTCTTCGGAGACGCCGCGCGCACGGTGGCGGTGGGCCGGATCAGCGAGGAGGCGGCGCGGCTGCTGCGGGTCACGCGCGAGGCGCTCTTCGCGGGCATCGACCAGTGCCACCCGGGCCGGCGGGTGGGGGACATCGGCCACGCCGTGCAGACCCACGCGGAGAAGAACGGCTACTCCGTGGTGAGGGAGTTCGTCGGCCACGGGATCGGCACGAGCCTCCACGAGGAGCCGCAGGTTCCGAACTACGGGCCCCCGGGGCGGCGCGAGAGGCTCGTGCCCGGGATGTGCGTGGCGATCGAGCCGATGGTGAACGTGGGGCGGCCGGAGGTGGACGTGCTCTCCGACGGCTGGACGGCGGTCACCCGGGACCGCAGCCTCTCCGCGCACTTCGAGTTCTCGGTGGCGATCACGCCCTGCGGGCCGTGGATCCTCTCGGAGCCGTACCCCTACGACCGGGAGGCGGCCAATGCCTGACGGGGTGGGCCGCTCGCGGACGGAGGGCGCCGGCGAGGCCCTGCGCGTCGACGCCACGGTGCGGGAGCGGTTGCCGAACGGTCTGTTCCGCGTGGAGCTCGCGAGCGGTGACCGCGCAGCGGTGACCGCCCACGTCGCGGGCGAGTCCAGCCTGCTCCGCCTGCGGCCGGGCGACGCGGTGGTGGTGGAGATCGCGCCCTACGACGCGGGCCGGGGACGCATCGTGAGACGGCGGTAGGAGAACGAAACGTGAAAGTCAGGTCGTCGGTCAAGAAGATCTGCGTCAAGTGCAAGGTGGTCCGCCGCCACGGGGTGGTGAGGATCATCTGCCCGAACCAGAAGCACAAGCAGAGGCAGGGGTAGCGGAATGGCTCGCATCGCAGGCGTCGACCTCCCGCGGCAGAAGCGGGTCGAGGTCGCCCTCACCTACATCTACGGGATCGGGCTCGCCCGGTCGAACAAGATCCTCGCCCAGGCGGCCATCGAGCCGAGCGTCCGGGTCAAGGACCTCTCCGAGGAGGAGGTGAGCCGGATCGCCCGCATCCTCGACGGGGAGGGCGGCGTCGAGGGCGACCTCCGCAAGGAGACCGCCATGAACATCAAGCGGCTCATGGAGATCGGCTCCTACCGGGGCGGCCGCCACCGGCGGAACCTGCCCGTGCGGGGCCAGCGGACGCACACGAATGCGCGCACGCGGAAGGGCCCGCGCCGGGGCATGATCCGCGCGAAGAAGGCGTGAGGAGCGGGAGATGAGCACGAAGGTCGTCGGGGCCAAGAAGACGAAGAAGGAGAAGAAGCACGTCGTGCACGGCATCGCGCACGTGCACGCCTCCTTCAACAACACGATCGTGACCATCACCGACCTGGAGGGCAACGTGGTGTCCTGGTCGAGCGCGGGCACCCTCGGGTTCAAGGGCTCGCGCAAGGGCACGCCGTTCGCCGCCCAGCAGGCGGCGACCACCGCCGCCACCTCCGCGCGCGAGCACGGCCTGCGCTCGATCGACATCCGGGTCAAGGGCCCCGGCAGCGGGCGAGAGTCGGCCATCCGGGCGCTGCAGGCCGCGGGGGTCGAGATCAAGTCCATCCGCGACGTGACCCCCATCCCCCACAACGGCTGCCGCCCCCCGAAGCGGCGCCGGGTCTAAGGAGTCGAAGCGTGGCACGATACACCGGTTCCGTCTGCCGCCTCTGTCGCCGGGAGGGCATGAAGCTCTTCCTGAAGGGCGACCGCTGCTTCACCGAGAAGTGCGCGATCGAGAAGCGCAACTACGTTCCCGGCCAGCACGGGAAGGGGGCGCGCATCAAGAAGCAGGCCCAGGGCTACGGGCTCCAGCTGCGCGAGAAGCAGAAGGTGAAGCGGCTCTACGGCATGCTCGAGGGGCAGTTCGCGCTGACCTTCCAGCGGGCCAGCTCCGAGAAGGGCGTCTCCGGCGAGCTGCTCCTGCAGAAGCTCGAGCGGCGGCTCTCGAACGTCGTCTACCGCCTGGGCTTCAGCAGCTCGCAGGCGCAGGGGCGTCAGCTGGTCCGCCACGGGCACGTGCGGGTGAACGAGCGCAAGATCGACATTCCCTCCTACCAGGTGAAGGTCGGCGACGTGATCACCCTCGCCGCGCGGGCGGCGAAGAACCCGCTCGTCCAGGCGTCGGTGGAGTCGGTCAAGGGCCGGGGCGTTCCCCGGTGGCTCGAGCTCGACTCCGCCAACCTCAGCGCGAAGGTGCTCGCGCTCCCCGCGCGCGACGACGTGAGCTTCCCGATCCAGGAGCAGCTGATCGTCGAGCTGTACTCGAAGTAGCAAACTTCGGCCCCGGGGCGCTCGCCTTTCCCCCGGGACCGCGGAGGACTTGAAGAACATGCTGTGGAAGGGATTCCAGAAGCCGAAGCGCCTCGACGTCGACCGGGACACCCTGACCGACCACTACGGGAGGTTCTACGCCCAGCCGTTCGAGCGGGGCTTCGCCACCACCGTGGGCAACGCCCTGCGGCGGGTCCTGCTCTCGAGCATCGAGGGGGCGGCGGTGACCGCGGTCCGGGTGGAGGGGGTCCTGCACGAGTTCTCCCCCATCCCCGGGGCGATGGAGGACACGACCGACCTGATCCTCAACCTCAAGCGCGTGCCGCTCAAGATGCACGTCGACCACCCGAAGACGATCATGCTCCGGACCTCGGAGCCGGGCGAGATCAAGGCGAAGCACATCACGCCCGACCCCGACGTCGAGGTGCTCGACCCCGAGGCCCACATCGCGACGCTCGGCGCCGGCTCCACCCTCGCCGTCGAGATGCGGGTCAAGCCGGGCCGGGGCTACGTCTCCGCGGACAAGAACTTCGACGAGGACCTCTCGATCGGGTGGATCCCCCTCGACTCCGTCCACTCCCCGGTCAAGAAGGTCAACTACTTCGTCGACCAGGCGCGGGTGGGCCAGGCCACCGACTACGAGAAGCTCACCCTCGAGGTCTGGACGAACGGGGCCGTCTCCCCCCGCGACGCGGTAGGGCTCGCGGCCAAGCTCATGAAGGACCACCTCCAGATCTTCATCAACCTCGAGGAGGAGGACGAGGAGGAGGGCGAGAGCCCGGTCGTCGAGGTCTCCGACGAGGAGAAGGGCGCGCTGTACGAGAAGCTCCAGAAGAGCGTCGACGAGATGGAGCTCTCCGTGCGCTCCTACAACTGCCTCAAGAACGCGAGCATCCGGACGATCGGCGAGCTGGTGCAGAAGACCGAGTCCGAGATGCTCAAGACCAAGAACTTCGGCCGCAAGTCGCTCAACGAGATCAAGGAGATCCTCGCCGGCATGGGTCTCTCCCTCGGCATGAAGCTCGACGACTGGCCGCAGGCGCAGAAGTAGCGCCAGAACCGCCAGGAGAGGCCATGAGACACCGCGTCGCCCACCGAAAGCTGGGGCGGATCACGCCCCACCGGATCGCGCTCCTGCGCAACCTCGCCACCTCCCTCTTCGAGAAGGAGCGGATCCGCACCACCCTGCCCAAGGCCAAGGAGCTGCGCCCGTTCGCGGAACGGCTCATCACCCTCGCCCGGAGCGAGGGAGATCGCCTCCACGCCCGCCGTCTCGCCGCGCGGAACGTCCAGGACCCCGCGGTCCTCAAGAAGCTGTTCGACACGATCGGGCCGCGCTTCGCCACCCGTCCGGGCGGGTACACGCGCATCCTCCGGCTCGGGACCCGCAAGGGCGACGGGGCGGAGATGGCGTACCTCGAGCTCGTGGGCTACGAGTACAAGCCGGCGGGCAAGCAGGACAAGGCCAAGAAGGCCTCGGAGAAGAAGGACGAGGCCGCCGAGAAGAAGGCCGACAAGCCCGGGAAGAAGGCGGCGGGCCGCAGCAAGGAGGCGGCGGCCGAGTAACTCCGCCGCCGTCAGGGCTGGGCGGGCGGCGCCGGCTGCGGCCGGACGACGGCCTGGCCCTTGTCGTCGGCGAAGGTGAAGACCGCCACGAGGTAGGCGCGGTCGGCGCGCGTGCGCCGGAACACCCAGGACGCCACGGTCTGCTCCGCGGCGACACGAAGGAGATCCGGCCCCGTGGCCGCCTGCACCGCGGTCACGCCGCCCGCGCTCACCGAGAAGGACACCTCGACGGTGCCGCTCGTGCCGGTCATGCGGGCGAGGGGCGGCATCGTCGGGCGTCGGCCGCGGGTGAGGTCCGGCACCCCGGGCTCCAGAGTCACGTCCCGGATGGCCGAGACGCCGTTCTCGGGCGGCGCGGGCGGCGGGGGAGCAGTGAGCACCTCGACGGGAGGCGGGGCGCTCGGGTCGGCCGCGGGCGGCGCAGCGGCCGGCCGGACGGCGGGCGCCGTCTCCGGGGCCGAGGCCGCGGGCGACGCGTCGCGGGCGGGCGGCGTCGACGGGGATGGCACGGGGGGCGACGTCGACGGCGGTGCCGGAGGAGGGGCCGGCGGCGGTGTCGACGGAACGGCCGGCGAGGGCGGCGCGGTCGCCGGCGCGGCGACGGCGGGAGGCCCCGGTGACGCTGCTGCGGGCTCGACGGCAGGCCGGGTCGCCGTCCCCTCCGACGCCTGGGCGGGGGCGGGTGTCGTCGGAGGCTCCGGCGGGGGGCCGCTCGCGAGTAGGTCGGAGCGCTGGAGGCCGGTCGCCCGCAGGTTCACGCGCTGGGGTTGCCCTCCCCTCGCCGGCGCGAACTCCGCCTCGACGCGGAAGGACAGCGTCTCGTCCTCCGGCGGCGGGCTGAAGCGCCACGTCCTGAGCGCGGAGAGGAGGGCGTCCGACCACGGCGGACCTCCCTCCGCGACCTGCGCGACGCCGACCCGCCCGTCGGGCTCGAGCGTCACCTCGGCCGTCGCCAACCCGCCCCCCGTCGCCCCCGCCGGCCACGGCGGCGTCACCCCCTGGCGGAGCTCGGGGATCCCCGCCTGGCGCTCGAGGCGGGGCAGGGCGAGCGAGAACGTGATGGGCACCGTGACCTTCACCCGCACGGGCTGGCCGTCGACCCGGGTGGGCTCGTATTCCCACTGGCGGGCCGCGGCGATCGCCGCCTCGTCGAGGCCGGGCACGCTGCGGACGATCGAGGCCGACTCGACCTTCCCCCGCGCGTCGACGACCACGTCGAGGATCACGATCCCCCTCACCCCCTGGGCGAGGGCCTCCGCCGGGTACGTCGGCTGGACGTGCTTGGTCTTCTTCGGGACGGGCACGCCGTCGCTGCCGGCGGCGAGGGGCTCGTCCTGGGCCCGCGCGATCGGGCCCGCGGCGAGGAGCAGGGCGGCGGCCAGGATGTGCCGGAGTCTCATCCGGGAAGTCTAGCGCACTTCCCGGGGCGACCCGCGGGGGCGGCGGTTACTCCTCCTCCTTCACGTCCCCGCGCTCCGCCTTCGCCGCGGCGATGATCTTCTCCTGGAGGTGGGCGGGAACCTCGTCGTAGTGGTCCATCTCCATGTGGTACGAGCCGCGCCCCCCGGTCATCGAGGTCAGGTCGGCGTCGTACGAGAGCATCTCGGCGAGGGGAACCTCGGCCTTGATCACCTGGAGCGACCCCTTGGGCTCCATGCCCTGCGGGCGCCCGCGCCGGCTCGAGAGGTCGCCCATCACCGCGCCCGCGTACTCGTCGGGCACCGCGATCTCGACGGCCATGATCGGCTCGAGGATCGTGGGCCGGCACTTGGGGATCCCGTCCTTGAACGCGAGCGAGCCCGCGATCTTGAACGACATCTCCGAGCTGTCGACGTCGTGGTACTGGCCGTCGTAGAGCTCGACCCGGAAGTCCACCATGGGGTAGCCGGCCAGGAAGCCCTTGAGGCGGGCCTCCTGTATGCCCTTCTCCACCGCGGGGATGAAGTTCTTCGGGATCGCGCCGCCGAAGATGTCGTCGACGAACTCGAAGTCCGAGCCGCGCGGGAGGGGCTTCAGGCGGATGCGGCAGTCCCCGAACTGGCCGTGGCCCCCCGTCTGCTTCTTGTGCCGTCCGTGGGCCTCGGCCGAGCCCTTGATCGTCTCCCGGTACGGGATCTTCGGCTTCTTGAGGTTGACCTCGACCTTGTAGCGCTTGCGCAGGCGCCCGACCACCACCTCGACGTGCAGCTGCCCCATGCCGGAGAGCAGCATCTCGTGGGTCTGCGGGTCGCGCGACACGCGCAGCACCGGGTCCTCTTCCTGCAGCCGCTGGAGCGCGGTCGAGATCTTGTCTTCGTCGCCCCGGGTCTTGGGCTCGATCGCGAACGTCGTGGCGGGCTCGGGGAACGTCACCGCCGGGTAGACGATCGGCGCCGCCTTGTCGGCCAGGGTGTCGCCGGTCATCGTGTCCTTGAGCTTGGCCACGGCGGCGATGTCGCCGGCCTGGACCTCCGGGACCTGGGTCTGCGCCTTGCCCTGCAGGAGGAAGAGCGACCCCACCCGCTCGGCCGCGTCCCGGCTCGTGTTGTGCACTCCCGAGTCGGACTTGAGCGTGCCGGAGTAGACGCGGAAGAGCGTGATCCGGCCCGCGTGGGGGTCGACCAGGGTCTTCCAGACGAAGGCCGAGAACGGGGCGTCGGCCGCCGGCTCCCGCCACGCCTCCGCCTTGGTCGCGGGGTCGATGCCCTTCGCCTTCCCGCGGACGACCGGCGAGGGCAGGAGGTCCACGATGGCGTCGAGAACGGCGTGGACGCCGGCGTTGAGGGCGGCGGAGGCCGGGAGGACCGGGCAGATCCTGCCCGCCGCGACCGCCCTCGCGAGGCCCTTCGCGAGCTGCTCCTGCGAGAGGGTCCCCTTCTCGAAGAACTCCTCCATGAGCTCCTCGTTGCTCTCCGCCACCATCTCCACGAGCTTCTCGCGCCAGGAGGCGGCCGCCTCCTTCTGGGCCGTGGGCACGTCGGTCACCTGGAACTTCCCGCTCGCGTCGTCCCCGTAGACGTACGCCTTCTCCGCCACGAGGTCGACCACGCCCCGGAAGGACTTCTCCTCGCCCACCGGCACCGCGACCGGGACCACCGTGCGTCCGAAGGACGCCTGCAGCCTCTCGAGCGCCCGCTCGAACGACGCGTTCTCCCGGTCCATCCGGCTCACGACCACCAGGCGGGCGAGGCCGTACTCCTCGGCGAACGCCCAGACCTTCTCGGTCTGCACCTCGACCCCCGCCACCGCGTCGACCACCACGAGCGCGGCATCGGCCACCCGCAGGGCGGAGCGGGCCTCGGCCAGGAAGTTGGCGTAGCCGGGCGCGTCGATCAGGTTGATCTTGGTCTTCTTCCATTCCGCGAACGCGACCGCCGCCAGCAGGCTGATCTTGCGCTCGATCTCGTCGGGGTCGAAGTCCGTGACCGTCGTCCCGTCGTCCACCCGCCCCAGCCGGGTGACGGCCCCGGCGTCGAACAGCAGGGCCGAGGCGAGCGACGTCTTGCCGCAGCCCCCGTGTCCGACGAGGGCGACGTTGCGGATGTTCGGGGCGTCGTACACCTTCATGATTCCGTCTCCTCCCGGTGCAAACACCGGATCATACAACCCGGCCGTGGGGCCGTAAATCCGCGCGGGCGGGGCGCTAGAATCAGGGCGTGGGCCTTTCCGGGCGGCGCCTCTTCCTGGGCTTCGACGCCTCCTCTGTGACCGCGGCGAGTCTCGCCGAGGGCCTCGGCGGCCGCCGCATCCGCGGCTTCGCCCGGGTCCCCCTCGCCCCGGGGGCGCTCGTCCCCTCCTCGTCCGGCCCCTCGGTGGAGAGGGCCGAGGAGGTGCGCTCCGCCGTGCGGCGCGCGGTCGAGGGATCCGCTCCCGGCCCCGTCACCCTCGTCCTCCCGGACGGCCTCGCCCGGATCGCGCTTTTCGATCGACCGGCGGGCGCCGACCCCCGCGACTACGCCCGCTTCCGCCTGACGCCCTCGCTGCCGTTCGCTCCCTCGGAGGCCGTCGTCGAGGCGCTGGGCGCAGGCCCCGACCGTCTGGTGGGCGCCGCCGTGCGGCGCTCGACGGTCGCGGCGTTCGAGAACGTGGCCCAGGCCGCGGGTCTCGAGGTGCGGCGCGTTCACCTCGCGCCGCTCGTCGCCCTCGAGGGCCTCCTGCGCGCGCGGGCGCGCGACGCCGTCCACCTCGTGCTCGGGGACGCCGCCTTGTGCCTCGCCATCCTCCGCGACGGCGGGCTGGTCGCGCTGCGCAGCCGGAGGCGGGACCGCTCGCCCGGCGAGGCCGCGCGGCTGCGCGACGAGGCGGCCCGGGCGGCCGCCGCGGCGAACGGGGGCCCCTCCCTGTCCCTCGCGCTCGCCGGCTCCGACGGGCGCCGGCTTCGCCGGGAGCTGGGCTCCGCCGAGGAGGCCCTCCCCGCCCCCGGCGAGTGGGCGGAAGCGGCGGATGCCGCCTGGCTCGGGGGCCTTCTCGCATGAGCGGCCAGCCCGACTTCTCGACGGCGCCGCGGCGTCCCCCCGCCCTACGCTGGGACCGCGTCGCGGTGGCCGCCGCCCTCGCCGTCCTCGTCCTCGCCGCGGTGTCCGCACTGCGGGCGAGGAGCGAGGCGCGCGCGGCCCGGACCCGGGTGGCCGAGGTGCGGCGCGACGTGGCCGCGGCCGCGGCGCGGGTGCGCGCGCTCGAGGGGCGCGCCCGGGGAGAGGCCGGACGCCTCTCGCCCGCCGACGCGCCGCCGGTCGCGGTGGTGGCCGCCGTCGCCTCCGCTCTCCCCGCCTCGGCCCGGCTCACGCGGCTCACGCTGGACTACCGCGGAGGCGGCGCCCTCGAGCTGCACGTCGTGGCGCGCGACGCGTCGAGCTGGGACCTCCTTCTCGAGCGCCTCGCGGCCGCTCCCCGCTTCGCGGAGGTCCAGCCCGGGCCCGAGGCCCGGGAGGCCGAGGTGCGCAGCGTCGTTCGCGCCCGCTGGGCGGGGGGGGCGCCGTGAGCCGCCGCCCGCTCGGTCTCGCCCTGGGGTGCTCGCTCGGCGCCGTCGCGCTGTACCTCGGCGTCACCCGGCCCGCGCGCGCGGAGCGCGACGCCGCCCGGGCCGAGTTCTCCGCGCTGCGCGTCGAGCGCGAGGCGCTGCGCGCGCGGGCGGCGGACCTCGCCCGCCGGGCCGCCGCGGCGGAGGCCCCCGCCGGGGCGGCGGCGGCGGTCACGGCCCTGCGAGCGTCGATGCTGCGTGCGGCCGAGGGCCTTCCCGTCACTGGCGTGCGCCTCGCCGCCGAGGCCGGGGGGCGCGGCGCGGTGGCGGCCCGCGGCCGGCTCACCGCGGAGGGCGACCAGGAGGACCTGCTCCACCTCGCCGACCGCCTGGCCGAGACGTCCTCCGGGGTCCAGATCGACTCGCTGGAGATCCGCGAGAGCGCGGACGACCTCCTGCGGCTCGAGGTCGCGGTCCATACCGAGCGCGGCCCGGCGAGCGTCGAGGCGCCGGGGGGGCGACCGTGAGGCGGGGCTTCGTCGCAGCCCTGCTCCTCGCCGCGGCGCTCGGGGCCTGGGCCCTCGCGCACCGCAGCACCGCCCCCGCTCGTCCCGCGCCGCCTCGGACCCAGGCGCCCGCGGCTCGTCCCGGCCCCGCGCCGCGGCCGGATCCCGCCGCCCTCAGGAACGTGTTCCGCTACTCCGACGGGGCCCGACCCGAGGTCGTCCGGACGGAGGCGATCGCCCCCGCCGGCGCCGTGTCCGCGCCGACGGCAAACGCGGAGCCCCGTCTCGTCGGGCTCGTCCGCCGCGCAGGCGCGCTCGTGGCCGCCCTCGCGATCGACGGCGAGGTCGTGCTGGCGGGTCCGGGCGAGACGGCGGGTGGCATCACCGTGCTCTCCGTCGACGAGGACGGAGTGCTCTTCCGGCGAGCCGACGGGTCGGAGGGCCGCCTCACGGCGAGCTGAGGCCGTGGCACCCCCGGAGAGGTTCGGCCGGCTGGTCCTCCTCGGAGAGACGCGCGCGGGCGCCCTCGGCCGCGAGTACCGAGCGGTGCGGCTGTCCCCCGAGGGCTTCGACCGCTTCGTCTCGGTGCTCCGCTTGTCCCCCGCGGTCTCCTCCCACGCCGAGGCCGCGCGGCGCCTGGTGGAGGAGGCCCGCCTCTTCGCCCGCCCCCAGCACTCGGGCTTCGCCCGCGTCCTCGGCGTCGGCCGCGTCGAGCAGTCGGTGTACGTGTCGAGCGAGCTCGTCGAGGGCCGGTCCCTCGAGGCGGTCCTCGCGCGCTGCCGCGACGAGGGCTTTCCCTTCGCCGCCGAGCACGGCCTCATGGTCGCGAGCCGCGTGGCCACCGCCCTCGACTCGCTGCACGCCAAGAAGGACGAGGCGGGGGCGGCGCTCGTCCACGGCCTGCTCACGCCCTCGCGCATCCTCGTGTCCTGGGACGGGGAGGTGAAGGTTCAGGGGCTCGGCCTCTGGCGCGCCCTTCGTGCGGACGGGCTCTTGCCCGAGGAGGAGCGGCGGTACCTCTCGCCGGAGCAGGCGGCGGGAGGCGAGGGCACGCCCGCGTGCGACGTGTACGCGCTCTGCCTGGTGCTGCGCGAGGCGCTCGCCGGGCTGCCCCCGGACGGGAGCGATCCCGTGGAGGGCCTGCGCGAGGCGCGGCTCACCACCTCGGGGGGCCAGCGCGTCCCCCTCGCTCCTGCGCTCGCCGACCTCCTGCGACAGGGCCTCGCGCACGATCCCGCCTCGCGCCTGCGCCGCATGGGCGAGCTGTCGCGGGCGCTCGACGCCCTCCTCTTCTCCGGCGAGTTCACCCCGACCACCTTCGACCTCGCTTTCCTGATGCACACGCTCTTCCGGGGGGAGATGGAGCGCGAGACGCGGGAGCTCGAGGAGGCGAGACGGGCCGACTACCGCGCCCTCCTCCCGGAGAGGCCGGCCGAGAGGGCGCCGGGGCCGCAGACCGAGCCCTTCGCGGCGGCGACCGAGGTCGCACCGCCGACGCTCGCGGAGGCCGCGCTCCCGACGGAGGCCCCCCGCCCGCCGTCGCCTCCGGCCGTCGGCCCCGACGCGTCGGGAGCGCGTCCGGCCGCGGCGCGCGCCTCTCGGGAGGCGGCCGCGCGCCAGGCCGCCTCCCGCATGACCCTCGGGGCGGCGGCCTCGCCGCCCCCGGCACGACGCGGGCTGTGGCTCGCGCTGGGATTGCTCCTCGCCGTCCTCGTCGGCGGGGGAGGAGGCTACCTCTACTTCGTGTCGCGGCGCAGCGCGCCGCCTCCCGGCCCGTCGGCCGCAGCGGACGCCTCCCAGACCCGGATCCGGGAGCTGGAGGAGCGCATCGCACAGCTCGAGCGCGAGAAGGCGGAGGCCGAGGCACGGGCGGCCGATGACGCGCGCCAGACGATCGAGGCCGAAGCCGCCGCGGGCGGAACCGTCGCCGACCCCTCGGCCGTGGCGCAGGCCCAGGAGGACGCCCGACGGCGCGCGCGGGCCGAGCAGGAGCGCCGGCAGGAGGAGGAGCGGCGTCGCCTGGAGGAGGAGCGCAAGGCCGAGGAGGCGCGCCTCGCCGAGGCCACGCCCCCGCCGGCGGCGGAGCCGCCGCCCACCCCGGAGCCCGTTCCGGTGCCGGCCGGCTCCGAACCCCCGCCCGTCGAGGACCCGGCGCCACCATCGACGACCATCCCTCCCGGCCCGGCGCCGGCCCGGCCGGGCTCCCTGGTCGATTTCGCCGACCCCCGCCTCACGCCTCCGGTGATCCTGCGGAAGCGGATGCCGGAGTACCCGGAGATCGCCCGGCTCGTGCGCGCCTCGGGGGTCGTGGAGCTGCGAGCCCTCGTCGACGAGAGCGGGCGTGTCGTCGACGTGACGATCGTTCGGAGCACCCGTCCCGGCGTTCGGTTCGAAGAGGCCGCGGCGCGGGCCGTGCGCGGCTGGCTGTACCGCCCGGCCACGAAGGACGGCGTTCCCGTCCGGGTGTGGGTCCCGGTCGAGGTCCGCTTCGCGCCGTAGACCGGGAAACGACGAGAGGGGGCGGCCGAAGCCGCCCCCTCCGAACGAAGACGCGCCGGTTACGGCGCGTCCGACGGTTCGCGCTAGAAGCCGCCGCCGTGCGGCATGCCGCCGCCCATCGGGGCCTTCTCCTCCTTCTCCTCCGGGATCTCGGAGACGAGGGCCTCGGTGGTGAGGAGCAGCGAGGCGATCGACGACGCGTTCTGCAGCGCCGAGCGCACGACCTTGGTCGGGTCGATGACGCCCGCTTCGACCAGGTTCTCGTACTCGTCGGTGAGCGCGTTGAAGCCCTCCTCGGCCTTCATCTCGCGCACCTTGGCCACGACCACGGCGCCCTCGAAGCCCGCGTTCCCGGCGATCTGCCGGATCGGCTCCTCGAGCGCGCGGCGGACGATCGCGGCGCCGACCTTCTCGTCGCCGTCGACCTTGACGTCGTCCACCGCCTTCTGGGCGCGGAGAAGGGCGACGCCGCCGCCGGGCACGATGCCCTCCTCGACCGCCGCCTTGGTCGCGTGCATCGCGTCCTCGACCCGGGCCTTCTTCTCCTTCATCTCGGTCTCGGTGGCCGCGCCGACCTTGATCACCGCCACCCCGCCGACCAGCTTGGCGAGCCGCTCCTGGAGCTTCTCGCGGTCGTAGTCGGAGGTCGTCTCGTCGATCTGGGTGCGGATCTGCTTGACCCGGCCCTCGATCGCCTTGGCCGTGCCCGCGCCCTCGATGATCGTCGTGTTGTCCTTGTCGATCACGACCTTCTTGGCCCGGCCCAGGTCCTCGAGCTTCACGTTCTCGAGCTTGATGCCGAGGTCCTCGGTGATGGCCTTGCCGCCGGTGAGGATCGCGATGTCCTCGAGCATGGCCTTCCTGCGGTCGCCGTAGCCGGGGGCCTTCACCGCCGCGACCTGCAGCGTGCCGCGGAGCTTGTTGACGACGAGGGTGGCGAGGGCCTCGCCCTCGACCTCCTCGGCGATGATGAGCAGCGGCTTGCCGAGCTTGGCGACCTGCTCGAGCACGGGGAGCAGGTCCTTCATGCTCGAGATCTTCTTCTCGTGGATGAGCACGAGCGCGCCCTCGAGGACCGCCTCCATCCGCTCGGGGTCGGTCACGAAGTAGGGCGAGAGGTACCCGCGGTCGAACTGCATCCCCTCGACCACCTCGAGCGAGGTCTCGAGCGTCTTGGCTTCCTCGACGGTGATCACGCCGTCCTTGCCGACCTTCTCCATCGCCTCGGCGATGATCTTGCCGATCGTGTCGTCGTTGTTCGCGGAGATCGTGCCGACCTGGGCGATCATCTTGCCCTTGACCGGCTTGCTGAGCTTCTTGAGCTCCTCGACGACCGCGGCCACCGCCTTCTCGATGCCCCGCTTGAGGTCCATCGGGTTGGCGCCGGCGGTCACGTTCTTGATGCCCTCGCGATAGATCGCCTGGGCGAGGACGGTCGCGGTGGTCGTGCCGTCGCCGGCCACGTCGGAGGTCTTGGAGGCGACCTCGCGGACCATCTGCGCGCCCATGTTCTCGAGCGGCTCCTTGAGCTCGATCTCCTTGGCCACCGTGACGCCGTCCTTGGTGATGACCGGGGAGCCGAACTTCTTGTCGAGGACCACGTTGCGGCCCTTGGGGCCGAGGGTCACCTTGACCGCGTCGGCCAGCCGGTTCACGCCGCGGAGCACCGCCTGGCGCGAGTCGTTTCCGTAAGTGATCTGCTTCGCCATGTTTCTTTCTTCCTCGGCCTTTCTCTTAGCTGACGATCGCGAGGACCTCGTCCTCGCGCAGGATCAGGAACTCCTCGTTGTCGATCTTGATGTCGGTGCCGGAGTACTTGCCGAAGAGGATCTTGTCGCCGGCCTTGACGTCGAGCGGCACCTTCGTGCCGTTGTCCAGGATCTTCCCGTTGCCGACCGCGATGACCTCGCCCTCCTGGGGCTTCTCCTTCGCGGTGTCGGGGATGATGATCCCGCCCTTGACCGTCTCCTTCTCCTCGATGCGCTTCACCAGCAGGCGATCGTGAAGCGGACGAACCTTCGCCATGTGTGTCGTCTCCTTGTGTAGACTGCTCGATCGAACTCGCGTCGCCACTGAGAACCAGGCGCGACAGGCGGAGAGGGACAACTCCACCGCGGCGCTGGCACTCCATGGGTCCGACTGCCAGCCGAATATAGCCAGCCGGCCAGCACTCTGTCAAGGCGACTGCCAGCGCTCCGGCGCCCGGGGGCGCCGCCTAAGCCTGGATCTTGTACTCCTCGATCTTCTTGCCGAGGGTGTTGCGGTGGATCTTCAGGTCCCGGGCCGCGCGCGAGAGGTTGCCGCGGTGCTGCTGCACGACGCGGGTGATGAACTTCTTCTCGAACTCCCGCTTGGCGTCCGTGAAACGGATCCCCTTGTCGACCATCTCGACGATGAGGGCTTCCAGCTGCTGCTTCACGAGAAAGGCGCTCCCCTGCTGTGCCGGGCGGCCGGCCCGGCGGTCCCGCCCTAGCGGGCCTCTCCCCGGAGGCGCTCGAACGCCTCCACGTACTTCTCCACGGTGCGGGCGACGACCTCCGCCGGCAGCTCCGGCCCCGGGGGTCGCTTGTCCCACTGGAGCGTCTCGAGGTAGTCGCGCACGAACTGCTTGTCGAAGCTCGGCTGCGAGCGTCCCGGCTCGTAGCCGTCCTTCGGCCAGAAGCGCGAGGAGTCCGGCGTGAGGGCCTCGTCGATCCAGATGAGGCGCCCGTCGCGGACACCGAACTCGAACTTGGTGTCCGCGAGGATGATTCCCCGCGCCTCGGCGTGCGCGCGGGCCCTCGAGTAGATCTCGAGGCTCACCCGCCGCGCCTGCGCCGCGCGCTCGTCCCCCACCGTCGCCGCCATCGTCTCGTAGGGGATGTTCTCGTCGTGGCCGGTCTCCGCCTTCGTCGCCGGCGTGAAGATCGGCGGCTCGAGGCGGTCGGATTCGCGCAGCCCTGCGCCCAGCGCGATGCCGCACACCGAGCCCGTCGCCTTGTAGTCCTTGTAGCCCGAGCCCGCCAGGTAGCCGCGCACGACGCACTCGACGGGAAGGACGTCGGTCTTCGCCACGATCATCGAGCGCTCCTCGAGCTGGTCCCGGAAGGGGCGCAGCTCGGCGGGGTACTCGTCGACGTCCGCGGTGAGGACGTGGTGGGGCACGACGTCGGCGAGGAGGCGGAACCAGAACAGCGACATCTGCGTCAGCAGGATGCCCTTGCCCGGGATTCCCGTCGGCAGCACGACGTCGAACGCGCTCAGGCGGTCGGTGGCGACGACCAGCAGCCGGTCCCCGAGGTCGTAGACGTCGCGGACCTTGCCCTTCTTCCACGGCGTGACGCCGGGAAGGCTCGTCTCGAGGAGCGGGCGCGCCTTCGGGTCGATGTGCATGCGTCTCTCGGCTGCGCGGTGGCGGGTGGTGGGCTCCGGTCTTTCCCGCGGGCCGGGTCGGCCGACGGAGGGCGGGAGTCTACCGGAAGCGCGAAGCCGGAGGCAAGGGTGAAAAAGCGACGGTGGCTGCCCTCGCTCCGGGGCGGCCACCGTCCTGCGGAACGGGCTGCGGGCTCAGCGCGTTGCGGGCTGCTCTGCGGGCGGAGCCGGTGTCGGCGCGGCCTCCGGCGGCCTCGCCTCGGCCCTCGCCGGCTTCGCCGCTGGACCATCCGCGATCGGGAGCGCGGGCGCCGCCAGGACGACGACGTCGCCGTCCGCGCGCAGGCGCACCGCCGGTCCGCCGCCGCCGAGGCGGCCGAGGATCCGGTGGCCGCGCCCGGGCTCGCCGCCCGTCTCCGACAGCGCGAGGCCTGCGACCTCCACTCGCGCCTCGCCGCGTCGGGCCTGCGCCTCGAGGTCGAACCGGCTCCCCTCGGGGGCACCGAGGGACGCCTCGCCGAGGGTCACCGAGACGCTCAGCTCCGCGGCGAGAGGCGTGCGTGGAGAGAGCCGGGCGCTCCCGCGCTCGACCTCGACGTCGAGCCGGCCCGCGAAGCCGTCGACCGAGACGTCGCCGCCCCTCGCGCGCAGCTTCGCGCCCGCCGCGAGGCCGCTCGCCTCCACCTCGCCGCCGTCGGCCGAGGCCTCGACCGTCCCGTCCACGCGGGCGAGGCGGATGCGGCCGTGGCTCGTCTCGGCGACCAGCGCCCCGCCCACGTCCTCGGCCTCGACCTCGCCGTGCCGGGCCCGGGCGCGGACCTCGCCGCCCACGCGCTCGAGGTGGACGCCGCCGAAGGACGTCTCCACCTCCGCGCGGCCGACGACGTCGCTCGCCCGCACCCCCGAGTGGCCGCCCCGCACGGCGAGGTCGCCTCCGACCGTCTCCGCCGAGAGGCCCCCGTGCTGGACCGAAACCTCGAGGGCCCCGGTCCGCCGCGCGGCCACCTCGCCGTGCTCCACGTCGAGCTTCGCCGCGCCCGCGACGTCCGACACGTCCACCGCGCCGTGCCGGGAACGGATCTCGGCGTCCCCCCCGATCCCGCTCGCGCGGAGCTCGCCGTGCCGTGAGTCCATCTTCAGGCGCCCCGCGATCCGCTCGGCGGAGACGCCCCCGAAGGACGAAGCCAGCTCCGCCGCGGCGAGCCCGGCGAGGTCGACCCGTCCGTGCTCGTTGCGCACGTCCACCGTCGCTTCGGAGGGGGCTTCGATCTCCAGGTGGGTCTCGAACCCGACGCCCTCGCCGCGGCCCACCTCCTCGCGGTTCGTGCCGACCCGCACCGGCGAGCCCTCGCCGGAGAGACGGAGCTCGACGCGGTCCGCGAAGGCGCGGGCCCTCTCCTCCGTCGGGAGGAAGACGACCGTGCGCAGCCGGACCTTGACGACGCCCGGGGCGCCTGCCGTGACCCGCACGTCCCCGAACGCGTTCTTCACCTCGAGGCGGGGGGCGGCCTCCGCGATCGCTCGCTCCGCCGTTCGCTCGAAGGACCACGACGGGCCGTAGAACCGGCCGCCGAGCACCCGGCAGCCCTCGGCGCCGATCCTCACGTCGCCCCGGACCTGCCAGGCGGTCTCGACCACGGCGCCGAACCCGAGAACGAGGAGGAGGAAGCCGATCTTTCGCGCGCTCACCTTCGTCACCTCCCCGACGAGCGGCGGAACCACAGCTCCGCGAGCTCGAGGACGCCCCACAGCGCGAGCGACGCCGGCCACCAGGTCCGCAGGACCGGGAGCAGCTCGACGCGCCCGAGGTTCGAGAGGGTCCACAGGACGCCGAGGGCCACCAGGCACACCCCGAGCGTCACGCCCTCCGGGCTAAAGGCGGGGCGGCTCATCCGTCGCCTCCGCGGCCCTCTTCTTCTGCTGCACGGACTCGTACACGAAGTACACCCCGACCGCGATCAGGAGGAGAGGCCACCAGCGGGCGATCCGCTGAAGGTCGAGCCAGCCGAGGTTGTTGAAGAGGATGAGCACGCCGAACAGGGCGAGCGAGGCGCCCCACAGCGGCGACTCGACCGCCGCCTCGTCGGGCTCGAGCTGGCCGCCGAGGAAACGTGCGTTCGCCGCCGCGGCTCCCTTCCAGGCGTCGATCACGTTCCACAGGTAGACGAACGGGATGGCGAACGCGAACGGGAACTCGTTTCCCGTGGACGTGAGGTAGATGCTCCCGACCCAGGCGAAGAAGAACAGGAACGCCCGCGCGATCCGGCCGTTGTAGACCTGGCCGAGGCCCGGGAACAGCGACAGGAACGCGGCGAGGCCGGGGCTCTTGGGGAGCCGCACGTAGGGCGCGGCGGCCGGGGCCATCGCCGACGGGGGCGGCGCGGGGGGCGCGGCCGGCGGCGGGCTCTGGGGCTCGAACGGCTGGCTGCTCATCGTCTTCTCCTTGTGCCTTTGTGTCCTTCCGCGCGCCGCCCGGCGGGGCGGCGCCCTGGCTCACCGGCGGTTACGCTTCTCGCCGGAGCCCGGTTCGAAAACCCGAGGCGACGCGGCCGGGGAGGGCGAGGGCGCCGCTCTTGGAGTCGGCGGGCTCGGCGCGCCTGCGCTCGAGCATGCGCCGGTAGTCCTCCACCCGCTCGTTCACCCGTTCGAGGCGGCCCTCGAAGGCCGTGCCGACCACGACGCCCAGCAGGCGCACGTCCTCCACGAGGCGGTCCTTGCGGTCGAGAAGGCTCGTCCCCGCGCTCACCGTCTGGCCGACGATCCGCTGCGCGGCCCGCGTCGGCTTCTCGGGCCCGACCAGCATCAGGAGCGTGCCGAGGCCGATGAGGGCGAACCCGGCGGCCGCGGCCTGGGCCCAGCGGGGAAGGACGATCGCCGGGCGCACGACGGCCGGGGGACGGCGCGCGATCGCGGCCGCCCGCTCGGCGAGGCCGGCCGGGGCCTCGAGGTCGGGGAAGGCCCGCAGCGCGCCCACGACGTCGTCGAGCGCCGAGCGCAGCTCCCGGCACCCCGCGCAGCCGCCGAGGTGCGCCTCGAGCTCGGCGCGCAGGATCTCGTGGAGCGAGCCCTCGAGGTGGTCGGAGAGCAGCTCCTCGGCTCGGTCGCAGTTCATGATCCGCTTCCCGGTTCTTGCGCGCCCCCCGTGAGCGCGGCGTGGCGCCTCACGAGGCGCTTGGCGAGCTCGATCCGGGCGCGGTTGATGCGGCTCTTCACCGTCCCGAGGGGGATCGCGAGCGCGCCCGCGACCTCCTCGTACGACATCCCCTGCAGGTCGCACAGGACGAGGGGGAGGCGCAGGTCGGGCGGGAGGGCGCGCAGGCCGGTGTGGACGAGGCGCACGCGCTCCTCCCGCTCGAGGCCCGCCACCGGATGCTCGTCGCGCGAGGGCATCGACTCGAGCACGACCGGGTCCTCCGCGCGGACGGCGCGCTCGAGCTGACGGCGGCGGTAGCGGTCGATCGCGTGGTTGCGCGCCACGGCCATGAGCCAGGCCCCGAACGCCCCGTCCGCCTCGCGATACCTCCCGAGCGTCTGGTACACCTTGACGAAGACCTCCTGTGTCAGGTCCTCGGCCTCGTCCACCCGGCCCGTGAACCGGTAGGCGAGGCCGAACACCTTTCGCGTGTGCCGGGCCACCAGCTCTTTCCAGGCGACCTCGTCACCCGCGCGGCACCGCGGCAGGAGGTCGGCGTCCGTCGTGGTCAAGGGGTCAAGATGGCCCGGGCGCTCCTCCGCCGTCACCAGCCCCAACGCGCCCCGCGGCGCTCAGGTTCGGGAAAGAGGCGAAGGACGTGCCGAGACGGGCCCGTTTGACGCTCGGCGCGCCATTGTAGTAGAGTCCGCCACGACTATCAAGTGTTTGATCGAAAAGGCTTTGTGAGCATCCGGGAGATCCGTTGAAGGGGCCGAGGGGCCGGCTCCTCCTGGGGGGTCTCCTCGCTCTCGCCCTGCTCGCCGTCTTCTTCCGCGGGATCGACTGGTCGTCCCTCGGCCGGGCCCTCGCGAGCGCCCGCGTCCTTCCGCTGCTCGGCCTCGTGCTCGTCACGGTCCTCGTGTACGCGGCCCGGGCGTGGCGCTGGGGCGCCTTGCTCGCGCCTCTCGGGCGCGTGGGGTTCGCCGATCTGTTTTCGGCGACGATGGTGGGCTTCGCCTCGGGCCTCCTCGTCCCGCGGGCGGGCGAGCTCCTGCGACCCTGGCTCGTCTCCCGGCGGCACCCGATCCCGACGTCCGCCGGTTTCGCCACCATCATCCTCGAGCGGCTCGTCGACCTCGTCACGGTGCTCGCCCTGTTCGCCCTCTACCTCTTCGCCCTCCCCGCGCCCGCCGCGCAGCGGGAAGGGCCCCTCATGGGCCTCGTGAAGGCGGGCGGAGCGGTGACCGGCGTCGCGGCTGTCCTCGCGCTCGGCTTCCTTCTCGCCCTGCACGCGAACGCGGAGCGCGCGGTGGGCTTCGCCGAGCGGTTGCTCTCCCGCGCCCCGCGCTGGCTGGCCGAGCCGCTCGGCCGCGTCCTGCACGCCTTCTCGGGCGGCCTCGCCGTGCTGCGCTCGCCGCTGCCGCACCTCGCGAGGATCGGCGCGCAGTCCGTGCTCGTCTGGCTCCTCATCGCCCTGGGCTTCCACCTCAACCACCGGGCGTTCGGGGTCGACCTGCCGTTCCACGCCACTTTCCTGCTCGTCGCCTTCCTCGTGGTGGGGGTCGCGATCCCCACCCCGGGGATGGTGGGGGGCTTCCACGCCTTTTACCTGATCACGCTGCACGAGGTCTACGGCGTCGACCGCGCCACCGCGGCCGCGGCGGGGATCTCCGCCCACGCCCTCAGCAACCTGCCCGTCCTCGTCCTCGGTCTCGCCCTGCTCGGGCGCGAGGGGTTGAGCCTCGCCCGCGTGGCCGAGGTGACGAGGGACGAGGAGAAGCTCCAGGAGGTGCGCCCGTGAAGTGCCCGTTCTGCTCCCACCTCGAGGACAAGGTCGTCGACTCCCGCGAGAGCAAGGAAGGCGACGTGATCCGCCGCCGCCGCGAGTGCCTCGGCTGCGGCAAGCGCTTCACCTCGTACGAGCGCATCGACCAGATCCCGCACCTCGTGGTGAAGAAGGACGGACGCCGCGAGCGCTTCGACCGGGAGAAGGTGATGCAGGGCCTGCTCAAGGCCTGCGAGAAGCGCCCCGTGCCGGTGAAGGCCCTCGAGCAGGTCGCGGAGCGGGTCGAGGCGATGGTCCAGGAGAGCCCCGACCGCGAGGTTCCCACCGTCCAGATCGGCGAGTTCCTGATGGAGCGGCTGCGGGAGCTCGACAAGGTCGCCTTCGTCCGCTTCGCTTCGGTGTACCGCGACTTCAAGGACGTCGACCAGTTCATGGCGACGCTGAAGGGGCTGCTCGAGGCGAGGGACTGAAGCGCCGCCCTCGCCCCCCGCGGGTGTGGCTGGGGAGCTACACTAGCCGGGTGAGGCGCGAGCGCTTCCAGAACAACGCGAAGCTGGTCCTCGCCGTCACCGGCGGCCTGCTGCTCGTCTTCCTGCTCGCGGAGCTCCTCCTCCGCAAGAGCCGGGACTTCCAGCCCGACTTCCTCGCCTCCGCCCTCCTCTACGGCCTGACCGTCCTCAACCTCACCCTCCTGCTCGTCCTCGTCTTCGTCCTCTCCCGCAACCTCGTCCGGATGCTGATGGAGTGGCGCCGGGGGGTCTTCGGCGCGCGGCTGCGCGCGCAGCTGCTCCTCGTCTTCCTCCTGATGGCGGTCGCTCCCTCGATGCTGATCCTGCTCGTCGGCAGCGACCTCATCCGCCAGACGGTGGACCGCTGGTTCAACGTCGACGCGGAGCGCATGCTCGCCTCCGCCCAGGCGCTGGGGGCGGCCCTCGACGCCTCCGCCCTCGAGGCCAGCCGCGTCCACGCCCGGCTGCTCGCCCGGGAGATCGAGGCGCGGGGCCTGCTCGGGGCGGAGGAGCAGGGCCGCCTGCGGCGGACGGTGGAGCTGCGCGCCCGCGAGCGCGAGCTCGACGCCGTGAACGTGTACGCGGCGGGGAGCGAGGTCGTGGCGGTCATGGACCCGCGCCTGCCGCCCACGGCGTCCTGGGACGCGGCGTCCGGGGAGGCCCTCGCCCGCTCCGCGGCCGCCGCCGGCCGCGAGATGGAGGCGTCGGTCGCGTCGGGGGCGGGCCGCCTCGCCCGGGTCGCCTCCCCCGTGCGGGGGAGGGACGGCCGGCCCGAGGGCGCGGTCGTGGTCTCGGGTTTCGTGCCGGCCGAGGTGGCCTCCGCCGTCGAGGCCGTGCGCGACGGCTACACCAAGTTCCGCAAGACGCAGACCTACCGCGAGCCGATCCTCGCGTTCTACCGCTCGCTCTACCTCTTCCCCGCGCTGCTCATCCTGTTCGGCGCGGTCTGGCTGGCCCTCTACCTCGCCCGGCGCATCACGACGCCCCTGCGCCTCGTGGCGGAGGGCGCCGAACGCATCGCCTCCGGCGAGCGGGGGGTGAGGGTCGACTTCCCGACGGGGAGCGAGGAGTTCCGGGCCCTCATCGCCTCGTTCAACCGCATGTCGGAGCGGCTCGCCCGCAGCGAGGAGGAGGTCGAGTTCTCGCGGGCCGGTCTCGTGCGCAAGAACCAGGAGCTCGAGGAGCGGCGGCGCCTCACCGAGACCGTCCTCGAGGCGGTCGGCACCGGGGTGGTCGTCGTGGACGAGGAGGGCACCGTGACCGCGGCGAACGACGCGGCCCATCGGCTGCTCGACCTCGACCCGGGAGCGGCCGGGCTGCCGCTCGAGCGCGTCCTCCGCGGGCCGGGGCGCGAGGAGATCCACGCCCTCGTGCTGCGCCTGCTCTCCGGGCGCGCCTCGCGCCAGGAGAGGGAGGTGGTCCTGCCCTCCCGGGAGCGCGACCGCCACCTCGCGGTGACGGTGGTGAGCCTGCCCGGCTCGCTCGGCTCCGCCCCGGGGGCGGTGGTCGTGGTCGACGACCTCACGCCGCTCATGCGCGCCCAGAAGGTCGCGGCGTGGGGCGAGGTGGCCCGCAAGCTCGCCCACGAGGTCAAGAACCCGCTCACCCCGATCCAGCTCTCCGCCCAGAGGGTGCGCAAGGCGTGGCTGAAGTCGGACCCCGACTTCGACAAGGTCGTGACCGAGTGCACCCGGGCGATCGTGGACGAGGTCGAGGCCCTCAAGAACCTCGTCGACGAGTTCGCCCAGTTCGCGAGGCTGCCCGCGGCGAACCTGCAGAGCGCGGCCCTGCACGACGTGATCGATCAGGCCCTGTCGCTCTACGAGGGCCTCTTCCCCGGCCTCGTCGTGGAGCGCCGCCTCGCCCCCGACCTGCCCCGGCTGCGCCTCGACCCGGACCAGATGAAGCGCGTGCTCATCAACCTCGTGGACAACGCGATCGAGGCGACGGACGGGCGCGGGCGGATCGTCGTGTCGACCGAGTACGACCGCTCGGCGGGGCGCGCGCGCCTCGCGGTGGCCGACGACGGGCGGGGGATCGCCCCCGCCGACCGCGACCGGCTCTTCGTCCCGCACTTCTCGACGAAGAAGCGGGGCAGCGGGCTCGGCCTCGCGATCGTGAGCCGCATCGTGCAGGAGCACCTGGGCACGATCCGGGCCGAGGACAACGTGCCGCGGGGGGCGAGGTTCGTGGTGGAGCTGCCGGCGTGAGGGAGACGCGTTGAAGGAAGCGATCCTCGTCGTGGACGACGAATCGGGCGTCCGCAGCTCGCTCGCCGGCATCCTCGGCGACGAGGGGTACCGGGTGAGCGCGGTCGGGAGCGGGGAGGAGGCCCTCGCCGCCCTCGGGGCGCGCCGCTTCGACCTCGTGCTGCTCGACGTCTGGCTGCCGGGAGCGGACGGGCTCGAGGTGCTCGAGCGGATCCGGGAGGCGGACGCCGAGCTGCCGGTGCTGGTCATCTCGGGCCACGGGACGATCGAGACTGCGGTCAAGGCGGTCCGGCTCGGGGCGCAGGACTTCGTCGAGAAGCCCCTCTCCCTCGAGAAGACGCTGCTCGCGGTACGCAACGCTCTCCAGCGCCGCCGGCTGGAGGGCGAGGTCCGGGCCCTGAAGCAGCGGCTCGACGAGCGCTACCAGATGGTGGGGGAGAGCGCGGCGCTCGCGCGGCTGCGCGAGGAGATCGCGCGGGCGGCTCCCACCAGCGGCCGCGTGCTGATCGTGGGCGAGAACGGGACGGGCAAGGAGCTCGTGGCCCGCGCCATCCACGCCGGCAGCCGGCGCGCCTCGGGCCCCTTCGTGGAGGTCAACTGCGCCGCCATCCCCGAGGACCTCATCGAGAGCGAGCTGTTCGGCCACGTCAAGGGGGCCTTCACCGGGGCCCTCGCCGCGCGCAAGGGGAAGTTCGAGCTCGCGGACGGGGGAACGCTGTTCCTCGACGAGATCGCCGACATGAGCCTCAAGACGCAGGCGAAGGTCCTGCGCGCGCTGCAGGAGCAGCGCATCGAGCCGGTGGGAGGAGCAGGCTCGGTCGAGGTGGACGTGCGCGTGATCGCCGCCACGAACAAGAGGCTCGAGGACGAGATCCAGAAGGGACGCTTCCGCGAGGACCTCTTCTTCCGCCTCAACGTCATCCCGTTCCACGTGCCTCCCCTGCGCGAGCGGCGCGAGGACGTGCCCCTGCTCGCCCGCCACTTCATGCAGGTCCTCTCCGCGGAGCACGGCCGAAGGCCCCGGGCCTTCGCCGCCGGCGTCCTCGAGGCGCTCGCCCGGCTGCCCTGGCCGGGCAACGTCCGGGAGCTGCGCAACATCGTCGAGCGCCTCGTGATCATGACCCCCGGGGACACGATCGAGCTGCGCCACCTGCCGGCCTCGCTCCTCGAGTCGCTCCCGCCGTTCCCCGACGGGCGTGAGGGCGCGGCGGAGGATCCCGTCGCGGGGTCGCTCGCCGAGGCCCGCGAGGCGTTCGAGCGGGCCTACATCCTTCGCAAGCACCGCGAGTGCGGGGGGAACATGAGCCGCACCGCCGAGGCGCTCGGGGTCGAGCGATCGAACCTCTACCGGAAGATGAAGGCGTACGGCCTGCTCCCGGTGCGCCGGGAGGACGCGGGCGCAGACGAGGCTTGAACCGGGCCACGCCCATCCCGGATAATGGCGGCGCGGGAGGTCGGGCCGTCACGAGCGAGATGGGTCTTCCGGACGAGAGCGTGCGCGCGCGGTCCGCGGGTGCCTTGTGGCCGCGGCGGGCGCTGGTGTCGTTCTTCGTCCTCGCTTTCGTCCTCGCCGGCGGCGTGCTCGCCGCGCGATGGGACGCCCTCATGGCCCGGCTGGCCGGCCCTCCGGCGGCCTCCGAAGGAGCGGTGAGATGACCTGCCCCACCTGTGGCGGAGAGCTCGTCGCGGGCGCCGAACGCTGTCCCGTCTGCGACGTGGGCGCCCTCCCCCGGGTGGAGGGCGCGCTCGCGGCCGACCCGCGGCTCCTCACGCCTCCCGCCCGCCCCAAGTCCCGCGTCGAGCCCCTGCGCGAGATCCCGGCGCTGCGCAAGCGGGAGAAGACGTGGCGCGACGAGGTCCAGGAGCGCGTGCGCTCGCGGCGCCAGAAGCGCGCTGCGGCCGGGCTCCCGCTGTTCGACGAGCCCGAGGCGACCCCCGTGACACCCGAGCCGGTGGCGGCCCCGCCGCTTCGCATCGAAGCCGAGGCCGCACCCGCCGCGGCGCCGGAGGCGCCGCCCCCCGAGGAGCCGGTGCTCGCGCCTCGTCCCGTCGAGCCGGACCTCGTTTCGACCCGGCTCACCGAGGCGGAGCTCGCGGACCTGCCCCTGCGCCCGGGCGACGGCGTGCCGGAGGAGCCGGTGGTTCGGGGCGAGAGCGCGGCCGTGCGGATCACCCGCCGGCCCGTGCCCTCGCTCGACGAGGACGTGCTCCTCGGCGACGCCGAGCTCGAGCCGGAGATCGAGCTGCCGGCCCCCGCCGCCGACGCCCCGCCCGTCGAGCGGCCGGCGACCCCCGCCGCGCGCGCCCGTGCGGCGGCGATCGACGCGCTCCTCTTCGGGGCGCTGGCCGCGCTCGTCGTGTACTTCACCGGGCGGGCGGCTCGCGTGGAGATCGCGGCGCTCGTGGCGAGCTGGCCGGCGCTCGTGTCCTACCTCGGCCTGCTCGCGCTGTTCTACGCGGGCTACTTCACGGGCACGACCGGCCAGACGCCCGGCAAGCTCGCCACGGGGCTGCGCGTGGTCGACTCGGCCGGCCGGCCCCCGGGCTACGCCCGCGCGATGGGCCGGGCCCTCGTCGGGCTCCTCGGGATCGCCCTCGCCGGGCTCGGCCTGCTGCCGATGATCTTCGACCCGGCCGCGCGGGCGGCGCAGGACCGCCTGTTCCGCACGCGCGTCGTCCGGGGCTGAGCGAGCTCCGCCTCTCCTCCCCGTGGACGCCGCTGCCCTCGACGGGACGCTCGCCGAGCTGCGCCCCGTCGTCGTGGGGCGCCATCTCTCCCGTCCCCGCCTCGCCGCGGGCGACGCCCTCGTGCTCGAGATCGGCGGATCGCGCGAGCTCCGGCTCTGGCTCGACGCGGGCCGCGGCACGGCCGGGGCCTACCTGCTGCCCCGCGAGACCGCGCGGTCCCTCGCGGAGCTCCACGCGTCCCCCGTCCCGGGCCGGGCGCGGCAGGCGCTGCTCCACGTCCGGAAGCACCTCGACGGCGCCCGTGTCCTCTCGCTCTCCCGCGTCCCCGGCGAACGGGTGATCCTCGTCGAGACGGGCGGCGGCACCCTCGTCCTGCGCTTCTCCGGGGCCGCGCCCGCCCTGAGCCTCGTCCGCGGGGGCGAGGTGCTCGGGACGCTCGGGGAGGGTGCGGCGGCATGGCCGGTTCCCGATCCCGCCCCCGAGCGCGAGTGGGACCGGATGTCTCCCGAGGCCTTCGCGGCGACGGTGGAGACGGCGCGGGCGCAGGGCCGCTCCCTCGCGCGGGCGGCTCTCTCCGCGTGTCCCGGCCTCGGGCCCCTCGCCCGCGAGGTCGACGGCAGCGCGGCGTCCCTGGTCGCCCTGCGGGCGCGGCTCGCCGACGGCCGCCCGCGCCTGCCCGCGGGCGGCGCCGCGGAGGCGAGGCCGTCGACCTGGCTCGAGGCCGGCCGGCTCTTCCTCGACGAGCGCCGCCGCGCCCTCGAGCTCGAGAGGCGGCGGCGCGCCGCCCTCGACGAGGTCCGCCGGCAGGTGCGCCGCCTGGAGCAGCTCGCGGCGAACCTCGAGCGGGACATCGAAGGCCTCGCGGACGCGGACGCGCTGCGGCGGCGCGCGGAGGCCCTCCTCGCCCGCGGCCACGGGCGGGAGACGGGGCGCGAGAGCATGGACGTCCCCGACCCGAGGGAGCCGGCTCGGACGCTGCGGATCGCCCTCGACCCGCGCCTGTGCGCGGTGGCCAACGCCGAGCGGATGTTCGACCGGGCGCGCCGGGCGGAGCGCGCCCGCCGGCAGGTGGAGCTGCGGCTGCGGGAGACGCGCTCGGCTCTGGTCGAGGCCCGCCGGCGGGAGGCCGAGGTGCTCGAAGCCGCCACCCTCGGGCGCCTCGCGCCCCACGCGCGGGCGCAGGAGACGGCGGGGGACAGGGGCAGCTCTCCCCGGCACTACCTGACGAGCCGCGGCCTCTCGATCCTCGTCGGGCGCAACGCGCGCGAGAACCACCACCTCACCTTCCGCCTCGCGGGGCCGGAGGACCTGTGGCTCCACGCCCGCGACGCCCCCGGGGCCCACGTGGTCCTGCGCGACAACGAGGGCCGGGCCGGGGCGGACGACCTGCGGGAGGCCGCGGAGACGGCGGCCTTCTTCAGCGAGGCGCGCGCCGAGGCGCAGGTCGACGTGCACGTCACGCGCAGAAAGCACGTCCGGCCGGCGAGGGGAGGGCCCGGGCGGGTGTTCGTGGCCCACTCCGACACGCTGCGCGCGGCGCCGCGCGACCCCGAGGGGCGGCTGCGGCGGCGCTGAAGGTATGATCGGCCGGTGAAGCCCGTGGGAGACCGCCTGGCGTGGGTGGTGGCGACGGCGTTCGGCGCCGGCCGCTCGCCGATCGCCCCGGGGACCGCGGGCTCCGCGGTGGGCGTCCTCCTCTTCTGGCCCCTCGCCGGATCGTCCCCCGCCGCGCAGGCCGCGGCGATCCTCTGCCTCGCCGGCCTCGGCACGGTCGCGGGGGGGCGGCTCGCCTCGCGGCTGTCCTCGAAGGACCCGGGGATCGTGGTCGTGGACGAGGTGGCCGGCCAGTGGCTCACCCTCGCCGCGCTGCCCTTCACCCCCGCGACCGCCGCCCTCGGCTTCCTCCTGTTCCGCGCGATGGACGTCCTCAAGCCCTGGCCCGCGCGCGACCTCGAGCGGCTGCCCGGGGGCCTCGGGATCATGGCCGACGACCTCGCGGCCGGGGTCTACGCGCACCTGCTCCTTCGCGTCGCCCTGCTCGTGTGGCCCGCGGCGGGGGCCGCGGCGTGAAGGCGGAGATCGTCGCGGTCGGGAGCGAGCTGCTCGGGCCGCTGCGCGCGGAGACGAACGGCCTGTGGCTCACCGGCCGACTGCTCGACGCCGGCATCGAGGTCGTCGCGCGCGCGACGCTCGCCGACGATCGCGCGCTCGTCGCCTCCGCCTTCCGGGAGGCGCTCGCCCGCGCCGACGTCGTGATCGCCACCGGGGGGCTCGGGCCCACCGCCGACGACCTGACCCGCGAGGCGGCCTCGGACGCGACGGCCCGGCCCCTCGCCCGCGACGCGGCGATCCTCGAGACGCTGCGCGCGCGCTTCGTCCGCCTCGGGCGCACGATGTCGCCCACGAACGAGAAGCAGGCCGACCTGCTCCGGGGCGCCCTCGCGCTCGAGAATGCGCGGGGCACCGCGCCGGGCCAGTGGCTCCCCCTCGGCGAGCGGGTGCTCGTGCTCCTTCCCGGGCCCCCGGGCGAGATGAAGCCGATGTTCGAGGAGAAGGTGCTGCCCCGCCTGCGCGAGCGGGCGGGACCCTCGCGCGTCGTGCGCCGCCGCGTGCTGCGCATCGCGGCGATGCCCGAGAGCGCCGTCGACGAGGTGGCCGCCCCGATCTACTCCCGCTTCGAGAACCCGAAGACCACCATCCTCGGCGCGGCGGGCCAGGTGGAGCTGCACCTCGTCGCCCACGGGGAGGGGGAGGCGGACGCCGAGGCCCGGATCGAGGATCTCGCCGCCCTCTTGCGCGCGGCGCTCCCGGGGCGCGTCTACTCGGAGGACGGCCGCGACCTGCCCCACGTCGTCGTGTCCCTCCTGCGGGAGCGGGACCTCACCCTCGCCGTCGCGGAGTCGTGCACGGGCGGCCTGCTCTGCGCGCGGCTCACCGAGGTGCCCGGGGCGAGCGCGGTCGTCGAGCGGGCGTTCGTCACCTACGCGAACCGGGCCAAGGTCGAGGAGCTCGGGGTGAGCGCCGCCGACATCGACCGGCACGGTGCGGTGTCGGAAGAGGTGGCCGCCGCGATGGCGGCGGGGGCCCTCTCCCGCGCGGGGGCCCGCGTCGGCGTCGGCATCACCGGGATCGCGGGCCCGGAGGGGGGCACCGACGAGAAGCCCGTGGGCCTCGTCTACGTGGCGACGTGCGGCGCGGCGGGCACCGCCGTGCGGCGCAACCTCTTCCCCGGGGGGCGCGAGCGCGTCCGCTTCCAGGCGACCCAGGTGGCGCTCGAGATGGTGCGGCGAGGCCTGCTCGGCCTGCCGCCCCTGTGACGGCGGCGGGCGCGGTGCGGGCCTTCGTCGCGCTCGAGATCGAGGAGCGCCTCCGCGCCGCGCTGGGCGAGCTGCAGGCACGCCTGCGGCCACGCCTGGGCGGGATCCGCCTCGTGCGGCCCGAGGGCATCCACCTCACGCTGCGCTTCCTCGGGGAGTCCACCCCGGCCCGGCTCGACGCGCTCGCTCCGCGGCTCGCCGCCGCGGCGGCGGCCTGCCCGGCGTGCCGGGCCCGCGCCGCCGGCATCGGCACGTTCCCCGAGCGGGGGAGCCCCCGGGTGCTGTGGCTCGGCCTCGACGTGCCGCCGGCGGTGCTCGAGCTGCAGGCCCGGTGCGAGCGCGCGGCCCGGGCGTCGGGCTTCGAGGCGGAGCGCCGGCCCTTCCGCGCCCACCTCACGCTCGGGCGCTGGCGCGAGCCGGCCCCGCGTCCCGAGCTGCCGGCGGCGGATCTCGGAGAGACCCGCCTCGACACGCTCGTGATCTTCGAGAGCGACCTGCGCCGGGGAGGCGCGGTGTACACCCCGCTCGCCCGCTTCCCCCTCGGGCGGCCGGCGGTAGACTAGTCCACCGTGCTCGCGCTCCTCCAGGTCGTGGCCGTCGCCTACCTCGTCGGGTCGATCCCGTTCAGCTTCCTCGTGGCCCGCGCTTTCGGCGTCGAGGACGTGCGGCGCGTGGGCAGCGGGAACGTCGGGGCGACGAACGTGCTGCGCAGCGCGGGCAAGGCGGCGGGTGCCCTCGCTCTCCTGCTCGATCTCGGCAAGGGGGCGGCCGCCACCGCGCTCGCGGCCAGGCTCGCCCCCGGTCTCGCGTCCGGGCCCGCGGCGGCGGCGGTCGCCGCGGTCGTCGGCCACATGTACCCGGTCTGGCTGCGGTTCCAGGGAGGGAAAGGCGTCGCCACCGGCCTCGGGGCGTTCGCGCCGCTCGTGCCGAGAGCGGCCCTCGTCGCCCTGCTCGTCTTCGGCGCCACCGCCGCCGCCACTCGCTACGTGTCCCTGGGGTCGATCGCAGGCGGCGTCGCCCTCGCCCTCCTCGCCCTCGCCCGCCGGGGCCCCGACCCGGTCGCCCTCGCCGCCGTCGTCGCCGCGGCCCTCGTCCTCTTCCGCCACCGGTCCAACCTCAGGCGCATCCTCCGGGGCACCGAGCGCCGGGTGGGGACGCGCGAAGGGGCGACGCGGTGAGAACGACCGTTCTCGGGGGCGGGGCGTGGGGCACGGCGCTCGCCGCGCACTGCGCGCGGGCCGGCCTGCCGGTGCGGATGTGGATCCGCGAGCCCGAGGTCGCGGAGGCCGTCACCCGGCGGCGCGAGAACCCGGCCTACCTGCCGGGGGTCGAGCTGCCGGAGGGCCTGCGGGCCACCCCGCGGCTCGAGGAAGCGCTCGCCGACGCCGAGGCGGTCCTCGTGGTCGTGCCGTCGGAGTTCTGCCGCGGGATCTACCGCGACGCCGGCCGTCTCGCGCCCCCGGGCGCGGTCTTCGTGTCGGCCACGAAGGGCCTCGAGGTCGACACCCTGCGCCGCATGAGCGAGGTCGCGCGGGCGGAGGCGCCGGGGCGTGCGGTGGCCGTGCTCTCGGGCCCCTCCTTCGCCCTCGAGGTCGCGCGAGCGCTGCCGACCGCGGTGGTCGTGGCCTCGTCGGACCACGCGGTCGCGGAGAGGGTCCAGCGGCCGCTCGCGACGCGCGCCTTCCGCGTCTACTCGAGCGAGGACGTGATCGGGGTGGAGCTCGCCGGCGCCCTCAAGAACGTCATCGCCATCGCCGCCGGCATCGTCGACGGGCTCGGCTACGGCCACAACACGGTGGCGGCCCTCCTCACGCGCGGCCTCGCGGAGATCACGCGCCTCGCGGTCGCCCTCGGCGCGCGCCCCGACACCCTCGCCGGGCTCGCCGGGCTCGGCGACCTCGTGCTCACCTGCACGGGCGGTCTCTCCCGCAACCGCACGGTGGGTCAGCGCCTCGGCCGCGGGGCGACGCTCGCGGAGGCGAGCGCGGGGATGCACCCCGAGGGTGTCCGCACCACTCTCGCCGCGTGCGCGCTCGCCGAGCGGGCCGGCATCGAGATGCCGATCGCGCGGCAGATGAAGGCGGTCCTCCACGAGGGCAAGCCGGCGCGGGAGGCCCTGGACGAGCTCATGCTCCGAAGCCTCAAAAGGGAGTAAACTGACCATTCGAGAGGGGGTTGTTGCCCCCTCGCGCGGGAGCGAATGTACCGGCTGACCTACCAGGACGGCGACACCCCGCAGAGCTTCACCTTCGCCTCCGGCGAGGTGGTGATCGGACGCTCCCCGGAGTGCCAGATCGTCCTGCGCGACTTCGGGATCTCGCGCAACCACGCGAAGGTCTTCGTCGGCGAGGACGGCAGCGTGCGCATCGTCGACCTCAAGTCGAAGAACGGCACGCAGGTCAACGGCGTGCCGGTGGTCGAGGCCCACCTGCGCGACGGGGACCGCATCACCCTCGGGAAGTTCGAGATCGTCTTCGGCAAGGCCCTCGAGAGCAGAGTCGTCCTCGACGAGGAGAAGCCCCTCTCGGAGGAGGCGGGGACGATCATCCGCTCGGTGGGGGAGCTGTCCCGCCTGCTGAGCCCGGTCGCCGCCCCCGCGGCGCCGACCGACGAGCAGAAGCGCCCCCCGGTCGACGTCCGGGAGATCGAGAAGTCGAACCGGATCCTGCAGGTCCTCACCAAGGTCGCGGAGACGCTCATCGCCGTGCGCCCCGTGGAGGAGGTCCTGCAGCAGGTGATGGACATCGTCTTCGAGCACATGCCCGCCGACCGGGGGTTCCTCATGCTCGAGGAGGAAGGCCACGCCGGGCGGCTCGTGCCGATGGTGGTGAAGCACCGCAACCCGGGCGCGGGCGAGGGCCGGATCACCGTCTCGAAGACGATCGCCGACCGCGTCATGCACGACCGGGTGTCGATCCTCACCTCCGACGCGATGGTGGACCCGCGCTTCGGGGCGGGCGACTCGATCCGCTTCCACGGCATCCGCTCCGCGATGTGCGCGCCCCTGTGGAACAAGGACCAGGTCATCGGGATCATCCACGTCGATTCCCCGATGCTCACCAACTGCTTCACCGTGAACGACCTCGACCTCCTGACCGCGCTCGCGAACTACGCGGCGGTGGCGGTCGAGCGGGCGCGGCTCAACCAGAAGATCGTGGCGGAGGAGAAGAAGCGCGAGCGCCTGGGCCGCTTCCTCTCCCCCCAGGTCGCGAGCCGCATCCTCGCCGCCTCCGACACCCAGGGGGCCGAGCTCGGAGCGCCGGAGGTGCGGGAGGTGTCGATCCTCTTCGCCGACATCAGCGGCTTCACCTCGATGTCCGAGAAGATGAGCCCTTCCGCGGTGGCTCTCCTCCTCAACGACTACCTCTCGCGGATGACGGACGTGATCTTCAAGTACGAGGGCACGCTCGACAAGTACATCGGCGACGCGATCATGGCGGTGTTCGGGGCGCCCCTCGACATGCCCGACCACGCGCAGCGGGCGATCCGGGCCGCGGTCGAGATGCAGGAGCGCCTCGCGGAGTGGAACGCCGAGCGCAAGGAGGGGCCCCACTTCCGCATCCGGATCGGCATCAACTCCGGCAAGGCGGTGGCGGGGGAGATCGGCAGCGTCAACAAGAAGGAGTACACGGTGCTCGGGGACACCGTGAACACCGCGAGCCGCCTCGAGAGCTCGGTGGCCCGACCCGGCTCGGTCGTGATCGGCGAGCAGACGCTCCGCCTCGTCGAGGGGCTGTTCGAGTGCCGGCCGCTCGGCTCGTTCGCCCTCAAGGGCAAGGAGAGGGAGGTCCGCGTCTTCGAGGTGGTGGTGCCGTCCGCGGGGGAGGCGCCCGCCGCGTCTCCCGCGGGCGAGGCCTGACCCGATGGCGGAGCGACCCGCCCGCAACCGCCGGGGCCGGATCCTCTACTCGATCCTCGCCCTGCTCTTCGCCGTCGGCGTCGTGCCCCTCGTCCTGACCTCCTACCAGCTGGTCACGTCCAGCCGGGAGAGCATCGAGTCGAACCAGAAGGAGTGGCAGCTCGACAAGGCCCGCCTGATCTCCACGCAGGTCGCGATCTACGTGGAGGGGCTGCGGACCCAGGTCGCGGCGATCGCCCGCACCCTCGAGGCGGACCCGGGGACCGCGGGCTTCGCCGCTCGCCTCGCCCGCATCCGCGAGGAGCGGGCCCTCGCCCGCTACGACTCGGGGAGCCTCGTCTACCTGAGCGTGGTCGACGCCGCCAGCGCGAGCGGCCCCCAGGCCGGTCTCGACCTGCAGGGCGACGCGCGGCTGCAGGAGCAGCTCGGCGAGGCCTTCCACCGCGGCCAGAACGGCAAGGCGATGCTGTCGGTGCCGATCGTGTCCGAATCGCTGCAGGAGCCGGTGGTCGTCCTCGGGGAGCCGGTCGCGGTGGCCGGCCGGGTGCAGGGCGTCGTCCTCGCGGTGGCCAGCCTGCAGCCGATCCGCGAGATCACGAAGGCGAGCGGCAGCAGCGGCCTGTTCGAGGTGTTCGTCGTCGACAACCGGGGGCGCTTCATCGCCCACTCCGATCCGACGCGGCCGCTCGGCGAGGACGCGAGCGGCGTTCCCATCGTCCGCGACTTCCTCGAGCAGACCTCCCAGGGAGACGGCGCGGAGCCCGGACGCCGTCGCAGCGGCGGCTTCGGGACGACCCGATTCGAGATGACGCGCGAGGACGGCGTCCCGCACGAGATGCTCGGGACGTACATGAGGGTCCCCGACGACTCCGACTGGGGCGTCATGGTGCAGGTGGACGTCGAGAAGGCCTACTTCACGGCCATCGACCTCAAGCGCAAGTCGGTCATCCTGGTCGCGATCGTGGCCGCCCTCGCCGCCGTCCTCGGCTCGCTCTTCGCCGGCCAGATCAGCCGGCCCGTGCAGAGGCTGGCCGCCGGCGCGCGGCGGCTCGCCGGCGGCGACTACGGAACCCGCGTGGCGGTCGACAGCGGGAACGAGGTGGGGGTCCTCGCCGACGCGTTCAACCAGATGGGGGAGGAGATCCAGAAGGCGATTGAGGAGGTCCGCCGGCGGGCCGAGGAGAACAAGGAGCTCTTCATGGGCTCGATCCGCATGCTCGCCAACGCGATCGACGAGAAGGACCCCTACACCCGCGGCCACTCCGAGCGGGTCGCCTACTACTCGGCCTGCGTGGCCAAGCACCTCGGGATGGAGTTCGCGGAGGTGGAGCGGGTGCACCTGTCCGGGATCATCCACGACGTGGGCAAGATCGGCATCGAGGACAAGATCCTGCGCAAGGCGGCCGCGCTGACCGACGAGGAGTACGAGATCATGAAGCAGCACCCCACCAAGGGGGAGCACATCCTCGAGGCGGTGCCGCTGCTCAAGGAGAAGGCGGGCGACGGGCTCATGCACCACGAGAACGTGGACGGCAGCGGCTACCCGCGCGGGCTGAGGGGGGACGAGATCCCCCTCTTCGGCCGGATCGTGAGCGTGGCCGACGCGTTCGACGCGATGACCACCGACCGGCCCTACTCCAAGGCCATGACCTTCGAGGCCGCGATCGCCCGCCTGAAGTTCCTCGCGGGCAAGAAGTTCGATTCCCGGTGCGTCGAGGCCTTCGAGCGGGGCTTCCTCGCGGGCGACGTCAGCCCCGCCAAGGCGCGCCGGGCCTCCGTGGCCTCTCGCCAGTTCGATCTCAACTCGCTGATCGGGGACGCGAGGTCGACCCCCGCCGCGCGTCCCGAAGCGCCGCCCCCCGCGGCATGAAGGACACGATGACCCTCTCGCTCGCCCTCCCGCTCGCCCTCCTTCTCGCCGCCCCCGCCGCAGCCCAGAGCCCCGCGGAGGCGGAGACCCGCTTCAGCACCGGCGTCATGCACCTGCGCGAGGGCCGCGTCGACCTCGCGCTCGAGGAGTTCAAGCGCGCGGCCCGGGACGACCCCAAGAACCCGTACTTCCAGAAGGGCCTCGGCCTCGCCTATGCGGCCAAGCGCGACTGGAAGAACGCGATCTCCGCCTTCCGCAAGGCGCTGGAGCTCAACCCGTACTACGTCGACGTGCGCAACGACCTCGGGGCGGCGCTGATCGGCTCGGGGGACCGGGAGGCGGGGAAGAGGGAGCTCCTGAGCGCGTTCTCCGACCCGACGAACCCGACTCCCGAGATCTCCGCCCGAAACCTCGGGCAGGCCTACCTCGAGGAGAAGAGCTACGAGGAGGCGGTGCGCTGGTTCAAGACCAGCCTCGGGCGCAACAAGGAGTACCCCGACCCCTACCTCGGCGTCGCCGAGGCCCTCCTCGCCACCGGGCGCGTCGAGGAGGCGGTCGTCCAGCTCGAGGCCGGGGTCGCCGAGATCCCCGGCGACGCGTCGCTTCTCCTCGCCCTCGGGCAGGCCCTCTACCGGGCCGGCCGCTTCTCGGAGGCGCGCACGCGGCTCGAGGAGGCCCTCAAGCGCGATCCCGGCGGGCCCGCCGGGCGGGCGGCCTCCGAGCAGCTGCGCCAGGTCCCGAAGTAGGTGACGCCTTGCCCTACCGCCTGATCCTCGAGAGCCTGCTCGCCCGCGTGAGGGGATCGCGCTCGGCGCTCCTCCTCGACGCCCAGGGGGAGGTCGTGGTCGGCGCCGGGGAGCTCGACGAGCGCGAGCGCCTCATCGGCGCCTACCAGGGCATCGCCCTCAGCATGGCCGTGCGAACCGCGGGGCGGTTCGAGGCGGGCGACGTGCGCTCGATCGTGTCCCGCCACGCGGACGGCGCCGTCGTCCTCGTCACGCTGAAGGACGGCTACTACCTGGTGGTCTCGCTCGGGCCGCAGGGCCTGCCCGGGGTCGCCGCCCGCCACTGCGAGGAGGCGCGGAAGCGCCTCGACGCGGAGATCTAGTGGGGCTCCTCGACCGGCTGCGCGGCGGGCTCGCCCGCACGCGCGAGGTCCTCACCACCCCGATCGACGACCTCGTCCGCGGCCGCCGCCCGCTCGACGCCGCGGCCCTCGAGGCGGTCGAGGAGGCGCTCCTCGCCGCCGACATGGGGCCGGGCGCGGTGCGGGAGGCGATGGAGGTCCTGCGGGAGAGGAGCGCGCAGATCGCGGCGGGCGGGCTCGACGCGATGCGCGCGGTGCTGCGGGCCGAGATCGAGCGCGCCCTCGACCGGCCGCCCGGGCCCGTCCCCTTCTCCCACCGGCCGTGGGTCGTCTTCGTGGTCGGGGTGAACGGCGCGGGCAAGACGACCACGATCGGAAAGCTGGCGTCGGGCTGGACGGCCGCGGGCCGCTCCGTGCTCGTGTGCGCCGCGGACACGTTCCGCGCGGCGGCCGCCGAGCAGCTCGCGGTCTGGGCGCAGAGGGCGGGGGCGGCGTTGCACCGGGGGACCGAGGGGGCCGACCCCTCCGCCGTCCTCACCGACGCGCTGCGCATGGCTCGAGCCCGGGGGACGGACGCCGTCCTCGTGGACACCGCGGGCCGCCTCCACACGAAGTCGAACCTCATGGCCGAGCTCGCCAAGATGTCGCGGGTGGCGGGGCGGGAGGTCACGGGCGCACCCCACGAGACGCTGCTCGTTCTCGACGCCACGGTCGGGGCGAACGGCCTCGCGCAGGGGCGCGAGTTCGCGAAGGCGGGAGGCGTGACCGGCCTCGTCCTCACCAAGCTCGACGGGACCGCCCGGGGCGGGGTCGCGGTGGCGGTCGTGCGGGAGCTGGGCGTGCCGATCCGCTTTGTGGGGGTGGGGGAGAAGGCGGAGGACCTGCTGCCCTTCGACGCCGCCCAGTTCGCCGAGAGCCTGGTCGGCTCCTGAAGCCGTGCCCGCGCCTTCCCGACCGGCAGACGAGCGGATGATGCGGCGGGCGCTCGACCTCGCCGCGCTCTCTCTCGGGGAGACGAGCCCCAACCCCGTGGTCGGCTGCGTCGTCGCCCGGGGCGGGCGGGTCGTCGGGGAGGGGCACCACGCCCGCGCGGGGGGGCCGCACGCCGAGGTCCTCGCCCTGCGGGAAGCGGGGGCGCGCGCCCGGGGGGCGACGCTCTACGTCACCCTCGAGCCGTGCGCCCACGAGGGCCGCACGCCGCCGTGCGCGCCGCTCGTGCGGGAGGCGGGGGTGGCCCGGGTCGTGGCCGCCCTGCGGGACCCGAACCCGGCGGTGGCCGGGCGCGGCCTCGCGCTGCTGCGTCGCGCGGGCGTGGCGGTCGAGACAGGTCTGCTCGCGGCCCAGGCGGAGCGGCTCAACGAGCGCTTCCTTCACGCGATGCGCCGGGGACGCCCCTTCGTCCTGCTCAAGGTCGCGCTCACCCTGGACGGGCGCATCGCCACCGCCTCGGGCCGCTCGAGGTGGATCACGAGCCCGGAGCAGCGGCGGCAGGCCCGATGGCTGAGGCGGCTGCACGACGCCGTGCTGGTCGGGATCGCCACCGCGCTCCTCGACGACCCGGCTCTGCTGCCCGCGCCGCGGACCCGGCGTCCCGTCCTGCGCGTGGTCCTCGACTCCGCCCTCCGCCTGCCCCCGTCGAGCCGTCTCGCCCGCACCGCGTCGGCGCGCGCGCCGGTGCTCGTCGTCTCGTGCCGGGCCGACGCCTCCCGGCGCCGCGCGCTGGAGGCGAGGGGCGTCGAGGTCCTCGAGGTGGCGGCGGAGAACGGTCGGGTGTCGGTTCCCGCCGCGGTCGAGGCGCTCGCCCGGCGCGGAGCGACGAGCCTCATGGTCGAGGGCGGGGGCGAGGTCCTCGGCTCGTTCCTCGCCGCGCGCCTCGTGGAGCAGGTCGCGCTGTTCCGGGCGCCGCTCATCCTCGGCGGCCGCGGCAGCCGCCCGGCCTTCGGGGGCGAGGACAAGGCGGACGTCGGCGACGCCCTGCGGCTCGAGCCGGTCCCGGCCGAGCCGGCCTTCCCGTGGCCGTTCGCGCCCCGGTTCGAGCTGTGGCGGCCGAGGCGATAGAGTAGGAGTATGTTCACGGGGATCGTGGAGGGAACCGGGACCGTCCGGGCCGCGTCGCGCCGCGGCGACGTGACGAGCGTCCGCATCGACGTCGGCGGGCTGTTCGAGGGGCTCCCGCTCGGCGGGAGCGTGGCCGTCGACGGCTGCTGCCTCACCGCGGTGCGCTCCGACCCGCAGGGCTTCGACGTCGACCTCACCGAGGAGACCCTGCGCCGCACGCGCTTCGACGAGCGGCTCGTCCCGGGGGCGCTCGTCAACCTCGAGCGCCCGATGAAGGCCGACGGGCGCTTCGACGGGCACGTCGTGCAGGGCCACGTGGACGGGGTCGGCCGGGTGCGGGAGATGAGGTGGCTCGGCGAGTCGGCCGAGATCCGGATCGAGCCGCCGCCGGAGCTCGAGCGCTACCTCGTCGAGAAGGGCTCGATCTCGGTGGACGGCATCTCGCTGACGGTGTGGGGGATCGAGGGCGGCGCCTTCTCGGTCGCCCTCATCCCGTATACACTGCAGGTGACGAACTTGCGGGACGCCAAGCCGGGCAGCCTCGTGAACCTCGAGGCCGACGTGATCGCGAAGTACGTGGAGCGGCTGCTCGCCGCCCGCGGCCTCTAGGGCGGGCGTCCCGCCAGAAAGGCCCCATGCCGTTCAGCACCATCCCCGAGGCCCTCTCGGACTTCCGGGCCGGAAAGATGATCGTCGTCGTCGACGACGAGGACCGCGAGAACGAGGGCGACCTCACGATCGCCGCCGAGAAGGTCACCCCGGAGGCGATCAACTTCATGGCCCGCTTCGGGCGCGGCCTCGTGTGCCTGCCGATGACCGGCGAGCGGCTCGACGAGCTGCGCATCCCGCTCATGGTGCGCGACGAGCAGAACTCCGCCCGGTTCGGGACGGCCTTCTGCGTGCCGATCGAGGCCCGCCAGGGCACGACGACCGGGATCTCGGCGGCCGACCGCGCGCGGACCGTGCTCGCCGCGATCGACCCCCGCACGAAGCCGGAGGACCTCGCCCGCCCCGGCCACATGTTCCCGCTGCGGGCGCGCGACGGCGGCGTCCTCGAGCGGGCCGGCCAGACCGAGGCGGCGGTCGACCTCGCGCGCCTCGCCGGGCTCACCCCGGCCGGCGTGATCTGCGAGGTCATGAACGAGGACGGGACCATGGCCCGGGTGCCGCAGCTCGAGGCGTTCTGCCGGGAGCACGGCATCCGGATGATCACGATCCGCGACCTCATCCGGCACCGGATGCAGACCGAGCGGCTCGTCCGCAAGATCGCCGAGGCCAGCCTCCCGACGTCCTACGGCGGCTTCCGCATCCACGCCTTCGAGAGCCGGATCGACGGACAGCACCACGTGGCCCTCGTCATGGGCGACGTGCGCACGGACGAGCCCGTGCTCGTGCGCGTCCACTCCCAGTGCCTGACCGGCGACATCTTCTCCTCGAGCCGCTGCGACTGCGGCGCCCAGCTCCACACCGCCCTCGAGCAGGTCGCGGCGGCCGGGCGCGGGGTCGTCCTGTACCTCCGCCAGGAGGGGCGCGGGATCGGCCTCGTCCACAAGATCATGGCCTACGAGCTGCAGGACCAGGGCAAGGACACCGTGGAGGCGAACGAGGCCCTCGGCTTCAAGGCCGACCAGCGCGACTACGGCATCGGCGCCCAGATCCTGGTGGAGCTCGGGGTGCGCAAGCTCCTCCTGATGACGAACAACCCCCGCAAGTTCGTCGGCCTCGAGGGCTACGGCCTCGCGATCGTCGGGAGGGTGCCGATCGAGATTCCGGCCTCGGAGGAGAGCCGCCGCTACCTCCGGACGAAGAAGGAGAAGCTCGGCCACCTGCTCCGGTCGGTCTGACCGGCGGTCCGCCGGACAGCGGTTTGACACGGGTCCGGGACCGCCGATAAGATCAAGATTTGCTTTGGCTTGGGGTCCGTCCGCCCGAGGTGATCTGACGTGTTCGAGTCGCTGAGCGAGAGGCTTTCGGGGATCTTCCGGTCCCTGCGCGGTCACGGTGTGCTCACCGAGGCCCAGGTGGAGGCCGCCCTGCGCGAGGTGCGCCTCGCCCTGCTCGAGGCCGACGTCCACTTCCGGGTGGCGAAGCAGCTCGTCGAGCGGGTGCGGGCGAGGGCGCTGGGGCAAGACGTGCTCAAGAGCCTCACCCCCGACCAGGCGGTGCTGCGGATCGTGCGCGACGAGATGGTCGAGGTGCTCGGCGGGGCCGAGGCGAAGCCGCTCGCGACCCCGAAGCACCCGCCGGGGGTCGTCCTGATGACCGGGCTGCAGGGCTCGGGGAAGACCACGACCACCGCCAAGCTGGGCCGCTGGCTGGCCCGGCGGGGCCGCCACCCCCTGGTCGTCTCGACGGACGTCCATCGCCCCGCCGCACGGGAGCAGCTGCGCACGGTGGCGGCCCAGGCCGGAGTGAAGGTGCACCACCCCGACCTCGACGTCCCGCGCGAGATCCTGCGCTCGGCCCTCGCCGAGGCGCGCGCCGTCGGCCACGACGTCGTGATCGTCGACACCGCGGGCCGGCTGCACGTCGACGACGCCCTGATGGCGGAGCTCGCCGAGCTGCGCGAGATCGCCCAGCCGATCGAGGTCCTCTACGTCGCCGACGCCCTCACCGGTCAAGACGCCGTGCGCAGCGCCGAGGAGTTCCACCGCCGGGTGGGGATCACCGGGATCGTGCTCACCAAGCTCGACGGCGACTCGCGGGGCGGCGCGGCCCTCTCCGCGGCCTCGGTGACCGGCCAGCCGGTCAAGCTCGCCGGCGTGGGCGAGAAGGTGGACGCCCTCGAGCCGTTCGACCCTGCCCGGATGGTCTCGCGCATCCTAGGCATGGGCGACGTCCTCGGCCTCATCGCCATCGCCGAGGAGACGGTCGAGCGGGAAGACGCGGAGGCGCTCGCCCGCAAGCTGCGCCGGGCCGAGTTCACGCTCGAGGACTACCGCGACCAGATGAAGCAGCTGCGCAAGATGGGGCCGCTCGACCAGGTGCTGTCGATGATCCCCGGGTTGGGATCGCTCAAGGGCGTCGACCCCGACCGCGGCGAGCGGGAGCTGCGGCGGACGATCGCGATCGTCGACTCGATGACGCCCGGGGAGCGGCGCGACCCCTCGGTCATCAACGGCAGCCGCCGCAAGCGCATCGCGAGGGGGAGCGGCAGCTCGGTCGAGGACGTCAACCGGCTGCTCAAGCAGTTCGCGCAGACGAGGAAGCTCATGAAGGAGCTGGGTTCCGGGGGGAAGGCGATGAGACGCCTCGCCGCCCGGATGCCGCAGCTCCGCTAGAAAGGGAAGACGAAGGATGCTGTCCATCAGACTGAGGCGTACCGGCTCCACGAAGCGGCCCTACTACCGCGTGGTCGTGGCCGACTCGCGGGCGTGGCGGGACGGCCGCTTCGTGGAGGTGCTGGGTCACTACGACCCCCGCCGCGAGCCGCCGGTGGTGAAGATCGACGAGGAGCGGGCCCGGCACTGGATCGAGAAGGGGGCCAAGGCCAGCGAGACGGTGCGCTCCCTCATGAAGCGGGGCGCGGCCAGGGCCTAGCGCGGTGCGGGACCTCCTCTTGCACCTGGCCCGGGGCCTCGTCCGCGATCCGCGGAGCGTGCGCGTGCGCGAGCACGCCCTCGGGGGCGAGACCGTCCTCGAGCTCTCGGTCGCCCCCGCCGACCGGGGGCGCGTGATCGGCCGGGAGGGGCGTACCGCGTCGGCGCTGCGCACGCTGCTCGGCGCGCTGGCCGAGCGGCGGGGCGGCTCGTGCACGCTGGAGATCCTCGACTGATGCCCGCCTTCCGCGACCTCGTGCTCGTCGGGCGCGTGGTGAAGCCCCAGGGGCGCCGGGGGGAGGTGGCGGTCCTGCCCCTCTCCGACCGCCCCGACCGCTTCCCCTCGCTCACCCGGGCGTTCGTGCCCGCCCCCGGGGGCGAGGCCCGCGAGGTCCGGGTGACGGGTTGCTGGCCGCACAAGGGCCGCTTCGTCCTCGCGATCGAGGGCGTCTCGTCGATCGACGAGGCGGAGGCGCTGCGCGGGGTCGAGCTGCGCATCGCGGAGGACGAGCTCGAGTCGCTGCCCGCCGGCTCCTACTACCACCACCAGCTCGCGGGCCTGCGGGTCCTCGACGGCGCGGGGGCCTCGCTGGGGAGGGTCCGCGAGGTGCTCGACGCGGGGGCGGGCGCGGCGGTGCTCGCGATCGACGGGCCGGAGGGCGAGCTGCTCGTGCCGCTCGCGTCCGACTTCGTGACCGCGATCGACCTCGCCCGCGGCAGCCTCGTCGTCCGCCGGCCGGAGTACGTCGTTGCGGATTGACGTGGTCACGATCTTCCCCCGCATGGTCGAGGGGCCGCTCTCCGACGGCATCGTGGGGAGGGCTCGCGAGGCCGGCCTCGTGGAGCTGCGGGTCCACGACCTGCGCGACCACACCGACGACCGCCACCGCAGCGTCGACGACTCGCCCTTCGGCGGGGGGCCGGGGATGGTCATGAAGGCCGAGCCCTTCCACCGTGCGCTCGCCGCGATCCGGGCCGACGGTGCCCCCGGGCGGGAGGCCGTCGTGCTGCTCTCGCCGCGGGGCCGACGGTTCGACCAGGGGACGGCCCGGCGCTACGCGACGCTCGGGCGTCTGGTGCTCCTGTGCGGCCGCTACGAGGGGATCGACGAGAGGGTGGCCGAGGCCCTGGCCACCGAGGAGCTGAGCCTCGGCGACTTCGTGCTCACCGGCGGGGAGACGGCGGCCCTCGCGGTGATCGAGGCCACGGTGAGGCTCCTGCCGGGCGCCCTCGGCGACGAAGGCTCGGCGCAGAGCGACTCGTTCGAGGAGGGCCTCCTCGACTGGCCGCACTACACGCGCCCGGCGGAGTGGCGCGGGCGCGCGGTCCCGGAGGTGCTCCTCTCCGGCGACCACCGCCGAATCCGCCTCTGGCGCCGCCGCGAGGCCCTGCGCGCGACGCGCGAGCGGCGGCCCGACCTGCTCCTCGCCGCCCGGCTCGGTCCGGAGGACGAGGCGCTCCTGCGCGAGATCGAGGACGAGGCCCGGGCGGGCGGGCCGGGGGCGCTGGACAAACGACCCGCCGTCATTCACAAATAGGGACGGAAAAGAGGACCATGAAGGCGATCGAGACAGTCGAGGCGGCGGACCGGAAGACGGGCCTGCCGCGGCTCAGCCCCGGCGACACGGTGCGCGTGCACGTGCGCGTCAAGGAGACGAACGTCAAGGAGGAGATCAAGGGCAAGCCCAAGGAGACCGAGCGCGAGCGCGTCCAGGTCTTCGAGGGCGTCGTCATCGGCCTGCGCGGCAGCGGCTCGCGCGCCACGATGACGGTGCGCAAGGTCTCCTTCGGCACCGGGGTGGAGCGGATCTTCCCCTTGAACGCGCGGACCATCGACAAGGTCGAGGTGGTCAAGCACGCGCGGGTGAGGCGGGCCAAGCTCTACTTCCTGCGCGAGCGCAAGGGCAAGGCGGGCCGCATGAAGGAGAAGCGGGTGGAGGCGACCCCGGAGGCCTAGCGCCGGCCGGGGGGCAGGCCCCTCGCCGGCCCCGCGGGCCGGCGGGGAGCGAGGGGGGCGATGACGGGAGGGTCGGGGCGGAGCCGACGGCCGGCGGTCCACCGCGGGGTGGAGCTGCGCTGCGGAACCCGTTTCGAGGAGGAGGCGAAGGCTGCCGGTCACGGTGTCGTCGCGGGCGTCGACGAGGTGGGCCGGGGCGCGCTGTGCGGCCCCGTCGTGGCCGCCGCGGTCGTGCTGGGCGACTCGTTCGACCCCGCGGGGCTCGACGACTCCAAGCGGCTCACCCGGCGGCGGCGCGAGGCGCTCGCCGCGCGGATCCGCGAGGGAGCCCGCGCGGTCGGCGTCGGTCGCGCCGAGCCCGCGGAGATCGACCGCGTGAACGTCCTCCAGGCGACGCTCCTCGCGATGCGCCGGGCCGTCCTCGCCCTGCCCGTCGCCCCCGACCTGCTCCTCGTGGACGCGCTCACCATTCCCGGGCTCGCCATCCCGCAGCGCCCCATCGTGAAGGGGGACGCGCTGTCGGTGTCGATCGCCGCCGCCTCCATCGTCGCCAAGGTGGACCGGGACGCTCTCATGCGCGACCTCGACCGCGCGCACCCGGGCTACGGGCTCGCCCTCAACATGGGCTACGGCAGCGAGGGGCATCGCGACGCCCTGCGCCGCCTCGGGCCCTCGGCCATCCACCGTCGCTCCTTCCATGGCACCCAGCCGTGGCTGTTCGCGTGAGGACGCGGGGCTAGCGTGGCCAAGGCGAACCCTCTCCAGCTCAAGCGCGACGCCGACGGCGCCGAGAAGAAGGGCGACTACGCGAAGGCCATCGAGCTTCTGAAGCAGATCGTCCAGGACAACCCCAACAAGCCCGACTGGAACACGATCAATCGGATCGGGGACCTCTACGCGAAGCTCAACAACCTGGGCGCGGCGAACGAGCAGTACAAGAGGGTCGCCCGCCACTGGGCCGAAGACGGCTTCCACCTCAAGTCGATCGCCCTGTGGAAGAAGGTCCTCAAGAACGACCCCTCCGACCTGACCGCGAAGGAGCAGCTCGGCGACCTCTACGCGAGGCAGGGCCTCGCCGGCGACGCGAAGCAGGCCTACGGGGAGGTGATCGAGGAGTACATCCGGCGGGGCCGCAAGGAGGAGGCGGGCAAGGTCCTCAAGCGGATGGCCGAGCTCGACCCCTCGGACATCAAGGTCAGGGGGCGCCTCGCCGACCTGTACCGGGACAGCGACCCCGAACGGGCCGCGGCGGAGTACGTGGCGATCGCGGACGAGCTGGTCAAGAAGGGCCACCACGCCGAGGCCCTGCAGCTCGTCGACAAGTCCCTCCGCGCCGGTCCCCGCAGCCCCCGCCTCCTGACCGCCGCCGCGCGGGTCCACCTCGTGCAGAAGGACTACGCACGGGCGATCGGGCACCTCGAGGAGGCGCAGCGGGCCGTGCCCGCCGACCGCGAGGTCGCGCTGCGGCTGGCGGAGGCCTACCTCGGCGCGAAGCGGTCGGACGACGCCCGCCGGGTCCTCGAGGGGTTGCTCCAACGCGACCCTTCCGACCAGGACGCCCGCCAGCAGCTCGGGCACGTGTACCTCGCCGGGGGCCTCCACGACGAAGCGTTCGAGCAGCTGCTGCCGGTGGTCGAGAAGCTGGTCGAGCGCCGGCAGATCGACCACGCCGCCGCTCTGCTCCAGCAGATCGTCCAGCGCAACCCCTCGCACATCCGCAGCCTCGCGAAGCTGGTCGAGCTGTATCGCCAGTCGCGCAACGACATGCTGGTGGCCCAGACCTACTCGCAGATGGTCGAGGCCTACCTCGCCGCGGGCGGGCTCGAGCAGGCGGCCTCGATCCTCGAGATGCTGGTCCAGCTCGAGCCCAGCAACGAGCAGCACCGCTCGAAGCTGCGCTGGCTGCGCGAGCAGCAGGGCGTCCAGCCGTCGGAGGGCTTCGAGGTCGACCTCGAGAAGCCGGCCCCTCCGCCGGTCGCGGTCCCCGCCCCCCCGGCCCGGCCCGCCGGGATCGAGCTGAGCGGTCCGCTCACCCCGGACGACCTGGAGTTCATCGGCGAGCACCTCGCCGAGGGGCGTGTCTTCCGCAAGTACGGCCTCGTCGAGAAGGCGCGGGACCAGTTCGAGGCGGTGCTCGGCCGTTTCCCCGACAACCTCGAGGCCCTGCAGGAGCTCGTGGGGCTTCACCGCGAGAAGGGGGAGACGGACGCCGCGGCCCGCCGCCTGCGGACCATGGCGGAGGTCCATCGGCTCAAGGGTGACGAGCCGCTGGCCGCGAAGCTGGACGCAGAGGCCGGCTCGCTCGCCCCGTTGGGTGAGAGGGCCGAGGCCCTCGCGCCGGCCGTCCGCGCGGCCCCCCCCGCGTCGGCCGAGGTCGGCCTCGAGATCACGGTCGAGGAGCCCGCTCCTCCCGCCGCCGAGGGGGAGCCGTCGCCGCTCGACGACTCGCTCGTCCTCGAGCCCGCGCCGCTCGAGCCCGAGCCGGAGCCGGAAGCCGAACCCCAGTTCACCGAGGAGGACCTCGGCCCGCCCGGCGCGGGCATCGGCGGGGGCTTCATCGACGAGGAGGAGCCGGACGCTCGGGGCTTCGACCTCGAGGAGGCCGCCCCGAGCGCCCCGCCGCCTTTGCCCCTCGTGGTCGCGGCCGCGCCCCCCGCGATCCCCGCGAGCGACGTGCCCGCCGACCTGCGCCGGGCCCTCGACGAGATCGAGTCGTACGTCTCGATGGGCTTCGTCGACGATGCCAAGGGCGTCCTCGACGAGGTCGGGCCGCGGATGGCCGGCCACCCGGCGCTCGCCCGCCGCCTCGCCGAGCTCGGTCTCGGCCTTCCCGCCCCGCCGGCGCCCCCGCCCGCCGCCCCCGAGGAGGCGCCGCTGCAGTTCGACGAGGGCTTCCTCGAGTTCACGCCGACCACTCCCCCTCCGGCGCCGCCCCCTCCGCCCGAGCCCCTGCCTGCCGGGGGCGGCGGCGACGGGTTCGACCTCGCCTCGGAGCTCGACGGCCTGTTCGGCGCCCAGCCGGCGGTGGCGGCGGAGGCGCCGCCCGCCGAGGGCACGGACCTCGGGGATGCGTCGCTCACCGACATCTTCCGCGAGTTCCAGAAGGGGGTCGACAAGCAGCTCGGCCGGGAGGACTACGAGACGCGATACAACCTCGGCATCGCCTACAAGGAGATGGGTCTCGTCGACGAGGCGATCGCCGAGTTCCAGCTCGCGGCGAAGGACGAGGGCCGGCTGCTCGAGTGCGCGAGCATGCTGGGCATCTGCTTCCTCGAGAAGGGCATGCCCAAGCTCGCGGTCAAGTGGTTCGAGAAGGGTCTCACCGCCCACGGGCGCAGCGAGGAGGAGTACCAGGGCCTGCGCTACGACCTCGCGAGCGCCCACGAGCAGGCGGGGGAGACCGATCGCGCGCTCGCCCTGTTCACCGAGCTCTACGGCCAGGACGCCTCGTTCCGCGACGTGGCGGAAAAGGTCCGCGCGCTCGGCGCCCGGGGCTGAGCGCGGCCCGACGTGACCGCCCTCGTCTCGATCCTGAGCTCGCTCCTGGTCGGCGTCGTCCTCGTCGTCGCCCCGTGGACGCCGCTGTGGGACGCCAACTGGCTCCTGCAGCCCTGGCCCGGCCTGCGCGGGCTCGCCCTCAGCCCCTTCACCCGAGGCGCGGTCACCGGCCTCGGCCTCGTCAACCTGCTGCTCGCCCTGTGCGACCTGCACGAGCGCCTCTCGCCGCCCGCGGGCGTGCGCTAGGGAGCGGCGAGGGCCGTGGACGCGCGGGAGAGGGAGTCGGCAGCGGTCGACGCCCTGTTCGCGGAGGCGAGGCGGGCGGGAGAGAGCCGGCCGCGGGCCCGCGAGGCGGTGGCGCTCGCGGACGACGAGCAGGTCCTCGTCGCCGTGCTCCGCCGCGCCGTGCCCGCGGCCTTCCTCGAGGAGGTCGCGGCGGCACGGCCGTGGTCCGAGCGGCCCCGCGTCCTCGCCCGGGTCGTCCTCCACCCGCGCGCCCCGCGGGCCCTCTCCCTGCGGCTCGTCTCCTCGCTGCACTGGCGCGACCTCGCCGACGTCGCGTCCGCTCCGCACGTGCCGGCCGCCGTGCGGTTCCGGGCCGAGTCCCTCCTGCGGGACGCGCTCGGCGAGATGCGCCTCGGCGACCGGGTCACGCTCGCCCGCCTCGCGACCCCGGCCCTCCTCCCCGCGATGCTGGCCGACTCGGAGCCGCGGGTCGTGGAGGCGGCGCTCGTCAACCCGCGCCTGCGCGAGGAGGACCTCGTGAGCGCGCTGCGGGGGGCCGCGGCGGGCGCGGCCCTGCTTCCGGCGGCCGCCGGCTCGCCGCGCTGGTCCACGAGCTACGCGGTGAAGCTCGCGCTCGTGCTCCAGCCCCGCGCGCCGCTCTCGATCGCCCTCGGCCAGCTGCGGTCGCTCGTCGCGCGCGACCTGCGGCGCGTCGCCGACGAGCCGGGACTCGCGGGCGTCGTCCGCGCGGCCGCGCTCGAGGTTCTCGAGCGCGGAGACGGCCGGTCCTGACGGCGGCAATTCCCGATGGCTCAACGAGATGCATTTGACACCCCGGTGTTCCGGGCCATAGAATCGCCCCCGCTGCGGCCTGGCGTCGACAGGGCCGAGAAAGCGGATGCCATGGGCTCGTTCGGCGAGAAGCTGAGGAGAGAGCGCGAGGTGCGCGGGGTATCCCTCCGCGAGATCGCAGAGAGCACCAAGATCAGCGTGCGCTTCCTCCAGGCGCTCGAGGAGGACCGGCTCGACGTGCTCCCGGGCGGCCTGTTCCCCCGCGCGTTCGTGAGGCAGTACGCGGCGTTCCTGGGCCTCGATGTGGACAAGACCGTGGCCGAGCACGTCGCCGCCCACGGCGAGGCGCCGGCCGAGCGCCGCTCGCCCGCGCCCTCGACCCGCGGGCGGATGGTCTCGCCAGGGCACGCGTTCCTCGCGGCCGTCGCGATCGTCGCCGCCGTGCTCGTGCTCCGCCGGGGAGGCGACGCCGGGGGCCCGGCCGCTCCCGAGCCGACGCCCCTCCCCGTGACCGCCGCGCCCGCCGTGCTGCCGACGGACCGGGTGTACCCTCCTCCCGCCGCGGCGCAAGCCGCCCCCGCCTCGGACTCGCTGGTGCTGACCATGACCGCGCAGCAGGACTGCTGGGTCGAGGTTCGTGCCGACGGCGAGACCGTCGTCAACCGCATTCTCGCCCAGGGCGAGTCCCAGACCCTCGAGGCCCAGGGGGAGATCGTGCTCTCGGTGGGCAACGCGGGGGGCCTCAGCATCCGGGTCAACGACCGTCCGACGCTGCCCCTCGGCCGCAGCGGCGAGGTGCGCAAGAACATCGTGATCACACGGCAGAACCTCCCCTCGCTCGTCGAGCCGCAAGGCGGCGCCGAGCCCGACGGACGGAGCGGCTGAGCGGCCGATGTCGGAAGCCCGGCCCACCAACCCCCTCGTCGACCAGTTCCGCCGCGGAGGCGTCGCCCGCGACCTGCGCCTCATGGCCGCACAGGGGCTGCTGCCCCTCAAGCCCGAGGACCTGATCGACCTGTGGACCGACCTCGTCGCGGACGCCGACGAGGCCGTGCGCGCGGCCGCGGAGAAGTCGCTCGGCGAGTTCCCCGCCCCCGAGCTGCTGCCCGTCCTCAAGAGCCGCGACACGCCGGCCCGGGTGCTCGCGTGGGCGGTCGCCCGCCGCCCCGAGCCCGAGCTGCGCGAGGCGGCGCTGCAGAACACGTCGCTCCCCGACGAGGCGATCGAGGCCCTCGCCCCCACCCTGCCGCAGGCCCTCGCCGAGCTGGTCGTGATCAACCAGACGCGGCTCCTGCGCCGCACGTCGCTGCTCGTCGCGCTCGAGTCGAACGCCGGCCTCAGCAACGACCAGAAGCGCCGACTGCGCGAGCTGCGCGAGACCTTCCGCATCGGGGAGCAGCCGGCGGCGGCCCCGGAGCCCGCGCCGCCGCCGGAGCAGGCGCAGGCCCCGGCGCCCGAGCCGTCGTCCCCGCCCGCGGAAGACATCGCGCCCCCGGGCGACGTCTTCCTCACCGAGGACGAGGCGATGGTGCGCTACCTCTCCGAGGAGGAGCGGCAGCAGACCGAGAAGGTGAGCGCGGTCCAGAAGATCTACCGGCTGAACACCGCCGAGAAGCTCCTCACCGCCCTCAAGGGCACGCGCGAGGAGCGGGCGATCCTCATCCGCGACCCCAACCGCCTGGTGGCGAGCGCCGTGCTCGGCAGCCCCAAGATGACCGAGGCGGAGATCGAGGCGTTCTCCGCGATGAAGAACGTCTCCGACCAGGTCCTTCGGGAGATCGGCAACCACCGGGAGTGGACGAAGCGCTACGCGGTGGTCAACAATCTGGTGCGCAACCCGAGGACGCCCATCGGCATCGCCCTCAACCTCGTCCCGCGGCTCAACCCGAGGGACATCAAGGGCATCGCGGTGGACCGCAACGTCCCCGAGGCCGTGCGCAAGCACGCCCAGAAGTTCGTGAAGACGCAGTCGCCGCGCTAGGCCCGACATGAGCGACCACTACGAGACCCTCGGCGTCGCCCCCACCGCCTCCGCGGCGGAGATCCGCTCCGCCTACGCCCGCCTCGCGCGCGACAAGCACCCCGACCGCTTCACCGACCCGGCGCTGAAGAAGGCGGCGGAGCGCGAGTTCCAGGACCTCACCACCGCGTTCAACACCCTCGTCAACCCGAGGAGCCGCCAGGAGTACGACGAGCAGCGGCACCGCCCCGCCCCCCGCTCGGCCCAGGAGATCGCCCGCGACGCCTACGAGCGCGCGCTGCAACTCGCCGAGGCGGGCCCCGTCGAGGAGGCGGTCGCTCTCCTGCGCACCGCGGTCCACCACGCCCCCGAGGAAGCCGCCTACCACGTGGCCCTCGGCCGCGCCCTGTCCCGCGTTCCCTCCCTCGCCCGCGAGGCGGTCCAGGCCCTCGAGCGCGGCGCCCAGCTCGACCCCCGCAACGCGGGGGCGTTCACGGAGCTCGCCGCGGTGCTCGCCCGGCAGGGACTGAGGCTGCGCGCCCAGAAGGCGGTCGAGGCCGCGCTGCGCCTCGCTCCCCGCGACGCCCGCGTCCAGCGGCTCGCCGCGGAGCTCGGCGTCGCGAAGCAGTGAGCCCATGAAGATCGTCTGCGAGGCGCGGAGCGACGTCGGGAAGAAGCGCAAGGGGAACGAGGACGCCCTCTTTCTCAACCCCGAGCAGAAGCTGTACGTGGTCGCCGACGGCATGGGCGGCCACGCCGCGGGCGAGGTCGCGTCCCGGGTGGCGGTCGACGCGATCAACGAGTTCGTGACCCTGACCGGCGGCAACGAGGAGATCACCTGGCCCTTCGGCCTCGACGAGACCATCTCCTACGAGGGCAACCGGCTGAAGACGGCCATCCGCCACGCGAACCGCCGAGTGCTCGAGGCGACGCGGGAGAGCGCGGAGTACGAGGGGATGGCGACGACGGTCGCCGCCGTCCTCGTGGACGGGGACGTCGCGCACCTCGCCCACGTCGGAGACAGCCGGATCTACCTGTGGAGCGGGGGCGAGATCGCGCAGCTCACGAGCGACCACTCCTGGGTCAACGAGCAGATCCAGAGCGGCGTCATCTCCGCGGAGCAGGCGCGCAGCCACCCCCTGCGCAACGTGGTCACCCGCGCCCTCGGCGGGCGCTCGGACCTCGTCGTCGACATCCAGGCCCGGCGCATGAGCGCCGGGGAGATCCTCCTCCTCTGCTCGGACGGCCTGACCACGATGATCGCCGACGACGACATCGCGCGGATCCTGCAGAGGTCGGGCGGCGACGTCGCGGCCGCCGCGGACGCCCTCGTGGACGAGGCGAACGAGCGGGGGGGGGAGGACAACATCACGGTGGTCCTCCTCAGGTTCGAGGGGTGAGCCCATGCTGTCCCAGGCGGAGGAGGCCCGGGCCCGGCCGCGGATCGGCCGCTACCTGATCACCGGCCGCATCGGTCGCGGGGGCATGGGCATGGTCTACCGCGGCCTCGACGAGGCGCTCGACCGCGAGGTGGCCGTCAAGACCCTGGTCGCCGAGGGAGCGCTCGACCCCGACAGCCGCCGCCGGTTCGAGGTCGAGGCGCGCGCCGCGGCCCGGCTGCAGCACCCGAACATCGTGACCGTGTACGAGCTCGGGGAGGACCGCGGGCTTCCCTTCATCGCGATGGAGCTGCTCCCCGGGGTCGACCTCGAGGCTCTCCTCCGCTCCGGCGAGACGATGCCTCTCGCGGAGAAGCTCGACGTCGTGGCCCAGGTCTGCCGCGGGCTCGCCTACGCCCACGAGCACGGGATCGTCCACCGCGACATCAAGCCGAGCAACGTGCGTCTCCTCGAGGACGGCACCGCCAAGATCATGGACTTCGGGATCGCCAAGCTCGGCGGGACCCACCTCACCAAGACGGGCATGATGGTGGGCACCGTCCACTACATGAGCCCGGAGCAGGTCCGCGGCCGGCCGCTCGACGGGCGCAGCGACGTCTTCTCCGCGGGCGTCATCCTCTACGAGCTGCTCGCGGGGGAGCGGCCGTTCCGCGGCGAGGGGGCGACGCAGGTCCTCTACAAGATCGTCAACGAGGATCCCCCGCCGCTCGACCTCGTCCCGCTCGGCAGCCTCGGGGCGACGCTCGCGGGGATCGTGGCCCGGGCGCTCGCCAAGGACCCCGCCGCCCGCTACCCCGACGCCGCCTCCTTCGCCGCCGACCTCGGCCGGGCGCTCGAGGAGGCGCGCTCGGCCGAGCCGCCCGTGCCCGCGGCCGCCCTCGAGGCTCTCGCCGCGGTGCGCCGCCTGGCCCGCGAGCGGGGGAGCGAGGAGACGGTCGCCCGCCTGCGGGCCCTCGTGGCGGAGCACCCGGGCCTCCTCGACGCGCGGCGGGCCCTGCGCCGGGCGCTGCGGGAGCCGATGGCCGCCCGTCCCGCGCCCGAGCCGGACGGCTTCCCCGAGCTCGAGGCGACGTTCCGTCCCGGCCTCACCCGGTACGACGCGACGAGGTCGGCCGAAGCGGCGGGGGCCCCGACCGAGCTCGCCCCGACCGTGGCCGTGGGGACGGGAGACGACCGGAGCCATTCCCTCGAAGCCGCGGGAGCGTCCTTCCGGCGGGCCTGGCTGTGGGCGGCCGGCCTCCTCGCCGCCGTGGCCGCCGCGGCGGGCGTGGCGCTGCTCCGCGGGGGCGCCCCGGCGCCCGCCGAGGTGCGCGTCGGCGTGCGCTCGCAGCCGACGGGGGCCGCGGTGTGGCTCGACGGCCGCGACACCGGCGTGGTGACGAACGGCGAGATCGTGCTGAGGCCGCCGGTCCCGCCCGAGATCACCCTCACCTTGAGGCGCGAGGGTCACCGCGAGGAGACCCGCCGCGTGCGCGTGCCCCTGCCGGAGGGCGAGGCGGTGAGCGTCGCCCTGCAGACCGCTTCGCGCGTCGTGCCCGTCCGGACGGCGCCGCCGGGGGCGGTGGTGGCGGTGGACGGCGAGCCCGTGGCCGGGGTGACCCCGCTCGACCTCGTCCTCGATCCCGGCGCCGCCCACCGCGTCGCGGTCTCGAAGCACGGCTACGCCCCCCGCGAGGTGCGCGTCGAGCCGGGAGAGGCCGGGGGAGCGATCGACCTCGTCCTCGAGAGGCTCGCCCCCGCGGGCGTCGTGATCGTGTCGTCCTCGTACCCCATCGATGTCTCGTGGAAGGGGAAGCTCCTCGCGCGCGGCGAGACGCAGCCCCGCGTCTCCGTGCCCGGCGGCCACCAGGTGCTGAGCCTCGCCGCGCCCGCCGTCTTCCTCCGCGCGGAGCTGACGGTGGACGTGCCGCCCGGCGGGGAGACGACCGTCGCCGCGCCCCCGCTCGGGCGGCTCAGCGTGCGCGCGGTCCCGGACAACTGCGAGGTGTTCGTGGGCGGCGCGTTCGTGGACTACCCGCCGATTCTCGACCGCCCCGTGGTGGCCGGCCGCCACGCGGTCTCGTTCCGCTGGCCGGACGGGGCCCGCTCCGAGCAGGTCGTCGACGTGAAGGCAGGCTCGCCGGCGTTCGTCGTCGGCCGAAAGGAGTAGCCGTGCGCCCCGCTTCGCCCGCCCTTCTCGCCCTTCTCGCCCTCGTCGTTCCCGTCGCCGCGCAGGAGAGCCCCGACCAGCAGGCGGCCCGGCTTCTCGAGGACGGCCGCGCGTACCGGGCGCAGGGCAAGCTCAAGCAGGCCCTCGACAACTTCAACATCATCGTCTCGAGCTTCTCCGCCACCGAGTCCGTCGGTCAGGCCCTCCTGGAGATCGGCCGCTACCGGGTCGAGGTCGAAGGGGACACGGAGAAGGCGAGGGCCGCGTTCGAGCAGGTCGCCAAGCAGTACCCGAGGAGCGACGCCGCTCCCGGGGCCTACCACCATCTCGGCCTGCTCACCCTCTCCCGCGCGACGACCGCGGCCGAGATCGACGACGCGCTCGCGCAGTTCGCCCGCGTGGAGACGCTGTACCCGGCGAGCCCCTGGGTGCCGCGGGCGCTGCAGGCCTCGGCCCTCGCCCACCGCAAGGCGGGGCGCTACGCGGAGGCGGCCGACCTCAACCGCCGGGTCTCGCTCGAGTACCCGGCCTCCGACGCGGCGGCTGCCGCCCAGCTCGAGATCGGCCAGGCCCTCGCCCTGCAGGGCCAGCCCCGGCTCGCGATGGAGGAGTTCCAGCAGGTCCGCAACCGCTTCCCGGACAGCCCCGAGGCCAGGACCGCGCTCGAGCGGACGACCGCGCTCTACCGGCTCTTCGGCGGGGCGAAGCCCGCCTTTGCGCTCGACCCCTCGCTCGCCCTCGCGGGGGGCGACATCCTGAAGGACGTGCGCTCGCTCGCCGCCTCTCCGGACGGGGCCCTGTGGGTCGCCTCCTCGAAGTCCAGGAGCGCGGTGCCGTTCGACGCATCGGGAAAGCCCGGGCCGAGCCTCGCCGCGGAGGAGCCGCGCTCGCTCGCCGTCGCCCCCTCCGGCGAGATCGTCCTCGCCGCGCGCGCGGCCGTCCGGGTGGGGACCAAGGACGTGCGCGCGTTCACGACCCCCCCCGAGAAGGCGGGAGGCGCGCCCCGTCCGGTCGAGGACATCCTCGCCGCCGCCCTGACCCCCGGGGGGACGGTCCTCGTGTCCGACGGCGACCGGGAGGCCGTGCTGCGCTTCGACGGCAAGGGCCAGTATCTCGGCCGCTTCCCCGACCGCGACGCGGCCAAGCGCAGGGTCACCCGCATCCTCCTCGACGGGGAGGGGGCGGTCGTCACCCTCGACCGCGGCGAGAAGACGGTGCGCGTGTGGGACGAGACGGGCCGCCTGCTACGGACGCTCGGGCCGTCGGGCCTGCGCAGGCCCGTGGACGTCGGCGTCGACGCCTTCCGTAACCTCTACGTGGCCGACGAGGAGGCGGGTGTCCTCGTCTTCGACCCGAAGGGCCAGCCCCTCACGACGATCGCGAGCCCCGAGCTGCGCAAGCCCCGCGCCGTCGCCCTCGACGCCACCGGCGCCGTGCTCGTCTACGATGACCGAGCGGAGCGCGTGCTCCGCTACCGCTAGCGGAGGAGATGCGTGAGACGCGAAGCGACCCCCCGCCCCCCCGGCCGCGCCGCCCTCGCGGCGGCGTTCCTGTCCCTCTTCGCCGCGGGAGCGGAGCTCGCCGCGCAGGCCCCGCCGGACGTCCCCGAGGCCGTGCTCCGCGAGGTCCAGTCGGCCCAGGAGAGCCTCTCCCGGGCCATCGCCGAGTTCGACGGGCCGCAGCAGAGCCGCTCGATCGTGGGCTTCGACGAGACGATCGCCCGCCTCGAGGCCCTCGACCCCCGGGCGAGGCCGCCGCGAGCCCGCGACATCCTCGTCGAGGCCTACGAGTACCGTGGCCGGGCGTACTTCGGCATCGGGCTCTCCGAGAAGGCCTCGGAGAACTTCCGCCAGCTCGTGCAGCTCAAGCCCGACCACACGATCCCCCGGGAGAAGGCCTCGCCGAAGGTCGTCGAGCTCTTCAACAGCGTCAAGCGCTCCCTCGTGGGCTACCTCGCCGTCTCCTCGAAGCCGGCGGGGGCGCAGGTCGTCCTCGTCGGCGCGGGGGGCGCGCGCACCGAGCTCGGGATGACCGACTTCTTCCCGGTCGAGGTGCTGGCCGGGGAGTACACCGTCGAGGTCCGCCGGCCCGGCTACCAGGCCGAGACGCGCCAGGTGAGCATCGCCGCCCGCGCCCAGGAGAGCCTCGAGATCCCTCTCACCCGCGTCCTCGCGAGCGCGTTCTTCGTGACCGAGCCCGCGGGGGTCGAGATCTGGGTGGACGGGCAGCTCGCGGCGACCACGTCCGGCAGCCTCGCCCCCGAGCACCACGAGGCGGCCCGCGCCCGGGGGCTCGATCCCGCCCGCGCCTCCGCTCGGACCGAGGTCGCGAACCTCTCGCTCGGCAGCCACGCGATCGAGATGCGACGCAAGTGCTACGAGACCGTGCGCCGGACCCTCGACGCCTCCCAGCCGCAGGACTACGAGGCGGAGCCCGTGCGCCTCGAGGACTCGCTCGCCTCGCTCCGCCTCACCTCCGACCCCCCGGGGGGGCGGATCCTCCTCAACGGGGAGGCGCGGGGGGTGACGCCGGCGCAGATCGACGGGATCTGCTCGGGACGGGTGAGGGTCGAGGTCAAGCACGCCGCGGGGAAGTTCATCAAGGACCTCGACCTCCAGAAGGACGAGGCGATCAGCCTCGACTGCCCGATCCGGCCCACCCTCGCCTTCCTCGGGGTGGAGGCGGAGAGCGCGGCCGGCCAGCGCGTCCTCGCGGACGCCGAGGAGAAGCTCGGCCGGAACCTGACGCGGCTCGCGTCGCTCAACTTCATCAGCGCGCCTCGCGAGGCCGTCGACCGGCTGCTCGAGCAGGACAAGCTCACCCGGCGCTCGCTCCTGCCGGGCTCGGGCACGGACGGCGACCTCGTCCGCAAGGCCACCGACCGCCTCGCCTCCACCCTCGAGGTCCAGGGCTTCCTGCTCGCCGTTCTCCCGGACGAGCGGCTGCAGCGCACCGCCCGGCTGTACCTCCTCGCGGCCGGGAACACGACCGCCGAAGCGCTCGACGTGCAGTTCGCCGAGACGGCCGCCTACACGGCGCTCCTCGACCGGCTCGACGCCCGCTTCGCGAGCGAGCGGCCGTGGAGCGGCCTCGTCACGGTCGACACGCTCCTGCACGACGGCGTCCCGGTGCTGCGCGTGGCCCCCGGCAGCCCCGCCGTCCAGGCGGGGCTCGCCCCCGGCGACGTCGTGCTCGGGGCGGACGGCCGGGCGGTCCGGCGGACCCTCGACCTCCTCGCCGCCGTCGCCGCCCGCAAGCCGGGGGACGCGATGTCCCTGCAGGTGCGGGGCGGGGCGGCGGGGTCCTCGCCGCGCGAGGTGCAGCTCGTGCTCGGGGCGAGCCCGCGGGAGATCCCCCTCTTCGATCCCGGCATCGTCTACAACAAGGCGATGATGGACCTGCGCTCCACCGTCGAGGGATATCCCGGCACCGAGGCCGCCGCCTACGCCTGGCTCAACCTCGCGCTGTGCTCGATGCACTTCGGCGACTACGCCGCCGCCCACGACTCGCTGCAGCGGGCCAAGGCCGAGCTGCCCACGCGCCCCGGCCTGTCGCGGGGCACGGCCCTTCACTATCTCGGCCTCGCCCTCGAGAAGCTCGGCTACCGGCCCCAGGCGGCGGAGGCGTACCGGGCGGCGGCGGAGGCGAAGGAGGCGACGCTGATCGACAACGACGGGCCCGCGGTGGCGCCCCTCGCCGCGCGGCGGGCGGGCCCGTGAGCGCGCGCCTCGTCTGGGAGCGGGGCGACGGCGCCCCGGTGGAGTTCCCCCTCGAGGGCGACGCGCTCGAGGTGGGGAGGGACGAGGACGCGGCGGTCCGCATCGACGAGCCGCTGGTCTCGCGCCGGCACGCCCGGATCGAGCGACGAGGGGAGGCGTGGGTGGTCGTCGACCTCGGCTCCACCAACTTCACCCGGGTCAACGGCTCGCGGGTGCTGCGCGAGTGCGAGCTCGCCGACGGGGACCGCCTGAGCTTCGGACGCGCCGCCTGCGTCTTCCGGTCCGGGGCCTAGGCCGGCTCCTGGCCGGCGTCGGGCCGGGCGAGGTGGTAGCCCTGGCCGAAGTCGACGCCCATCGCCCGCAGGACCTGGGTCTCCTCCTCGTTGTGGATCCCCTCCGCGATGACCTTCGCCCCGATCCCGTGTCCGAGGGCGATGAGCGCCTTCACCATCGAGCGGTTCACCGGGCTCACGTGCACGTCGCGCACGAGGGCGGTGTCGATCTTGAGGTAGCTCGGCTTGAGCTTGGCGATCGACTCGAGCCCGGAGTAGCCGGCGCCCACGTCGTCGACGGCGAACGACATGCCGAGGTCGGTGAAGTACGCCATCGTGTCGCGGAAGATCGCGTAGTTCTCGATCACGAGGTGCTCGGTGATCTCGATGACGATGCGGTCGGGCGCGACCTGGGCCCGGTCGAGGAAGTCGATGAGCGCCTTGCCCCGGAACTGGGGATCCCGCATGGTGGCGGGCAGGGTGTTCACGAAGATCTTCGCGTTCGAGGGGACGCGGGCCGAGGAGAGCAGCGCCCTCCGGCGGCACAGGCGGTCGAGCTCCACGAGGAGGTTGTTCTCGGTGGCGGCGCCGAAGAGCGCGTCGGCCGACTCGAGCCCGGAGCCGCGCGGGCCGCGGGAGAGGGCCTCGAAGCCCATGATCGTGCCCTCCTGCATTCGCAGGATGGGCTGGTACGCGGTCACGACCCGCTCGCGCAGGAGCACGTCCTGGAGCCGCTCCAGGACCAGCAGCTCGTCCGCCCGCCGCAGGTGGGCGGCCTGCGAGAGGGCCTCGTCGACCGCGCGCTCGACCACCCGCTCGGGGTGGAGGAGGGGGTTGTGGACGGCGAGGCCGTGTCCTACGTCGAGCCCGGGCGTGGACCTCGTGGACTTGATGTAGGGGAAGGCGGCCCGCGAGAGGTTCGGGACGAGGGAGGTCACGACGCGGCCCCGGGCGGTTCGCAGGTCGGCCACCGACAGGGCGACGCTGCGGCGCCGCTTGCGGTCGAGGAACACGAGGAAGCGCAGGCCCCGGGGGCGGTCGAGGCAGAGGATGTCGCCCTGGCGGTAGTCCTTGCCCCGCGACTCCTCGAGGATCTTGAAGACCCGGTGGCGGACCTCCTCGTAGGCGGGCGTGCCGTAGGCGTCCTCGATCGAGGCGAGCGCGGACGCGTCGAGGACCAGGAGCCCGAGGCTGCCGCGCTCCGTCAGCTCGCGCTCGATGTCCGGCAGCCGCTCGTGGTAGGGGACGATGGGCTCGGGCATGGGCCTCGCGCGGGCATGATAGCCCGGACCCGCGGGAGGGTCCAGGCACGCTAGAATAGCGCCCCGCACGGAGGGACGAACTGGCGATACTCGGACGGATCCTGCGCGACCGCGGGGTCATCACCGACAGGCAGCTGCAGGAGGCGATCCAGCACCAGGTCCTCTACGGGGGGCGGCTCGGCACCGCCCTCCACGAGCTCGGCTTCATCACGGAGGAGCGCCTCGCGGACGCGCTCGCGCGCGCGAAGGGCGTGCCGGCCGCGGACGCGAAGGCCAGGGAGGCGGAGGCGGCCCTCGTCGTTCCCCGCAAGCTGGCCCAGCGCTACAAGGTGTTCCCGTGGCGCGTGCGGGGCAAGACGCTCTTCCTCGGAATGGTGGACCCCGGCGACCACGCCGCGGTCGCCCAGATCGGCTACTCGCTCGGCTACATCGTGCGCCCGCTCGTCGTGCCCGAGTTCCGCATGGTCCAGCTGCTGCGCGACCACCACTCGGTCGACGAGCGCTGGCGCTACGCCGACACGCGCGGCGCCCTCCCCGCCCCGGCCGAGGCCCGCGACCCCGCCGCCGCCGCCGCCCGCATCGACGCCGCCGCGACGCGCGACGAGGTGGTGGCGGCGGTCGTCGCCCTCGCCCGCTGCTACTTCCGCCGGGTCGTCTTCTTCATCGTGCGCGAGCCCTGGGTGATCGGCTGGGACGGGGCGGGGGAGGGCATGGACCGCGCGAGGGCCTCCGGGCTGCGGATCCCCCTCGACCTGCCCTCCGTCTTCCAGGGGGTCACGCGCAACCGGACCGTGTTCGTGGGCCGCCCCGGTCCGGACGAGACCGACCGGGCCTTCCTCGAGGCGATCGGCAAGAAGCCGGGCAGCACCGCGGCGCTGTTCCCGGTCGCGGTGCGGGGCCGCGTCGTGAACCTCGTCTGGGGCGACAGCGGCACGGCGGGGGCGGCGAGGGGCGACCTCGGGCAGCTCATGATCCACATGCAGAAGATCCCCCGGGCCTACCTGCGCATCATCCGGGCCCGGATCGCGGAGAGCCGCAAGCCGGCGGACGCCGGCCTGACCACGACGAAGGAGAAGAGAAGCGAATGATCGAGAGGCACAAGGAGATCCGCCGCCGCCGCCACCGCAAGGAGAAGGCCCAGAAGGCCCGCAAGAAGGCCGCGATCGCGGCCGCGAAGAAGGCGGGGAAGAAGGCCTAGTCCGCGAGGCGGGCGAGGGCGTAGAGGACGAGCACGAGCGCCAGGGTCACCGTCGTCGAGATCGCCAGCCAGCGGACGAGGCGGCGGCGCTCCGTCTCGTCCCACGGGACCTCGACCCGGCGCCGTGTTCCGCTCCGCCCCGCGACCTCCACCTCGAAGACCGGGACCGGGCCGCTCGTCTCGACGGCGCGGGCGCGCAGCAGCGCCCCGCAGGCGGGGCAGCGCAGCGCGATGCGGTCGGGGCGCGCCGCCACCGTAGCCCCGCAACCGGGACACGGGAAGGCCACGGGTGGAGTATAGCCCGCGCCGCCTGCCCGCCTCCCTCGAGGCGCTGCGCTTCCGGGGTTTCGCTCTGCTGTGGACGGGTGCCTTCCTCTCGAGCGTCGGCACCTGGATCCAGGACGTCGCCCTCTCCTGGACCATCCACAGCCGCATGGGGGACCCCTTCTACCTGGGCCTGCGCAGCTTCGCCCAGGAGGTGCCGCTGCTCGCCTTCATGCTCGTCGGGGGCGCGGTGGCCGACCGCGTCGACCGCCGCCGCATCCTCCTCACCTCTCAGGTGTTCCAGATGGCGATGGCGGCCCTGCTCGGCGTGCTCTTCCTGGCGGACCGCCTCGGCATCGCCGCGATCGTCCTGATCGCCTTCGCCACCGGGGTCGTGCAGTCGCAGTCCGCCCCGACGTACCAGGCGGTCATCACCAGCCTCGTCCCCCGGGAGCGGATCGCCAACGCGGTCGCCCTCAACTCGCTCCAGTTCAACCTCTCCCGCGCCATCGGGCCCGTGGTCGCCGGGCTCCTCCTCGCCCACGCCGGCGCCGGCTGGTGCTTCGCCGCCAACGCCCTCTCGTTCGTCGGCGTGATCCTCGCCCTGCGGACCATCGCGTTTCCGCCGCCGCCCGCCGGGCCGAGGGAGAGTCTCGCGCGCAGCCTGCGGGCGGGCCTCGAGCACGTCTTCGCGAACCCCCGCCTGCGCTCGGCCACGCTGCTCGCCGGAGCCGCGAGCTTCCTCGCCTTCCCGCTCATCACCTACCTGCCCGTGATCGCGGGAGACGTGCTCCGGACGGGAGCCTCCGGCTACAGTCTGCTGCTCACCAGCGTGGGGATCGGCGCGATCCTCGGCGCGCTCGGCACCGCCCACCGCGGCAACGCCGCCGGCCGCGGGCGCCTCATGCTGGTCTCGTTCGCCGCCTTCGGCCTCGTGACCGTCGCTGCCTCCCTGTCGCGCTGGCAGTGGCTGTCCATGACCCTCCTCGTGGGATCGGGGTTCACGTTGACCTCCGCCTTCTCCACCCTCAACTCCCTCGTCCAGGAGATGGCGCCGGACGCGCTGCGGGGCCGGGTTCTCTCGATCTTCGGGCTCGCCTTCCGGGGCGGGGGGCCGATCGGCAGCCTCCTCGCGGGCAGCCTCGTGCGGCAGGCGGGGGCCCCCGCGGTCATGGCCGCCTACTCGGCCTGCCTCCTCGTCGTGGCCCTCGCGCTCCTGCTCCGCGGGGGCGAGTTGCGGCGGTCGTGAACGGCCGCCGGGGGGCAGGCGGTGCGCGCGCCTCTTGACCGCCCTTCGAGCCGCGGCATAAGCTGCCGGGCCGTGGCGATCCGTCTCCCGCGGCGGCCGTCCCCGTCGACCGTCGGCGCCGCGTCCACCGGGCGCAGGGTGGCTCGGGTCGAGGCGGGGCGGTACCTCGGCTGCCCGACCTGCGGGCGGCTCCTCAGGATCGAGTGGGCGGTGCGGAGCCTCGTGTGCTCCTGCGGGGCGCGCGTGCCCGTCCCGCCGCCCGGCGGGACGGGCGCCTGAGCCGCCCCTCGCCTCTCGGCATCGACGGGGCGGTCGTCCCCGGGCTGCTCCTGCTCGTAGCGCGAGACCTCGCGCTCCACGACCCGCCGCGCGTGCTCGCGTGGCGGCTGTCCCACGACTCCCGCCTCGCGGAGGCCGCCTCGTGGCTGGGCCCCCTCGTCCCCTCGCCGTCGGGGGCCCTCGACCGCGACCCCGTGGCGCTCCTGCTCTCGGCCCTCGCCGTCCTCCTCGCCATCGCCTACGCCGGGCTCTGCGCGGCGGGGGCGCGCCCGACGGGGCGCGCCGCCGTGATCGCTCTCGGCGCCTTCCTCCTGGTCGCTGCGCCGAGCGCGGCGTTCGTCGCGATGGGCGTCGCGACGGACCGGCCGTACGGCCAGGACGGCGGGGTCGTGCAGCTGCCCCTCGCGATCGACCGGGTCCTCGCCGGGCAGAGCCCCTACGCCGCCGACTACTCGGGGACCATCCTCGGCCGCCAGGCCCGCGTCTCGAGCTTCTGGGACGACCTCGGCGGCAACCCGATCCTCCGCCACCACGCCTATCTGCCCGGCACCCACCTCGTCTTCGCGCCGTTCCAGCTCGCGTCCCGGGCCGTCCTGGGCTTCTTCGACCCGCGCCTCGTCACCCTGCCGTTCTACGGGCTGGTCGTGCTGCTCGCCGCGCGCCTCCCCGGCCCGGCGGACGCGCGGCTCGCGGCCGCCGGCGCCGCGGCGCTCAACCCCCTCGTGTACTGGCACCAGATCTTCGGGGCGAACGACCTCGTCTTCGTCGCGATGGTCCTCGGGGCGGTCCTGCTCGCCCGCGGTCGTCGCCCGCTCGCCTCCGGGGCCCTGCTCGGCCTCGCCTGCGCGACCAAGCAGCTCGCGTGGCCCTTCGCCCCCTTCCTCCTCGCCGCCCTCTCCGGGGCGGGGAGCCCGCGCGAGCTCGTCGCGCCCGCCGCGGTGCGGCGGGTCCTGCCCGTCGCCGGGGCCGCCCTCGCCGTCTTCGCCGCGGTCGTCGCCCCGGTGGCCGCGCTCGACCCGCGCGCATTCTGGGCCGACATCTTCGTCTACAACGTCGGCCTGCCCGGCGGCGACAACTACCCGATCGGGGGGACGCCGGGCTTCGGCTTCGCCAACTACCTCGTCTACTTCGCCCGCGTGGCCGACCTGCGCGAGTACTTCCCCTTCTCGGCCTTCTACGTCCTGCTCGTCCCCCTCGGACTGCTCCTCCTGCGCTCGCAGGTCCGCGACGGCCGGCCCGAGTGGGCGCTCGCCACGGGCAGCGCGGCCCTTCTCGCATCGCTCTACTTCTCCCGGGTCGTCCACCCGAACTACCTCGTGCCGGCGGCCGTGGCCTTGCCCGCGGCCGTGCTCGCCTGCCGGCGGGGGGCGGACGTCGCCCTCGCCCCGCTCCTCCTGCTCGCCCTGGCCGTGGAGACGGCAGAGGGCGCCGTCTTCCGGACGGCGTGGGAGCAGGCGGCCGAAGCTGCCCTCGCGGCCCGCGAGTCCGGCCTCGCCGCCGCGCTCCTCCCGAGGGCCGGACCGCACCTGACGCGCGACCCGATCGGGCTCGCGGTGAGCGCGACCGCGGCGCTCTTCGCCGTCGCCTACCTGGCCGTCGCCCTCGCCGGCGTGCGCCGAGCGGCCCGCGTCGTCCTCCTCGGTGCCGCCGTCGCGGTCGTGGTGGGGGTCCCGGCATCGCTCCTCGCGGCCATCGGCTCGCGCACCGGCGTCGTGCGGGCCCAGCACCCGGCGGTCGTGCAGGCGGCCGCGGACGGCGGCCGCATCCTGGACTTCCGCAGCCCCTACGCGCGGCCCCCGGAGACCTCGCCGCGCGGCCGCGAGGCCTTCTCCACCTCCTTCCGCCTCGACCCGCCGGCCGAGATCCTGCCGGACCGTCCGCTCCTTCCCCCCGGCCCCTCGGCCCTCGTCGCCGCGCTGCGCCCGCTCGGGGTCCGGGACCTGCGGGTCGTCCTCATCGCGGCCCTCGCGGGCCTCGCCGCGGTGCTCGCCACCCTGGGCCGCGGGCGGTCACGGCGGGCGATGCTCGCCGTCGCCCTCCTCGCCTCCCCCCTCGCGCTGGGGACCGCTCTCGGATCGCCGGCTGCGCTGGTCCTCCTCGCCGTGGTCGGCGCGTGGGCCCTGTCCCTTCGCGGGAGCGTCGCCGGCTCCGGGGCCCTCGCCGGTCTCGCGCTCTCCCTCGACCATCGCGCGGCACTCGCGGTCCCCTTCCTCCTCGCCGCCCTCGGGCGCCCCCGGTCCCGCGCGCTCGCCTTCGCGGCGGGGGCGTACGCGCTGGTCGTCGTTCCCGTGGCGCTGCTCGACCCTGGCGCCTTCGCGGCCCGCCTGCTCGAGCCCCGAGCGCCGGGACCGGGGCTCGGATTGTGGAACCTGCTAGCCTACCGCGGAGCGGAAGCGTCCGTGGCGGGGCTGTCCCTCGCCGCTCTCGCGCCCCTGGCGACGGCGATCGTGGTCCTCGGGCTGCTCCGAAGGGGGGGCTCGCCTCTCGTCGGGGCCGCCCTCGCGAGCCTCGCCGGCATCGCCCTCGCCCCCGCCCTCGCGCCCGACGCGATCGCCCTGCCCCTGCTGCTGCTGGCGCTCGCCGTCGCGGACGAGCGGGGGACGCTCGCGGGGGGGCAGGCGCCCGCCCTCTGAGGATCAGGGACGGGGCCGGACGGCTGGTGCCGGAGGCGGGACTCGAACCCGCACGGATTTCTCCACACGCCCCTCAAACGTGCGTGTCTGCCAATTCCACCACTCCGGCACGGGGGGCGCCGATCGTCGTTCGAGCTTTTAATGCTATGCGCCCGGCGCGAGGCTGTCAACGCGTCTCTCGCGTCTCTCGCCCAAGAGGATCGACGGGCCGACCCGGTGCTACACTGCCCCCCGGGATCTCGGGGGGAAGACGATGCGGAAGCGGTCGTTCGTCGCGGCGGTCACTGTCGTCGCCTGCCTCGCGGCCCCGGCCCGCGGGCAGGAGGGCGTCCTGATCGAGCACCGGCCGGTCAAGTGCATCGTCGCGGGGAAGCACCCCCGCCTCAATGCCTGCTTCGCCCCCGCCTCGGAGCTGGCCCGCGCCCGCGTGTACTTCCGCGTGGCCGAGGGGCCCCCCGACTGGTACTACGTCGAGATGAAGTCGGACGCTCCGTGCTTCGCGGGGATCCTCCCAAAGCCCAAGAAGCAGCTCGTCGGCCGCCACGTCCAGTACTACGTGGACGCGGTCGACCGGGCCTTCGCGGAGAGCCGGACGACCGAGGCGCAGGCCCGCGTCGTCGAGTCGGAGTCGGACTGCGAGGATCGCCTGCTCGCCGCCCCGTGGCTCGACAAGGCCCGCGTCGCGGTGTTCCCCGGCATGCCCGAGGGCTTCACGGCGGGCGGGCTCGGCGGGGGCACCACCGCTCTCATCATCGGGGGTGGCGCGGCCATCATCGGCGGCGGGGCGGCCATCATCGGCGGCGGTGGCTCGAGCGAGACCACGACCACGACGACGACCACCACCACGACCACCACGACCACCACGACGACGACGACCACCACCACGCTGCCGCCCGACGTCCCCTTCAAACCCGTCTTCAAGGTGTTCCGCAACGGCGTCCTGCAGGGGGACACGATCTCCGACCGCGAGCCCATCCCGCTCGTCTTCGACATGTGCGACAGCAGCGGGCCATTCCCCCTCCGCTTCGCCGTCGAGGTGGGGGGCGTCCAGGCCACCTCGGGCTGCCGCAGCACCATCACCTTCTACTCCGACCGCATCGAGACCGGGAACGACCCGCGTCCCGGAGACGTGCGCCAGGCCACGACGTACGCCGTGCGCATGACCATCCGTTCGGTGTCCCCGGACGGCGATCCCCGGGCCAGCCGCCGGCTCACCGTGGAAGCGCTGCCCGACGCGGACCGCCGCCCGGCGTCGGCGGCCTCCTCGTCCCCCGGGACGGCCACGGTGGTGAGCGACCTCGCCGCACCCGGCGGCGCGGGGCAGGTCGTCCTGAACGGCGAGGCCGCGTTCCCGCGCGAGGGGAGGAGCCCCCTCGCGGTCCGCGTGCGCCGCGGTGAGAACCGCGTCGAGGCCACCCTCGTCGAGTCCCGCGGTCAGGGGACCTGGCGCTTCTCCCTCGAGGGCGTCGCCGGGCTGCAGCCGGAGAGCCTGCGGGTCGTCGCCGGCGACGTCCTGCAGGTCGGGGGCGGCGCGATCGCCTTCCGCCTCCGCGGCCGCCCCGGAGAGCGCCTCGTCTTCACTTTCCGGGTCGAGCCCTAGGGAGCGCACCACAGCCCGCAGCAGGAGGTCCACCATGGCCGAGTTCCGCTACGCCCCTCCCTTTCCCCTCGGCGAGGACGAAACGCCCTACCGCAGGGTCGCCTCCGATCTCGTCTCCGTCGCCGTGTTCGAGGGCCAGGAGGTCCTCAGGGTCGCCCCCGAGGCCCTCACCCTCGTCGCCCGCGAGGCCTTTCGCGACGTCTCGTTCCTCTACCGCCCCGCCCACCTCGCGCAGCTCGCGGCGATTCTCGACGACCCCGAGTCCTCGGAGAACGACCGCGGGGTGGCGCTCGCCCTCCTGCGCAACGCCGAGGTCGCGTCGGGCTTCGTGCTGCCCATGTGCCAGGACACCGGGACCGCCACGATCGTCGCCAAGAAGGGCCAGCGGGTCTGGACGGGCGGGGGCGACGAGGAGGCTCTCGCCCGGGGGATCTTCGAGACGTACGCGAAAGAGAGCCTGCGCTACTCGCAGACCGTGCCCCTGACGATTTACGAGGAGGCCAACTCGGGGACGAACCTGCCGGCGCAGATCGACATCTACGCGACGGACGGCATGGAGTACCACTTCCTGATGATCGCGAAGGGGGGAGGCTCCGCGAACAAGACCTACCTGTTCCAGGAGACGAAGGCCCTGCTCAACCCAGAGAGCCTCGTGAGCTTCCTCTCCGAGAAGATGAAGACGCTCGGCACGGCGGCCTGCCCGCCCTACCACCTCGCGTTCGCGATCGGGGGCACCTCGGCCGAGGCCTGCCTCAAGGCGGTGAAGCTGGCCTCGGCCAAGGCGCTCGACGGCCTGCCGACGGCCGGCAACCGGCTGGGGCAGGCGTTCCGGGACCCGGAGCTCGAGTCTCTCCTCCTCGAGGCGGCCCGCAAGACCGGGATCGGCGCCCAGTTCGGCGGGAAGCACTTCGCCCTCGACGTGCGGGTCGTGCGGCTCCCGCGCCACGGCGCCTCGTGCCCGATCGGGATGGGCGTGTCCTGCTCGGCCGACCGCAACGTCCTCGCGAAGATCGACCGCGACGGGATCTGGGTCGAGCAGCTCGAGCGGAACCCCGGCCGGTTCATCCCCGAGCGCTACCGCGGCCAGCCCCACCGGCCGAAGGTCCGGATCGACCTCGACCGGCCGATGAAGGAGGTCCTCGCCGAGCTGTCGAAGCACCCGGTGGCGACCGCGGTCTCCCTGACCGGGACGATCGTCGTCGCCCGCGACATCGCCCACGCGAAGCTCAAGGAGCGGCTCGACCGGGGCGAGGGCCTGCCGCAGTACTTCAAGGACCACCCGGTCTACTACGCGGGGCCGGCCAAGACGCCCGACGGCCTGCCCTCGGGCTCCTTCGGCCCCACCACCGCCGGCCGCATGGACTCCTACGTCGACCTCTTCCAGGCGAACGGCGGCTCGATGGTGATGATCGCGAAGGGCAATCGGAGCGCCCAGGTCACGCAGGCGTGCCAGAAGCACGGAGGCTTCTACCTCGGCTCGGCCGGCGGCCCGGCGGCCCTCCTCGCGAAGGAGAACATCCGCAAGGTCGAGCTCCTCGAGTACCCGGAGCTCGGCATGGAGGCGGTCTACAGGCTGGAGGTCGTGGATTTCCCGGCGGTGATCCTGGTCGACGACAAGGGGAACGACTTCTTCCGGCAGCTCGCCTGCGCGGGCTAGGTCGGCCGTGATCCCGCGCCTGCGCCGGGTCTTCAACGCCTCGTGGCAGCCCGACGACTACGAGGCGTACAAGGTCCGCCTCGCGCAGGCCGCCGGCTGCCGGATCGGCTTCCGGGTCTGCGAGACCCCGGTCTTCCTGCCCCCCGAGCTGCGCGACGCGATGGTGAAGGGTGCGCACGAGATCTGGGACCAGCTCCTGCGCCCCGAGGCCCTCGAGCGCTCGAAGGAGGCGGTCCCGCCGGAGTTCGACGTGCCGGGAAGCGACGAGCACCCCCTCTTCGCCCAGGCCGACTTCGCGGTCGCCGAGGAGGCCGGCCGGCTCGTCCCGCGCCTCATCGAGCTGCAGGGCTTCCCGTCCCTCTACGCGTTCCAGCTCCTCCAGGGCCGCCTCTGCCTCGAGATGGTGCCGGGCGAGAGGCTCGGCTTCCTGCTGAGCGGGCTCGACGAGGAGGCCTACCTGAGGGTGGTGGGGGAGGCGATCCTCGGCGGCCTGCCACCCGAGAACGTCGTCCTCCTCGACCTCGATCCCCGGGCCCAGGGCACCTACCCCGACTTCTCGGCCACCGAGAGGCTCTTCGGGATCCGCTCGGTCTGCCCGACCGACGTCGTGAAGCGGGGCCGCGAGCTGTGGTACGAGCGCGACGGGAGAAGGACCCGCATCCTCCGCGTCTACAACCGGCTGATCGTGGACGAGCTCGTCGAGAAGAGAGTGGAGCTGCCCTTCCGCTACACGGACGAGCTCGACGTCGAGTGGGCCGGGCACCCCAACTGGTTCTTCCGGTGGAGCAAGCACGCCCTGCCCGCCCTGCGCCACCCGCTCGTGCCCGAGGCGCGTCTGCTCGCCGACTTCGACCGCCCGCCGGAGGACCTCGACCGCTGGGTGCTCAAGCCGCTGTTCTCCTTCTCCGGCAGCGGCGTGAAGGTGGATCTGACGCCCGAGGACCTCGCCGCGGTGCCGGAGGCGGAGCGGGCGAGCGCGCTGCTCATGCGCAAGGTCGACTACGCACCGGTGATCGAGACCGTCGACGGGTTGCGCTCGCGCGTCGAGGTGCGTGTCATGTTCGTCTGGCGCGCCGGACGGCCGATGGCGGTCACGACCCTCGCCCGGCTCTCGCAGGGCAAGATGATGGGCGTGAAGTTCAACCGCGACCGGACGTGGGTGGGCTCGACGAGCTGTCTCTGGCCCCGCACCTCGTGACGCCTCCTTCGTGAAGGGCGTCACGAGGATCTGTCTGTTCCGCAGGGCCTCGAGGAAGGCCCCGTCCCGCAGGGCCTCGGGGAAGGCAGGCTACGGCACGACGAACCGGACCTCGCGGCTCGGGGCCCAGCCGAGGCGGTTCGCGATCGCGGTGACGATCGAGCCGGGGCGCGCCGCGAACGGCCCCGTGTAGAGGAGCCAGTGGCCGGGCCGGAGGCCCCGCCCGTCCACCTGGTAGGCCACGGCCGAGCCCTCGGTCGGGGACTCGATGCTCACGCGGCCCTCCCGCGCAAGGACCACGGGGTCCGCGGTCCTCGGCTGGACGCCCCCCGGCCACATCGACTCGATGAGCTCCGCCTCCGGTCTCCCCGGGCGGTCGCCGATCTCGTCGAGCCAGCCGTCGAGGGCCCGGCGCAGGCGTTCGAGGTGGATGCGGTGTGCGGGGTCGTCGGCCAGGTTCCGGACCTCGTGGGGATCGGCCCAGGTGTCGTAGAGCTCCTCCTTCGGCTTCGTCGGCTGGAACCAGAGGGACTGGACGGCGTCGAGCCGGCCCTCGTCCCGGAGGCGAAGGAGGTCCCGCATCGCGGCCATCTGCTTGCGGTAGTCGATGTCCTGGTAGCGGGGGAGGTCGGTCCGGAAGTTCCGAAGATACTTGAACCGCCGGTCGCGCGCGGCCCGCACGTGGTCCGTCTCCTCGTCCATGCGGTCCCGGGCCGCGAAGACGTACTCCCGCGGCGGCGCCTTCTGGTCGCCCCAGAAGGGCCGGCCCTGCATGTGTCCCGGCACCCGGACCCCGGCGAGGGAGAGGATCGTGGCCGGGATGTCGACGAAGGCCACGAGGTCGTCCACGACGCTGCCGGCGTGCGAGCCGTCCGGGAAGCGCATGAGGAAGGGGACGTGGAGGCCGGAGTCGAGCAGCTCGCGCTTGCCGCGGGGCAGCGGGCCCCCGTTGTCGCAGTAGAAGACGACGATCGTGTCCGGCGCCACCCCGGCTTCGTCGAGCTCGGCGAGCAGCTCGCCGACCTGGCGGTCCATCACCGCGGCGTTGGCGTGGACGCGTGCGACGTCGCGCCGGACGGCGGGGGTGTCGGGGAGGTAGGGAGGCAGGACCACCCGCTCGGGCGGCACGACGGCCGGGTCGTCCGCGCGGCTCCAGACCTGAGACTCGTGCGTCGTCTCGAGGTTGAAGACCGAGAAGAAGGGCATCCCCTCGGGCCGGTGCCGCCAGTGGGCGTCCTTGCCGTTCTCGTCCCAGGCGGTGAGGGGAGAGGCGAACTGGTAGTCGGTCTTGGCGTTGTTCGTCGTGTAGTAGCCCGCCGCGCGGAGGTACTCCGGGAACGGCCGCACCGGAGGCGGCGGGACCGCCTCGTAGCTCGGCAGGCCCGCGCGGTCGGCGCTCGATGTGCGCATGTTGTCGGCGCCGATCGAGCTCGCGTACATGCCGGTGACGAGAGCGGCCCGGCTGGGCGCGCACACCCCCGAGCTCGAGAACATGCGCGTGAAGCGCACGCCGTCGCGGGCGAGGCGGTCGAGCACGGGCGTGCGCGCCAGGGGATCGCCGTAGCTTCCGAGGCGGGGAGAGAGGTCCTCGCAGACGACGCACAGGACGTTGCGACGCGCGGTCCCGGCCGAAGGTCGCAACGTCCTGTTCTGGTCCGTCGTGGAAAGCCCCGGTGAAGGCCGGTCCGTCGGCTCTCCCCGGGGCTCTGCGGAACCAGAACTCGGAGATCGCGCCGGACGGGCGATCTCCGAGTGCGGGATCTCCGACACGCATCGCACCGAGAACGCGTTCTCCTTGAGGTACGCGTCGTCGAAGACCACCGACCGGTAGCGGGGCGGCTCGGGGTGCCACAGCCGGTCGAGCGTGACCGACACCGCGCGCTCGGGGTCGCTCTCGGTGGCCGTCCAGAACACGGCCCAGTGGCCCTGCCGTCCGAACGAGCCGCGGAAGGCGGTGCCCGCGGGCAGCGCCGTGAAGCCGACGTCGTCGGTGCCGTCGAACGGGGGGGCGTGGTCCGCGCGGGCCTTGAGCCGCTCGCCCGCGACCGTGCGGCCGAGGTGGGCGGCGAGCGTCTCCCACTCGTCCCGCGAGGGCAGGTGAAACCCCGCCGGGCACGCCTGCTGCGCCTCACCCCACGTGTAGAGCCCGCCGTACACGCGGCAGCTCCCCAGGTCGTTCCCGTAGCAGGTCCTCTCGACCGTGGCGGCGTCGCGCGGCCGGGCGTCCGGGACCACCGCGCCGTGGTCGGCGTTGCGGGCCGTCCAGCACTGCTCGCCGATCCGGACCGTCGGATAGCTTCTCCCGTCGCGTGCGTCCGTGACCGGCTGGCCGCACGCGTGGGCCGCGAGGAGGAGGGGCAGGAGGGCGCTCATGGCGCGAAGGATGACACGCTCGGGGCGCGCCGGGGCATGGGGCGTCCGGCCTATTGCCGGCCGACCCCCGCGGCCGGTACGGTTGCCGGGTACCGGAGGCGCCTTGGACGACCCCTACGCCGTCGATCGACGAGGATTCCTGAAGACGGGCGCGGTTGCCGCCGCCGCCACCGCCGCCGCCTGCGGCAGGCCGGCGAGCCGCTGGCGCGCCCTGACCGAGGCCGAGGCGGCGACGCTCGCCGCGGCCTGCGACCAGATCGTCCCGCCCGACCAGGACCCCGGGGCGGCCGCGGCGGGGGCGGTGAGGTTCATCGACCGGCAGCTCGCCACCCGCCAGAAGAGCGAGCGGCCGCGCTGGCAGGCCGGCCTGCGCGGGCTCGACGCCAGCGCGCGCCGGCGCCACGGAAAGGCCTTCGTCGAGCTGTCCTTCGAGACCCAGACGGCCCTCCTCGAGGACGTCGAGAAGGGCGCCGTCCAGGCCGCCGACTGGGCCGGGGTCGAGCCGGCCGCCTTCTTCGCCCTCCTGCGGGAGCACGCGATGATGGGCTTCTACGGCGACCCGCGCCACGGTGGGAACAGCGAGCGCGTGAGCTGGAAGATGCTCGGCGTGCCCGACCCGCCGGTGCGGGGGCGGCTGCACGAGACGCCGCCCCCGCCCGCCCTCGCCCCGCGGCCCGCGCCCACGGAGAGCAAGGGGTAGCGCCATGCCCCGCTCTCGCGTCGACGCGGTCGTGGTGGGCTCCGGGGCCGGCGGGGGCGTCGTGTTCTGCCGGCTCGCCGAGGCCGGCCTCAGCGTGGTGTGCCTCGAGAAGGGTCGGTGGCACTCGCCCTTCGAGGAGCGCAAGGACGATCTCGTCAACCAGCGCAACTCGAGCCTCGGCGTCGCCTACGGTCCGGACGAGGCGAAGAACCCCCGCGTGTTCGTGGACCTCGAGGGCCGGGAGCGCATCGTCTACCCGCGCCAGGGCGAGTACAGCCCGAACGCCAGCTGCGTCGGGGGCGGCACCGTCAGCTACGGCGGCCAGGCCTGGCGCTTCATGCCCCAGGACTTCAGGATGCGGTCGACCTACGGTGCCCTCGAGGGCTCGACCCTCGACGACTGGCCGATCTCCTACGACGACCTCGAGCCGTACTACGACAAGGCCGAGCACGAGATCGGCGTGAGCGGCGACGTGGCCCCGAACGTCTTCCAGGGCCCGCGTCGCCGGCCCCTGCCGATGCCGCCGCTCACGCCGCGGCCGCGGGAGTGGGACTTCCTCTACCCGGCGGCGAAGCGCCTCGGCCTGCACCCCTTCGACACGCCCCTCCTCATCAACTCCGTCCCGTACAACGGCCGCTCGGCCTGCATGCGGATCCGCTGGTGCGTCGGCTTCGGCTGCGAGACGAACGCCAAGAACGGCACCCAGAACACGGTGATCCCGCGCGCGCTCGCGACCGGGAACGCCTGGCTGCGCACCGAGTGCAAGGTCAAGGAGATCCTCCTCGACGATCGGGGACGGGCGCGGGGGGTGGCCTACTTCGACGAGAACGACCGCCTCCAGGAGCAGCCCGCGGACCTCGTCGTCGTGTCCTGCGGGGCCACCGAGTCGGCGCGCCTGCTGCTCCTCTCGAAGAGCCGGCTCCACCCGAACGGCCTCGGCAACCGGTACGACTGGGTGGGACGCAACCTCACCGGCCACACCTACACGGGCGCGGTGGGCCTGTTCGAGGAGGACGTCTACGACGACGTCGGCCCCGGCGTGTGCATCTCGGTCTGCGACTACAACCACGGCACGCCCGGGCTGCGGGGCGGGGGCATGCTCGCGAACGAGTTCATCCGCCTGCCCATCCAGTTCGTGGGCGCCCACCCCCCCGGGGTGCCGTCGTGGGGGAAAGCGCACAAGGACTTCATGCGCCGCTACTACCGGCGCAACATCATGGTGCAGGGCCCCACCCAGGACATGCCGACGTGGGACGGACGGGTGTCCCTCGATCCGAAGGTCAGGGACTTCTGGGGCGTCCCCGTCCTGCGCATCTCGGGCGACAAGCACGACCACACGATCGAGGTCGCGAACCGCCAGGCCGAGCGCGCCGAGGCCTGGCTCAAGGAGGCCGGGGCGAGCGTCACCTGGCAGCGCCGGGCCGGCCGCGGCGTGAGCGGCCACCAGCACCAGTCGGGGACGTGCCGGATGGGGAACGATCCGAAGACGTCGGTCGTCGACGCCTCGTGCCGCGTCCACGACGTGCCGAACGTCTTCGTGATCGACGCCTCCGTCCACGTCACGAACGGCGGCTTCAATCCCGTTCTCACCATCTTCGCCAACGCTTACCGGGCTTCGGACCTCCTGGTCCGGGCCTGGAAGGGCGGGGGCCTGCGGGGCTAGGGGGAGGGCGACATGAAGACCCTGAAGCGCCTCCTCGTCTCCCTCGCCGGGCTCGGCCTGTTCGGCGTGGCCGCCCTCGCCGGCAGCAGCTGGTACTACGGGGGCGACGACGGCATGGGCTGCGCGCGCTGCCACGAGATCCGGCCGATGGTCGAGGCCTGGTCGCGCTCGAGCCACCGGGCCGTCGCGTGCAAGGACTGCCACGGCAGCTCCTTCAGCGCGGACCTGCGGATGCACGCGAAGAACCTCACGCGGGTGTGGCTGCACTCGCGGGAGAAGACGCCGGAGCAGATCAGGATCCGCCACCAGGACGTGGCGCCCCTCGTCGAGCGGTGCGGGTCCTGCCACCGCCAGGAGCTCGCCGACTGGCAGAGCGGCCCCCACGGGACCCCGTACGCGGCCATCTTCCTCAACCCCGAGCACAACGCGGCCCAGCAGCTCATGGACGACTGCCTGCGCTGCCACGCCATGCACTTCGAGGGCGGGATCCGGGACCTCGTGACCCCCCTCGACCGCAAGGGGCCCTGGACGTTCCTGGAGGTGGAGCACGCCGGTCTCCCGGCCGTGCCCTGCCTCGCCTGCCACACCGTCCACCGCCCGGGCGAGCCGCTCCCGCCCCGCAGCGACCGGGCCCTGGTCGCCGGGCCCGCGCAGGAGATCGCGCGGCCGTCGCTCGCGCTCTACGACCGGCGCTCGCTCGAGCACGTGCCGCTCGAGCGCCTGCCCCTGCCCGCGATGAGGGAAGGCGAGCGGTCGGTGAAGGCCAGCCCCGACCGGCGCCAGGCGCTGTGCTACCAGTGCCACGCCCCGCGGGCGGAGATGCAGGTCTTCTCCGGCGACGACCGCACCCCGGTCGGCGTTCACGAGGGCCTGTCCTGCCTCGCCTGCCACGAGAAGCACGGCCAGTCGACCCGGGCCTCCTGCGCGGGCTGCCACCCCCGCCTGTCGAACTGCGGCCTCGACGTCGAGACCATGGACACCACGTTCAAGAGCCCGGACAGCCGGCACGACGTCCACCGGGTGGCCTGCGCCGACTGCCACCCGAAGGGCGTGCCTCAGAGCCGCCGCGCCACCACCCGGCGGATGTCGCCCGCGTCGAGGTAGAAGGAGAGGCGGCCGAAGCCCAGCCGCTCGAGGAGGGCGAGCGCAGGGGCGGCGCGCGGCCCCCGGCCGAGCAGGCCGTGGGCGGCGGACAGCACGCTGCGGTGGAAGCCGCAGGTGCGGTCGTCGATCGGCTCGAAGCCGCATCGCTCGAGGAGGCGGCGCAGGCTGCCTCGGGTGAAGTAGTGGAGGTGGGTGGGGGGGTGGATGAGCCGCCAGCGACGCCCGCGGAGCCGCGCGAGCGGGCTGCCGATGTCGCCGGTGGTCAGGGCGAGGAGGGCGCCGGGCGCCGTGAGCTCGCGGATCCTCGCCACCGCGAGGTCGGGTTGCGGCAGGTGCTCGATCGTGTCCCAGAGGCAGACCACGTCGAACGAGCGGCGGCCGAAGTCGTGGCCCAGCACGTCCCCCTGCACGGCGTCGAGGCCCAGGGACTCGCGGGCGTGGCGGACGGCCTCCGCGGAGATGTCGATTCCCAGGGCCGACTCGAAGCGGCCGCGCACGAGGTCGAGGAAGAAGCCGTAGGCGCAGCCCACCTCGAGGAGGCTTCGGTGGCGGGCGGGGTCGAGAAAGGGCTCGATCTCGGCCAGGCGGCGGCGAAAGCTCTTCTGGAGGGCGAACCGGTCTGCCGGGTAGTCCCGGTACTCCTCCCCGTGGAAGTAGGCGGGGCCGTAGATCCCGACGAGACGCTCCGGCGACAGCTCGAGGTCGGCCCACGCGTGGCCGCAGGCCGTGCAGCGCCGGAGGCCGGGGTGGAAGGGCCGGGCGTCCGCTCCCCCGCAGGCCGCGCAGGCGCTCAACTCGGCGCGCCGGGCCGGGAGGGGAAGTTGATCCGCTCCTCCACGAGGTAGTGCGGCCGCGCCTTCACCTCGTCGAAGATCGCCCCCACGTACTCGCCGAGGATCCCGAGGAAGACGAGCTGGATGCCGCTGAAGATCGAGATGAGGATGACGAGCGCCGCCCAGCCGGAGGGCAGCGTGCGGTCGACGAGGTAGCGTCCCAGCGTGAGCGCGGCGTACAAGACACCGGCGGCGCCGAAGGCGAGGCCGACGTACACTGCCGCCTGCAGGGGCGTCTTGGAGAACGACACCACGCCGTCCGCCGCGAAGCGCAGCATGCGCCGCACGGAGTACTTGGTCTTCCCCGCCGGGCGGCGGGAGACGCGGAAGCGTACGAAGTGCACGGGGAAGCCCACCCAGCCGAACAGCCCCCTCAGGAACTGGTTGCGCTCCCGGATGCGGGTGCGGAAGACCTCCACCACGCGGCGGGAGACGAGGCGGAAGTCCGCCGCGTTCTCGTTGATCGGGGTGTCCGAGATCGAGTTGAGCAGGCGGTAGAACCAGCGGGAGCTGGTCCTCTTCCACACCGGGACCTCCGGGCTGTCCTCCCGGATCGTGAACACGATCTCGAAGCCGCGCAGGAAGGCCTCGAGAAGCTCCGGGATGAGGGAGGGCGGGTGCTGGAGGTCCGCGTCCATCATCACCACCGCGTCCGCGTCGCAGTGGTCGAGCCCGGCGAGCAGCGCCGCCTGCTGGCCGAAGTGGGCGCTCAGGGCGACGACCTGGACCGAGGGGTCTCTCGCGGCGAGCTCGCGCAGCGCCTCGCGCGTGCCGTCGGTGCTCCCGTCGTCCACGAGCAGGATCGTCGAGCGCCACCCCTCGAGCGCGTCGAGCACCCGCCGCAGCTCGGCGTGGAACGCCGCGACGACCTCCCGCTCGTCGTGGACGGGGCAGACAACGGTCAGCGTCCGCATGCGGTCCTAGAAAGAAACTCTGATCATGCGGCGACCCCTTGAAGCTCGACGCGGTAGCCG
>CAZLRF010000016.1:34028-89811 GCA_964561785.1 uncultured Acidobacteriota bacterium | reverse complement strand
GCGAGCTTCGGGCCCTACCGGATCGTGGCGCCGCTCGGCCGCGGCGGCATGGCCGCCGTGTACCGTGCCCACGACCCCGCCCTCGAGCGGGACGTCGCGCTCAAGATCCTGCCCGCCGAGTTCCTCCACGACCCGGCCTTCGCCGAGCGCTTCCGGCACGAGGCGCGCGTGGCGGCGCGGCTCGAGCACCCCCACGTGGTGCCGATCCACGGCTACGGCATCGAAAGCGGGCGGCCCTGGATGGCGATGCGTCTGCTCGGCGGCGGGTACTTCGGCATCGCGCGGATGCTCGAGGGCTCGCCGATCGTGACCGCCACCGGCCTCATCCAGGGCAGCCCGAGCTACATGGCGCCCGAGCAGGCCATGGGGGCGAAGGTCGACCGCCTCGCCGACGTCTACGCCCTCGGCGTCATGGCCTTCGAGTGCCTGACCGGGCGCGTGCCCTACACGGGCACGACCCCGGTCGCGATCCTGATGAAGCACGTGCAGGAGCCCGTGCCGCAGCCGCCGGCCTCGGAGCTCGCGCCGCCGCTCGCCGCGGTCGTCCGCCGCGCGCTGGCCAAGGCGCCCGCCGACCGCTGGCCCTCGGCGGGCGCGTTCGCGGACGCGCTCGCGGCAGCGGCGGCCGGCGCGCCGCCGCCCCCCGCCGCCGAGACGCTGCCGACCCTCGTGGCCGAGCCGACGCCGCGTGGGCGGCCGGCCCCGGCGCCCCGGCGCCCGGTGCTCCGCATCGCGTGGGCCGCCGCAGCCATCCTGGCCCTTGCCGGCGGCGTGGCGGTCTTGGGGCGGCTCGCGCTGCCGCGGGCCACCCCCCTGTCGGCGCCGTCCCCCTCTCCGGCCGTCACGGCGACGGCGGCGCCGTCCCTGGCCGCCGCCTCCCGTCCCACGCCCACCCCGCGGCTCTCCCCCCGGCCCTCGCCCCGGCCCTCCCCTCCGCCGACCGCCGAACCGACGCCCCTGCCGACCCCCACGCCGCGGCCCGCGGCCGTCGAGCCCGCGCCGGTCGCCCCGCGGGCCGCGTCGGGCCGGATCCGCGTCTACTGCGAGGCGAAGCTCGAGCCCGCCTTGTTCAAGAAGTCCGATCGCCAGGACGTCGTGGACTCCCTGAAGGACCTCGAGGAGGCGATCGCGAAACGGGACGCGCTCGAGCTCGTGGGGAGCCGGGCCGATGCGGACGCCGTCGTGCAGGTGCTCGAGCGGGGCCGCGAGCCCGCCGTGATCGGGATGCGCAAGGTCCGGGTCCGGGTCCTCCTCGGCGCCACGTCCGTCGAGCTGACCGGCCAGGACTCGATCAAGGGGTGGAACACCTGGTCCGGCGCCGCCAACGGTGCGTCGAAGCAGGTCGAGACGTGGCTGAAGGGCCGCCTCGGCTCGCCGGAGTGAGTCACTCGCCGTCGATCACGTTCCCGATGCCCACGACGTCGAGGATAGAGCCCTCGCCCTTGCGACCGCGGCCGATCCCGGGGATGGCCCTCGCGATCCGGTCGGCCATGCGGCTCAAAGGGAGGGACTGGAGCCACACGTGGCCCGGGCCGGTGAGCGTCGCGAAGAACAGGCCCTCCCCTCCGAACAGGGCCGTCTTCACCCCGCCGACGAACTGCACGTCGTAGGTGACCGAGGGCTGGAGGGCCACGAGGCAGCCGGTGTCGACGCGCAGGGTCTCGCCGGGGGCGAGCTGCTTCTCGGTGAGCATGCCGCCCGCGTGGACGAAGGCGAGGCCGTCGCCCCGCAGGCGCTGCATGATGAAGCCCTCGCCGCCGAACAGGCCGACCCCGATCTTCTTCTGGAACGCGATGTCGATCGAGACCCCCTTCGCCGCGCACAGGAACGAGTCCTTCTGGCAGACGAGCTCGCCGCCCAGCCTTCGCAGGTCCATGGGGAGGATGCGTCCGGGGTACGGGGCGGCGAAGCCCACCTTCTCCTTCGACCCGCCCTGCGCGGTGAAGACGGTCATGAAGAGGCTCTCGCCGGTCAGGACGCGCTTGCCTGCGCCGAGCAGCGCCCCCATGAGGCCCTTCGACTGGCCCTGGCCGCTCGCGTCGCCGAAGATGGTCTCCATCTGGACCCCGGCGGTCATGTACATGAGCACTCCCGCCTCGGCCACGACGCTCTCCCCGGGGTCGAGCTCGACCTCGACGAACTGCAGGTCCTCGCCCTCGATGCGGTAGGCGATCTCGTGCGCGCGGGGCACCGAGGGGGCGGCGTGGGCCGGCACCGCCGGCGGCGCGGCCGCCGGGAGGTGGGGCTGGAACTTCGGCACGTCGCGCAGGGGCGTCCAGCCCTGCATCCCGGCCACGAAGACGAGGGTCGCCGCGTCCGCGCTGCCGCTGCGGATCGCCTGGACGACGTCCTGCTCGCTCACCGGGCCGACCTGCTGGCCGCCGATCGCCATGTACCACTGGGGGGTCGAGGACATGTCGGGTGTCTCCTTGATCGGGCTCAGTCGTCGCTCTCGCGGGCGGCGTCGATGCGGCCGGCGGCCTCTGTCTCGAGGCGCGAGACCGTCTCCGGGGCGAGCCCCAGCCGGTTCGCGAGCTGCGCGAGGTAGATCCGCTCCCCGCCGGTCACCGCCTCGTCCGCCCGGACGATCGTGTAGGCGAGGGTGTAGAGCTGCTCCTTGAAGTGCGGGTCGCGCGCGCCCTCCACCACCTCGCCGAGCGGGCGGGGGTTCTCGATCTCGCGGATCACGGCCGCCTCCGCGCCCACCTCGCGCGCCTCGGCGAGGATGCGCTCGCGCTCGGCGGTCCCCAGCTCGCCGTCGGCTCGGGCGGCAGAGACCATCAGCCGGAGGAGCTGCATCACGGGGGCGGGCAGGCCATCCGACTCGGCGGGCGACGTGCCGGGCAGGGGAGGGGGCGCCGCGAGCCCCCCGGGGACCGGAGACGCCGCCGGGCCCCCGGCGGAGGGGGCGGGACGCGCCTGCTCGGCCTGCCAGGTCTCGTAGAGACCCCAGGCGACGCCCGCGGCGGCGAGGAGGGTTTTCGCGTTCACGAGGCCGCTGCCTCGTACCGCGCGCCTCGTGCGCTTCCACGACTTCCCGCGGCTGCTCAATGCGCCGCGGAGCAGTCCGCCGACGATGTCCTCGGGATCGAGCACGTGTCCCTCCCCCCCCAGGGGCCGCGGGGCGTCACCCCGCCCGGAGTCGAGAAGGCCCCCTTTCTCCTGCGGCAACGAACGTAGCACAGGCGACGGATGTTCCGAGCGCGCTCCGTGCCCGGGCAGCCGCCCGGCCTTGACACCTTATGACCGCGACCGCGCCGCGCGCTCGTGCGAGAATGAGGGCGCATGATGCAGAAAGCCCCGTCCATCCTCGCCGCCGCGGCCCCGGTGCTCTCTTTCTCCCTCCTCGCCGCGTGCGGGGGCGGGTCCGCCGGACCGTCCGACCCCGGTCCCGTGGTCACGCCGACGCCCGTGCCGACGCCCGCGCCCACTCCCACCCCCAGCCAGCCCGTCGCCTGCCGGCTCTCCGCCCCCACCGTCGACTGCGCGACCCGCCCGGTGGGGCCGCAGGCACTCGCCGCCGACCTCCAGGCCGCGGTCGACGTCGCGACGACGACGCCGGGGGCGATGTACCCCGGCGAGAACCGCATCTACGACCTCGACCTCTTCCGCAAGCGGGTCGTCGACGCTCTTCAGGCCGTCAACATGTGCGGGGCCTGGGACTACGGGAACGAGAAGGGCGACGAGATCTTCGTGCGCTCGGCGGACGGGTGCGTCGTGGAGCAGTACGACCTCATCGCGGGCGACGGCGGGGTGCGCAACGCGAACAAGGGCTCGAACGCGTGGCAGGCGGGGTGGGGCACGCCGGTGCCCGATCCGAAGCCCGACTTTCCGCGCTACGGCGACCTCACCTGCTCGCTCCCCGGCGACCGCGCGACCTTCTGCTTCTCGATCAAGAACACCCCCGGCGCCTACGGGGCCGAGATCTACCAGGCGATGGTCGAGGTCCTCAACGAGAACCCCCAGCTCTTCGACAAGGGGGAGATCTCGGGCGGCGGCAACCCCGACTTCGCCCCCGACCGGCTGGCCCTGCCCTCGTGGCGGATCGCCAACCAGGACGGCTACATCGCCGCGGTCGAGCGAAAGATCCGCGCGAAGGGGTTCTGCGGCTTCGTCTACCAGGGCGACATCCTCCAGGTCAAGAAGGTGTCCGCGGGTAACCGGATCCACGAGGAGATCGACATCGTCCTCAACCCGCCCTCCGGAGTCTCCTACGTGTCCTTCATCGTCAAGGACCGCTGCCACAACGCCGGGTTCTAGGCGCGGCCGCGCACCTCGCCGGGGGCGGCGGGCCGCTCACGACGGCCTCACCGCGTGTGCGTCTCGGTCCACCGCAGGAACCATTCGTGGCAGCTCCGGAGCAGCTTCGGCTCGCGGATGCCGTGGGGCTGGCGCGGAAGGATCAGCAGCTCGGTCTCGACGCCCACCGCCCGCAGGGCGTTGTAGAGCTCCCACCCCTGGGAGACGGGCACGCGGTCGTCCCGGTCGCCGTGGACCACGAGGCTGGGTGTCCTGACCCGGCCCGCCCGGAACACCGCCGAGTGCTCCACGTACACCTGCGGGTCCTCCCAGGGCCAGGCGGCGAAGTAGGAGCGCGCGAACGGGGGGATGTCGGCGGTGCCGGCGAATGAGGCGAGGTTCGTCACCGCCGCCCCCACGATCGCCGAGCGGAAGCGGTCGGTCTTCGTGACGATCGTCGAGGTCATGAACCCCCCGTACGACCATCCGTTCACCGTCAGGCGCGCGGGGTCGGCGACGCCCCGCTCGACGAGCGCGTCGACGCCGCTCATGAGGTCCTCGTAGTCCTTGACGCCCCAGTCGCGCACGTTCGCGGCGCGGAACCTCTCCCCATAGCCCCCGCTCCCGCGCGGGTTCGGGAGGAAGACCGCGTACCCCTTCTGCAGGAAGAGGGGCCAGCCCCACAGGCGCACCCCCGGCGTGAAGGTGTTCGCATGCACCCCGGCGGGGCCGCCGTGGACGTTGAGGGCGAGAGGGACCTTCGTGCCTTCGACGTGGCCCCGAGGAAGGACGAGCAGGCCCTCCATGTCCCAGCCGTCCGCGCCCTTCCAGGTCACGACCTCCTTGGGGAAGGAGAGGAGGTCGCGGACCTGGGAGTTCGTGTCGGTGAGCGCCCTCGGCGCGGCGGGGGGGGCGGCCCTTCTCGAGGGGCGGGCCCCCGGGGCAGCGGCGAGGCGCATCGCCCACACCTCGCGCGGGGTCACCGCGTCCTCCCGGAGGAAGACGAGCGTCTCGCCCCTCGCGTCGACCGAGGGCGCCCCGTGCACCGCCCCGCCCGAGGTCAGCGGCTCGACCTTTCCGTCCAGCGTCGCCCGGTACACGTGGGCGGCGGTGCGACGCGCAGACGTGAAGAGGACACAGCCGCTGTCGGGCGTCCAGGCGAGCGCCCCTCCCCCGAGGCCGCCGATCGACTCGTCGAGCGAGGCGGTCAGGTTCCGCGTCGCGCCGCCCGTCGCGGGGACGAGCCCCACGAAGGTGTTCGTGTACCACTCCTCGTCACGCCCGTCCTTCGTGACGAAGGCGACCCACTTCCCGTCGGGGGAGAAGGCGGGCGCGTTGTCCGTGCCCTTGCGGGCGACGAGGGGGGCAGGGACGCCGCCCGTGACGGGGACCGTGTAGAGGTCCGAGCGGAAGCTGTCGGGCACCCCGGGCGTCGGCTGGCCGGCGAAGACGATCGTGCGGCCGTCCGGGGAGAGGCTCATGCCCGTGACGTGGAGGGGCCCTGACGTGAGCTGCCTGGCCTCGCGGGTGGCCACGTCGATCACCCACAGGCGGCTCCAGGGGTGAAGGTCGCCCGGCGTCCACGCGTCGTCCTTCGCCTTCTCGCGCCTGCGTCGCTCCTCGCTCTTCGGCTCGCGGGCGAGGAACGCGATCGTCCTCCCGTCCGCCGACCACTCGAAGCCGCTCACCGCTCCGGGGGCGTCGGTCAGGGGCGCCGCCTCTCCGCCGTCCGGCCGGATGAGCCAGACCTGTCGCCTCGCCTCGTCGGCGTCCCCCTTTCCCGGCCGGGCCCGCTCGGACAGGAACGCCACCCACCGGCCGTCGGGCGACCAGCGTGGCGTGTCGTCCTCGGCGGGCGAGGCGGCGAGGGCCCGCGCCTCGCCGCCCGCGGCGGGCACGAGCCAGACGTCGGTCTGGTAGGCGTCGCCCTCGGCGTTCAGCGACTCGACGACGTAGGCGACCCACCGGCCGTCCGGCGAGACCCGCGGGTCGGTGACGGCCCTCAGCGAGAGCAGGTCGTCGCTCGTCCACGCCCGCTCGCCGGCCGCGGCGGGGCGTGGGACGAGAGAGAGCACGAGGGACAGCACGGCGAGGGCGCGAGGCATCGGGGACCTCCGTTTCGGGGAGCGGAGGGCATTCTAGCCCGCGTCGCCTCCGGGCCGGGCTATGCTGCGCCGGCATGCGGCTCCTCCACGTCGCCGACCGCCTGAGCGACCGGGGCGGGGCCTACGCGTGGACCCAGGGGGTCCTCGAGGGGCTCGCGCGGGACCACGACGTGAGGCTCGCGGTGGGCGTCGACGAGGGGACGCTCCGCCCGCCGTGCCCCGTGGACCTGCGACCCGGCCTCGAGTCGCGCACGGAGGCCGCGGTCGACCTCGACGACCTCGTGGCCGGCGTCGCTCCCGACGTCGTGCACGTCCACAACGTGACGAACCCGGCCGTCCTCGAGTGGGCGGAGCGCCTCCCCGCCGCGGTGCTGACCGTCCAGGACCACCGCTTCTTCTGCCCGTCGCGCGGAAAGTGGACGCTCGCGGGCGAGCCGTGCCGCCGCCCCATGACCCGCGAGGCGTGCGCTCCGTGCTTCGAGGACCGCGACTACTTCCGAGAGGTCCACGCCCTGACCGAGCGGCGGCTGGCCGCGGCCCGCCGGCTCCACGTCACGGTGCTCTCCCGCTACATGCGCGAGGAGCTGGTGGCGGCGGGCGTCGCCGCCCGGCAGGTGTCGGTCGTGCCGCCGTTCGTCCACGGCCTCGACCCCGGGGCGAGCCCGGGCGGGGCGCCCTGCGTCCTGTTCGCGGGACGTCTCGTGGAGGCGAAGGGCGTCCGCGACGCGCTCGCGGCGTGGCGGCGCTCGGGGGTGGCCCTGCCTCTCGTCTTCGCGGGAACGGGGCCGCTGCGCCCCGTGCTCGTGGCGGCCGCGGAGGCGGAGGGCCCCGGGATCGAGGTCCTCGGCTGGGTGGAGCGGGACCGAATGTCGAGCGTCTACCGCAGGGCCCGAGCGCTCCTCATGCCGTCGCGCTGGCAGGAGCCGTTCGGGATCGCGGGGCTCGAGGCCCTGCACTTCGGGGTGCCGGTCGTCGCGTGGGAGTCGGGGGGCATCGCCGAGTGGCACCCGGGCCCGGGGCTCGTGCGGTGGGGCGACGTCGAAGCCCTGGCCCACGCGCTGGCCGAGGCCGTCGAGCGGCGCGTCGAGCGGCCCCCGGAGTTCGATCGCGAGGAAGCGCTGGGCCGGCTGGTCCTGCTGTACGGGAGGCTCCGCGGGAGCCGCGGGACGGGCCCCGCGCGTTGAGCAGCGGCGCCCCGGTCCGGCCGGGCGCCGTCTGCTCCAACGCGCGCGACGCTCCTCTTCGCTAGCTCTTCTTCTCCTCCATCTTGGTGGCGGAGATCCACTTCCTGCCGTCCTTCTCCATCACCTTGCCCGTCACCGTCGCCTGCTTCTCGCCGCTGCAGACGTGGCCGAACGCCTTCGCCACGTCGTTCTTCTCGACGTAGTACTCGGCGGTCTTGCCGCCCTCGGTCACGACCAGGACGTCCTGGCACTCCTTGGCGTCGGCCTTCTTGAGCGTGCACTTCGCGCACACCACCTTGCCGCTCATCGTCGTCTCGTCGCCGGCGCCGGCGGAGCCCACGAGGCCCACGACCAGGGCGAGGGCGAGGCCCAGCTTCGCGATCGTCGTCATTCGCTCTTCCTCCATTGGGGCCGTCCGGGAATGGGGGACGGCCGAACGGGTCGAAATGCCCGGTCCGTCTAATCTAGCCCCCTCGTCCCGCCCCTCGTCAAGAGGACAGACCCGACGGGGGCCCCGGCGGCTCGTCCTCGCGGACGTGCAGGACCCCGGGGGACGCGAGCAGGGCCCGCTCCGCCTCGGCGGAGACGTCCTCGCGGATCACGAGGGTGAACGGGTCGCCGAAGAACATGCTGGAGTTCACGGCGTCGAGGAGGGCGTTCGCGCGCACGTAGGTCTTCGCCCGGGCGCGGTCGGCGACGAGCGTGAACCGCATGCCGTCGAGGGCGACGAGGCGCACCTCGGGGAGTTTGCGGACCTTGGCCACGAAGCGGCGGGCGAGCCGAAGCCGCCGGTTCCGGAAGCGGCGCCAGACCAGGAGCCCCGCGATCGCGGGGAAGACGAGGCCCGGGACGACCCCCTCGAGCGTCGGCCGCACCACGACCGAGAGCAGCACGGCGAGGGCGATGACGAGGACCCCCGCGGGCAGGAGCCACTCGCCGAGCGGTCGATCCCGCAGCGTCGCCCACCGCTCCTGCAGGCGCGCGGCGAGCGGCGCCTTGCTCGAGATCCCGCTCTCGACCTCGCGCTCCACCGCCTTGAGGTCGCTCGCCAGCTCTCTCGCGTCGGCGTAGCGGTCCTGCGCCCGCTTGCGCAGGCAGCGGGTCACGACGCGCTGGAGCGACGGCGGGAGGTTCGCTCGCAGCGCCGTCATCGGCCGCGTCTCCTCGAAGGCGATCGCGTGCAGCGTGTCGAGGGCGGTCGTGCCCGAGAAGGGGAGCTGCCCGGTCACCATCTCGTACAGGACGATGCCGAGCGAGAAGATGTCGCTGCGGTGGTCCACCGCCTGGCCTCGGGCCTGCTCCGGGCTCATGTAGCGCAGGGTGCCGAGGACGAAGCCCGCTTGGGTCCTCGCGAGCGTCTCCATGTGGGAGATGCCCTCCGGCACCTGGGGCGCCGCCGGCTCGAGGAGCTTCGCGAGCCCGAAGTCGAGGATCTTGGCGTGGCCGTCGGGCGTCACCACGATGTTCTCGGGCTTGATGTCGCGGTGGACGACGCCCTCCTCGTGGGCCCGCTGCAGCCCGAGCGCGACCTGGGAGGCGATCTCGAGGGCCCCGAGCAGGTCGAGCTCGCGCTCCTGGATGAGGGCCTTCACCGTCCTCCCCGCGACGAGCTCCATCGCGATGAAGAGCCCCTCGGGGCCCTCGTCCACGTCGTAGACCTGGGCGATCGCCGGGTGGACGACGCGGGCCGCCGCGCGGGCCTCCTGCAGGAAGCGGTCCTTGCGGTCCGGGTCGCGGGAGAACTCCGGCGGCAGCACCTTGAGCGCGACCGGGCGCCCGAGGCGGGTGTCGCGGGCCTTGTAGACGACGCCCATCCCGCCCTGCCCGATCAGCTCCTCGACCTCGTAGTGCTTCACCGACCGGCCGATCATCGTCACGGATGGTAGCAGAGCCAACGGAGCTTCCCTGAGCAGCGAGAACGCAGGATGACGCGCCCGGGTTCCGAGAAGGCGTCGAGCCCGCGCGGTCCCGCTCCGCGGCGGGGGCTCAGGCGAGAGCGGCCGTCCGCAGGAACAGGGGCGGGCGGCGGTGCGTCGTGGCCTGCTCGTAGGCGAAGGCCAGCCGGACGAGGACGGCCTCGCTCCAGGCCCGTCCGATGAACGAGAGGCCGACCGGGAGCCCGAACACGAAGCCCATCGGCACGCTCAGGCTGGGGTAGCCCGACACCGCGGCCGGCGTCGAGTTGCCGCCGACGAAGTGGTCCCCGCTCACCGGGTCGATCACCCAGGCCGGCGCCCCCGTCGGGGCGACGAGGGCGTCGAGGCGGTGCTTCTCGAAGACGGCGTCGAGACCCTCCGCGCGCGAGAGGCGCCGGCACGTCTCGAGCGCCTCCCGGTAGGCGGGCGTCGTGAGCGGCCCCTTCTCGGCCGCCTTCAGCAGGATCTCCTGGCCGAAGAACGGCATCTCCCGCTCCCGGTTCTTCTCGTTGAAGGCGATGAGGTCGGCGAGCGTCCGCACCTTCGCCCCCGCGCCGAGCGAGGCGAGGTACGCCTCGAGGCCGGCCTTGAACTCGTAGAGGAGCACCTCGTACTCGGGGTCGCCCAGCTCCTTCACGTGCGGGACGTCGGCCGGGTCCACGACCTCCGCCCCGAGCCGCTTCAGGTCGGCGACCGCCGCCTCGAAGAGCCGGTCGGTGTCGGGGTGGAAGCCGGCGAGGTTGCGGGCGACGCCGATCCGCGCCCCGCGCAGGCCGTGGGGGTCGAGCGCCTTCGTGTCGTCGGCGGCCCGGCCCCGGCCCCCGGCGGTGGCCGGGTCGCGCGGGTCGACCCCCGCGAGCGCCGTCAGCAGCGCGGCCGCGTCGGCGACCGTCCGGGCCATCGGGCCCGCGGTGTCCTGCGTGTGCGAGATCGGGATGATGCCGGAGCGGCTGACGAGTCCCACCGTGGGCTTGATCCCGACGGTCCCGCAGCTCGTCGCGGGGCAGACGATCGAGCCGTCGGTCTCGGTGCCCACGGCGAGCGGCGCGAGGCCGGCGGAGACCGCGACGCCCGAGCCCGAGCTCGAGCCGCACGGGTTGCGGTCGAGCGCGTAGGGGTTGCGGCACTGGCCGCCGCGCGCGCTCCAGCCCGAGACCGAGCGGGTCGAGCGGAAGTTCGCCCACTCGGACATGTTGGCCTTGCCGAGGAGGACCGCCCCGGCCTCGCGCAGCCGCGCGGCGACCCCCGAGTCCCGCCCGGGGATCGAGCCCTCGAGGGCGAGCGAGCCGGCGGTGGTGGTCGTGCGGTCGGCGGTGTCGATGTTGTCCTTCAGCAGCACGGGGATGCCGTGGAGGGGCCCCCGCGGGCCCTTCGCCCGCCGCTCCGCGTCGAGCGCCTCGGCGATCGCGACCGCCTCGGGGTTCGTCTCGATCACGCTGCGCAGCTCGGGGCCCTGCCGGTCGAGAGCGGCGATCCGCTCGAGGTGGGCGAGGGTCAGGCGTCGCGCGGTCAGCTCTCCCGAGGCCATCCGCTCCTGGAGGGCGGCGAGGGTGGCCTCCTCGAACTCGAAGGCGGGAACGCGCACGGCCGCTTCGGCGCCGCCCGCCGCGCCTCCCGGCCGCGCGAGCGCCGCCACCCCAGCCGCCGCCCCGCAGCCCACGAAGCTCCGACGCTTCATCGCTCTTCCCCCCTCCCCGGCTCCGGCCCCGCCGGGACCCCTTCCGCGTGCGTCTCGCCCTCGCGCCGCGCCAGGAGCCGACGCGCGTCCCAGTCCAGCACGAGAAGGGTCCCGGTCGGCACGAAGCGGTCCTCCCCGACCTCGCGCGCGAGGAGGCGCACGACGCCCCCGTGGGTGAACAGGACGTGGCGCCCCGGCGGAAGCTCCTCGACGAACGCGTGCACGCGGGCGTGCAGGTCCTCGTAGCTCTCGCCGCCCGGGGAAGAGAAGCCCTCGAAGCGCATGAGGCCCTCCTGCCAGCGGGCCTCCATCGTCAGGTACGGCTCGCCCTCGAGCCGGCCGAAGCTCATCTCGCGCAGGCGGGGGTCCTGGCGCGGCTCGCCGAGGGCGAGCCGCGCCGTGGCCACCGCGCGCTGGAGGTCGGAGGCCCACACGCCGTCGAAAGCCTGGTCGGACAGGACCGGCCGCAGCGCCGCGGCCTGGGCCTCGCCCCGCTCGGTGAGCGGGACGTCCGTCCACCCGGCGAGCGTCCGCCCCCGGCTGGCCGGCGTCTCCCCGTGGCGCACCAGCCAGAGCTCCCGGCGCCCGGTGCCACCCCTCATGCGCGCGAGCCTGCCGGACCGCGCCGCTTCGGCCTACTTGTTCGGCAGGACGAGCCGCTGTCCCGGCTTGATGAGGTCGGGGTTCGGTCCGATCACGTCCTTGTTGGCCTCGTAGATCTTCATGTACTGACCGGCGTTGTCGTAGACGTCCTTCGCGATCTTCGAGAGGCTGTCGCCCGACTTCACGGTCCAGTACCCGTACACGTCGGTCTTCTCGACCTTGATGTCGGCGACGATCTCGCTCTCCCAGCCCGCCTGCTTCTTGATCAGGTCCCAGATGTGGTCGCGGTCGATGGCGTACTCCGCGGTGCCCTTGATGTGGAGCTTGCCGCCCTCCTCCCGCACGTCGCCGCCCTTCACCTTCAGCTCCTCGCCCAGCTTCAGCGCCGCAGCGTACTTGTCCTTGAGGCTCATGGGATCTCCTTTTTCGGTCGGTAGGAGCCCAGCATCATCCGGCGGCGGGGGTCGAGTCAACTCGCCGGAAGTCCCAGGGGCCGTCCCCGGCCCTGCGCCGGGCGGCAAGCAGCGCCCGTCCAGTGGCTTGGACGTCGACTCTCCAGAACCCTCCCGCGAGATCGTGCGTTAGAGGGAGTGAGGGCGGGCACGAGACCCCGGCCCGAGCGGAGGACGAGTCCCATGAAGAAGGCGACCCTGGCGGGCGCGGGCCTTCTGGCCCTTTCGGCCCTCCCCGTGGCGGCCCAGGCGCAGTCGGGGGCCTGGCTCCACGTCCGCGTGGAGGAGTCCCGGAAGGCCGAGAAGGTCGCGGTGAACCTGCCGATGAGCGTGGTGGAGGCCGTCCTCGAGGCCTCGCCCGGGATGATCGAGAAGCACGGCCGGATCCGCCTGGGCGACGAGCACGGCCCGAGGATGGCCGACCTGCGCAAGGCGTGGAAGGCGCTCGCCGAGGTGGGCGACGCCGAGCTGGTCACCGTCGAGAGCGAGGAGGAGAACGTCCGGGTCCGGAGGACGGGCGACATCGTCCAGGTGCTCGTGGACAAGAAGGCGAAGCCGTCCAAGGACGGCGCCGCCGGGCGGGCCGAGGAGGTGCGCATCGAGGTGCCGGTGAGCCTCGTCGACGCGTTCCTCGCCGGCGAGGGCGAGGGGGGCGACATCAAGGCCGCGGTCGCGGAGCTCAAGAAGCGGCGCGGCGACATCGTGCGGGTGACGGACGAGGACAGCCACGTGCGGATCTGGATCGACGAGCAGGCGGCGCCCGCCCCCGCGGGGAAGTAGGCGCCCATGACCAAGCTGGCCGCGATCCTGGGCGTGCCCATCGCCCTCCTCGCGACGGTCGCGAGCCTGGGCGTCGTGGTCGTCGACGTGCGCGAGGGCGACGGCCGCCGGATCGTCGTACCGGTGCCGCTCGTCCTCGCCCAGGCCGCGGTGGCGGTGGCGCCCTCCCTCGTCCCGGAGAAGGAGATGCAGGTCCCGGAGGATGCCCTCGAGCACGTGGGCCTCGCCCGCGAGGTCCTCGAGGCGCTCGCCGAGGCCCCCGACTGCGAGCTCGTCCGCGTGGACAGCCGCGACGAGCAGGTCGTGATCGCCAAGGAGGGCCGCTCGCTCCGCGTCCGCGTGTCGGGGAAGAAGGAGAACGTCGACGTGAACGTGCCGCTCCACCTGGCGCTCGAGGCGCTTCCCGACGAGCGGGGCCACATCCGCGGCGCGGCCCTGGCCGGCGCCCTCGCCGGCCTGCGCTTCACCGACCTCGTGGACGTGCAGGACGGGAAGGACCACGTCCGGATCTACGTGTGGTGACTCCCCGGGGGGAATGCCCCGCATTCCCCCCGGAACACCGGCTGCCGATCCGTCGGCGTGAGCGGTGTTCCGCAGAGCCGTCTCCGTCTGGGAAGGCCCCCTGGAAGGCCTCTGGAAGGCCCCTGAAAGCCCGCGCCACAGCCTCGTCATCCTTCGCGCCGGGTCGTAGCAGCCATCAGAGCCGAACGGCCCGTCGCCGGCTTCCGTGAGTTGGGGGGACTTCGTCCCCCCAGACCCCCCTACGGAGCGGTCGTGGACTCGCGGAACGCCTCCCAGGCCCGCTCCGTCCGCTCGGCCATCTCCCGGATCGCGGCCCGGACGCGAGCCTCGTTGGCGGTGAACGACGCGAGGATGGCCCGCCGCGTCCTCTCGTCGGTCGAGCCGTCGCCCCGCTTCGGGTGAGCCCGCCCCATCTGCACCCCGACGTCGAAGGCCACCTCGCGCAGGTCGCGCGGCGAGGTGAGGGCCGTGGCGATCGACGCCTCGTGGTAGTCGTCGGTCCAGTCGTGCATCCAGAAGAACCTGCCGAGGTGGGGCACGACCGCCGCGTAGGCGAACGGCTCGTAGGCGATGAGGCGCTGGCCGTCGAGGACCCTCGAGGCGCCGACGTCGGTGCGGACGCACGGGTTGCCCGCGAGGTCGCGGACCTGCTTGGCCTCGACCACGAGGTCGTCCGCCGCCGCCGCCGTCGCGCCCTCGAACACGATCAGGTACTTCTCGTCGAGGGCGCTGCCGACCCCCATCGTGAGGGCGCCGATCCTCTTCACCTCGAAGAAGGAGGCCGGCAGCTCGCGGCCGAAGCGGACGAGCTCCTCGAACCGGGCCACCCCGTCGGCGAACGCGTCGTTCGGCAGCGGCGCGCGGTCGATGAAGGCGTGGGCCTGCTCGAGGCTGTGCGCGTGGTCCCAGCGGAAGCCCCGTCGGGCGCGCGTGACGAGGTCGGGGGTCCTCATCCCGCGCACGCTGCCGGAGAGGGCCCGGCGGTAGCCGCCCAGGAACTCGCGCACGAGCTCGCGCTCCTCGTCCTTCCAGCCCTTCTCCCGGGCGGCGAGGAGGAGCGACGCCCCGAAGCGCACGAGGTCGATCGGGGCCTTTCCCTGCGTGCAGTCGTCGAAGTCGGTGAGCCCGCGCCCGATGCTCGTGACGGCGTACTGCTCGACGTGGGCGTCGCCGTGCAGGTTGACCTCGGGCAGCGAGCCCGCCACGTCGGAGAACAGGCGGCAGGTCTCGGCGGCGAAGCCCTGGCTGACGAAGCGGAAGTAGCCGTGCGGGGTCGCCGCGAGCCGGGCGACGAGGTCGGGGCGGGCGGCGAGCCGCGGGTCGGCGGCGTCGACGGCGAGCCCGTCCGCGGCCTGCGCCCGCGCGGTGGTCGCGAGGAGGAGCCCGAGCAGCAGGGCCCGGGTGTTCCCGCCGGGCAGCATGAACCCTCGATGTTAGCAGACGGGGCCGGACCCGATGTGGAGCCCGGCCGCGCTAGACTGCCCGGCGATCATGGCGAACGGCGTGACGCTGCGGATCGACCCCTTCGCCGCCGAGCACGAGGGGATGGTGCAGGTGAGCGAGGAGGCGGAGCCGGCCGCGGTCGATATCCGGGTCGAGCAGGCGGCCTGGTCGGCCCTGCGACCCGCCCCGGGTCCCGCGCCGCGCACGCTCGCGTTCGTCGACGGCGTGCGCCGGGTCGAGCACCGGCTGCTGGTCGGCGAGGGCGAGCGGACGGTCTTCGGCCTCCTCGGGTCGCTCGGGGTCGGAGCGGTCCTGGTGGACGGGTCGGCCCGGGTGGCGCACGAGACGATCGGCCGGGTGGCCGTCATCGGGGGTGGGCTCTTGCTCGAGCCGTTCCTCGCCCCGATCGACGGCGGGCCGGCCCTCGTCTTCGACCCGCGGTCGGAGCCCGAGAACACGCCGGTCTCGCCGGTCGACGGGCTGCAGAAGGCGATGCGCGAGGCCGAGGCCGGCCTCGCCGAGCGCCTCTCGGCCGAGGTCGACGTGGCGGTGCTCGACGGGCCGCTCAGCTTCCTCACCGCCGCCGCCCCCGGCCGCGTGGTCGGCTTCGTCAAGCGCCTGCTGCGCAACTACCTCGACCCCGCGGCCCACGCCCTGCTGCCGCGGCTCGGGGTGGGGGAGCGCACCCCCGTCTTCCTGATCGAGGGTCGCTCTGCGCGCTACTCCTGGTACGTGAGGATCGCCCGCGGGCGGCCGATCGAGTCCGCCTTCACCGGCGTCGCCCGCCTCGAGGCGCCGGCCGCGAGGGGCCTCGACGAGGCGCGCGCGCTCGCCGACCTCACCGCGCGCGAGATGCCCCGCTTCGCGTCCGACCCGACGCGGGACCCGCGCGCCCCCCAGAACCTGTTCCCGATCGGCGGGCTCGAGGCCCGTCTCAAGCACCTCCTCGGCGACGCCGCGTTCGTGCGGCGCGCGATCGAGGCCCGGCTGCACGGCGAGGTGACGGCGTGAGCAGCAGCATCGGACGCGTCCTCGGAACCCAGGACGCCATGCCCCTCGAGTTCTGGGTGGCGGTCGACGAGGGGCAATACCTCCAGCTCGACGACGTGGTCGAGGTCGCGACCCCGCTGCCGGACGGCCAGGAGGTGCGCCTGTTCGGGGTCGTCGACCTCGTGCGGGCCCGCCACGAGGGGGCGCGGTTCGACTCGGACGTCTTCCTCGTGGAGAAGGGCGTGCTGCCCGCCACCGTGTCCCAGGCGGCCCACGTGCGGGTGACCCGGGTCGAGCCCGAGATCTTCGTGCCCCCGCGGCCCGGCCTGGAGGTGCGCCGGGCCACGGGCCTGCGGCGCGAGGAGGCCCTCTTCTTCGACGGGATGGAGCGCAAGCTCCCGATCGGCCTCTCGCGCGACGGCGAGCCGGTCTTCGCCAACCTCGACTTCCTCGACGGGTCGCGCGGGGCCCACGTCAACATCTCGGGCATCTCCGGCGTCGCGACCAAGACGAGCTACGCGACGTTCCTCCTCCACAGCCTCTTCACGAGCGGCGCCCTCGGGGGCGAGGCCGCGAACACCCACGCCATCGTCTTCAACGTGAAGGGCGAGGACCTCCTCTTCCTCGACCAGGCGAACGCGAGGCTGAAGGACGAGGACCGCCAGGCCTACTCGAAGATGGGCCTGCCCGCGGAGCGCTTCGGCAGCGTGCAGATCCTCGCCCCGGTGCGGAAGGGCTCGGTCGAGCGCCTGCCCGCCACGGGGAGCCGCGGCGAGGGGGTCCAGGCCTTCTTCTGGACGATCCGCGAGGTGGTCGAGGAGCGGCTCCTGCGGTTCCTCTTCGCCGAGGCCGACGACACGGCCAGCCACCTCAGCTTCGTGGTCGACCGCATCGAGGCGAAGCTCGCCGCCGCGGCCGCCGCGAAGGGCGGCGCGAAGGACGCGTGGATCGAGGTCGAGGGGCGGAAGGTCGAGACCTTCGACGACCTGGTGGAGACCCTCGCCGACCACCCGGACGGGGACGAGAGCCTCGCCGAGCGGTGGTCGCGGCCGGCCGCGGCAGGCACGGTTGCGGCTTTCGAGAGGCGCCTTCACGCGGCGGCGAAGCACGTCGGGCATCTCATCCGGGGCCGGGACGTCGGGATGCGCGCCGACCACCTCCTCGACTGGAAGAGCCAGCAGCTCAGCGTCGTGGATATTCACGCCCTCCACGACCGGGCCAAGCGCTTCGTGGTGGGAGCCGTCCTCAAGCGCATGTTCGAGGAGAAGGAATCGCTCGGCACCGCGCGCCCGCTCGTCTTCGTCGTGCTCGACGAGCTCAACAAGTACGCCCCGCGCGAGGGGAGCGGGCCCATCAAGGAGGTCCTCCTCGACATCTCCGAGCGCGGGCGCAGCCTCGGGATCGTGCTCGTCGGCGCGCAGCAGACGGCGTCCGAGGTCGAGAGCCGGATCGTGGCGAACGCCTCGCTGCGCGTGGTCGGTCGCCTCGACGTCGCGGAGGCTGAGCGGCCGGAATACGGCTTCCTCACCGCGACCGGCCGCGCCCGGGCCGGCATCCTCAAGCCGGGCACCATGATCGTGCTCCAGCCCGAGATCCCGACGCCGCTGCTCGTGCGCTTCCCCTTCCCGGCCTGGGCCACGCGCAAGGGCGAGGCGGCGGCTCCCGCGGCCGACCCGTTCGCGGGGTTCCGGGAGGGCTGAGGGGTGCGTTTGCTCCACACGGCCGACTGGCACGTCGGCAAGCCCCTCCGGGGCCGCTCCCGGATGGACGAGTACGCCCGGGCCCTCGGTCAGGTGGCCGGGATCGCCGTCGACCGCAGGGTGGACGCCGTCCTCCTCGCGGGGGACGTCTTCGACTCGCCGGCCCCGCCGCCCGAGGCGGAGAAGCTCGTCTACGACTTCCTGGCGCGCCTCGTGTCCGAGCGCGTCGCCTGCGTCCTGATCGCCGGCAACCACGACCACCCGAGGAAGCTCGGGGCGCTCGCCTCCCTCCTCGAGGGCCTGCGGGTCCACGTCCGGCCCGAGGTTCGGCCGCCCGACCAGGGAGGCGTCGTCTCGCTCGCCTCGCGCGACGGCAGGGAGGAGGCGAGGATCGCGGTCCTGCCCTTCGTCCCGGAGCGCAGGGTGGTGGACGCCTGCACGGTGATGGACGCCGAGCACGAGTGGTTCGAGGCGTACTCGAGCCGCATCGAGCAGATCCTGGCCGCGCTCGTGAGGGGCCTGCCGGCCACCTCCGTCAACATCGTCCTCGCGCACCTCCTGGTGGACGGGGCGCGGGTCGGCACCGGGGAGCGCGAGCTGCACCTCGGCCAGGTCTACGGCGTCAACCCCCAGCAGCTCCCGTCGGCGGTCCAGTACATCGCGCTGGGCCACCTCCACCGGCCGCAGGAGGTCCTGGCCCCCGCGAAGACCCGCTATCCCGGCTCGCTGATCGAGCTCGACTTCGGCGAGGAGGAGCAGGAGAAGAGCGTGGTCGTCCTCGACGCGCAACCCCGGCGGCTACCCGACCTCGAGCTCGTGCCCGTCACGGCGGGACGGCGGCTGCGCACGGTCGAGGGAACGTTCGCCGACATGCAGCGCCTGGCAGAAGAGAGAAGCGACGACTACCTGCGCGTGAGGGTCAAGGCCGAAGCGCCGACGCCCGGCCTCGCCGACCGCGTCAAGGAGCTGCTCCCGAACGCCCTCGACGTGAGCGTGGACCACCCCCGCGAGGCCGGCGCACGACCCGAGCGCGGCAAGGGCCGCGGCAGGCTCGCCCCCGCCCAGCTCTTCGCCGCGTACTACGAGCACCGGAACCAGGCGGCGCCGCCCGCCGAGCTCCAGAAGCTCTTCGACGCGATCCACGAGGAGGCCGCGAAGTGAGACCGGCCTCCGGCTCGGTCGGGACGGCCGCCTCGTGAGACCCATTCGCCTCACTCTGGAGGGCTTCACCTCCTTCCGCGACAAGGTCGAGCTCGACTTCGCCGGCCTCGATCTGTTTGCCGTCACCGGCCCGACCGGCGCCGGCAAGTCGTCCCTGATCGACGCGATCTGCTTCGCGCTCTACGGCCAGGTCCCCCGTGTCGGCGACGACTACAAGCAGCTCATCAGCCACGGAGCCGAGCGCCTCTCGGTCATGCTCGAGTTCGCGGTCGGCAAGGAGCGCTACCGCATCGCGCGCACTGTCCGCCCCGACAAGCCCTCCCAGCAGCGCCTCGAACGCATCACCGGGGATGCCGCCGAGCCCCTCGCCGACCGGGTCAGGGAGATCCGCGCGGAGGTCGATCGCATCCTCGGCCTCGACTACGACGGCTTCACGCGCTCGGTCGTCCTCCCGCAGGGCCAGTTCGACGCCTTCCTGAAGGGCGAGCCCAGGGAGCGCCGCAAGATCCTGGTCGCTCTCCTGAACCTCACCGTCTACGAGCGCATGCAGCAGCTCGCCAACCAGAGGAGCTCGGCCGCGAAGACGGAGGGGGAGTTCATCCGGCGCCAGCTCGAGACCGACTTCAAGGACGCGACGCTGGAGTCGCTCGAGCGCAGGAAGCTGGAGCTCGAGGCTGCCGAAGCCTGCGCAAAGCAGGCCGAAACCGCCCTCGGCGCCCTCGCCGAGGCCGGCCGCATCGCCCAGCAGGTCCGGTCGTTCCGCAACGACAAGTCCCGCCTGGCCCGGGACCACGCCGAGGAAACCGCCCGCCTCCAGAACGCACGAGCCACCCTGGACCGAGCCGGTCAGGAAAGGAAGATGCTCGACGCCGAGCTCGACGAGCTGAAGGCACAGGAGGGCGCTCAGGGCTTCGACGAATCCCGCCACGCGAGGCTTCTCGCCGCGAAGCCCCTCGCCGAGCAGCTCGTCGGCCTCCGGCAGGGCCAGGCGAGGGCCACGAGGCTCGTCGCCGAGAAGCGACGGCAGCTCGATGAGGCCAGAAGGGCCGCCCTGCACGAGGAGAGGAGCCTCCCGGATCTCGAGAAGGCCGAAGCCGACGCCAGGGCGAGGGCGGCCGCCGCTCGAGCCGAGAGGGAGCAGGCGCACCGCGACCACGCCGCCCTGGCGATTCGCAAGGGCCTGAAGCCAGGCGACCCCTGCCCGGTCTGCGAGCAAGCGGTGAAGACGGTCCCGCAAGGAAGGGCCCCCGCCCTCGACGCCGTCGAGGCACGTCTCGACGAGGCCGAGGCCGCGGCCCGCAGCGCCCAGGAGAAGCTCCAGGGCGCCCGCGTTTCGTGCGAGCAGAAGAAGGCGAGGGCCGACAGCCTCGAACGGGAGCTCGGGCAAGCCGAGGCGCAGGAAAAGGAGGCGAAGACCTTCGCCGGGGACGTCCAGGCCGCCCTCATCGAGGCCGGCTTCGAGGCCGACGACGACGCCCCGGCGCTCGTCCGGAGCCTTCAGAAGGAGCTCCAGACCCTCGACGCGGCCAGGAAGGCCAGGGCCGAGAGGGAAGCGAAGAGGAAGGCGATCGAGCAGGAGCGAGCCAGGCTCGACGCGGAAGTCGCTGCGGCCGCCGCCCAGCGGGACGTCCTGCAGGCCCGGCTTCAGGAGATCGAGAAGAGAGCCGAGGCCGCCGACAGGTCCCTGGAAGAGGCTCGGCGCGCGCTCGGCAAGCTGGCCGCCCGAGACGGCTGGACGAAGCTCCTGCCGCCTCCCGTCGGCAAGGACGAAGCCGACGTCGTCGAGGCGCAGGTAGCCGAGCGCCAGAGGAGAGCGACGGCCGCGCAATCGAGGGTGGCGGCCCTGGCCCACGACGTCGCCGTCACCGAGAAGGCCCTGGCCCGCGCCGCCGAGCTGGTCGAGAGGCGAGCCGGCCTCGAGAAAGAGGCCGCCCTCGCCAGGACCCTGGCCGACCACCTCAAGGCCCACGAGCTCATCGCCTGGATCCAGGAAGAGGCCCTCGCCCGCCTCGCCGAGGGCGGCTCCCGACACCTCGCCACGCTCTCCCAGAACCGCTACGCCCTGCGCCTCGGCTCGGGCAACGAGGAAGCCACCGCTCGGGCCGAACAGGACTTCTACGTCGTCGACGCGTGGAACACCGACAGCATCCGCTCGGTCCGCACCCTCTCCGGTGGTGAGACCTTCCTGGCCTCGCTCGCCCTCGCCCTGGCCCTGGCCGAGAGCCTCGTCGAGCTCGGGGCCGAGTCGCGGGCCGGCGACGCCCTCGAGTCGCTGTTTCTCGACGAGGGCTTCGGCACCCTCGACTCCGAGACGCTCGACACGGTCGTCTCCGCCCTCGACGCCCTCCACGGGGGCGAGCGGATGGTCGGCATCGTCACCCACGTCCGCGAGCTGGCCGAGCGGCTGCCGGCGCGCCTCGAGGTGCGCCGGCAGGGGGGTACGGCCGTCGTGGTCGTCGTCTGAGGGACCGCGCCCGTCTCCCGGCGGGCGGGCCCAACGTCCGGACCCGGCCTGTCCGGACCGCGTGCTAAGAACGGGCCATGGGGTACGAGATCCTCTGCTCGCTGAAGCACCTGACGGACGAGGAGCTGGAGGGGCGGCTCGAGAGCCTCGCCGGCCGGGAACGGGACGCGACCGCGCAGCTCGTGGCCCACCTCGCCGAGCTCGACACCCGCGACCTGCACCTGCGTCGGGGCTACGGCTCGCTCTTCGCGTACTGCCGCGATGCGCTCCACCTCTCCGAGCACGAGGCCTACAACCGGATCGAGGCGGCCCGCGCCGCCCGGCGCTTCCCGCTCGTGCTCGTGCTGCTGTCCGGCGGGGCGGTGAGCCTCACGAGCGTCCGGCTCCTCGCTCCGCACCTGACCCTCGAGAACCATCGCCGGGTCCTCGACTCCGCCCGCGGCAAGAGCCGGCCGGAGATCGAGGCGCTCGTGGCCCGGCTCGCCCCGCGGCCCGACGCGGAGGCGAGCTTGCGCAAGCTGCCGGCCCCGCGGCTGGCGGCGACGGGCACCTCCGCCCCGCTGACGAACGGCCCCGGTCCACCGGCTGTCCGCGCGACAGCGGCTCCCGGCACGCCGGACGGCGGGGTGCCGGTGTCGGTCGAGACCGTGCGCATCAGCGGCCTGCCGCGCCATCCACCGCCCTCGGTGGCGGCCCTGTCCCCCGACCGCTACCGGCTGCAGGTCACGATCGGCGGCGAGACGCTCGAGAAGCTGCGCCTCGCGCGGGACCTGCTGCGCCACGCCCTCCCGTCGGGAGACGACGCCGCCCTCCTCGACCGCGCTCTCACCGCCCTCCTCGTCGACCTCGCCCGGACGAAGTTCGCGGCGACGGACTCGCCCCGGCGCCCCCGGGCCGCGGCGGGCCCCTCCCCCGGGAACGGCTCGCGGCACGTGCCGGCCGAGGTGAAGCGGGCGGTCTTCCTGCGCGACCTCGGGCGCTGCGCCTTCGTCTCCCCGGACGGGCGCCGCTGCAACGAGCGGGCCTTCCTCGAGTTCCACCACGTGCGGCCGTACGCGGCGGGAGGGGAGGCGACCGCCGCCAACATCCAGCTCCGCTGCCGGCGGCACAACGCCTACGAGGCGCGCGTCTTCTTCGACGAGGCGGCTCGTCTCAGGACGAGCCGCCCGTCGTGCTCGCCCGACACCGGATGCCACGGGCCGTGAGGTCGGCGAGGACGCGGTCGAGGAGCCCCGGCTCCGCCCCCAGGGTCTCGGGCGGGTGGGCGCCGGGGCGCCGGAACGACCCGCCGAGGATCATCCGGGCGACCGAGGTCGCCACGTAGCCGGTCGAGCGGGACATGCTGCGCAGGCCGCTCGCCTCGTGGAAGCGGTCGAGGAGGTCCCACGCGTAGACGGCCGGCGCGCCGTTCTCCGATCCCTTCACGCGCACCCGCATCACCGTGAGGTCGGCCTCGCCCTCGTCGAACGTCCACTTGGGGAAGAGGAGCGCGGCGGTGAGGTCCCGCGGCCGCACCTTCTGCCCCTTCACATCCACGGGGTCGAGGGAGAAGAAGCCGGTGTCGCGCAGGACCCGCATGAGCTCGGCGTGCCCGGGCCAGCGCAGCGTCTTCTCCTTCATGAACGGGACCTTCAGGGTCTCGGCGAGGCTGCGCAGGCCGTCCGTGTTGAAGGCCTCGAGCGTGCCGACGCCCGGGAACTCGATGAGCTCCGGGTCGGAGAGCGGCTCCTTGACGACCGTTCGGCCGTGCTCCACGAGCCGCGCGGGCCGGGTGTACTCCTCGAGCACGTCCCAGGGGGAGAACCCGGCCTTGTACTCGTAGGGCCAGTGCCGCGCGACCGGCAGGCCGCCGACCCAGATCTCGACGCTCTCGCAGGGCGAAAGCCGCGCGGCGGCCATCCCGCACATCATGTTCGACAGGCCGGGGGCGACGCCGCAGTCGAAGACGACCGTCACCCCACGCTCGCGGGCGAGGGGGTCGAGGACCCTCGCGTCCTCGGGCATGAAGCTGATGTCGACGCAGTCCCGGCCCGCCTCGATCACCGCGCGCACGCTCGAAAGGCCGATCACGCTCGGCAGGGCGCCGACCACGAGGTCGTAGCCGGCGGCGAGGCGCCGCACCGTGTCGGGGTTGCCGAGGTCCGCCCGCACCGCACCGACCGGCGCGCGCCGGGCGACCCGTTCGAGCGCCTCGGGCCGCACGTCCGCGACGTCGACCCTCGACCCGTCGTCCCCGGCGAGGTCGCGCGCGATGGCCCCTCCCACCATCCCCGCCCCGAGCACGACCACCCTCCTCGCGCCGTCGCCCATGAGCGGCACGCTATCGCCCCTGCCGCTCGGGCGTCAACCCGGCGCCGCCCGACGCGGGAGGCGTCGCCCCGCCCCGGCTGAAAGGCGGCGCTCGTTCTGATAGCTTCCGGCCATGGTCACCTTCGACGACGTGAGGGCCGCGGCCGCTCGGCTCGAGGGCGTGGCGCACCGGACCCCCCTCGCCACGTCGCGCACCCTCGACGAGCGGCTGGGGGCGCGGGTGTTCCTGAAGTGCGAGAACCTCCAGCGGGCGGGCGCCTTCAAGTTCCGGGGCGCCTACAACGCGATCGCCAGGCTCTCCGCCGCGGAGCGCCAGCGGGGGATCCTGACCTACTCGTCGGGGAACCACGCCCAGGCGGTCGCCCTCGCGAGCCGGATCCTCGGGGCGCAGGCGACGATCGTGATGCCGCAGGACGCCCCGGCCGCGAAGCGCCGGGCCACCGAGGCCTACGGCGCTCGCATCGTCCCCTACGACCCGCAGGCCGCCAAGCGCGAGGAGATCGCCGAGGCGCTGCGGCGCGAGGGCGACCCGGTGCTCATCCCCCCCTACGACCACGAGGACGTCATCGCGGGCCAGGGGACGGCGGCGAAGGAGCTCTTCGAGGAGGTGGGGGAGCTCGACCTGCTCCTCGTGTGCTGCGGCGGCGGGGGGCTGCTGTCCGGCTCTGCTCTGTCGGCGCGGGCCCTCTCGCCGCGCTGCCGGGTGATCGGCGTCGAGCCGGAGCTCGCCGACGACGCCACCCGCTCGTTCCGGACCGGGACGCTCCACACGGTCAGCAACCCCCGAACGATCGCCGACGGGGCGCGAACGCCCTCGCTGGGACGGCTGACCTTCCCGCTCGTCCGGCAGCACGTGGACGACATGGTCACGGTCTCGGACGACGACCTGGTGCACGCCATGCGCTTCGCCTGGGAGCGGATGAAGCTGGTCGTCGAGCCGACCGGCGTTCTCGGGCTCGCCGCCGCCTTCCGCGGGAAGATCGACGTCGCCGGCCGCCGCGTGGGCGTCGTCCTCTCCGGGGGGAACGTCGACCTCGGCTTCGCCGTCGATCTGATGAAGGCCCTGCCCCTCGAGTAGGGCGCGCGGCTCACCGCGCGGGCGCGGGACGCATCTCGAAGACCCAGCGGTTCAGGCTGCTCGTGTAGACGTAGTGGAACTCGCGGGAGAACTCGTCGACGGCCACCGCGCCCTGCTCGTCCTTCGTCTCGCTGCGGATCCGGAACCGGATGGCGCCGGAGAAGGGGCGGTCGGCGTCGCCGGGCCGCTCCGTCACGTCGACGCCTTCGATCGTCCAGGTCGCCTTGACGCGCAGGACGGGGTCGAGCTTCTCCCCGTCGCGCTTGAGCGCGTCGGCCTCCTTCTGCAGAAGCGCCGTGACCGTCTCCCGGGTCGGGCCCTCGGGCCCCCTTCGTCCGCAGCCGGCCCCGAGGGCCGCCGCGATGAGCGCCGCGGCGAGAGGCAGGACGCACCTTATCGTGGCTGGCTTCATGCGGGACCTCCGCGGGGATGGTAGCCGATCGGGCTTCGCCTCGCTCCTCAGCGCGGCGGCAGCGATCCCGCCGGCCCGTCGAGGGTGAGCCGGACCACGGTGTCGGGCGAGAGGCGGTGCTCGGGCCGAACGCGGATCTCGGTCCCCGCCGCCGTCTGGGCGATCTGCGCCGGGGCGCCAGGGGGGCCGCCGCCGGTCGCGCTCGTCGAGTCCACCCTCGCCGCGGCGGACCCCAGCACGTCGGCCCACACGACCCGCCGCTCGAGCGCGGGCAGGACGAGCGGGCCCGCGGCGGGCCAGCCGAGGACGTGGACGAAGACCGTGCGCTCACGGTGCGTGCTCACGCCCCACGGAGCGGGCAGGAACGGCCCGCCCCGCGTGCCGCGAACGCTCTCGCCGTGGAGCGAGAGCCACGCGCCGACCTCGCGCAGCCGCGCGGCCTGCCGCGGCTCGATCTCGCCGGTCGGCATCGGCCCCACGTTGAGCAGCAGGTTCCCATCGCCCCCCGCGCAGGTCACGAGCGTCCGCACGCACTCCTCCGCGGACTTCAGCTGCTCGTCGGGCTTCCACGCCCACTGCTCGCCGATCGTGATGCACGACTCCCAGGGCCGGTCCGCCTGGAATCGGCCCACCCGCTGCTCGGGCGTGTCGTAGTCGCCGCCGAAGGCGCCCGCGGCCGTGGTCCCGGCCATGTCCTCCCGGCCCTTCGCGACGCGGTTGTTGACGATCAGCGACGGCTGGAGGCCGCGGCAGTAGCGGTAGAGATCCCGGCCGAGCGCCTCCGTCCACGGCTCTTCCCACTCCCCGTCGAACCAGAGGATCCCCAGCGGGCCGTAGCCCAAGAGCAGCTCGGCGAGCTGGCCCTTCAGGTAGGCGACGTAGCGCTTCATGTCCGGGTTCGCCTTGCGGGTCTTGCCCCCGGGGCTCCCGAGCGGGTAGTCGGGGTGGCGCCAGTCGCAGATCGAGTGGTAGGCGCAGAAGACGACGCCCTCGGCCCGGCAGGCGTCGGCCAGCTCACGGACGACGTCGCGGCCGAACGGCGTCCCTGCGATGTCGTAGTCGGTGAGCGCGCTCGGCCAGAGGCAGAACCCGTCGTGGTGCTTCGTGGTGAGCACCAGGTAGCCCATCCCCGCGTCGCGGGCGAGGCGTGCCCAGGCCCGCGCGTCGAACTCGTGCGGGTCGAAGCGCCGGTAGAGGGCGTCGTACTCCTCGACGGGGACGGCGTCGCCCCGCGACCAGCCGATCTCGGTGCCGCGCAGGCTGACCGGGCCCCAATGGACGAACATCCCGAAGCGGGCCTCCCGCCACCACGACAGGTCGGCCGGCGGCGGCACGTCGGTCTCCGCTCCCGGACGCCCCGGCGTCTCACCCGGGCGCGGATCGCCGGAAGCCGGCGGGACCAGCCGCGGAGCGACGAGACCGGTGGCCAGGCCGGGGATCAGTCGAACGGCCTCTCTGCGCTTCATGCTCCCTCCCGTCCCGGCGCCAGGCTTTCGGGCGGCGCCCCGGGGAGCCTACTCGAAGGCGCGCCGGACTTCCTCGACCGCCCTCTCGAACGAGCCGTAGACGGCGACGCGCCCGCGCCGCCCGCTCCAGCCCGCCTGCGCCATGGCGCGCAGCGGCTGGGGCTGGACGCCGCCGATCACCACCAGGACCCCCGCGCGGCTCAGGCGCTCGAAGGCCGACTCGAGCCCCACGAGGCCGGTCGCGTCGAGGGCGGGGACCGAGCGCAGGTCGAGCAGCACCACGCGCACGCCCTTGTCCACCTCCTCGAGCGCCGCCATCGCCTTCTGCGCCGCGCCGAAGAACAGCGGCCCCGCGATCTCGTAGACGACGACGCCCTTCGGCAGGGGACGCTCGAGCGTGATCGGGTGCTGGTCGACGAGCCGCACCTCGGAGACCTCGGCCATGCGCTTCATGAAGAGCAGCGCCGCCATCACCACCCCGACCGACACCGCCACCACCATGTCGAACAGGACGGTGAGCAGGAAGCAGGCGAGGAGCACCGCCACGTCCGAGCGGGGGGCGACCTTGACCACGTGGGCGAAGTGGTCGAGCTCGCTCATGTTCCAGGCGACGAAGAGGAGCAGCGCCGCGAGCGAGGCCATGGGCAGGCGGCCGAGCAGGGGTGCGAAGAGGAGGACCGCGGCGAGGACGACGAGGGCGTGGGTGAGGGCGGCGAACGGCGAGACGGCGCCCGAGCGCACGTTCGTGGCGGTGCGCGCGATCGCACCGGTCGCGGCGAAGCCGCCGAAGAACGGGGCGACGAGGTTGCCGGTGCCCTGGGCCATCAGCTCGGCGTCGGGGTCGTGCTTGCGGCCGGTCATGCCGTCGGCCACGACTGCGGAGAGCAGCGACTCGATCGCGCCGAGGACCGCGATCGCGAAGGCCGAGGGGAGCAGGTCGCGGACGAGGGCGAACGACAGCACGAGGGGCTTGCCGCCCGGCCCCGGCAGGCTCCACGGGAGGACGGGGAGCGGGGGCAGGGGCGGGATGCCGTGGCCGAGGACGCCCCGGACGCGGTAGGTGAAGCGGCTCGCGATGGTGGCCGCGCTCCACCCGGGGCCGAAGCGGGTGAGCAGCGCCGCGGCCACCGCCCCCGCGACCAGCGCGACGAGCGGAGCGGGCACCTTGCGGGTCACGCGGGGCCAGAGGACGAGGACGGCGAGGGTCAGGGCGCCGACCACGACGTCGGGCGCGTGCGTCGTGGGCAGGGCGGCCGCGAGCGCCTGCACGCGCTCGACGAAGTGCTCCGGCATGGCCTTCACCTCGAGGCCGAGGAAGTCCTTGACCTGGAGCGTGGCGATCACCACCGCGATGCCGGCGGTGAAGCCCGTGGTCACCGGGTGCGGCACGAACTCGATGAAGCGGCCGAGCCGCAGGACGCCCATCCCGAAGAGGAGCGCCCCGGCCATGAGCGTCGCGAGAAGCAGGCCGCCCACCCCGAAGCGGTGGGCGATCGGGGCGAGGATCACCACGAACGCCGCGGTCGGGCCGGAGACCTGCACGCGCGAGCCGCCGAGCAGCGCGATGACGCTCCCGGCCACGATCGCGGTGTAGAGGCCGTGGGCCGGCGGCACCCCGGAGGCGATGGCCAGAGCCATGGAGAGGGGGAGCGCCACGACGCCGACGACCGCGCCCGCGAGGAGGTCGCGGCGCAGGGCGAGCGGGTCGTAGCCCTCGGCGAGGGTCTCGCGCAGGGCGGTCGCCGGGCGCGGCCAGGGGGACTGAGGGCCCGACTCGTGCCGGCTCATGGGCGCCGCGCGGCCTCGAGGGCGTCGAGGACGTTCCCCGGGGAGAGCGGCAGGACCCGCACCGGAGCCCGCGCCCCGCGCGTCACCGCGTTCGCGATGGCGGCGAGGGCCGCTCGCAGGACGGCGTCGCCGATGGCCCCGGCGCCGAAGCGGGCCGCGGGGTCCCCCGACGGCACGAAGGTGACGCCCAGGGGGGGCACGTCGCCCGCGGTCACGAGGGGCCACCGGCGCAGCGATCGAACGGCGGGACGGCCCTCGGCGTCGAACGGGAGGCCGCCGGCCAGCGCGAGCTCGAGCGCGCCGGCGAGCGCGCCCTCCGCCTGCCCCAGCGCGGGACGCGCGTCGGCGAAGGGCCCGCCGACCACCGCCGCCCCCAGGCGGGTCACGCGCACCAGTCCCGTCTCCGCGTCCACGGTCACGTCGGCCGCCGCCGCGGCCAGGACGGGGGGAAGGGCGGACGGCGCGGGTGCCGCGGTCGCCGCAAGGGGCCGGCCCTCGCGCAGCTCGGAGGCGCCGATCTCGGCGAACGACACCTCACGGCCGGCCGCTCGCACGTGCCCGCCGCCCACCTCGGCCTCGCGGGGCGCCACGCCGAGCAGGGCCGCGCCCGCCTCGCGGATCCTCTCGCGCAGCGCGAGGGCCGCCTCCTCCACGGCGCGTCCCGCCGCGAAGTCGGCGGAGACGGACTCGCCCGCCTCGAACGGGGCCGTGTCGGTGTCCGCCGCAGCGCACACGAGGCGCTCGGACGGGACGCCGAGGACGCGGGCGGCCGCGTCCGCGTGGACGGCCTCGTCGGCGCCGGCGACCGAGGGCCCCGCGGCGAGCGTCAGCGAGCCGTCGTCGAGCAGGCGCAGGGTCGCGGCCGCCACGACCCGTCCCCCGCCGGCGGCGAGCCGCCTCGCGACGGCGAAGCCCCGTGCCCGCCGGACCGCTTCGCTGCCGGCTGTCCCCTCCGCCTCTCGAGGACGCCCGCTCTCGCGCTCGAGGGTCTGCAGCAGCTCGGCGGCGGCCCGGGCGTCGTCCTGCCCCGGCTCCTCGCCGATCGCGAGGAGCGCCTCGCGGCCCGCGTCCCCCGCGGCCCGCAGGTGCCGGCGACGGAAGACGGCGGGCTCCTCGCCGAGCGCCGTCGCTGCCTGGTCGACCGCGCACTCGAGGGCGAAAGCCGCGCCGCCGTCGGCGCCGCGGGACCCGCTCGCGGGGGGCCGGTTCGTGCGCACGGCCGAGCCCTCGAAGCGCACGCTCGGCACGCGGTAGAGGCCGAGCGCGTGCCGAGCGCTCGCCCGGAGCAGCTCGCCGGCCCGCTCGCCGTCTGCGCCGAGGTCGACGAGCAGCCGCAGGTCGAGGGCGGCGAGGCGGGAGTCCTTCAAGCCGAGCCGGACCCGGGCCTTCTGGGCGGGGCGACCCGGGGTCGTCGTCAGCTCCTCCTCCGCGCTCAGGGCGAGCCGGGCGGGGCGTCCGGTACGCAGGGTCACGAGCGCGCACAGGTCCTCGACCGCGAGTCCGGGGCGCCCGAGGGATCCGCCGGCCACGTGGGGCCGCACGACGCGGATGCGCGCCGCCGGCAGAGAGAGGCGGTCGGCGAGGGCCCCGCGCACGCGGAACGGCGAGTCCGCCGTCGTCCGGACCACCAGCCGCTGGTCCTCGTCGAGCCACGTCACCGCGAGCGGCGGCTCGAGCGCCACCGCCGGGGAGAAGGGCAGAGACCACTCGCCCTCGATCACGAGGTCCGCCGCGGCGAACGCGGCGTCCACGTCCCCCTCCACGGTGACGACCCGTGCCGCCGGCGGGCCGCCGGCGAGCGCCGCCTCGGCGTCGAGGACGGGAGACAGCGCCTCGAGCTCGACCTCGACGGCGTCCGCGGCGCGCCGCGCGAGCTCGGGCTCCTCGGCTGCCGCCACGACCAGCCGGTCGCCCACGTAGCGGAGCTCGGAGCCCAGCAGGGAGTCGAGCTCTCCGGGGACCAGGACCATCGCCACGCCGGGAAGCGCCCGCGCCGCCCCTGCGTCGACGCGGACGACGCGGGAGCGGGCGAGGGGCGAGCGGCGCACCGCGAGGTGCAGCATCCCCGGCAGGGCGATGTCTCCGGCGAACGCGGCCTGCCCGGTGGCGCGCCGCAGGCTCACCGACCTGCCCTCGCCGCGGCGGCCGCGAGCACGGCGGCGACCGGCCGGGCGTAGCCGCTGCACCGGCACAGGCCGGAGAGGGCGTCGCGCACCTCCACCTCGGTGGGCGAGGGGTTCGCCTCGAGCAGCGCGCGCGCCCCGAGCACGAGCCCCGGCGTGCAGAAGCCGCACTGCGACGCCCCGGCCTCGGCGAAGGCCGCCTGCACGGGGTGGGGCCGGTCGACGGTGCCGAGGCCCTCCGCCGTCACCACGCTGCGGCCCTGCGCGCGCACGGAGAGCGTGAGGCAGGAGAGCACGGGCCGCCCGTCGAGCAGCACCGCGCACGACCCGCACCGGCCGGAGCCGCAGCCGGCCTTCACCCCGAACACGCCCGCGCCCCGCAGCAGGTCCTGGAGCGTCGTCCGCGCCTCGACCTCGCCGCGCATCGCGCGGCCGTTCACGGTCAGCTCCACCCGGCCCGAGGTGAAGTACGGCATGGGCGCCGGGGCGCGGCGGGGCGCCGTGGCGCGGCTCGTGGGCAGGGCCGGCGCCTCCCGCGACCGGCCCCTCTGGATGGCCGCCCGCAGCGCCCGCAGAAGCAGCGGGCGCGCCGCCCGGCGACGGTGGGCCGCGGAGGCCCAGGCGTCCTCGCGGAAGGGGGCGTGGGCGCACGCGAGGTCGGCGGCCCGCTCGAGCACGTCGTCCTCGCCCGCGGTGCGCTCGAGCTGGGCCTCCGCCTCGATGACCCGGGACGCAGGCGTCGCGAGGCCGGTCAGTGCGAGGCGGACCCGGGCGAGCTTGCCGCCGGAGAACGTCGCCGTCACCGCGACCGAGAGCAGGGGCGGTGCCGACGGCAGCACGGCCAGCCGCTCGAGGGCGGCCCCGTCCGGAGCGCCCGGCACGAGGACCTGGGTGAGGACCCCCCCGCCGCGGAGGTCGGCCGAGGGGTTGCGCAGGAAGCGCAGGGCCGGGCTCTCGCGAGGCTCCTCGGGGTGGGCCACGAGGAAGACCGCGTTCAGCGCAAGGAGCGCCGCGGCCAGCTCCGAGTCGGGGTCGTCACAGACCGCCTCTCCGCCGAGGGTCGCCATGTTCCGCAGCAGGCGCGAGGGCACTGCGTTGCGGCAGGCGAGGGGCAGGAGCCCCGCCGTGGCCGACCAGGCGACGGGCGCGTCCACCACGTCCTGGAGCGGTGTGGTCGCGCCGACGAGCAGGTCCTCGTCGTCGACCTCGAGGCCGCTCAAGTTGAGCCCGACGAGGTCGAGCACGTTGGGCACGCTCGCTTCCGAGGCGAAGAGGCGCGTGCCGCCCCCGAGCGCGGCCGCGCCCTGGGCGGCGAGCTCCTGCGCCTCCTCGAGACGGGTGGGACGGTGGTAGCTACGTATGCCGCGCGCCAGCAGACAGGGCCCCCTCCCCGGGGCAAGCGCGAGATTCTATCAGCCCGCCCCGGGTGAGATCGCGCCTTCGGCGCTTCTTCCCCTCGCGCGCGCGAAGGGCGCCTGCCGGTGGATCCGCCCGGCTCTACCGCGGCCAGAGCCAGCCGAACGCGCCGGCGGTGAGGAGCGCGTAGACGAGGCCGTCCGCGATCTCGCGCAGGGTGTTGCCCCAGGGCTTGCCCCACCAGATCGCCGCCGGGACCGCCCCCCCCGCATAGCCCAGGAACGCCGCCGTACCCGCGACGCGGAACACGGCGAGGTAGTGCGCCCCGGGGTCGAGCGTCCGCCCGGCGAGGTACGCGACGAAGACGCCGATCACCAGGCAGTAGAGCGCCCACGAGCCGAGGAGCTTCGCCATGTCGACGGGGCCGCTCGGGCGAATGGTGAGGAGGCCGACCGGTCCCTCGAGCTTCTTCAGGTGCGCGGGGTCCTTCATCTCGGCCATGGACCCCGCCCAGGGGAAGTTGTACTGGCCGGGTCGCAGGCCCTGCTTCGCGAGCACCTCGAGGGTCGCGGCCTCGTCGGGCAGACGGCGTGTGTCCCCCTTGTGGAAGGGGAGCACCGTCCAGACGATGTTGCTCGCCACGAACACCAGCACGGTCGCGACGACGATCGGCAGCCACAGGTCGACGAGCGGCACCATGAAACACCTCCATGCCCCGCAGGGGCGGGGCCCAGGCAGTTGTCGGGTTTCCGGATGCCGAGAGTCTACCGCGAATGCGCCTACTCGACGAGCCGCGCCCCTGCCTCCGGCCGGCAGGGGTAGAGCGCGGCCGGCAGGTCGACCTGCGCCCGGTAGGCGGAGAGAACCGTCCGGCAGAACTCCGCCGTCGCGTCCTCCCGGACGAGGGCCACCGCGCAGCCGCCGAAGCCGGCCCCGGTCATCCGCGCCCCGAAGCACGACGGCTGCTCGCGGGCGATCGCGGTCACGAGGTCGAGCTCCTCGCAGGAGACCTCGTACAGGTCGCGCAGGCTGGCGTGCGAGTCGTTCATCAGCCGACCCGCCCGGGCGAGGTCGCCCGAGGCCAGCGCCTCCGCCATCTCGACCGGGCGGCGGTTCTCGGGCACCACGTGGCGCGCGCGCTTCCAGTCGGTGGGATCCAGCCGGGGCCTCGCCGCCTCGAGATCGGCCTCGGTCACGTCGCGCAGGGCACGCGTCCCGGGGGCGGTCTTCGCGATCTCGGCCACGACCCGCTCGCACGCGGCCCGCCGGTCGTTGTAGGCGCTGCCCGCGAGCGCCCGGCGCGCCCCCGTGTCCATCACGACGACCGCGGCCCCCTCGGGCACCGGCACCGGCCGCGTCTCGAGCGAGCGGCAGTCGAGGAGCAGCGCGTGCCCCGCGCGGCAGACGCCGGAGGCGAACTGGTCCATGATCCCGCAGTTCATGCCGACGTACCGGTTCTCGGCCTTCTGGGCGAGCTTCGCCATCCGGACGGGGTCGAAGGCCTCCCCGGTGGCGGCGCACAGGGCCCTCGCCGTCGCCATCTCGAGCGCGGCGGACGAGGACAGGCCGGCCCCGATCGGAACGTCGCCGTCGACCACCACGTCGAGCCCTCTCACGCGCAGGCCTTCCGAGGCGAAGGCCCAGACGACGCCCGCGACGTAGGAGAGCCAGTCGTTCCCGCCGGGGGCGCGAAGCGCGTCGATCCCGAGCTGCTTCGTCTCGTCGAAGGCGACCGAGTGGCCGCGCAGGACGCGGTCCTCCCGCGGGCGGAACACGACGACCGCCGCCCGGCCGATCGCCATCGGGAGCACGAAGCCGTCGTTGTAGTCCGTGTGCTCGCCGATCAGGTTCACCCGGCCGGGGGCGACCGCGAGGCGGGGCGCGGGGCCGGGGAAGCGCTCCGCGAAGCGTGCGCTGGCGCGGCGCAGCAGGTCGGGGGAGACGCCGGGCACGCTCGCGATCCTCATGGTGTCCTCGTCTCGCGGTAGTGGGTCTCGCTCTGGGCCCGCAGCCGCGCCGCGGCGTCCTCGGCGGTGAGGTCGCGCTGCGGCTCGGCGGTGAGCTCGAAGCCGACCAGGAACTTGCGCACGGTGGCCGAGCGCAGGAGGGGAGGGAAGTACACGGCGTGCAGCCGCCACCAGGGGTGCTCCGCGCCGTCGGTGGGCCGGCCGTGGAACCCCATCGAGTAGGGGAACGAGGTGCGGAAGAGGTTGTCGCACCGGACGCCGACCCGGCGGACGAGGTCGGCGAGGGCGTCGCGCTCGGGACCCGTGAGCGACGGCAGGTCGGCGACCCGTCGCACCGGGACGAGCATGAGCTCGAACGGCCACACCGCCCAGAACGGCACGAGGGCGACCCAGCGGTCGTTGCGGCAGACGATCCTCTCGCCTGCCACGAGCTCGCGATCGAGGTAGTCGCCGAGGAGGTCGCGGCCGTGGCGCTCGAAGTAGGCCCTCTGCGCGCGCGCCTTGCGCGCCGGGCCCTGGGGCACGTGGCCGGTGGCCCAGACCTGCCCGTGGGGGTGGGGGTTCGAGCACCCCATCATCGCTCCCTTGTTCTCGAAGACCTGGACGTAGGCGACGGTGGGAGACGAGCCGATCGTCTCGACCTCGCTCGCCCACGCGTCGACCACCGGCCGGATCGCCGCCGCCTCCATCTCCGCGAGGGTGAGGTCGTGGCGGGGCGAGAAGCACAGCACCCGGCAGTGGCCGGTGGCGGGCTCGGCCACGAACAACCCGCCGTCGTCGCTCGGGGCGAGCGGGCTCTCGGGCAGCAGGGCCGGGAAGTCGTTGTCGAAGGCGTAGGTCGACGCGTAGGCCGGGTTCCGCCGGCCGTTCGCCCGGGTGTTCCCGGGACACAGGTAGCAGGAGGGGTCGTACTCGGGCCGGGTCTCGGGGGGCTCGTCCTCGACCTGGCCCTGCCAGGGCCGCTCCAGCCGGTGGGGCGAGCACAGGACCCACTCGTCGAGCAGGGGGTTGTAGCGGCGGTGGGGGGTCGCGGGGGGCGTGGTCATGGCGTCGCGGACAGGGCGCCAAGGTTAGACGGTTTGGCGCCTCCGTGCCATAGAGCGGAGGGAGGGCCTTGCCGGACCGAAACCTTCCGGGCGAAACTGGCTCTGACCGCTATAGGGCCCCCCAGGGGCAGGAGGGATGTCGGTGCCGCTCTACGAGTACCGTTGCGCGACCTGTGGAAGCCGGTTCGAGGTGCTCCGGCGGGTCGGCCAGGGCACCGAGGGCCTCGCCTGCCCGGAGTGCGGGCGCGGGGAGGTCGAGAAGGAGTTCTCGACCTTCGCGGGCTCGGTCGCCGGCGGCGGGACGGGCGGGGCCTCGTGCTCGCCCTCCGGGCGCTTCACCTGAGCCTAGCGCTCTCGCGGCCGCCCGGCGGGCGGCCTTCGCGTGTGCCGCTGCTATAGTGAAGAGCGGATGCTCCGCGATCTCCACCTCCACACGAGCGCGAGCGACGGAGAGCTCGACCCCGTCGCGCTCGTGGAGCGCGTGTCCCGCCACGGCGTCGCCGAGCTGGCGATCACCGACCACGACACCCTCGCCGCCTACCGGTGGCAGGAGGGCGCCGTGTTCGGCGCGGCCCGTCGGCTCGGGCTGCGCCTGCGCGTCGGGATCGAGCTCGACGTGGGCTTCGGTGGCCGCGAGGTGCACCTGCTCGGCCTCGGCGTCTCCCTCGACGGCCGCGCGCTCGGCGACCACCTCGAGCGGGTGCGGGCGGCGCGGCTCGACCGGGCTCGCCGCGAGCTCGCGCTCGTCCGCGAGCGCCTCGGGGAGGCGGCGCTCGGGGAGGACGAGGTCTTCGTCGAGGGCCGGGACACGCTGATGCGGCCGCACTTCATCCGGCCCCTCGTCGCGAAGGGGCTCTTCGCCACCTACGAGCAGGGCCGGCGGTGGTTCCACGCGAACTCGGCCGGCGGGCCTCCCGTCCCCAAGCCGGGGATGGCCGATGCGATCGCGATGGTCCACGACGCCGGGGGCGAGGCCGTTCTCGCCCACCCCGGCTACTACTGGAAGGACGGCCTCGCGATCCTCGACCAGCTTCCGGCGCTCCGCGGCCTCGGCCTCGACGGCGTCGAGCTGGACTACCCGTACGGCTCGAGCTCCCCGGAGCTGTTCCCCGACGGAGACGCCGAGCGCTTCACCCTCGCCCTGCGCGCGCGGGCCGAGGCGCTGGGGCTCGTCCTCACCCGCGGCAGCGACGCCCACTCGCCCGCCGACCTCCTCCGCGTCTACGGCGCCCCGCGCGCCTGAAAGAAGAGAGCCCCATGCGCTTCGCCCCCCGCGCCGCCGCCGCCCTCGCCCTCCTCGCCTCCTCGTCCTCCGCACAGACCGTGGACGACGTGGTGCGCCGCTACCTCGACGCGCGCGGCGGGATCGTGAAGCTGCGCTCCGTGAACGCGCTGCGGCTCACGGGGACGATGGAGCTGCCGGGGGTCTCGGCCCCGTTCGTCCTCGAGCTCAAGCGCCCGAACCTGATGCGGACCGAGTTCACGGTCGAGGGGCAGAAGGGGGTGCGGGCGTTCGATGGGACGGTGGCGTGGGAGCGGCTCCCGCTGCCCGGGGAAGCGCCACGGCCGATGGGGCCCGACGAGGCCGCCGAGGCCCGCGCCCAGGCCGACGTCGACCTCTCGCCGCTCGTCGACGCCGCGGCGAAGGGCTACACGATCGAGCTCGCCGGGCGCGATCGCCTTCCCGGGGGCGAGACGTACAGGCTGCTCGTGCGCGGAGGCGGCGTGGGAGAGCGGACCCTTCATCTCGACACGCGCAGCCACCTCGTCGTCCAGACCGTCGACCGCCGCCCGGTCGAGGGGCGCGAGGTCGAGTTCGTGACCGACATCGGGGACTACCGGTCGGTCCAGGGCCTCGTCTTCCCCCATCGGATCGAGGTCGGGCCGAAGGGCAGCCCGGACCGCCAGCGGCTCGTGGTCCGGACGATCGAGGTGAACCCCGCGCTCGACGCCGCGCGATTCTCCCTGCCCGGGCCGCGTGCCCCCGCCGCCGCGCCCGCCCCGCGCAAGCCGGGCTCCGTGCTACCCTGACGGCCCGTCGCACGTCGCTCTCGAGGTGACCATGCCCTGGTGGATCTGGGTGCTCGGCGGTCTCGTCCTGCTGGTGGCGGAGGTCACGACCCCCGGCGGGTTCTTCGTGATCTTCTTCGGGGCGGGGGCGATCCTCGTCGGCGTCCTCAAGGCGGCGGGGTGGGCGGGGCCCCCGTGGGCGGAGTGGGCGGTCTTCAGCGCGCTGTCGCTCGTGTCGCTCGCGCTGTTCCGCCAGCCCCTCATGCGGCGCTTCCACCTGTCGAGCGGCAAGGCGGTCGACCGGATGGAGGGCGAGACGGCGGTCGTGACGGAGGAGGTCGCACCGGGCGGGGTGGGCAAGGCGGAGATGCGCGGGGCGTCGTGGACCGCCCGCACCGCGGGAGCGGAGACCCTCGCCCGGGGCCGGCGGTGCCGGGTGGAGAGGGTCGAGGGCCTGACCCTCTGGCTGAAGGCCGAGTAGCGGGGCCCAGGGAGGATCGTCATGTCCGGTGTCACGGGTGCATTCCTCGTCTTCGTCTTTCTCGCCCTGTTCGTCTTCTACGTCATCGCCAAGACGGCGGTCGTCGTGCCCCAGCAGAACGCCTACGTGGTCGAGCGGCTCGGCCGTTTCGCGGGGGTCCTCGACGCAGGCTTTCACCTCCTCGTGCCCTTCGTGGACGCGGTCCGCTACCGCCACGTCCTCAAGGAGCAGGCCCTGGACATCCCCGAGCAGATCTGCATCACCAAGGACAACGTGCAGGTCGCGGTGGACGGGATCCTGTACCTCAAGGTGATGGACCCCGAGCGTGCCTCGTACGGGATCTCCAACTACAACTTCGCGATCACCCAGCTCGCCCAGACGACGCTGCGCAGCGAGATCGGGAAGATCGACCTCGACCGGACGTTCGAGGAGCGCACCTACGTCAACACCCAGGTCGTCACCGAGGTGGACAAGGCCTCCGAGGCCTGGGGCGTCAAGGTCCTGCGCTACGAGATCAAGAACATCACGCCGCCCGCCGACATCCTCGCCGCGATGGAGAAGCAGATGCGGGCCGAGCGCGAGAAGCGCGCGGTCATCCTGCAGTCCGAGGGCGAGCGCGACGCCGCGATCAACACCGCCGAGGGCGCGAAGCAGCAGGTGATCAAGGCCTCGGAGGCGACCAAGCAGCAGCGCATCAACGAGGCGGAGGGGCAGGCCGCGGCCATCCTCGCGGTGGCGAAGGCGACCGCCGAGGGCATCCGCGCCGTGGCCGCCTCGATCGAGGCCGACGGCGGCTTCGAGGCGGTGCAGCTGCGGGTGGCCGAGCAGTACCTCACGCAGTTCGGCCTCCTGGCGAAGGCGGGGAACAGCCTGATCATCCCCTCGAACCTCGCCGACGTGGGGTCGATCATCGCCACCGCGATGAACGTGATCCAGTCGCGGGGGGCCGCTCCGGGGCGTCCGGCGGCCCCCGCCCGCTAGCCCGGGTCGCCGGGCGACCCGGTCTTGACCGCCCACGGGAGCACGCGCGAAGGCCCCGACTTCACGCCCGCGGAGCGGGCCCTCGTCGCCCGCCTGCGCACGCCGGCCGCGGTCCAGCGCTGGCTCCGCACGCTGCCCTACAACTGGGAGAAGGGCGGCGAGACCCTGCGCTCGTTCCGGCAGGTCGTGCGCCTGCGCACCGCGCACTGCCTGGAGGCGGCGCTCGCGGCGGCGGTCGTGCTCGAGGCCCACGGCTTCCCCCCGCTGCTGCTGAGCTTCGAGAGCCAGGACAAGCTCGACCACGTCCTGTTCCTCTTCCGCGAGGGCGGGCGCTGGGGCGCGGTCGCCCGCTCGCGCGATCCCGGCCTCCACGGGCGCCGGCCGGTCTTCCGCCGCCCGCGGGACCTCGCCCGCAGCTACATGGACGCCTACGTGGACGCGACCGGCCGCATCACCGGGTACGCCGTGGCCGACCTGCGGGAGCTGGGCCGCTACGACTGGCGGCTGTCGGAGAGAAACGTCTGGAAGGTCGAGCGCTGGCTGGTCGACTACCCGCACCGACCGCTGCCCATGCCCGAGGAGCGCTACCTCCGGGCCCGCGCCCGGTACGATCGCTTCCGGGCCCGCTTCCCGGACCCGGAGGTCCGCCCGGCCTACTTCGAGGGGAAGCACACGTGGCTCTAGGGGGAGACACCATGGAGAAGTGGAAGGTCGGCGTGCTCGTCTTCGACGGCGTGGCCCTGCTCGACGTCGCAGGCCCCTTCGAGGTCCTCACCCGGGCCCGCCTCGAGCCCGGGGTGGAGTCGCGCCGGCGCGAGGAGGAGGCGCTGTTCGAGGCGTTCACGGTCGCGAAGACGAAGGACCCCGTCACCGCGACCGGCGGGATCGTCCTCGTCCCCTCCCACTGCTTCGCCGACGCGCCCCGGGTGGACCTCCTGCTCGTGCCGGGGGGCTTCGGCACCCGCCCGCTCCTCCAGGACGCCCCGACCATCGAGTGGATCCGCCGGACCGCCGCCTCCGCGAAGCGGACCGCCTCCGTGTGCACGGGGGCCCTGCTCCTCGCGCGGGCGGGGCTCCTCGACGGGCGGCGGGCGACGACGCACTGGGGTGCCTTCGGCCTGCTCGCCTCGCTCGCGCGGGACGTGACGGTGGACCGCGAGGCGCGCTTCGTCGACGACGGCGTGATGACCTCGGCCGGGGTCGCCTCGGGCGTCGACCTCGCCCTCCACGTCGTGGAGACCCTGTTCGGCCGCGCGGTGGCCGACGAGACCGCGCGCTACCTCGAGTACCGGAGGGGCTGAGGCCATGGGTGACCCGTCACGGCGCCGCCCCTGGACCGAGGGCCCGGACGAGGACGCCCCGGCCGAGAGCTGGCTCTCGCTCGACGACGACGAGCTCCTCCATCGCATCCAGACGTTCGACGCCCGCGAGAACGAGGACGAGCGGCTCCTCCAGGTCGTGGAGAGCGACCGCCACTTCTTCATCCGCCAGGAAGCGGCCAAGCGCGTGCGCGACCGGACCCGGCTGTTCGCCTTCGAGGACGACCGCCACGTGGGGCAGATCCTGGTGCGGCACCTGACCCGGCGAGAGGACGTGACGTACCTCGAGCGCCTCTCCTCCCGCAGCCAGCACGTCGAGGTGCGGTCGGCCGCGCAGGTCCAGCTCGCCCGGCTGTGGCGCCGCCTCGACGCGCCGTCGACCCGGGCCGTCGCACCGACGCCGGCTTCGGCGCCGAAGGCTCTCGCCACGGCGCCCCCGCCGGCACACCCCGCGACGTCCCCCGCCCCCGCGACCAGCGACGCCCTCGCCGCCGACGGGGTGGACGGGAGCCTCCTCGGCTGGGCGGCGCACTTCCTCGTCGAGCAGGCCTGGGGGCACCTCGGCACCCGTGCCACCCGGGACCTGCTCGAGCGCAACCGCCGCGCGCTCCTCGCGAGGCACCCGGCGCTCGAGGTGTTCGAGGTCTCCGAAGACGCCCGTGTCTCCACCCGGCTCGACGCCGGCCTTCGCCTCCCCCGCGAGGCCGTGGCCGGCGTCGCCGCCTGGATGGTCGCCTTCCGCGCCGAGGTGCGGACGGTCGCGCCCGACGTCGAGCGGGTGTCGGTCCGCGCGGCGACGGCGCTGGTGGCGGACGCGCTCCGGGCGGCCGGCTTCTACTCGGCCTGCGACGACATCGAGGCCGGCCTGAGGCGCTGAGCGGGCCTCAGGCCTCCCGGGGCGTCCGCCCCCCTCCCGTCCACTCGGGAAGCGTCCCCTCCGCGAGCCCCATCCGCTCGAGGACGCGCTCGACCGTGTGGGCGACCAGCTCGTCGATCGTCGCGGGCCTCTGGTAGAAGGCCGGGACGGGGGGGAAGACGATGCCGCCCATCTCCGCGAAGGCCAGCATCTGCCGCAGGTGGCCGGCGTGGAGGGGCGCCTCGCGGACGAGGGCGAGGAGCGGCCGGCCCTCCTTGAGGGTCACGTCGCCCGCCCGGGCGATCAGCGTGTCCGCGTGGCACGAGGCGAGCGCGGCGAGGGTCTTGATCGAGCACGGGGCCACGATCATCCCCGCCGTGCGGAACGAGCCGGACGCCAGGGAGGCCCCGATGTCGCGGTCGTCGTAGACGACGTGGGCGAGGGCCTCCACCTGCCGCACGGTGTAGGGCGTCTCCTCCACGAGCGTCCTCTTCCCGGAGGCGCTCAGCACGAGGTGGACCTCGAGCCCGGGGTCCTGCCGGAGCCTCTCGAGCAGGCGGATCCCGTAGATCGAGCCCGACGCCCCCGAGATCCCCACCGCGACGCGCTTCATCCCCGCATCGTAAGCCATCCGCCCGCCTCCTTGCCGTAAAATGACGGGTCGAGCCTATGCCGATCTACGAGTTCTACTGCCGCCACTGCCACCGCGTCCTCAGCTTCCTCTCCCGGGCGATCGACACCGAGAAGGTCCCGGCCTGCCCGCGCTGCGGGGGGAGGGACCTCCTCCGGCGCGCCTCCGCGTTCGCGATCTCGAAGGGCCGCAAGGAGGAGCCGAAGCCGGAGGCCCCCCCGGGGCCCGACGTCGACGAGGCGCGCCTCGAGCGCGCCATGGAGGCGCTCGCCGGCGACCTCGACTCGATCGACGAGAACGATCCCAGGCAGGGGGCCCACCTCATGCGCAAGCTCTTCGCCGCGACCGGCATGCCGGTGGGCGGGGGCATGGAGGAGGCCCTGCGGCGCATGGAGGCGGGGGAGGACCCCGAGAAGATCGAGGAGCAGATGGGAGACGTCTTCGAGGAGGACCCCTTCGGGGGCCTCCTCGGCGGCGAGGGGTCGGAGAAGGAGCCCGAGGAGGGGAAGAAGGGCCTCGCCCGGCTCCGCCGGATGCTGCCGCCGACGCACGACCCGGAGCTGTACGAGATGTAGCAACGTCGCCGTGCCCCGGTGGAGCGGGCACGGCGACGGATCTCGAAAGCCCCGAGGAAGGCCCACCCCGCGGCCTTCGGTCTCTCAGCGAAGCCTTCCCTCAGGCCTTCATCAGGGCCCTGGAGATCGCCTGACGACGCTCGCTCGACCGGAGCGTCGTCAGGCGTGCGAATGCTCCCCGCAGCACCTCTCCTCGAGCTGCACCGTGACGTGGCTGATCGGGAACTCCTCCGTGACCCTGGTCCGAAGGGCGCCCAGCACGGCGCCGTGCGCCGCGCCCTCGCGCAGGATCGCGTGCGCGGAGAGGGCGTGGACGCCGGAGGTCAGCGTCCAGACGTGCAGGTCGTGGACGGTCTTCACGCCGGGGACGCCCTCCATCGCCGAGCGCAGCGCGGCGAGGTCCACCTCCGGCGGCGTGCCCTCCAGCAGGACGTGGATCGCCTCGCGCAGGAGCGCCCAGGTGCGCGGCAGCACCCACAGCGCGATCGCGACCGCGACGAGCGGATCCACCCAGAGCCAGCCGGTGGCGGTGATGACCAGCGCTCCCGCGATGACCCCCAGCGAGGAGACGGCGTCGGCGAGGACCTCGTTGTAGGCCCCGCGCAGGTTGAGGCTCCGGCGCGACCCGGCGTGGAGGAGGAGCGCGCCCGCGAGGTTCACGAGCAGGCCCGCCGCGGCCACGGCCAGGACGGGGACGGAGGCCACGGGACGAGGGCTGCGGAAGCGGTCCCAGGCCTCGGTGAGGATGAAGCCCGCGACCGCCGCGAGGACGAGGGCGTTCGTCAGGGCGGCCAGGATCTCGACCCGGTGGTAACCCCAGGTGCGGCGGGGGGAGGGCCGCCGCTCCGCGAGCTTCATCGCCCCGAGGGCCAGGACCAGGCCGGCCACGTCCGTCATCATGTGGCCGGCGTCCGCGATCAGGGAGAGGCTCCCGGTGAGGATGCCCGCCGCCACCTCGACCCCCAGGAAGGCGCACGTCAGGACCAGGACTGCGGCGAGCCGCCGCCGGCTGCCGTGGGGGTGCGCGTGGTCGTGGCCCATCCCGGCGAGGATAGCAGGGGCCGGTCCCCGCGAGCGCCCCTCGCATGGATCAAAGGGCCGGGGTGCGCCGTCCGGGCGGGGCGCTATACTTGCGCGGTTCGGCGGTTTCTTGATTCCGAGGTGCGAGCGTGAGCCATCAGAAGAGACTGGCGATTCTCGTCGGGGGCGGCCCCGCCCCCGGCATCAACAGCGTGATCGGCGCCGCGACCATCCGCGGCGTGCTCGAGGGGGTGGAGGTCCTGGGGATCCGCGACGGCTTCGAGTGGATCATGCAGGGCAACGTCGACCGCGTGCGCCCGCTGACGATCGACGAGGTGAGCCGCATCCACTTCCGGGGCGGGTCGCACATCGGGATCTCGCGAGCCAACCCCACGAAGAACCCCGAGCACCTCGAGAACACGGTGATCTCGCTGCTGCGCCTCAACGTCTCGCAGCTGATCACGATCGGCGGCGACGACACCGCGTTCTCGGCGATGAAGCTCGAGGAGAAGGCCCAGGGCCGCATCCAGGTCGTCCACGTCCCGAAGACGATCGACAACGACCTCGACCTGCCCGCCTACGTCGACACCTTCGGCTTCCAGACCGCGCGCCACATCGGTGTCGACATCGTGAAGAACCTGATGGTGGACGCGAAGACCACCTCGCGCTGGTACTTCGTGATCGCGATGGGCAGGAAGGCCGGCCACCTCGCGCTCGGCATCGGCAAGGCCGCCGGGGCGACGCTGACCATGATCCCGGAGGAGTTCGGCGAGGGCCGGATCCGGCTCAAGTCGCTGGTCGACACGCTGGTCGGCTCGATCCTCAAGCGGCTCTCCTACGGTCGCCGCGACGGCGTGGCGATCCTGGCCGAGGGCCTCGTCCTCGACATCCCGCCCGAGGACCTCGCGCAGCTCGAGGACGTCGAGCGCGACGCCCACGGCAACGTGCGCATCGCCGAGGTGAACATCGGGGAGATCCTCAAGGCGCAGGTGCAGGCGCGGCTCAAGCAGTTCGGCATCAAGTCCACGATCGTGGCCAAGAACATCGGCTACGAGCTGCGCTGCGCGGACCCCATCCCGTTCGACATGGAGTACACCCGCGACCTCGGGTACTGCGCGACCAAGTACCTGCTCTCCGGCGGCAACGCGGCCATGGTGTCGCTGCAGGGCGGCCACTTCCTGCCGATCCCGTTCAAGGACCTGCTCGACCCGAAGACGGGCAAGGCCAAGATCCGCCTCGTGGACACGCGCTCGACGCGCTACGCGATCGCGCGCCGCTACATGATCCGCCTGCGCCGGGACGACTTCCAGGACCCGCACGAGCTCGCGAAGTTCGCGGCCACCTGCGGGATCAGCCTGCAGGAGTTCCGCAACGAGTTCGAGTACCTGATCCAGGACGAGGCCCCGCCGCTCGACCTCGAGGCGGACGCCGCCGCGGCGCGCCACGAGGACGGCGTCCACCAGCACTAGTTGCGCGATGCGACGAGCGGCCCGCCGCCCCGGGAGGGGATGCCGGCCGCACGTGGGTCGGGCGCTTGACACGGGGCGGTCGTTCCCGGTGTAGTGGGCCCACGATGGCATCCGGCTCAGCGGGGGCGGGCGCCGACCTCGAGGCCCGCGTCGCCGCCGAGGTCGAGCGACAGCTCCGCCCGCTGCGCGAGGAGCTGGACGCGAAGCTCGCCCTTCTGCGCGAGCGGACCGTCGACGACGCGGCCACGATCGTCGTCTTCAGCAACGACCTCGACCGGGTCCTCGCGGCGTTCGTGATGGCGACCGGCGCCGCGTCGGCCGGGCTCGAGACGTCGATGTTCTTCACGTTCTGGGGGCTGACCGTGCTCAAGAGGGCGGGGGCTCCGCCCGGGCCGAAGACCTTCGCCGAGCGGATCTTCGCGCTCTCGACCCCGTCCGGCACGCGGCGGCTCGGCACGTCGAAGATGAGCTTCCTCGGCGCGGGCGCCGCGCTCCTGCGGCGGATGATGAAGGACAAGCAGATCGCGAGCCTCGAGGAGCTCGTCGACGTCTCGCGCGACCTGGGGGTGAAGATGATCGCGTGCACGATGTCGATGGACGCGATGGGGATCTCCCGCGAGGAGCTGGTGGACGGCCTCGCGTACGGGGGCGTCGCCACCTACATGGCGGACGCCACGCGCTCCCGCGTGACCCTGTTCATCTGAGCCCGTGCCGGAGCCCGAGGCGATGAGCGACCCCGCGACCTCTCCCGCCGTCCCCGCCGTGGCGGTGGGCGACCTTCTGCCTCGCCTCGACCGCGGGGAGGACGTCCTGCTCCTCGACGTGCGAAACGACGAGGAGTTCGCGGCGTGGCGGATCGAGGCCCGGCGGCCGGTCGAGACCGTGCACGTCCCGTACTTCGACTTCGTCGAGGACGAGGCGGCCGCCCTCGCCCGCGTGCCCCGCGGCCGCGACGTCGTCGTCCTGTGCGCGCAGGGCGGCTCCTCCGAGATGGTGGCGGGGCTCCTCCTCGCGCAGGGCATCCCCTCCGCCAACGTCCATGGCGGGATGATCGCCTACGGCACCCACCTCGACCCCGTGCGCGTGAGCCTCCCCGGCGAGGCCGGGACGCGCTTCGAGCTGTGGCAGGTGAACCGGCGGGGCAAGGCGTGCCTCTCCTACGTGGTCGTGGCGGCGGGCGAGGCGCTGGTGGTGGACCCGAGCCGCCACGACGCCTGGTACGAGGCCTTCGCCGGCTCGCGGGGGGCGCGCGTCGCCTGGGTCCTCGACACCCACGTCCACGCCGACCACGTGAGCGGGGGGCCGGCCCTCTCGCGGCGGCTCGGGGTCCCGTACTTCGTGTCCGCGGGCGAGGGCTTCGCCCTCCGCCACCGCGTCCACCCTCTCGCGGACGGCGAGCGGATCCGCCTCGGCGGGGAGCGGGGCGTGGCGATCGAGGTGCGGGCGGTGAGCGCCCCCGGCCACACGCCCGGCTCGACGTGCTACCTCGTCGACGGGACCCACCTGCTCACCGGCGACACCCTCTTCGTGTCCGGGGTGGGCCGGCCGGACCTCGGCGGCCGCGCGGCCGAGTGGGGCCGCGACCTCTTCGAGACGCTGACGCGCCGGCTGGCCGGCCTCCCGCCGGAGACGGTCGTTCTGCCCGCCCACTACGGCGGCCCCGAGGAGATCTCCGGGGACGGCGTCGTGTCCGGCCGGCTCGGCGACCTGCGCCGCGCCGTCCCCGAGATGCGCATCCCGACCGCCGACGCGTTCGTCGCCGCGGTCGCGGCGGCGGTCACCGACCCCCCTCCCGCCTACGCCTCGATCATCCGGACGAACCTCGGCGAGCCCGCGAGCGAGGAGGCGATCGCGGAGTGGGAGCTCGGCAAGAACCGGTGCGCGGTGGCGGGCAAGGGGCCGGCGGCGACGTAGAATCGGCGGGCAGGGGATCCCCGCGGGGGAAGGAGAGTGGCGATGGCTCTGAAGAAGCTCGACGTGCGGGGCGTGAAGTGCCCGATCCCCATCGTCAGGGCCAAGAAGGAGATCGATGCGATGGCCCCGGGGGAGCAGCTCGAGGTCACGGCGACGGACCCCGGCTCGGTCCCCGACTTCCAGGGGTGGGCGAAGACCGCGAAGCACGCGATCCTCAAGGAGCAGCGCATCGGGAAGGACGAGGACGGCCGGGAGCTCTACATCCACCTGCTCGAGCGGACCTGAGCGCGGGGCCGGCCCCCGATCCCGGATGGCGCGCGGGATGGCCCCTCGAGGAGGCGACCCGGCCGGACCGTTGCTGCGGGCGTTCGCCGTCGGCCTGCTGGCGGGCGGCGCCGCCATCGTCCTGCGCTACGCCGCCACCGAGTCGTTCCGGCTGGTCTGGTCCGGGCCGGACCTGGTGAGCGGGGTCGCCGCCTCGCCCCCCGCCGCCCGCGTCCTCGTCCCGGCTCTCGGCGGCCTCCTGGCGGGCCTCGTGCTCGCCCTCGGGTCCCGCTTCGCCGGAGGGGCGCGGGGGTGGGACATCCTCGAGGCGGTGGTGCTCCGCAACGGCACCCTGCCGTTGCGCCCGGCGCTGTCCCGCGCCGCGTCGTCGCTGGTCACGCAGGCCTCCGCGGGCGCGGTGGGCCGGGAGGGGCCGATCGTCCTCGTGGCCGCCGCCACCGCCTCGGTGATGGGAGGACGGCTCGGGGTGGCGACGCGCGAGCGCCGCCTGCTCGTCGGCTGCGGCATCGCCGCCGGCCTCGCGTGCGCCTACAACACGCCGCTCGGCGCGGCGCTGTTCGCGAGCGAGGTCATCCTGGGGAGCCTGTCGGTCCAGGCCTTCGCGCCCCTCGCCGTCTCCTCCACCGTGGCGACGCTGCTCACCTGGGCCGCCTTCGGCCGCGACCCGGCCTTCCACGTGCCGCCGGCGACGCTCTCGGCGCCGTGGGAGATCGTGCTCTACGCCGCCCTCGGTGCCCTCGGAGGGACGGTGGCCGCGGCCTTCCTCTACGCCCTGCGGGCGAGCGCGACGCTGTTCTCCCGCTCGAGGCTCCCGCGGCCGGCCGCGATGGCCGTCGCCGGCCTGTGCCTGGGCCTCGTCACCTTGCGCTGGCCCGAGGTCGTGGGCAACGGCCGCGAGGCCATCGCCGCGCTCTTCGAGCGGCCCTTCGGCGTGGAGCACGTCCTCGCCCTCCTGCTCCTGCGCCTCGTGGTCACCCCCCTCGCGGTGGGGTCGGGGACGGTGGGCGGCGTGTTCACGCCGACCCTGTTCCTCGGCGCCATGCTGGGCCAGGCCTTCGGCGCCGGGGTCGAGGCCCTGCATCCCTCCCTGGGCGCCGACCCCGGCGCGTTCGCGATCGCCGGCATGGGGTGTCTGCTCGCGGGGACGACGCATGCGCCGGTGACGGCGGTGGTCATGGTCTTCGAGATGACCCTGGACTACGGCATCGTGGTGCCCCTCCTCCTCGGCGCTGCGGTGGCGAGCGTCGTCGCCACGCGCCTGAGCGCCAACTCGGTGTACACCGAGGCCCTGCAGCGCAAGGCCGGAGACGACGGCCCGCCCCGCGCCTTCGACGCCCTGCGCGTGTCCGACCTCGTCCGGTCGGAGCAGGTCGCGATCGCTCCCGCCCTGCCGCTCGCCGGGGTCGTCGACACGTTCGTCGCGTCCCGGCGTAACCACCTCTACGTCGTGGACGAGGCCGGGCGGTTCCTGGGCGCGGTGAACCTGCACGACGCGAACGAGGCCCTCCGCGGGTCGGGCGGGGCGGGGGGGATGACCGCCCGCGACGTCATGCGCCCCCGGTTCGAGGTCGTGTTCCCCGACGAGGCGCTCGCCCGCGTCCTCGAGCGCTTCGCGGCGCAGGAGTGCGAGCGGCTGCCCGTCCTCGCCGACCGCGACTCACGGCGCCTCGTGGGGACGCTCTCGAAGCGGGACGTCCTGTCCACCTATGCCCTCGAGCTGCTCCGGCGCGAGCCTCACTCGTAGCGCAGCGCCTCGACCGGGTCGAGGAGCGCCGCCCGCCGGGCCGGGAGGTAGCCCGCGACGATCCCGGTGAGCACCGACGCGGCGAGGCCGGAGAGGACGGCCCACGCCGGGGCCACCGCGGAGAAGCCGGGGGCCACGAGGGTGATCAGGAGGCCCAGCAGCGACGCGACCACGACGCCCGCGACGCCGCCGGTGCCGGAGAGGAACGCCGCCTCGAGGAGGAACTGGCGCAGGACCTCGGAGCGCCGCGCCCCGAGGGCTCGCCGCACGCCGATCTCGCGGGTGCGCTCCGTGACCGCGATGACCATGACGTTCGCGATGCCGATGCCGCCGATGACCAGGCTCACCCCGGCGAGCGCGAAGGTGGCGAGACCGATCGCCGCGCTCACCTGGTCGAGGGTCGTGATGATCTGGTCGGCCGTCGAGAGCTCGAAGTCGTTGGGCTCGCCGGGGGCGAGCCGCCGCAGCCGCCGGAGGATGGTCTCGAGCTCGACGCGCGCCGCGTCGCGCTCGCCCGGCTTCGCCCGCACGTAGAGGACGGTGGCTTCCGCCTCGGCGAAGCGGCGCTCGGCCGCCCGCAGCGGCACGAACGCGACGTTGTCGTTGCGGTTCTCGCCGAAGAAGCCCCCCTTGCGCGGAGGCTGGACGCCCACCACCGACCAGCTCTCCCCGGCGAGGAGGAGGCGACGGCCGAGCGCCGGGCCCTCCCCGAACAGCGCGCGCGCCACGTTGGCGCCGAGCACGGCGACCCGCGCCCCCGCGCGCGACTCGAGCTCGGTGAAGGGCCGGCCGGCCGCGAACTCGGCCCCGACCACGTCGAAGTAGTGGAGCGAGACGCCCTCGACGAACACGCGGTCGGACTCGTTGCCGAGAGCTCGCGCGACGAGCGCCCGGCCGTTCACCACCGGGGGGACGATGAGCTGGACGCCGACGTCCCGCACGTGGCGGCCCTCGCGGGCGATCGTCTCCGCGAACTCCGGGCGGAGGGGCAGCCGGCGGGCCTCTCTCTCGGAAGGGGGCGAGTAGGGGTCGCCGGAGCGGTGGTAAGCGAACACGTTGTCGGTGCCGAGCTCGCGGAAAAGCAGAGCCACCGAGTTGCGGACGTTCGCGAGGATCGAGGCCACGAGGACGACGGTGACGATGCCGATGACGACGCCGAGGACGGCGAGGAGCGACCGCAGGGGGTGGGCGGCGACCGAGTCGTGGGTGAGACGCGCCGTCTCGGCCGCGAGGTCGCGCCACTCCCGGAGGCTTCGGTGCGCCCGGCGGATCGGGCTCACTCGGCCCTCACCGCGGCGATGACGTCGACCTGCGAGGCCCGGCGGGCGGGGTAGAGGCCGGCGAGGACCCCGGCCGCGGCGGCCGCGGCGAAGCTCACGAGCGCGGTCGAGGGCGCGAGGGCGACGGGAAGCCCCGCCGCCGCGCGCGCGAAGGCGGCGAGGACGAGGACGAGGACGAGCCCCGCCCCGCCTCCGGCGAGCGCGACGAGCGTCGACTCGAGGACGACCTCGCGGACGATCTGCCGACGCGTGGCGCCGAGGGCCCGCCGCACGCCGATCTCGCGCGTGCGCTGGGTGACCGACACCAGGGTGGTGTTCGTGACGACCACGATCGAGGCGAGCAGCGCCATGGCCGACAGGGGGGCGGCCGCCCCGCTCACTCGGTCGGTCAGGCTCGCCACGAAGCTGCGGGCGGCGGTCGGGCTCAGGATGTCGAACGTGTCCGGCGCGCCGGGGAGGAGCCGCCGGCGGGCGCGCATCGTGGCGCGGGTCCGGTCCTCGGCGGCCTCGGGGTGGCCGCCGTCGCGGGCGCGGGCGAAGACCTGGAGCGACTCGGGCTCCCCGAAGATCCGCTCCCACGCCGCGAGGGGCAGGAAGACGGAGCGGTCCTGGGACGCTCCGGCCGCGGTGCCGAGCCGCGCCTGCACGCGCACCACCTCGAGCCGGCGGCCGCCGACCCGGATCGGCCGGCCCAGGGGGTCCGTGCCCGGGAACAGCGCGTCCGCGACGTCTCTCCCGATGACGGCGACCGGGGCCGCGCGAGCCTCGTCCTCGCGCGAGAGGAAGCGGCCTCGCTCCACACCGAGGTCGCGGATGTCGGCGAGCGCGGCCGAGGTGCCGGTCAGCGCCGCGTCCTCGAACGTGCGCCCGCCCGCCGTCGCGTCGGCCGATCTCTGTGCGAAGGGGGCGAAGAGGACGCCCTCGCCCGCCCACCGCTCGAGGAAGCGCAGATCGGAACGGCGGACCACGGGGTTGCGCCCGAGCTTCTCCTCCAGCTCGCGACGCCCGATGCTTCCGGGCGAGGCGATCCGCGCGAGCACGAACGTGTCGGAGCCGAAGGTGCGCGCGGTCGTCGTCCGGGCGAACTCCGCGAGGCCCTGCAGGGCGGTGACCACGATCGCCACCGTGGCGACCCCGACCGCCATCGCGAGGGCGCCGAGGCCCGAGCGCAGCGGGTGGGCGACGGCGGTGCGGGAGGCCTGGGCGAGGGCTTCGCGGACGGCGGAGGCGGTGCGGGTCGGGGACATCGCGCGCCCCGAGCATACCGCGCCGGCGGGAGGGCCGTGCTAGATTCGGGCGGTGCGGAGCACCCGGATCCCCCGAGCCGTCCCGCTCCGCGCCGTCCTCGCGCTCGCGGCCCTCGTCCCCGGCTGCCGCGGGAACGGCACCGAGGTGGAGACGGGCCGCGTCGAGAGGCGAGCCGTCTTCCGGTCGACGGTCACCGCCTCCGGCGAGATCGTCGCCGAGCGCTACGCGGACATCGGCTCCTCGGTGATGGGCAAGCTCGTCTCGCTCCCCGTCCGGGAGGGCGACCGCGTCCGCCGCGGGCAGGTCGTGGCCCGGATCGACCCGGTGCCCGCCGCGAGCGAGCGCGACGCCGCGGCCGCTCTCGTGCGCGCGGCCGAGGCCGAGCAGGCGGCGGCCCGGGCCCGCGCCGGGGACGCCGCGAACGCCCTCGCCCGCGGGACGCAGCTTCGCGCTCAGGGCCTGTTGCCCCAGGCCGACTTCGACGCCCTCCAGGCGGCGGCCGACGCCGCGGCCGCCCAGGTGGAGGCGGCGGGCAAGCGCGTCCAGCAGGCCCGGGCCCAGCTCGCGCGGGCGAGCGACCTGGTCGGCAAGACCGAGATCGTCTCGCCCCTCGACGGCACCGTGACCCGCCTGCCCGTGCGGGAGGGCGAGATGGTGGTGATCGGCATCCAGAACATGCCGGGCACGACGATCATGACGATCTCCGACCTCGCGGCGCTGAACGCCGAGGTGAAGGTGGCGGAGGCCGAGATCCTGAACGTGAGGGTGGGCCAGCCGGCGACCGTGACCCTCGAGGCGCTGCCCGGCCGCGCGTTCGCGGGCGAGGTCGTCGAGGTGGGGGCGAGCGCGCTGCCCGTGACCGGGACGGGCGCCGCCGCCCGCGAGTTCAGGGTGAAGGTGCGCCTCGTTGACGCGCACGAGGGGTTGCGCCCCGGGCTGACCGGCGACGCCGAGATCCTCGTCGGCGAGGCGAAGGACGCCCTCGCGGTGCCCCTCCCGGCGGTGGTGCTGCGGGGCGAGGCGGGCAAGGAGCGGCCCGGCGTCTTCGCCGTCGAGGGGAAGACCGCCCGCTTCGTCCCCGTCGAGACCGGCATGATCGGGGGCCTCGAGGTCGAGGTCAGGGGCGGGATCGAGGGGGGGCGCGAGATCGTCGTCGGCCCCTGGCAGGCGCTCAAGGAGCTGCAGGACGGGGCGGCCATCCGGACGCCGCGGAAGAGGTAGACGGGCGCTCGGGGCCGGGAGGAGGCACCGTGGACACCGCGTTTCGAGAGTTCCTGGCCGACGAGCTGGCGCAGATCCGAGCGCAGGGCCTGTTCAAGGAAGAGTGGCCCATCCTCGGCGAGCAGGGGCCCGAGATTCGCGTGGAGGGGCGCGGCGAGGCCGTCCTCAACTTCTGCGCGAACAACTACCTGGGCCTCTCGAGCCACCCGGAGCTTCTCCGAGCGGCGCACCGGGCCCTCGACGAGTGGGGCTACGGGATGTCGAGCGTCCGCTTCATCTGCGGGACCCAGGCCCTGCACCTCGAGCTCGAGCGGAGGATCGCCGAGTTCCTCGGGATGGAGGACGCGATCCTCTACGCCGCCTGCTTCGACGCGAACGGGGGCGTCTTCGAGCCTCTCCTCGGGGCGGACGACGCGATCGTGACCGACCAGCTCAACCACGCATCGATCATCGACGGGGTGCGGCTGTGCAAGGCGAAGCGCTACGTCTACGCGAACGCCGACATGGCCGACCTCGAGGCGAAGCTGCGCGAGGCGCAGGCCCAGCGCTTCCGGCTGATCGTGACGGACGGGGTTTTCTCGATGGACGGCACGGTGGCGCCCCTGCCCCAGATCTGCGACCTCGCGGAGAGGTACCGGGCGACGCTGATGGTGGACGACTCCCACGCCACCGGCTTCATGGGGAAGACGGGGCGCGGAACCTGGGAGCACCACGGGGTCGGCGGACGGGTCGACCTGATCACGACCACCTTCGGCAAGGCGCTCGGCGGGGCGCTCGGCGGCTGCACGGCCGGGCCCCGGGAGGTGATCGGCATGCTGCGCCAGCGCAGCCGGCCGTACCTCTTCTCGAACTCGCTCGCCCCGGCGGTGGTCGGCGCCACCCTGCGGGCCCTCGAGCTGCTCACGGCCTCGACCGAGCTGCGCGACAGGCTCGAGGCCAACACCCGCTCGTTCCGCGAGCGCATGACCGCGGCCGGGTTCGAGATCAAGCCGGGCGTCCACCCGATCGTGCCGATCATGTTCTCCCGCTTCGCCCCCGAGGACGCGCCGCTCGCCCAGCGCTTCGCCCGCGCCCTCCTCGACGAGGGCGTCTACGTGAAGGGCTTCTTCTTCCCGGTGGTGCCGAGGGGCCTCTCGCGCATCCGGGTGCAGCTCTCGGCCGCGCACCGCCCGGAGCACATCGACCGGGCGGTGGCGGCGTTCACGAAGGTCGGCCGGGCGCTCGGCGTTCTCGCCTGAGCCGGGCGCCCCGGCTTCGTGTCAGCCGCTGTGGATCACCAGCACCGGGCAGCGCGCGCCCCGGATCACGTGGTGCGTCGTGGAGCCGAACAGGGCGATGTCCACCGGGTTGCGCCCGCGCACGCCCATGACCACGAGCTCGGCCTCCCGCTCCTCGGCGAGCCGGAGGATCTCGCGCCACGGCCGTCCGCCCACCACCTCCTCGCGGGTCCGGCACCAGTCCCTCGCCTCCGCCGGGACCAGCTGGCGCAGCCGTTCGCGCGCGTCCTTCTCCAGGTAGCGGCGGAACTCGGGTACGTCGAAGCCCGCGATTCTCGCTCCCGGCTCCTCCTCCGCCAGCCACTCGAGCACGTGGACGAACGTGATCTCGCAGGCCGACTGCTCGGCGAGCCGCAGGGCGTAGGCGAGGGCGGCGACCGACGGGGTGGAGAAGTCCACCGGGCAGAGGATGCGGCGGAAGAGCACGGACCCCTCGGGGTGGAGGCCGCCCGCGGGGGGCGGCACGGTGAGGACCGGACAGGGGGCCTTGCGCAGCACCTTCTCGGTGACCGACCCGAGGACCCAGCGCTCGAACCCGCCGCGGCCGTGGGTGCCCATCACGATCACGTCGGCGGGCCAGCCGCGGGCCCGCTCGAGGATCTCGTGGACGACGCGCCCCTCGCGCACGGAGGTCAGGACGCGGACGCCCGTGCCGGCGGCGGGCGCGGCGAGCTCTTCGAGGGCGGCCCCCAGGCGCCCTCGCACCGCGGGGTCGAGGATGGCCCACGGGGGGTACGTGGCCGGGGCCACCGGACCGGGGAGGAGCGGCTCGCTCACGTAGGCGAGCTCCACCTCGGCCTGGTGGAAGCGGGCGAGAGCGAGCGCGTGCTCGAACGCCCGCGGAGCGATCTGCGAAAGGTCCGTCGGGCAGAGAATCCGGCGGATCTCGATCATGGCCGTCACCTCCTCGTCGCGGAGGCGTCGGCCCGTGGGGCCCTAGTGGCGGCAGAAGTCCGCGACCACGGGCCGGGCGAGCCGCTCGTACTCCGCGTATCGCATGCGGACGACCTCGTGGTGGTTCCCGGCCTGGAACGCGAACTCCCCGGCCCTCGGGAAGCACGCGTCCACCCAGACCGGCATGCCGTAGAGCTGGCCGAACGGCGGCATCGCCCCGGTCTCGCAGTCCGGGAACAGCTCCTTCATCTCGCTCTCCGGCACCAGCGTCACGCCCGGCCGGCCGAGCACCCGGCCGAGCGCGGCGAGGTCGAGCCGGCACGAGGCGGGCAGGACGACCATCGCCGGCCCTTCGCCCGGCGGCCGGACGACCAGGACCTTCGCGAGCAGCCAGCCCGAGACGTGGGCGGCGGCGGCGACCCCCTGGGCCGTGTACGCCTCGCGGTGGGGGATCGTCTCGTAGGCGACGCCGCCGGTCTCGAGGAGGCGCCTCGCCCGCTCGACGAGCATGGTGCACCCTCCTTGTCGGTGAACGTCCTCACCCCCCAATCTGGACCCCGCGGGTCGAGCGGGGAATAGACCGGATGGCTCAGGGGCCGCCCGGGTCGGGGACCGCGGATCAGGACCAGTACGGCCGGTAGTAGTGGTCGCGCTCCGGGGCCTTCGGCGGGCCCGGGGGACGGCGGAAGAGGGCCAGGATGCGCTTCTTCGCGGCCTCGGGGTCGCGCAGGACGAGGACGGCGAGGGCCGCGAGCGCCAGGACGGCCGCGCCGGCGACGAGGGCGATCGGGATCGTAAGGCTCATGAGGTCCTCGACGAGCCGCCTTCGGCGGCGGCGCGGGGGGAGTATACCTTGACCGGACGGGACGGCGGTCTAGAATCCGTGGGTGGCCGAAGAACGACTGCGCCTCGCTTCCCTGAGCGTCCTCGGCGGTGAGCTCGACGGCCGCCGCCACGACCCCGAGGAGGTCGTGGGCGAGGTGCTCGTCGGGGCGGACCCCGACTGCCACCTCGTCGTCGACCTTCCCGGGGTGAGCCCGATTCACGCCCGGATCTGGACCGATCTCGACCGGTGCGAGGTCCAGGACACGAGCGCCCCGCGGGGCCTGTTCGTGAACGACTCGCGCGTCGAGGGAAAGGCCGCCTTCGGCCCCGGCGACGTCCTCTGGCTCGGCCCGCCGCGCGAGCCCGGGAGCGTGTGCGTCCAGTGCCACTTCGAGCCCTGGCTCGAGGTCCTGCCCGCGAGCGTGGTCCTCGCGGAGCAGGGGGCCGAGGACGACCCCTTCTTCGTCGGCGAGCAGGGGGCCGCCGCGTTCGTCGCGCCGCCGCGGACGGCACCCGAGATCGAGACCGTCGAGGCGGAGGAGCTCGAGTCGTCGCCCGAGATGCCGGTCATGGAGCCCCCGGTGGCGCCGGAGCCCCTGAGCGTGCCCTCGCCCGAGGCCCTCGTGGCGGAGACCGTGGCGGACGACTGGGCGATCGCTGCGGAGGAGCCGCCGCCGGCTCCCGCCGCGGCCATGGCGGGCGACGAGTTCTTCGTCGCGGAGGAGGTCCCGGAGCTTCCGCCGACCCCGCTCGCGCCGCCCGCTCCCCTGCCCGCCGCTCCCATGGGCCCGGCAGCCGTCCTGCCGCCCACGCCTCCCGAGCCGCCCACTGCGCTCGTCGCACCCGAGGCTTCCCCGGAGGTTCTGCCGAGCGAGCCCACGCGTGCGCCGGAACCTGTTGCCCCGCTGCCTACGGTCCTGCCTTCGCCCGCGCCGGAGCCCGCGCCGGAGCCCGCGCCGGAGCCCGCGCC
>CAZLRF010000016.1:4883-33928 GCA_964561785.1 uncultured Acidobacteriota bacterium | reverse complement strand
TCCTGCCTTCGCCCGCGCCGGAGCCCGCGCCGGAGCCCGCGCCGGAGCCCGCGCCCGCGGCCAAGACCGAGCGCCTGCGCCCCGTGCCGGCGCCGGCTCCCGCCCGTCGTCCGGCCGCGCCCTCCGCTCGGCCGGCCCCGTCGCGTCGCCCGACTCCCGCCGCCCGCTCCGCTCGCCGCCGTCCGGCCGGCCCGCCGGCCTGGGTGCGGCCGGTGGCCCTGGGGGTCGGCGCCGCCGTGGTGCTTGGCGCCCTCGCCCTCGTCGCGGGCCGCCTTCTCGGCGGTGGAGTTCGTGTCGATGCCGTCGAGCCGGCGCGGGTGCGCGTCGGGCAGCGGGCGGTCGTGACCGGCTCGGGCTTCGCTCCCGACCCGGCCTCGAACACGGTGCTGTTCGACGACCGGACGGCCACCGTGCTCCAGGCCTCGCCGGCGCGGCTCGAGGTGGAGGTGCCCGACGTTCCGGTGGAGTCCGGAGCCGAGCGGGCGGTCGCGGTCGTCGTTCGGACGGGGGCGAAGGCCTCGAACGCCGCGCAGGTCGTGCTCCTCCAGGGGCCGCGGCTCCACGGCATCTCGCCCCAGGCGGCGCTGCCGGGCGAGGAGGTCGTCCTCGCCGGCGCCGGCTGGGGAGTGGGGGCCACGGTGCGCTTCGGGGACGTGACCGCGGAGGTGGCGCAGGTCGATCCGACGCGCATCCGGGTCGCGGTGCCGGCCACCCTCGGCATCGGAACCGCCGCACCGATCGTGGTGAGCGTCGCGGGCCTCGAGTCGAACGCCGTGCCCTTCGTCGTCGGCCGGCTCCCCGTGGTCGTTTCGGTGTCCCCGGCGATCGCCGCGGCCGGGGACACGGTCGAGGTGGCGGGCCTCGGCTTCCGCCCGGATCCCCCCGCGAACGAGGTGCGCGTGGGCGGGACGCCGGCCCTCGTCCTCGTCGCCGCGCCGGAGCGTCTCCAGGTCGCGGTGCCCTGGACCCCACCGGGGGAGCCCCGCCGGCCGCTCGAGGTCCGCGTCGCCGGCTCGGACGGCGTCGGGCAGGCCGCGCTCCAGCTCGCCCCGCCCGCCGACCCCGTCGAGTTCCGCTTCGCCCCCGAGCCGTTCACCGCCGTGCCCGGCCGGCCCCACGCGGTCGTCGCGAGCGGCCTCGGGCCGGCGTTCGTCCTCGCCGCATCCGGCGGGAAGACGGCGTCGGCCCGCGCCGTCGAGGCCGCGAACCGCCTCAACGCCGCCGCCCAGGCTCTGCGCACGACGGTCGGCCTCACGGTCGAAGCCCGGGACCTCGGCGGGCAGCCCGTTCTCGCCCTGACCGGGCGCCCGGACGTCCTCCTCGAGGTCACGTCCGAGGATGCGGCGGCCTACGGCGAGGACTGGACCTCTCTGCGGGGCCGCGGCGGGCCCGTGACGCCCGCGCGCCTCGCCCGCTGGTGGGAGGCCGTCGCCCGCGACCTCGTACTCCTCACCGTGCGCGGGGAGCGGCCCCAGGCGGCGGCGGCGCTCGCCCCCGAGGGTCGCGTGCTCGGCCAGCTCTTCGACGCGGCGCGTCGCACCGGCCGCCCGGGGATCCCCCGCTCGGTGGTGGACGAGGGGCGCCTGCGCGATGGCCTGCGCCTCCTGGCCCTGCGCGTCCCCGCCTCGGTCGCCGCCCCCTCGGCGGGAGCGGGAGCCGCTTCCGCTCCGGGCGCGCCTCCCGCGCCTGCCCCGCCCCGTCTCCAGCTCGAGGGGACCTGGATCGGGAGCCAGGTCGAGCAGGGCCAGCGGCAGTACTTGACCGTCGAGTTCCGCCGCGGTGGCGGCACGATCGCCTACGAGGGGGGGATCACGCTGACGGTGCCGCTGCTGAGCGTGGAGGGCCGCCGAGACCAGGCGCGCTTCAGCGTCCAGATCCGCGGCGGGGTCCGCCACTACGTGGCGAAGTGGGACGGCGAGGCCCTTCGGGGCTCGATCTCGACCGACTCCGCGGGCCGCAACGTCGTGGCGAGCTTCGAGCTGCGAAGGCGGTAGTCTTCCCCTCAGCCGTCGAGGCGCAGGCCGCGGCGCAGCTCGTCGCGCTGGGCGGGCGTGAGAGGGGTGCGATCGAGCGCGGCCTCGAGCCTTTCCGCGTTCGGAGGCGCCGCCCGGTAGCCACAGGCCGGCAGCATCTCGGGGTTGGCCTGCCAGAGCAGGTGGCGGGGGTAGTCCCGGCAGATCCCCGGGCGTGAGCCGTAGCTGTCGCAGGACCGGCTCACGCGGTCGTAGTGCGTGCAGCGGAAGACGAAGACGCGCGCCCGCGCGTCCGTCGAGGCGAGCTCGAAGCCGTTGACGTGCCGCTGCCAGGCGAGGAAGAGCCACCGCAGCGGGGCCGAGGACCAGACTAGGCGGGGGACCGCGATCGCCGGCGCCTCGCAGCACCCCCCCGAGCGCCGGCAGGCGCCTCGCAGCGACCAGGGACGCTCGCCGCGGGAGCGGCGCAGCGCCCGTGTGAGCGCGACGTCCGCCCGGAACGCCCAGAGCGCGACCCGCTTGATCACCCGTCGGCCGGGACCGTCGCGCATGGGAGGAGGCTAGCAGGGGCCGGGGGGCGAAAGGAAACGGACGAAAAGAAGGGGCCGCGACCCTTCGGGGTCGCGGCCCCACCGGCCTTCACCGGGGCCTTCGAGAACGTGAGCCTTTTCGCGCTGGTCAGGCGAAAAGGCTCACGCGATTCCGACCTCCTTGCACAGGTACACGTCCTGGATCGCGTTCAGGAGCTTGACACCCTCGGCCATCGGGCGCTGGAAGGCCTTGCGGCCCGAGATGAGGCCCATGCCGCCCGCGCGCTTGTTGACGACGGCCGTCTTCACGGCCTCGGCGAAGTCGTTCTCGCCCGAGGCGCCGCCGCTGTTGATGAGGCCGGCGCGGCCCATGTAGCAGTTCGCCACCTGGTAGCGGCAGAGGTCGATCGGGTGGTCGGTCGTCAGCTCGGAGTAGATCCGCTTGTCGGTCTTGCCGTACGGGTTCTCCTTGCTGCTGATCGCGTTGTAGCCGCCGTTGTTCTCGGGCAGCTTCTGCTTGATGATGTCGGCCTCGATCGTGACCCCGAGGTGGTTCGCCTGGCCGGTGAGGTCGGCGGACACGTGGTAGTCCTTGTCCTTCTTGAACGCGGGGTTGCGGAGGTAGCACCACAGGACGGTGGCCATCCCCATCTCGTGCGCGACCTGGAAGGCCTGCGAGACCTCGACGATCTGGCGGCCCGACTCGGGCGAGCCGAAGTAGATCGTGGCCCCCACCGCGACCGCGCCCATGTCCTTCGCCTGCTTGATCTGGGCGAAGAAGATCTGGTCGAACTTGTTCGGGAAGGTCAGGAACTCGTTGTGGTTGAACTTGAGCAGGAAGGGGATCTTGTGCGCGTACTTGCGGGCGACTCCCCCGAGCACGCCGAGCGTCGAGGCGACCGCGTTGCAGCCGCCCTCCATCGCGAGCTTCACGATGTTCTCGGGGTCGAAGTACATCGGGTTCTTGGCGAAGCTCGCGCCCGCCGAGTGCTCGATCCCCTGGTCCACGGGGAGGATCGACACGTAGCCGGTCCCGGCGAGGCGGCCGTTGTCGAGCAGGGCCTGCAGCGAGCGCAGGACGGGGGTGGGCCGGTCCGAGCCCGCGTAGACGTCGTCCACCCAGGTCGGGCTCGGCAGGTGGAGGCTCGCCTTCGGGATGCCCCTGCAGGTGTAGTCGAGCAGGGAGCGGGCGTCCTGCCCGAGGCACTCCTCGATCTTGGCGATGCCGGCGGTGACCGTGCTCATGATTGCTGTTCCTCCGATCAATTCAGACGCGAGGCCTTCTGCCGCAGGCCCGCCGCGCGCACCGCGAGCTCCTCCGCGTCCTTCGCCCGGGGGGCGAGGGCGAGGTAGGACTCGAGGTCGCGGGCGGCGAGGCCGTAGCAGTCGAGCGACGCGTAGAGAATGCCCCGGTCGCGCAGGTCCTCGGCGCTGCCGGGCTGAAGACGAACGATGAGGTCCACCACGCGGAGCGCGCGGTGCTGGTCCTGGTCGCGGATGTGGATGGCCTTGAGGTTCCGCAGCAGCCGCTCGAGCATGTCCTTGCGCCGGCAGGGCCGGAGCATCTTCGGCTCGAGCTTCACCTTCCCGTCGAAGATGCGGTCGAGGCGGTCCTGGCAGTCCTTCTCGCTCAGCAGCGTGCCCGCGTGGAAGGGGTCGACCAGGATGGGACGGCCCGGGGTCTCGACCCGCACCACGAAGTGCCCGGGGAGGGCGACGCCGTCGACCTCGAGCCCGCCCCGTCGCGCGACCTCCATGTAGACGGTGGAGAGCGTGATCGGGATGCCGGTGCGTCGGTCGATCACGTCGTTGAGATAGCTGTTGCGGGCGTCGTAGTAGCTCTCGGTGTTCCCGCGGAAGCCGAGCTCCTGGAACATGTAGCGGTTGAGCGCCATGATCGAGCGCTCGGCGCGGGGCTCGTCGTCCAGGCGCTGGCGCAGGCCGCAGCCCATCTCGTCGAGGCGGGCGAGGTAGGCCCGCACGTCGAGGCCGGGGTACTCCTCGGCCGCCACGAGGAGGGCGGCCTCCGCGAGGTCGATCTCGCGGTCGGGGCGGCCGAGGAGGTCCTCGAGCCTCTCTCGCGGCGTCTGCGGCGCGGCCGTCGTGCGCGTCTCGGGCATGGTCCGAACCCGCGAAGTATATCAGGGCGCTGAGGCTGCGCCCGGGCGGGGGGCCGGGTCAGGCGGGCGGCGAAGCGGGGAGGGGCGCGAGCCCGAGCGCCTCGCGGACCCGCGGGTGGACGACCTCGCCGCCCCGGGTGAGGAGGCTCTCCCTCACGATCTCGTCGTCGCCGTCGAGCTGGAGCTCGCCCTTGCTCGACATGTTGAGGACGAAGTTCGCCACGTTCTTCGCGTAGAGCTGGCTCGCGTGGTGGGGGATCGCGGTGGCGAGGCTCAGGGGCGCGAGCACCTTCACCCCGTGGCGTACGACCTCCCGGCCGGCCTCGCTCGCCTCGCAGTTGCCGCCCTGCTCGGCCGCGAGGTCCACGACCACGGAGCCCGGCCGCATTCCCCGCAGCATGTCGGCCGTCACGAGCACCGGCGCCTTCTTCCCGGGGACGGCGGCGGCCGCGATCACGACGTCGCTCTCCGCGACCACCTTCGCGAGCAGCTCGCGCTGGCGTCGGTAGAAGCTCTCGTCCTGGGCCCTCGCGTAGCCGCCCTCGTCCTCGGCGGCGCCGGTCTCGAGGGGAAGCTCCACGAACCGGGCCCCGAGGCTCTGGATCTGCTCCTTGACCGCGGGTCGTACGTCGTAGGCCTCGACCACCGCCCCGAGCCGGCGGGCCGTCGCGATCGCCTGCAGGCCGGCCACCCCGGCCCCGATCACGAGCACGCGGGCGGGAGCGACCGTCCCCGCCGCCGTCATCATCATCGGCATCATCCGGGGCAGCGCGTCGGCGGCGAGGAGGACCGCCTTGTAGCCCACCATGGTCGCGGTCGAGGAGAGCACGTCCATGCTCTGGGCACGGGAGATGCGGGGGACGAGCTCGAGGGCGAACGACGTCGCCCCCCGCCCGGCGAGGGCCGAGGCCCCCTCCGGCCGCCCGAGGGGGTCGAGGAAGCCGACCACCACGTGGCCCGGCGTGAGCCGGGACAAGGCGTCGGCGTCGTGGCCCCCCGTGAACGAGCGCACGGACAGCAGCAGGGAGGCTTCGGCGAGGATCCGCTCGCGGGCCTGGAGCTTCGCCCCCTTCTCGGCGTACTCGGCGTCGGGGAAGCCGGCGGCCTCGCCCGCGCCCGGCTCGACCCAGACCTCGAAGCCGGCCTTGGCGAGCGACCCCGCGACGCCCGGCACGAGCGCGACCCGTGTCTCGCCGGGCCAGGTCTCCTTGAGCACGCCTGCCTTCATGGGGTTCTCCTCGGAAGCCGCGCCAAGCGTACTGCGCGGCGGCTCCCGCTGTCACGCGCGCCTCGCCGAGGTGAACCGTTCGGTCCATGGACAGGGGGGGGCGCCCGGGGCCCATGCTCGCGGGCGTTCCCCCGGGGGGCTTGACACGGTATTCGTCCATGCGTATATTCGCACATACTTATGTATGGAGGCTGCCCGGTGATCGACGCCGAGCTGATCCCGCAGGTCGCCGCGCGCTTCAGGGCGCTCGGCGACGAGGGCCGGCTGAGCCTTCTCTCCGCGCTGCAGCGCGGGGAGCGGAGCGTGAGCGAGCTGGTCCGGGCCACCGGCCGCTCGCAGCCCAACGTCTCGCAGCACCTCGCGAGCCTGACCCACGCCGGCCTCGTGGAGGCGCGGCGGGACGGCACCCGGGTCTTCTACCGGATCGCCGACCCCACGGTGCTGCGGATCTGCGACGCGGTGTGCGACAGCCTGGGCGCCCGGGAGCGCGAGCCGCGCCGACCGCCCTCGACGAGCGAGGCCCGGCGTCGGCGCCGGGCGGGAGGTGAGAGATGAAGGTGTGGACGGTCGCCCTCGCCCTGGGCCTCGGGACGGCCCTCGCCGCGGCCCCGGCCGCGGCGGCGGAGGTGCCCCTGACCCTGGCCGAGGCGCTCCTCCTCGCGGAGAAGGCGAACCCGGAGCTGCAGGCGGGCGCCGCCCGGGCCGAGGCGCAGCGGGCGCGGACCGAGGCGGTCGAGCGCATGCGATGGCCACGGCTCGGGGTGCAGATGGCCTGGTCCCGGACGGACCTGCCGGCCGGCGTGTTCGCGAGCAAGCTCAACTCGGGCGAGTTCACCCAGAACGACTTCGCGATCTCCTCCCTCAACGACCCGAGCGGCCTCTCGCACCTCGGGACCAGCCTCTCGCTCGAGGTGCCCGTCGACGTCTTCGGGAAGGTGGGGACGATGGCCACGGCGATGGCCGCCTACGCCGACGCCGCCTCGGCGGGGACGCGCGACGCGACCCAGGAGATCCGGATGCGGGTCGTCGAGGCGTACCGCCAGGCCGAGATGGCGGGGCGCGCGGTGGAGGTCACCGAGCGGGTGGTCGGCGTGGCGAAGGCGCGGGAGGCGGAGATCCAGGCCCGGGTGGAGACGGGCGGCGCGCTCCAGGCGGACCTGCTCCGCGCGAGGGCCCGCCGGCGCGAGCGCGAGGCGGACCTCGCCGAGCGGCGGAGCCAGCGGCGGATGGCCCAGGCCGGCCTCGCCCGGCTCCTCGGGGCCCCCGCCGGCGTCGACTACGCCCCGACCGACGCCCCCCCGGCGGTCGCGCCGCTCGAGGGCGGCGAGGCGGCGTGGGTGGAGCGGGCCCTGCGCCAGCGGACCGCCGTCGAGGCCGCGCGGCGCCGGACGGACGCCGCGGCGGCGCTCGCGAAGAGCGAGAGGAGCGGCGTCCTGCCCGACGTCGGCGTCTTCGGCCAGCTCTGGGACAACCGGATCCAGGTCGACGACGGGAAGCAGTCGTGGGCCTTCGGCGTGGGCCTCAGGTGGTCGCCGTTCGACCCCGCCCGCGCCAAGCGCGAAGCGGCGGCCACGGCCGAGCAGCGAGCCGCCGAGCTCGAGGCGCGCGCGGCGGCCGACCAGGTGCGGCTCGAGGTGGCGATGGCGTACCGCCGGGCGGTGTCGGCCCGGGAGCGCCACGCCGCGGCCTCGGGCGGGGCGGAGGAGGGCCGGGAGGCCTTGCGCGTGGTCCAGGAGCGCCGCAAGGCGGGCCTGGCCACCCTGACGGACGAGCTGGAGACGGAGACGGCCGCCCTCGGCGCGGCCCTCCAGGAGATCGGGGCCGCCGCCGAGGTGGCCATCGCGGACGCGGCGCTCCGGCGCGCCGCGGGGGAGATCTGACGATGAGACCTGTTCGCTCTGGACTGGCCCTGGCGCTCCTGGGCCTCGGGCTCGCCGCGTGCGGCGGCCACGAGAAGCCGGAGGCGGCTCCGGCCGCCCCGGCCCCGGCGCGGGACGTGAGGACGGCCGAGGTGGTGCGCTCGGGCGGCGCCGGCGAGGCGTCGGTGCCGGGCACGGTGCAGGCGCGCCGGCGCGCGGCGCTCTCGGCCCGCATCCCGGCGAGCGTCGTCGAGCTGCCCTACCAGGAAGGGCAGTGGGTGAAGGCGGGCGCGGTGGTCGTCCGCCTCGACGACGGCGCGCTGAGGGCCGCGGTGGCCGCGGCCGAGGCGGGCGTGACGGCGGCCGAGGCCGACCTCGCCCGGACGAGGGCGCTCGTCGAGAAGGGTGCCGCCACCCCGCGGGAGCTCGAGCAGATGACCGCGGCGGCGAGCGGCGCGCAGGCCCAGCTCACCGCGGCGAGGGACAACCTCTCCTACAGCGCGCTGCGGGCGCCCTTCGCCGGGCGGGTGGCCGCGCGCCGGACGAACCTCGGCGACGTCGTCAACCCCGGCATGCCCCTCATCGAGATCGAGGGCGAGGGTGGCCTCGAGCTGCGGGCCACCGTCGAGTCCGGGATCGCCGCGACCCTGCGGCCCGGGTCGAAGGTGAAGGCCCTGGTGGACGGCCAGCCGTCACCCCTCACGGCCACCGTGACCGCCGTCGCCCCGTCGGGCGACCCGACCACCCACCGCTTCGAGGTGAAGGCCGACCTGCCCCCGGCGGCCGGGCTGCGGGCGGGGCTCTTCGCCCGGCTCCTCGTGCCGGGCGTCTCCTCCGAGCCGCGCCTCCACGTGCCCGCCGCCGCCCTCTTCGAGCGCGGAGGCCTGACCGGCCTGTTCGTGGTCGCGGACGGCAAGGCGCGCCTGCGCTGGGTGGCGGCCGGCGCCCGCGACGGCGACACGGTCGAGGTCCGGGCGGGGATCGAGCCGGGCGAGCGGGTCGTGCTCGACCCCTCGGGGCTCGTCGACGGCAACCCGGTCCACGAGCAGCGGGCGGCGAGGTAACCGCCATGAAGGTCGGCTTCGCGGGCAGGGTCGCCCACGCCTTCATCGACAGCAAGCTCACGCCGCTCGTCATCGCGGCCTCGCTCGGCCTCGGCGCGCTGGGGCTCATGGCCACCCCCCGCGAGGAGGAACCGCAGATCCGCGTGCCGATGGTCGACGTCATGGTCGCGTGGCCGGGCGCCGAGCCGGCCGAGATCGAGAACCGCGTCGTCGCCCCCATCGAGCGGATCCTCTGGGGCGTGCCCGGTGTCGAGCACATCTACTCCGCCTCCCGCCCCGGGATGGGGATGGTCACCGTCCGCTTCGAGGTCAACGAGTCGAACGAGGACTCGCTCGTGAAGGTCTACGAGCGGCAGACGGCGATGGGCTGGATCATGCCCCCGGGCACGCTCCCGCCGATCATCGAGCTGCACTCGATCGACGACGTGCCCTTCCTGACCCTCACCCTGTGGGGGAAGGGCTGGACGAGCGACCGGCTGCGGCCGCTGGCGGCCGAGCTGGCCCAGGAGCTCTCCGAGGTGCCCGAGGCGAGCCGGGCCCAGGTCATCGGCGGCCAGCCGCGCGTCGTGCGGGTCGAGCCGGACCCCGACCGCATGGCGGCGGCCGGCGTCAGCTGGATGCAGCTCACGTCCGCCCTGCAGGCGGCCTCGGTGCGGCAGCCCGCGGGGACCGCCGTGCGGGACAACCGCGAGGTCCGCGTCGAGGTCGGCCCGCTCTTCCGCAGCTCCGACGAGATCGGCCGGGTCGTGGTCGGCGTGTCCCAGGGTCGCCCGGTCTACGTCTCCCAGGTGGCCCGCGTCGTCGACGGGCCCGAGGAGGCGACGGACGCCGTCTTCTTCTCGCCGGGACCCGCCGGCGCGTCGGAGGGCGCCCCTGCCGGCAGCGAGCATCAGGCGGTCACGATCGCTCTCTCGAAGCGCACGGGGGCGAACGCGACCGTCCTCGCCGAGAGCGTGCTGCGCAAGGTCGAGGACCTGCGGCCGCGGCTCCTGCCGGCCGAGATCCGCCTCGACGTGACCCGCAACTACGGAGAGACCGCGCAGGAGAAGTCGAACGAGCTCGTCGAGCACCTGCTCATCGCGACCCTGTCCGTGGTCGCCCTCATCTCGCTCGCCATGGGCTGGCGCAGCGGCCTCGTGGTCGGCATCGCGGTGCCGGTGACGCTCGCCCTCACCCTGTTCATCTACTACGTGGCCGGCTACACCCTGAACCGGGTCACCCTCTTCGCCCTCATCTTCTCGATCGGGATCCTCGTCGACGACGCGATCGTCGTCGTCGAGAACATCGAGCGCCACCACCGGGAGAAGAAGGGCCTGTCGTTCCTGCGCATCGCGGTGGAGGCGACCGACGAGGTCGGCAACCCCACGATCCTCGCCACGTTCACCGTCATCGCCGCGATCCTGCCGATGGCCTTCGTGCGGGGGATGATGGGCCCCTACATGAGCCCCATCCCCACCGGCGCCTCCGCCGCGATGCTGTTCTCGCTCGCGGTCGCCTTCATGGTCACGCCGTGGGCGGCGGTCCGGATCTTCCGCCACGACCACGCCGCCGCGGCCCACGACGAGGGCCCCGAGGGCTGGTCGACCCGCCTGTACCGCAAGGTGATGACGACGCTCGTCCGGAGGGCCTCGGCGCGCTGGGCGTTCCTCGCGTTCGTTCTCGCCCTCTTCGCCGCCTCCGCCGCGCTCGTGGGGGTGGGCCTCGTCAAGGTGAAGATGCTGCCGTTCGACAACAAGAGCGAGTTCCAGGTCATGATCGACCATCCCGAGGGGACGCCCCTCGAGGTCACCCTCGAGACCGCGCGGCGGATGAGGGACCACCTCGCCACCGTCCCCGAGGTCCGCAACGTCCAGCTCTACGCCGGCAACGCGGCGCCGTTCAACTTCAACGGCCTCGTCCGCCACTACTTCCTGCGCCGCTCGCCCCACTGGGCCGACCTGCAGGTGAACCTGGCCCCGAAGCACGACCGCGACGCGCAGAGCCACGACATCGCCAAGCGCGTCCGCCCCGCCCTCGTCGCGATCGCGAAGCAGCGCGGGGCCGAGGTGAAGGTCGTGGAGATCCCGCCCGGCCCCCCCGTCCTCGACACGATGGTGGCCGAGATCTACGGCCCCACTCAGGAGGTCCGGCAGGAGGTGGCGAGGACGGTGCGGGGCCTGTTCGAATCGACCCCCGGGGTCGTGGACGTCCACGACTCGATGGAGAAAGAGCGCGAGCGCGTCGAGGTCAGCATCGACCGGGAGAAGGCCGGCCTCAAGGGCATCCCGGCGATGGCCGCGGTCGAGACCCTGGCCGGCCCGGGCGCGGGCCGCGACGTGGCCCGGATCGACGCCCCGTCCTCGCGCGAGCCCGTGCCGGTCCGCGTGCGCCTGTCCGCCGCCGACCGGGCGAGCGCGCAGAGGCGCCTCGCGCTGAGGGTCGACTCGCCGATGGGCGGCCAGGTCGCGGTCGGCGAGCTCGCCCGCGTGGAGCGGGCCCCCGAGCCCCAGCCCCTCGTCCGCAAGGACTTGAAGCCGGTCGTCTACGTCATGGGCGACCTCGCCGGCGAGAAGGAGAGCCCGGTCTACGCGATCCTCGCCCTGAACGAGAAGCTCGACGCCCTGAAGCTGCCGGACGGGGCGGGGATCGAGCGGTTCTCGACGGTGGCCCCGGAGACCTCCGACCGCGTGGCAATGAAGTGGGACGGGGAGTGGCAGATCACCTACGAGGTCTTCCGCGACCTCGGCATCGCCTTCGCGGTGGTGCTGGCGCTCATCGCGGTGCTGGTGGTGGGCTGGTTCCAGTCGTTCACCGTGCCCCTCGCGATCCTGCTCCCGATCCCGCTGTCGCTCATCGGCATCCTGCCCGGGCACTGGGGCATGGGCGCCTTCTTCACCGCGACCTCGATGATCGGCTTCATCGCCGGGGCGGGGATCATCGTCCGCAACTCGATCATCCTCGTCGACTTCGTCGAGCTGAAGCTGCGGCAGGGGATGCCGCTCGAGGAGGCGGTGGTGGAGGCGGGGGTCGTGCGCTTCCGACCCATGCTCCTCACCGCGGCCGCGGTCGTGGTGGGCTCCGCGGTGATGCTGTTCGACCCGATCTTCCAGGGCCTCGCGATCAGCCTGATGATGGGCGAGGTGGCGGCCACGCTCCTGTCCCGCCTCGCGGTGCCGGTGGTGTACTACCTGATCGCGCGCCGCGGCCGGGCGGAGGAGCTCCGGCAGGAGGGTCTCGCCCCGGTGCCGAGCCAGTAGGGCGCGCGCGGGCGGTTTCGAGGAAGAGAGAAGGAGAAACAGACGATGACGATCGAGAGAGCGCTGCGGGCCATGGCCGGGCTCTTCGTGACGCTGTCGGTGGCCCTCGGCTACTGGGTGCACCCGGGCTTCTTCCTGTTCACGGCGTTCGTGGGGCTGAACCTGTTCCAGTCGGCGTTCACGAACGCCTGCCCGGCGATGGCCATCTTCCGCAAGCTCGGGCTGCGCGAGTGCGAGCCCCTCTCGGCGAGGAAGCAGGGATGAGGGCCCTGCTGATCATCACCGACACCGAGGCGGTCCCCGCCTTCGAGCGGGTCCTCGCCGAGGAGCGCGAGGGCTTCACCGTGCTCCCCGCGGTCGCGGGCCGCGGCCGCCACGGCCTCAAGACCGGCGACCGGGTCCATCCCGGCAGCTCGAGCGCGGTGTTCACCGTCATGACCGATGGCGAGGAGGCGCAGACGCTGCGGGCGGTGCGGGAGGCCCGGGACGCCTCGGGCCACGCCGAGCGCACCCGCATGTGGACCTTCGCGGTCGAGGAGGCGAACTGATGTGCCACCAGGTCCGGTGCCCGAGCTGCGGCAAGCCGACGTGGGCCGGCTGCGGGGCGCACGTCGAGCAGGCCCTGCGGGGCGTGCCCCCCGAGAAGCGGTGCCAGTGTCCCCGGCCGAAGTCGCTCCTCGACCGGCTGCTCGGGCGCTGAGTGCCCGCCGCGCGGGCGCGGGTCTGCTGCGTCAGGCGGCGGCGGCCGCCCGCCACGCCTGGGCGAAGCGGCGGACGATCTCGCCCGCCGGCTCGATCCGGTCGATCCCGGCGACGCTCTTGCCGGCCTGCCAGTAGTCCCGCTCCGGGGCGTCGCGGAGCAGGCCGCGCTTCAGCGCCCACAGCGAGCGTAGCGCGTAGATCGACCGCATCCAGTGCTTCGTCCGCCGCCCGCGGAGCATGAAGCGCGCGATCGGCCCCGCCTTCGTCCCGAGCCGCCGGACCGACGGCGTGTCGATGACGGACACCGGGACCCCGGTCAGCCGCTCGGTGAGGACGATGTCCTTCTCCCCGGCCCGGACGATGCCCTGCTTGTAGCCCTCGCTCGCCCGGCACTCGGGGGTGGCGATGAAGCGGGTCCCGAGCTGGGCCCCGGCGTAGCCCATCCGGAGGACCCGGACGAAGTCCTGCTCGTGGCCGATCCCGCCGGCACAGACGACGGGCAGACCGAGCGGGGCGAGCTCGTCGAGCAGGGCCTCGGCCGACTTCGCGCCCGCGTGCCCCCCGGCCCGGTCGTTGACCGCGATGAGGCCGTGGACCCCGCCCGCGACGCCCTTGTCGGCCCACTTCCGCTCGGTGACGTCGTGGTAGACGATCCCGCCCAGGGCGGACACCCGGTCGACCACCCAGCGGGGGTTCCCGAGCGAGGTCACGAAGAAGCGCACGCCCTCCTCGAGGGCCACGTCGATCCAGCGCTCCATGCGCTCCCGGTAGGCCTTCGAGGACTGCTCGATGAGCGCGTTCATCCCGATCGGCTTCGCGGTCAGGCGGCGGATGAGGCGCAGCCCCTCGCGGAAGTCGTGGCCGTGGACCCAGGTGAGCGAGATGGGCTGGACGATCCCCATGCCCCCCGCCTCGGACACCGCGGCCACGAGCTCGGGGTTGCTGCAGGGGTACATCGCCCCGCACAGGAGCGGCACCTCGATCCCGGCGTGATCGGTGAGCGGCGTCCTCACGGGGTCAGATCTTGAACTGACGCATTGTCATGGTGTCAATGCCCAGATTCAAGACCTGACCCCCGTTCTATTCGTTCAGGCTCAGGTAGGTGTAGCCCTCGAGCGCCTCTTCGTAGCGCTTCATGAAGCGGCCCGACTCGGGGATGCTGAGGCGCTTCTCGCGCACCGCGACCTCGACCGCGCGCCGCACCCGGGAGACGAGGTCGTCCTTGTTGTACTGGACGTAGGACAGGACCTCCGCCACGGAGTCGCCCTCGACCACGTGGTCGACGCGGTAGTCGTCGCCGTCGATCCGGACGTGCACGGCGTCGGTGTCGCCGAAGAGGTTGTGGAGGTCCCCCAGGATCTCCTGGTACGCCCCCACCAGGAACGAGCCGATCAGGTACTCGTCCCCGTTCGGGCTGTGCAGCTCGAGGAACCCCTTGACGTCGCGCAGGTCGATGAACTCGTCGATCTTCCCGTCGGAGTCGCAGGTGAGGTCGGCCACGATGCCGCGTCGCGCCGGCTGCTGGTTGAGCCGGTGGATCGGGATGGTCGGGAACAGCTGCTTCACCGCCCAGTGGTCGGGCATCGACTGGAAGAGCGAGAAGTTGCAGTAGTACGTGTCGGAGAGCTGCTTCTCGAGCCCCTCGAGCTCGTCCGGGACGTAGGGCAGCTCGCGGACGATCTTGAGCAGCTTCTCGCAGGTGGCCCAGAACAGCTCCTCGACGCGCGCCCGGGCCTTGAGGTCGAGGACCCCGAGGTTGAAGGCGGTGATCGCCTCCTCCTTGATCTGGAGCGCGTCGTGGTAGGCCTCCTGGAAGTTCTTGCGCGAGACGCCGGCGAGGGTCTCCCAGAGCTGGTGGATGACCGGGTGCTCGCCCTGGCCGGCCGGCTGCGGGCTCTGCCCGGGGAGGATCTCGTTCGTGGCGAGGACGTTGTAGACGAGCACGGAGTGGTGCGCGACGAGCGCCCGGCCCGACTCGGTCACGATGTCGGGGTGGGGGACGCCGCGCGCGTTGCAGGCCTCCGCCACCTGGCTCACGATGTCGGCCGCGTACTCGGCGAGCGTGTAGTTCACCGAGGAGTGGAAGTTCGTCTGGCTCCCGTCGTAGTCGACCCCGAGCCCGCCCCCGCAGTCGAGGTAGCGCATGTTGGCCCCGAGGGCGACGAGCTCCACGTAGATCCGGCTCGCCTCGCGCAGCGCGTCCTTCACCGCGCGGATGTTCGTGATCTGGGAGCCGATGTGGAAGTGGAGCAGCTGCAGGCAGTCGAGCATCCCGGCCGCCCGGAGCCTCTCGACCGCGGCCACGATCTCGGCGGTGGTGAGGCCGAACTTCGAGCGGTCCCCGGTCGACTCCACCCACTTGCCCGCGCCCTTGGTGGTGAGCCGCGCGCGCACGCCGATCACCGGGCGCAGGTCGAGCTCGGCGGCGGCGGCGAGGATCGTGTCGAGCTCGCCCATGCGGTCCATGGTGATGACGACCCGCCGCCCCAGCTTCTGGGCGAGGAGCGCCGTCTCGATGAACGCCTTGTCCTTGTACCCGTTGCACAGGATGAGCGCGTCCGGGCTCTCCTGCAGGGCGAGCGCCACCAGCAGCTCCGGCTTCGAGCCCGCCTCGATGCCGAGGCCGTGGGGCCGCCCGTACTCCATCAGCTCCTCGACGACGTGGCGCTGCTGGTTGACCTTGATCGGGTAGACCCCGCGGTAGACGCCCTTGTAGTCGTTCTCGGCGATCGCCTGGTCGAAGGCGCCGAACAGCTGCTCGACCCGCGTCCTCAGGATGTCGGAGAAGCGGATGAGCACCGGCAGGTTCAGCCCCCGGCTCCGGAGGTCGTCGACGAGCTCCTTGAGGTCGATGGGGAGCGACCCCGGCCCGGCGGGCGTGACCTCGACGTTGCCGGCCTCGTTGATGCTGAAGAAGTCCCGACCCCACCCGCCGACGTTGTACAGCTCGATGGAGTCCTTGACCGTCCACGCCCTCAGCTCGGTCTGCAAGTCGCCCGTCCACCTCCTGCGCGTTCATTCGCGCGCAGCTCCTCAGTGTAGCGGCAACCGCGGCGTTGTCTAGGGGAAAAGCGAGCCGGCCTTCGAAGAGGCCTTCGAGAGGATCCCTTGCTCGCGCCGGGCGGGCGAGCGATCAGCGCAGCTCCTGGTCGATGATCTCGGCGAAGCTCTCGAAGGGCCGGGCCCCCGAGATGAGCCGGCCGTTGACGAAGTAGGCCGGAGTGCCGGTCACGCCCAGCGACGCGCCCTGCTCGGCCGAGTCCCGGATGGCGGCGTCGTGACGGTCGGACGACAGGCACGCGGCGAAGGGCCCGGCGCCCAGGCCGAGCGAGGCGGCGCGGCCCTTGAGGTCGGCCTCGTCGAGGGTCCCGGGCGACGTCATCAGGCTGCGGTGGAACTCCCAGAACTTGCCCTGCTCGCCCGCGCAGCGGGCCGCGCGCGCGGCCGGCACCGCCCCCGGGTGGCCGTCCAGGGGGAACTCCATGTGGACGAGCCGCACCTTGCCCGCATAGCGGCGCATCACCTCGTCGATCGTGCCCTGCGCGCGGTGGCAGTACGGGCACTGGTAGTCGGTGAACTCCACGATCGTCACCGGGGCGTTCTCGGCCCCGGTCGCGGGAGCCCCGGCGGGCAGCTCCACGCTCACCCGCGGGGCCTCGAGGCGCACCGCCACCCGCGCCGCCTTCCGCAGCTCGGCCTCGTACGCGGCGCGGCGCTCCGCCTTCGCCCTCTCGCCGAGGATCGCCCGGATGCGGGCGATCGCGTCCGCGCGTGGCGTGCCGGCGAAGCGGTCCTTGTTCTGCTCGTAGAGGAGCTCGACCTGGGCGTCGGGCATCGCGCCCGCCTTCGCCTCCACCTCCTGGCGCAGCAGCTCCTCGGGGGTGAGCTTGCGGCGCGCGGCCGCGGCCGCGACCAGGCGCTCGGCGATCAGCTCGTCGAGGGCCTGCCGGCGGATGTCGTACTCCTCCTGGCGCACCCGGGCGAGCCGCCCCGCCGCCTGGCGGTCGAGCTCGGAGGCGAGGATGGGCGCGCCGTCGACCTCCGCCACCACCCCCACCCCCGAGGCGGAGGCGGAGGCGGCGGGGAGAGGCGGCGCCGGAGCCCCCGGACGAGAGCAGGCGGCCAAGACGAGTGGAGCCGACAGGAGAAGAGCGGCGAGGCGGAGGCTCGACATCCCGACAGGCTATGCGGGTCCGGCGACCGCGTCAAACACGGCCGGGACCCTCGCGAGCGCCGTCTTCACGGTGTCGCAGGCGCCCTCGATGCCGATTACGGCGGTGTTCACGACGACGTCGAACGCCGTGGGGTCGGCGAGGTCGGTGTGAAAGTGCTTCATCAGGAACGCCCGGCGGTCGGCCTCCACGTCCTCGATCCGCTGGCGCGCCTCCTTCTCCGACAGCCCCTCGCGCGCGGCCACCGTCCGCACGCGCGTCTCGAGCGGCGCCGTGACGAGGACCCGGAGCGCCTCCCCGGGGCCCAGGATGAGGTGGGCCCCTCGCCCGAGGATCACGGCGCCGCCGTGGTGGGCGACGGCCCCGACGACGCGCGAGAGGTGGTAGCGGTACTCGACCGGGCTGAGGTAGCTCCGGCTCGAGATCGAGGCCAGCCAGTCCGTGAGCAGCTCCCGGTCGCGCTCGTCGAGCGAAGCCACGACGCGTTCGCTGAGGTGCGCGCTCTCGGCGATCCTCTGGAGGATCTCGCGGTCGAACAGGTCGAGCCCCAGGTCGCCGGCCAGCTTGCGCGCCAGCTCCCCGCCTCCCGCTCCGTGGTGGCGTGACACCGTCACCACCGGGCGTCGCGGCTCTCCCCGCCTCTCGTGCCGGACGAGCTGCCAGCGGCGGGCCTGCTCGTCGACCAGCGCCTCGATCGAGCGCGTCATGGCGTGCCCCCTGCTGCCCCCAGACGACACCCGGAGACGGTCCCGTGTCAAGAGTACACTTGCACCCCGTGAGCCCGACCGTGCGCCGCCTCCTGGCCGGCCTCCTTCTCCTTGCCGCCTTCGTCCTGGCGAGGGGACCGCTCCACCGGGCCACCTTCGCCCTGCCCGTCTCCAACGACGACGCCATCCTCCTCCTCATGGGCCGGCACGTCCTGCGCGGCGAGCTCGCCACGACGCTCTGGAACCAGCCCTACAACGGGTCGCTCGACGCGTACCTCCTCGCCCCCCTCCTCGCCCTGCTGCCGCACCACGCGGTCTACCGCCTGTACCAGCTCGTGGCCGCCGTGCTGCTCGTGCTCCTGGTCGCTCTGCTCGCCCGCCGGCTGGCCGGCCCCGGGGCGGGCTTCGCGGGCGCGCTCCTCGCCGCCTGGGGCACGCCGTACATGGCGCTGATGGCCGCCACCGGTCCGCCTCCGAACTTCCTGATGCCGCTCGTCACCGGGTTTCCGCTGCTCGCCGGCCTCGCCGCTCTCCCGCGGCCGGCCGGCTCCGGGGGGGGCGCTCCCGCGGGCGAGTCACCCGGCGCCGGCGCCGCCCTCGGCCTCGGGGTCGTCTGCGGCCTCGCCGTCTGGAACTCGTCCCTCGCCGTCCCGGCCTTCGCCGGGATGGCGGCCGGCCTCCTCGCGGCGGGCCTGCGCCCCCGGGCTCTCGCCGCCCTGGCGTTCGCCTCGGGCCTCGCCCTCGGTGCGGCGCCGCTCGCCGTGGCGCGGGCGATCGGGGCGTCGGGGGCGAAGGTGGTCACCGCTTCGAGCGCCGTCACCGCGATCCGGCCGCGCTGGCTCTGGCTGGAAGGCGCGCGCGATCTCGCTCACGCGCTCACCGGTCTGCTGGGCCTCGAGGTGCCGCTCGTCGTGGACGGAAAAGAGCGCGTCGCCCTCCCCGCCGCCCTCGTGCTCGCCCTCGCGGCGGGCCTCCTCGCCGCGGTCCTGCTCGGCTCCCGCACGCGCCGCGCCTTGCCGCTCCTCGGCTGGGCCGCGGCCCTGTGCGGGGCCTTCTGGCTCTCGCGCCGCACGGGGCCCGACGAGCTGCGCTACCTCTACGGCCTCTGCGCGCCCCTTCTCGCCCTCGCCGGGGCCGGCCTCGCCGCGCTGTGGGCCTGGCGGCGCCCGGCCGCCCTGGCCGCCGGCCTCGCCCTCCTCGTCCCCTGGGGCGCGGGCCAACGCGCCCTCGCGGCGCGCTGGGCGGACCCCGCCCACGCCGAGCGCGTGTGGGAGGTGCCGCCGCTCGCCCCCGCCCTCGAGGCCCTGCGCGCGAGCGGGACGCGCAGCGCCTACGCGAGCCTGCAGTTCGCGGGCCGCCTCACCCTGGAGTCGGGGGGCGCCGTCCTCGCGAGCCAGGCGTGGAACGAGCGGATCCCCGGCGACCCGCTGCGCTTCCGCGACGAGGTCGACCTCGACCCCGCGCCCGCCTGGGTCCTCTCGACCCGCTTCTCACGGGGCATGCCCCGGGCCGGCGGCTTCCGCGACCTCGTGCGGGCGGCGGGAGGCTCCTTCGAAGAGAGGGAGGCGGGCGGCTTCGTGGTCTTCCACGGCTTCCGCCCGCCGTACGACGAGGGGCGGCCGGTGCCGGCGTCGGAGATCGTCGTCGAGACGACGGCCGCAGCGGCGACGGGACCGGCGGTGCTCGACCGCGATCCCGCGACCGCGTGGACCGCGGCCGAGGGGCTCGCCAGGGGCAGCGGCCTCGTCGTGCGCGTCCCGCCCCGGCGCCGCCTCTCGGCCCTCGTCCTGCTCGTCGACCTCGACTCCTCGCCGCTCGCCGTACCCTGGGTCGCCTCCATCGATGGGGAGCTCGTCGCGGAAGGACCGGGCCGCGCGGGCTTCCAGTGGGTGAACGGCGCCCCGCGCGCGGGCAAGCAGGCGCTCCTCGCGGTGCCGCTCCACGACCGCGAGGCGGGGGAGGTGCGCCTCGTCTTCCAGGGGCCGGGGCCGCGGCTCGCGGTCGGCGAGCTGTTCCTCTACGGGCCGGGCGAGGCCGAACGCCCGCCCGCCGGGGCCGGGGCCGCCAGCGACGCCCTCGACTCGGCCCGATCCGGCCGGTGGGACGAGGCCGTGCGCCTGTACGCCCAGGCCCTGCGGCAGGACCCGGACCGCGCCTCGCTCCACGCCGCGTTCGCCCGCGCCCGCTGGCGGGCCGCGCGCCGGCGCTGGCTGGACGTCGAGAGCCTCGACGACGGCGGGCCCGAGCTCGTCGAGGCCCGGTAGCTCAGCGCAGCTCGTCGAGGAGCGATCGCAGGTCCGCCTCGGAGAGGGAGACCGGGCGCATCGTGGTGTGGGCGCGCGCCCGGCGGGGGTTGCGGAGCCACTCCGCGAGGGCCTTCTCGTCCCACCGCCGCTCGCCGGGGGCCGTCCTCGGGTAGTGCTCGGTGAAGAGGCCCGAGAGGTTCGGCCCCGCGTCGCCCGAGCCGAGGGCCCCGCGGCGGGTGAGCGTGCGGTGGCAGGGCCCGCACTCTCTCTCGAAGACGCTCGTCGCGACCTCGGCCTCGCGGGAGAAGTGGACGCGGTAGGCGTCGTCCGCCCCGTCCGGCCGGCCGCTGGCCAGGAGGTGGGCGACGAGCGCCTCGGCCTGCGCCTCGTCGAGGGAGAAGCGGGGCATGCCCGCGACCGGCTGGCGGATCGAGGCCACGAGGTCCCGCTGCTCGCGTGTCCAGACGACCGCGTCGAGCTCCGTGGCCAGTCGGTTGCCTCGCCCCCGGATCACGTGGCAGCGGCGGCAGGCGAGCGTGTCGGCGAGGCGCCGCCCCTCGCGCAGGGCCGGGCCGCCGGGCAGGCGGTGCGCGGCGGCGCGGCCGGTGAGGAGCATCGCGTGGGCGAGCTCCACGCGCTCGGCCGCGGGGTCACCGCGGTGGCAGTCGCGGCAGGCGCCCTCGCGGACGTAGTGGGCGGCGTGACAGCTCCGGCAGCCCGCCTCGCGCCGGGCCGCGGACGGCGCCTTGAGGCAGCCCGCGAAGGCGAGCGCCGCGATCAGAACGGCGAGACGAGGCGCCAATCGGGCCCGCGGAAGAAGAGCCCCACGACGGTCAGGGCGAGGACCAGGACGGCGGAGGCGAGGACGAGGACCCCGACCACGCGGTGCTCGCGGGGCAGCCAGCGCGCGTGCTCGAGCTTGGGGAGCGGCAGCCAGGGCAGCGCGACGAGGAACGCGGCGAGGAAGACGGCCACGTAGATCGCGAGCGTCGAGTGGCTCACGAGCTCCTGGATCCACAGCAGGAACCAGGCGGATTTCGCGGGGTTCGGGGCGTGGGCGGGGTCGGCGGGGGGCTCGAGGGGCGCGGGGACGAGCGCGGCGAGCACCGCGAGGACCGCGAGGCCGAGGAGCATCGACCGGCCCACCGGCCGGAAGAAGTGGGGCGAGCTCTTGACGTAGCGGCTCACAGGTAGGGGAGGAGGCCCTTCTGCCTCCGGATGACGAAGAAGTGGAGCGACGCCAGGACGAGGATGGCGAGAGGCACGATCACCACGTGCAGGGCGTAGAAGCGCAGGAGGGTGAGCGGGCCGCCGACCTCGTCGGGGACGAGCAGGGAGCGGACCGCGTCGCCGAACGGCAGCGCCCGGGCGAGCTCCATGCCGGTCTGGGTGGCCCAGAAGGCGAGCTGGTCCATCGGAAGCAGGTAGCCGGTGTAGGCGGCGAAGACCGACAGGAAGAGCAGAGCGCAGCCCACCAGCCAGTTCATCCGCTTCGGGTGGAGGAAGGCCCCGGTCAGGATCACCCGCAGCGTGTGCAGCGCGAGGAGGACGAGGAGGGCGTGCGAGGCCATCCGGTGCAGGCTGCGCAGGAACGCCCCGCCCCAGACCGAGGTCTCGAGGAACTGGATCGACGCGTGGGCGGTCTGCGGCGCCGGCGAGTAGTAAAAGAGGAGCAGGAGTCCGGTCGCGACGAGGACGAGGAACGACGTGAACGCGAGCCCCCCGAGGCAGAACGTGTAGCTCGTGCGCAGGTCGCCCTCGCGGACCATCCGCGGGAACAGGTGCTTCACGAGCTCCTTCAGCACCACGCGCTCCCAGAAGCCGCGACGCGCACGCTCATCCCCTCCGGACCTCGATGATACCGTCGCGCTCGGCGAGCGCGAGGCGCCCCAGGGGGCGCGGGGCGGGGCCTTTCAGCACCTCGCCCCGGCGGCCGAAGCGGCTGCCGTGGCACGGGCAGGAGAAGCCCTGCTCCGTGGCCCTCACCGTGCAGCCGAGGTGGGTGCAGGTGAGATCGAGGGCCATGAGCGCCCCGCCGTCGCGCACGATCGCCATTCGGTGTCGCGGGAGGGCGAGCGCCCCGTCCGCCGGCACGTCCGCCTCCTTCACGGACACCACGGCCCCCGCGGCGCCCCTCCCCGTCCGCGGGGTGAGGAACCGCCACAGGGCCGTCCCCCCGAGCAGGGAGACGATCAGCGCCCGGACGGCGGCGCGGCGCGATCGAGCAGCCTCTGCCATTGCCTCAGGTGTTGCCGGACGTACTCCGGCGTCTTGCGGTTCATCGCCTCGAAGCGCTCCTCGGAGAAGAACGCCCCGTTTTCGACCCGCTGCCCCTCGCGCCGGAAGAACGAGCGCAGCGCGAGGCCGTCCTTCTCGAGCTCGTAGAGCCTCTCCTCGTCCTTCTCCAGGACGAAGCGGCGCGTCAGGTCGTGGCAGCCGCCGCAGGCCACCGTGCCGCGCCGCACCGTGTGCGGGGTGAAGGCCTTCCACTCCGCGACGAGGAGGCGGTTCTCCCAGCCCCGCGCGGGGTCGGTCGCGAAGAGGACGAACTGCGGGCGGATGGGAGCGACGAGCCCCCGCGCGTCGAGGCCGAGGGGCGGGGCGTCCTGGCTGCGCAGGTAGGCGCTCTTCTGCCAGGGGCCCCACGACAGGACGGGAGAGAAGGCGTCCTCCTGCTCGGCGGTCGCGGGGCGGACGAGGAAGGTGCCGTACTCCTGCGGCGCCCAGGCGGCGTGGCAGGCCTCGCAGGTCATCTTCTCGAGGTGAGCGGAGAAGGAGTGCTCGGGCACGTCGCGTGAGGGCGAGGGGTGGCACTCGCGGCAGGTCTTCGCCGCGCGCCGCCCTTCGGCGAGCGAGCGCATCGTGTGGCAATCGCCGCAGGTCATGCCCCGCTCCGCGTGCACGTCCGGGAGCATCGGCATGTAGTGCTCGTCGCCGTCGGCCGTCCTTCCCCGCTGGTAGCGGTCGTGGTCCTCGCGGGGGGCGCGGCCCAGGAAGTCCCAGCCGACGAAGGAGCCCTTGTGGCAGCGCGTGCAGGCGCCGGTCTTCATCCGTCCGCCCGCGTGGGGCCGCGCCCCGTGGCAGTCGTCGCAGCCCTTCACGTGGCAGCCCGTGCAGGACTGGGCGAAGAAGCTCTCGCCCTCCGCAGAGAAGGCGCGGCGGGCGAAGGCGCGCTCCGCGGCGCGGGTGGCCATCGGCCCCGAGAGGATCCCCGCGGCCGAGGGGTGGCACGAGACGCAGGCGGACCCCTCGCGGGCCGCGGCGGCGGCCGATGCGGCGGCGGACCCCGCCGGGGGGCCCCCGCCCGCGCTAGCGAGCAGCCAGCAGGCGGCGATGAAGGGCGTCGTCGAGCGCATCGTGGTCGAGCCTCGAGCGGTAGATCGGGTCCTTCCCGCCCGTGTGGCAGATGAGGCAGAGGTTCACGGCGAAGACGCGCCGGACCTCGTCGTGGTCGAGGGGCCGGCCCCCGGCGCGGGTGATGGCGGCGTGGGGCACCACGCGGCCCTCGTCCATCGCGAGGAAGCCGTCGAGGGGCTTCGCCGGGTTCTTCTCGCACAGGAGCGTCGCCCGGATCCTGCCCTGCTCGAGGACGTGCTGGCCGAAGCCGAGGAAGGCCGGGTTGCCGTGGCACTCGGCGCAGCCCACCGCGCGCGGGCCGGTGTTGTGGCCGTAGAAGGGGGCGAAGCGCAGCTGCGGCCTGCCTTTGTAGAGGGCGACGTGGGAGTCCTTCGAGAGCGTGCCGTCCTTCTCGACCACCGTGACGAACGTCTGGCAGCCGGGCGTGACCGGCGAGATCCCGCCCCGGCCGTTCAGGGCGAGGGGAAACGGGTACAGCCGCCGGTGGTCCTCGGTCTCGCTGAACTCCCCGTCCGTCTCCCGGCCCTGGATGAAGTCCCAGCCCCGGCTGCCCTTGTCGTACTGCGTGTGGCAGCCGTAGCACTGCATGACGGTGCGCGAGTGGCAGGCCGTGCACTCCAGCCGCTCGTGCCCGGCGATGCGGTGCTCGGGTGTGCCGGTGACGAGCGGGCTGACCAGGCGCTTGCCGGCGCGCTTCGTCCACACGACCACCTCGCCGCGCTCCTCGACGACGTTCGAGAAGGGCCGGCCCCGGCTCGTCAGCGCGACCCTCTCCTCGGGCCGCACCGGGCGGGCGTACTGGCGGGACTCGCGGATCGGCGCCTCGCTCTCGCGGGCGACGGTCGCGAACGAGGGCGAGCGCTCGCCGTCGCCGTGGCAGTCCTCGCAGCGGACCTCGAGCTGGGCGCGCATGTCGGGGGCGGCGTATCCCTCGCCCATGACCTCCCGCGAGGTGTGGCAGTCGATGCACTCCATGCCGGCGAGGAAGTGCACGTCCGGGGCGATGTGGGTGAGGTTGCGCCCGTCGCTCGCGCGCAGGGGTCCCGGCATCCCGTCCCGCGTCGGGACGAGGCCGTTGTTCCCGTCCATGAGTCCCTGGTAGCTGAGGGAGTGCCGGCCGCTCCTCTGGTGGCAGGCGAGGCAGGCCTCCATCGGCGGCAGGCCCCGCATCGCGTGGGTGGCGCCGTACGGCGTCTTGCCCTTCATCGTCGGGTCGCCGCCGCGGTACGAGGCGCCCTCGCCGAAGGGGAAGTGGCAGGCCGCGCAGCCGGCGGGGTGCCCGTTCGACTCGCGCGAGTCGCTGTGGCGGGCGAGGTGGCAGCGCGAGCAGAACTTGCGGTAGAGCTCGCCCGAGAGGTTCTCGAGCCGGGCCACCGGCTCGTGCCGGGCCGGCGTCCCCTCCGCGCCGGGGCGCTCCCCGGGGACGGCAGCCCACGTCAAGCCCGGGGTCTCGCCCTCCCACGTCGCCTGGATCTGGCCGATCATCCCCGTGTTCGTGAACATCTGGCTCGAGTCGACCCGCTCGACCTGATAGCGGTGGCAGGGCTTGCAGCCGAGCTCCCAGCGGCCTGCGAACGAGCGGTTGGCGATGCCGTAGATGCCCTCGTGCGCGGCCTCCTTCGTCTTCCCCTCGGGGTTGCCCCCGTGGCAGGAGACGCAGCCGTCGTGTGTCGACGAGGCGCGCTCGATCCCGCGGTGGCATTCGAGGCACCCTGCGTCGGCCTCGTCCGCGGCGCCCCGACAGCCGAGAAATCCCGCCGCGAGGACGGCGAGCCCGCCGATCGCCACCGCGGACGCAGCCCGAGAGCCCGGCATGATGTCTCGCACAGCAGGACCGGTGCCAGTCGATAAGTCCGCTCAGATCAGTTCGTTCGGCCTCTTTGGCGGGAAAGCCCTGCTGGCTCGACGCAGGATCTGCGCCGAGCCAACGAACTCTGGGGCGCGGGCGGCGCACGGCTCCGACCTCTTGATCCGGCGGAATTTCAGTTCCAATATCGGAACATGAATTCCACCCGGCCGGTCGCGGCCCGTCGCAAGCTGAGGGAGAGGGCCGGTCGGCGCGAGGTGCTGCTCGACGCGGCGGCCCGGGTGTTCGGGCGAAAGCCGTTCGACGAGGCGACGATGCAGGAGGTCGCCGCCGAGGCCGAGATCGGCATGCAGGGGCTGTACGAGCACTTTCCCTCGAAGCAGGAGCTCTACGAGCAGGTGGTCCTCCGCCGCGCGCTCGCCTTCGAGGCGCGGGCCGCCGAGATCCTGCGCCGGCCGGGCACGGCCCTCGAGATCCTGAGGGAGCTCGGCCGAGCGTACGTCGAGGAGTTTCGCCGGCAGCCCTGGCAGCTCGCGCCGTTCCTCAGGGACCGCGTGAACTTCGACTGGGACGTGGACTCGCGCTTCGCGCCCCGGCTGCGCGGCGTCTACGAGCTCGAGCGGGCGAGCGTGCGGGGCCTCGTCCTGCGCGCGATCGAGGAGGGCGCGATCCGGCCGCTCGACCCCGACTTCCTGACCCAGCTCTGCCTCGACGTGCTCCAGGCCTCGCTCCACCACGGGCACCACCGCCTTCCCGACGAGCCGCCGGACGCGTGCGTCCACCGCGCGCTCGACTGCCTCCTGCGCGGCGTCGGGACGCGCGCATGAGCGCGCGAGGGCTCGTCGTCCGGCTCGGCGACCGCTCCTTCACGGCACGGCCGGGGGAGACGATCCTCGAGGCCGCGCTGCGCGTCGGCGTCGATCTGCCGAGCGGGTGCCGGGTCGGGGCCTGCGGCGCCTGCCGGTGCCGCCTGGTCGAGGGCGAGGTCGAGGCGCTGCCAGGCAGCAGCCGCCGGCTCACGGCCGAGGAGAAGGAGCGGGGCGTCGTGCTCGCCTGCCGGAGCGTGCCACGGTCCGACGTGCGGATCGAGCTCTGCGCAGGCCCGGCGAGGCGCGACCCCGTCCGGCGGACCCCGGCCGGCCTCCTCCAGTACCTGAAGTTCTCGTCCTTCCACCTCGTGGGCCTCTTCTCCGCCGCCGCGCTCGTGGCCGGAGGGCCCCTCGTCACGGCGGGCCTCCTGGCCGTCCTCGCGGCGTACCTCCTCGGCGACGCCCTCCTCGGCGACGACGCCACGACGCCGGAGTACCGGCATCCCGCCGTTCTGACCGCGCAGCTCTGGCTCGCGCTGCCCCTCCTGTCGCTCGTCGTGTTCGCCGCGGTGTGGGGTGTCTCGCCGGGCGACCCGCTCGGGTTCGGGGCGGCCGTCTCCCGCCTCACCGGCCACGACGTCCTCGCCGCGCGCGAGGCGACGACGCCCGCTCACCGCTTCTCCGCCTTCGTCCTCACCGGGCTCATGATCGGCATGGTCGGCACCATCCCCGCCCACGAGCTCGTCCACCGCACGTGGGACCGTCTCTCGCTCGCCGTCGGCCGCGCCCTGCTGGCCTTCAGCTTCGACACCGCCTTCGCGATCGAGCACGTCCACGGCCACCACCGCTACGTCGCGACCGCGGAGGACCCGGCGACCGCTCCCCGCGGGCGCAACGTCTGGGCGCACGTGGTCTCCTCCACGGTCCGCGGCAACCTCGGCGCGTGGCGGATCGAAGCCGAGCGTCTCCGCCGGACGGGCCGGAGGGTCCTCTCGTGGCACAACGCCTTCCTGCGCGGCCAGCTCGCGAGCGCCCTTCTCGTCGCCCTCGCCTTCGCGATGGGCGGCGGACCGGCCGCCCTCTTCTTCGCGGCGTGCGCGCTGTGGGGAAAGGCCCTGCTCGAGATCGTCAACTACATGGAGCACTACGGCCTCGTGCGCGACCCCGCGACGCCGGTCGCGCCGCGCCACTCCTGGAACTCGAACCGGCGGGTCAGCTCGTGGACGATGTTCAACCTGACGCGCCACTCCCACCACCACGCCGAGGGCGACGTGCCCTACCAGGACCTCGAGCCGTACCCCGACGCCCCCGTGATGGTCGGCGGCTACCTGGCCACGATCGTCGTCGCGATGGTCCCGCCGGTGTGGCACCGGCTCATGGCGCCGAGGCTCCGGGCGTGGGATCGGCACCACTCCACCGCGAAAGAGCGTGCCCTCGCCGCCGCCGCGAACGCCCGCAGCGGCCGGCCCGAGCTCAGGTGACGCGCCGCTCGCCGGCCTGCTGGCGCCACATCGCGTAGTAGAGCCCCTTCGCCGCGAGGAGGTCCTCGTGGCGGCCCTGCTCGACGATCCGGCCCTTCTCGAGCACGTGGATGCGGTCGGCGTGCAGCACGGTCGAGAGGCGGTGGGCGATCAGGACCGTCATCACCTTCCGGTCGCGGCCCACCTCGCGGATCGTGCGGCTCACTTCTTCCTCGGTGAGCGAGTCGAGCGACGACGTGGCCTCGTCGAACACGAGGAGCTGTGGCCGGCGGAGGAGGGCGCGGGCGATCGACAGGCGCTGCTTCTCGCCCCCCGAGACCTTGACCCCGCCCTCGCCGATCAGCGTGTCGAGGCCCTGCTCGGCGCGCGCGAGCAGGGCCTCGCAGGAGGCCCGCCCGAGCGCCTCGAGGCACTCCGCGTCGGTCGCGCCGGGGCGCACGAACAGCAGGTTGTCGCGGATCGAGCCGGAGAACAGCTGCGTGTCCTGCGTGACGAAGCCGATCTTCTCGCGCAGGCGCTCGAGGTCGACCCGGTCGTGGGGCGCGCCGTCGTAGAGGATGCGGCCCGCGGCGGGTCGGTATAGCCCCACCAGGAGCTTGACGAGCGTCGTCTTGCCCGCGCCGGACGGGCCCACGAAGGCCACCGTCTCGCCTCTCCCCACCTCGAAGCTCACGTCCTGGACGGCGGGCGCGGCCATCGACTGGTGGCGGAACGACACCGCCTCGAACGCGAGGCGAGCGAGGTCCGTCACCACCACCGGGTCCGTCGGGCGCGGCTCGCGCGGCGCGTCGAGGATCGCCTGGAAGTTGGCGAGCGACGCCTCCGTCTCCCGGTACGTGTTGATCACCGTGCCGAGCTCCTGCAGCGGGCCGAAGATGAAGAACGAGTAGATCCAGAGGGCGAAGAACTGCCCGACCGTGATCTGGCGGGCGAAGATCAGGTACAGCATCAGGAACAGGATAGACGTCCGCAGCGCGTTGACCGCTGTGCCCTGGACGAAGCTCAGGCTGCGCAGGTAGCGGACCTTGCGCAGCTCGAGGGCGAGGATGCGGTCGGTGGTGGCGTCGAGGCGGGCGATCTCCTGCGCCCCGAGGCCCATGCTCTTCACGAGCTCGATGTTGCGCAGCGACTCGGTGGTCGAGCCGGCGAGGGCGGCGGTCTCGGCCACGATCGTCTTCTGCACGGCCTTGATCCGACGGGACAGGACCGAGGAGAGCCATCCGAGAAGCGGCACCGTCGCGACGTAGACGGGCGCGATCAGCCAGTGGACGCTGAACGCGTAGACCACCACGAACACGACCCCCACCAGCGTCTGGAAGACGACGTTGACCCCGGCCGTCACCAGGCGCTCGACGTCGGCGCGGACCTTCTGGAGCTTGCCGAGCGTCTCGCCGCTCCTCTGGTCCTCGAAGAGCTGGTAGGGCAGCTCGAGCGAGTGGCGGAGGCCGTCCGAGTACAGCCGGGCCCCCACTCGCTGCGTGACGACGTTCACGAAGTAGTCCTGGAAGTTCTTGGCGACCCGGGAGACGAATGCGACGCCCACCGCGGCGAGGAGCAGCAGGGTGACCCCGCGGAGGAACTGCCCGGTCGTGTACTGGTCGAAGCGGGTCGCGTACTCGTCGATGACGTGGCGGAAGATGAGCGGGTCGAGGAGCGAGAACACCTGGTTGACGGTGGCCAGGAGGAGGGCGACGAGGACGAGCCGCCAGTGCGGGCGTAGGTAGGAGAGCAGGAGCCTCACGCGCGCTCCCGGG
>CAZLRF010000016.1:2252-4783 GCA_964561785.1 uncultured Acidobacteriota bacterium | reverse complement strand
CTAGACCGTGCGGATCTCGAACGTCGGCGGGTTGAAGATGTGCTTCTTGACCGAGCACAGCTCGGCGGAACGCACGACCCCCTCCCGGTGCTTCTCCGGGAAGCCCTCGGGGAGCCGGATCTCGATGACGAGCTTCGCCACGCGGCGCGACTCGTCGCGCTCGACGTGCATCTCGAGCCCCAGCCCGGCGGTGGGGATCTCGCGGGTGTCGCAGTAGCCCTTGACGTAGATCCCCGCGCAGGTCGCGATCGAGGCCAGGAACAGGTCGAAGGGCTGCGGGGCGGACCCCTCGCCGCCCGCCTGGGGCGGCTGGTCGGTCCGGATGGTGAAGCCGTGGTACTCGGAGTCGACCCGCTTGCCGCCCGGGAAGGTCACGATCAGGGTGGACATGAAATCCCTCGCATCGATGAACGACGAGTCATTCTAGCGGACGCTCGCGCGATCGCGCGGGCGCAGCCGCGCGCCGAGCGCGGCGAGCCCCGTCAGGGCGCCGCCCGCCGCGACCCCGAGGGCCGCGTTCACGAGAACGGGCCCGAGGCTGCCGGCGAGCCCGCCGCCCGAGGCGAGGCCCTCGGTCCAGTGGTGGACGGCGGGGATGCCGTGGGCGAGGATGCCGCCTCCCACCAGGAACATCGCCGCCGTGCCCGCGATCGACAGCAGGCGCATGAGCCAGGGCGCCGCGCCGAGGACGAAGGCGCCGAGCCAGCGCTGGAGCCGCGCGAAGGCGGAGGCGCCCGTCCGGCGGCTGAGGGCGAGGCCGGCGTCGTCGAGCTTCACGATCGCGGCCACGAGGCCGTAGACGCCGAGCGTCATCACGAGGGCGATCCCGACCAGCACGCCCAGGCGGGTCACGAACGGCGCCGTGGAGACGGTGCCGAGCGCGATCACGATGATCTCGGCGGACAGGACGAAGTCGGTCCGCACCGCACCCTTCACCTTGTCCCGCTCGAGGGCGGCGAGGTCCGCGTTCGGGTCGAGGAGCGCCTTCGCGAGCTCCGCGCGGTGGCCCTCGTCCTCGCCGGCGGAGTGGAGCAGCTTGTGGGCGACCTTCTCGAACCCCTCGTAGCAGAGGAAGGCGCCCCCGACCATCAGGAGGGGCACGACCGCCCAGGGCGCGACGGCGCTGATCGCGAGCGCCGCCGGCACGAGGATCGCCTTGTTGACGAGCGACCCCTTGAAGACGCCCCACACGACGCTCAGCTCGCGGTCGGCCCGGACCCCGGTCACCTGCTCGGCGTTGAGCGCGAGGTCGTCGCCGAGGACGCCCGCGGTCTTCTTCGTGGCGACCTTGGTGAGGACGGCCACGTCGTCGGCCACGGCGGCGCTCTTGCGCGCCGCGACCTTGGTGAGCAAGGCCACGTCGTCGAGGATCGTCGTGATGTCGTCGAGCAGCGCGAGCAGGCTGGGTGCAGCCATCCTTGTCCCCCGAGGTCAGCGCGGCACGACCAGGCTCCCCGGCCCGTGATCCCCGTCTTCCCCTTCAGCACGAACAGGCCGCTCGCCGTTGACGCGGCCGCCCCGGGCCGGGACGGAGGCCGGGCTCACCGGATCTCGGCCCCCTCGCCCTTCAACAGAATGACGGTCTTCGGGCCCGTGACGCTCGTCGGGTCGAAGGTCTTGCCCTGCTCCTTCGCCATGTGCTCGCCGTGCTTCTTCTGCTCCTCGACGCTCTGGACGGTGACCGAGACGATCCCCTCGACGAGCGCCGTCTTGCCGCGGGCGCTCATCGGGAACGTGATGACGCCGTCGTCCACCTTGAACGTGAGGCTCTCGAAGTCCTTGTCGCCGGCGATCTTGATCCAGCAGCCGCGCATCTGGCACACGTCGACGACGGCGCCCTCGACCTTCACCCGCTTCCCGTCGTACCGCTCGGGGTTCGCGAGGATGTCGGAGACCTTCGTCGTCTCCTTGACCGTGAGGGGCTTGCCGTAGGTCGTGGCCCCGGCGTGAGCGAGCGAGGCGGCGAGGACGAGGGCGCAGCAGGCGGCGGCGGTTCTCTTCACGCGGGCTTCTCCTTCCGAGGCGCTCATTGTACCGCCTCCGCGAGGCTCCCGCGGAGAACGGCCCGCGCGATCGCGCTCTCGATCCACCCCCGCCATCCACCGAAGGCGACGGCGTCACCGCCCGGGGTCGGTCCGTCGTAGACTGCCAGGATGATGCGCAACTCGTCTCTCCTCCGCCTCGGAGCGCTCCTCGTCCTTTCGGCCGGACCCGCTCTCGCGGCTCCGCCGGAGGCCCCCCGCCTCGTCCTGCTCGTCGCCGTCGACCAGATGCGCTACGACTACCTGCCGCGCTTCGCGGACGGCTTCACCGGCGGCTTCCGGCGCCTGATGCAGGGCGGCGCCGTCTTCACGAACGCCCACCTCGACCACTACCCCTCGGTCACCGCGGTGGGGCACATGGCGATGCTCACCGGGGCCCCCCCCGCGATCAGCGGGATCGTCGGCAACGACTGGTACGATCGCTCCCTGAAGCGCAACGTCACGAGCGTCGAGGACCCCGCGACGAGGCTCCTGGGGGGGCGCGAGGGC
>CAZLRF010000016.1:0-2152 GCA_964561785.1 uncultured Acidobacteriota bacterium | reverse complement strand
TTCGGAAACGACCTGCTCGCCTCGCTGGCCGAGGCCGCCCTCGAGGGGGAGAGGCTGGGCCAGCGCGCGGGCGAGACGGACGTCCTCGCCCTGAGCTTCTCCTGCAACGACGCGGTGGGGCACGGCAAGGGGCCGCACTCGGCCGAGGTCCGCGACGTCACGATCCGCACCGACGCCGCCCTCGAGCGGCTTCTCGCCGCGGTCGACCGCACGGTCGGCCTCTCGCGGACGCTCGTCGTCCTCACCGCCGACCACGGCGTCGCCCCCGTCCCCGAGCAGATGACGGCGTGGAAGATGCCGGGGGGCCGCTTCGCGCGGGCCGAGCTCGAGAAGGCGGTGGGCGCCGCCCTCGAGAAGGCCTACGGCGCCGGCGCCTGGCTCGAGGGCCGCGCGGGGACCGACCTCTATCTGAACCGGGCCCTCCTGGCCGAGAAGGGCATCGACCCCGCGGAGGTCGAGAGCCGCGCGGCGTCCGCGATCGAGACCCTGGAGCCGGTCTGGCGCACCTACACGAGGAGCCAGCTCGTCGAGGGCCGCGTGCCGGGCGACCCCTGGTCGCGCCGCGTGCTCCTCTCCTTCGACCGCGAGCGCTCGGGCGACGTCACGGTCCTCCTCGAGCCGTACTGGATGGGCTCGAGCTCGGGGACGACCCACGGCACCCCGTTCTCGTACGACACGCACATCCCGCTCGTCCTCATGGGCCCGTGGATCAAGAAGGGCCGCTACCACCGGCCGGTGACCCTGAACGACCTCGCGCCGACGCTCAGCACGATTCTCGACGTGGAGACGCCCAGCGGCGCGTCGGGCGAGCCGCTCGTGGACGCGATGGCGACCCCGGCCCCGACCGCCATCCCGGCCGCCCGCACCCCCGCACGCTGACCCGCGGCCGCGGTGTCGGGATCTCGTCGCGGGGCCGGCCCGGGTTCGGGCTCCGGCCCTCCGGGCGGGCTGGACAACCCCGGGACGACGTTGCACACTCCGCGCTGGTTCTCTCATCGAGCGTGTGGACGCCATCGAGCGGAAGGAGGGTACGTGATGTCACGCAGACTGGGCGCGGAGTTCCTGGGTACGGCCTGGCTCGTGTTCGGCGGGTGCGGCAGCGCGGTGCTGGCGGCGGCGTTTCCCGGGCTCGGCATCGGCTTCGTCGGGGTGTCGCTCGCCTTCGGCCTCACGGTGCTGACGATGGCCTACGCGGTCGGCCACGTCTCCGGCGGGCACTTCAACCCGGCGGTCACGGTGGGCCTGTGGGCCGGCGGCCGCTTCAAGTCGGGCGAGATCCTGCCCTACTGGGCAGCGCAGGTCGCGGGCGCCCTCCTCGGCGCGTTCCTCCTCTCGCTGATCGCCTCCGGCAAGGCCGGGTTCGACCTCGTCGGCAGCGGCTTCGCCGCGAACGGCTACGGCGACCACTCGCCGGGCGGCTACTCGCTCGGCGCGGGCTTCGTCGCCGAGGTCGCTCTCACGTTCTTCTTCCTCCTCGTGATCCTCGGCGCCACGGACAGGCGCGCGCCCGCCGGCTTCGCCCCGCTCGCGATCGGCCTCGCCCTCACCCTCATCCACCTCGTGGGCATCCCGGTCACGAACACCTCCGTGAACCCGGCCCGCAGCACCGCGCCGGCCCTCTTCGTCGGCGGGTGGGCGCTCGCCCAGCTCTGGCTCTTCTGGGTGGCGCCGATCGTCGGGGCGGGGCTGGCGGGGGCGGTGCACCGCTGGCTCGCGGGAGACGAGGGCCGCTGAGCGGGAGGACCAGGAGACCGGCCTCGGGCGTCTCCGTCGCGCTCGTGGCCTCCGGAGCCGAGGAGGGCTTCGCGCCGATCGCCGACGAGACCCGGGAGGTCCTGAAGCCCCCCGGGTATCGGCCCTGAGGGCCCGCCGCCTCTCCTGCGGGATGCCGTAACGCTTGATCTTCTCGTAGGGCGTCGCGTAGGGCGTCGAGCGGTCGATCCCGAGCGCCTCGGCCTTCACGTCGCCCTGGAGGCGGAGGAGCGTCGCCGCGAGTCGAGCCGTCGAACTACGAGTACATCGGCCGGCACCCGGCCAGGTTCACCCATCCGCGCACGACGCGGTACACGAACCAGACCGTGACGGCGGCGAGGGGCAGCCACACGACGAGCAACCCGATGCCGAGCGTCAGGACGACGAGCAGGACGCACAG